>JAEWRL010000144.1 GCA_023398955.1 Pseudomonadota bacterium
CATCCGCACAATGGTGCTCCCGCAGATGCTGACGGCTGAGAACTGAAAGCTGATTGCCTGCACCAGTCGGCAACAGCCATCCAAGTCTTGCCAACCCCGCCATCAATCTGCCCGGTAAGGGACTAACTAGCTACCCCCCCGAAGCGATAGTCACCCGGCCGTTCGAGGTAAGTCGCGATTCGCTCGGATTGCGCCAGAAGGCCCGGGAGACCTCCGGTGTGCAAGAAGAGCACCCTCGATGGCTTGCTCGCCAAGCGCGAAAGGCCGAACAGGGCCTTTCCCGAGTACACGGGGTCGAGGACGAGGCCCGTCTGACGCGCGACGTCGCAGAGGAACTCGGCCTGCTCGGCACTGGGAACGCCGTAGGCCGGGCCGGTGAACTCGTCGCAAACCGTCAGTGTTGCGAGCCGCGTCGGACGTGCAAGTAGGGGTACCGTCCCGGACACGATATCCCCAATGACCGATCTGAAGTAAGCGGCGTCGTCGCAGACAGCGAAGGCAAGAACAGAGTCGGCGACGCCGTACTCGCTGGCGCCAACCACACAGCCTGCGGCGGTGCCTCCGGAGCCGCAAGCATGCGCTACGGCTTCGAAAGAGCCGCCCCCCGCAAGGCCTGTTTCGAGCTGATGTGCTACTTCCCGCATGGCAGCGACGTAGCCTAGCGCGCCGAGGGGACTGGAGCCGCCCTCCGGAATGACGTAGGCGCGACGCCCTTGGAGGGCGAGCATCCCCGCCGCCTCGTCCATCCAGCGTTGTCGATCCCGGTATTGTTCCGGGCTGATCCACCGAATCTCGGCTCCGGCGAGCAGGTCGAGGAGTACATTTCCGTTTAGGCGCGGTTGGGGTTCGGCGCTTCGGAGGTAAAGGATCGTCCCGAGGCCCAATTCACGCGCGAGCAAGGCGGTTGCTCTGGCGTGATTGGACTGCACACCACCGCAGGTGATGACGGTACTGGCCCCCTGCTGGACCGCGTCGTGCAGTAAGAACTCGAGCTTTCGGATCTTGTTGCCGGCGGCGGCCCCCGCGGTCATGTCGTCGCGCTTCACCCAAACCTCGGTACCGGCCAAACGGTCGAGCGCGTCGTGGCGCCACAGCGGGGTGGGAAGATGCGCTAGCTGAACGCGCCGAGAAAGCGAGGGAAGAGTCATGGCGACCTCATGTTACGCTCTCGGTCTTGTGATCGGCGAGGAAACGTATGGTCGAGGTGACGACGTTGGACCCTAGAGATTTGCCGATCGCCATCGCCGTGTTGCCGGGTGTCGCCAGGCGGGCCATCGAGGCGCACCTGGCCGGGGTTCCGATGACGTTGCCGGAGCCCAGGTTCCCGGCTTACCCGGTCTTCGTCACCTTGCGTGAACGATCGGGCGCGCTCCGCGGCTGCATCGGGACTCTCTCGCCGACACAGGCGAACGCGCTTGCGGAAACCGCGCGGAGCGCCGTCCTCGCCGCAACCCAGGATCCCCGATTCCCCAAGATCACAAGGGTGGAGCTGGCGAACTGCGCGATCGAGGTCAGTGTGCTCTTGCCGCTCGAACCAGTCCAAGGCTTGGGTCAGCTCGACCCATACCGGTATGGCGTGGTGGTGGACGACAACGAAGGCCGACGTGGCGTCCTGCTACCGGACCTGCCAGGCATAGAGACCCCCGAGCAGCAAGTTGCGATCGCCCGACGCAAAGCGGGGATTGCTGCAGATGCGTTGGTATCGCTGAGCCGGTTCGAAGTCGCCAAGGTCAGCGAAGATGAAGCCACAGCTCAGTTTCTGGCGGCTCATCCCCGAGGATCAGACCCGACGCGCTGAGACGGCGGTTTCGGGGTGTAAACCTGCGAGGCCTCTGGCCCTCGAGACCGGCATGGCGAGCCCGATACCAAAACCGACGGGCCCCCAAATAGGCTTGTTTTCGTGGGCGCAGCAGGATTTGAACCTGCGACTTCGTCCGTGTGAAGAACGCACTCTACCACTGAGTTATGCGCCCGAATGCCTGCGGCCGAGAAACAGTACGTCGCGAAGCGGGCGCGTTCTAGCGCGGCGGCGGTTCGGCTGCAAATCGAATCGACCAAACAATCGCGCAATCCAGGAACGGATAGTCCGCTGGGCCAATTCCGATGGTGACGGGTGGCGTTCCTCTCTCGAGCCGGCAAGCGCTGGTGCTATAGGCGCAGGCTCATGTGCAGACGCGCGACCGACAACGGCGGGCGCTGGGGTCACCGGCGTACTGGCGACAAGTGGATTGGAGCTCTGATCATCGCGCTGGCGTCGCTCCTGTCTCTGGCCGTGGCCCACTGGGCCCGGTCCACGGTGGACGACCGTAAGGTGAATCCGACAGCGAAGCAACTCGCAGCTAGGCTGCCTGGCTGGCCTCATGCTGTGGATCCACTCAGAGTGCTTGGTGATGTGCGCGCCGCGAGCCGCTTGGACGGTATCCGCGCCATCTCGGCCGCCGGGGTGCGACCAGACGGGACAGTGGATCTGCGTCGCACGGGATATATCCGATACACGTTTCAGGGGACGCCCCGTGCGAAGGCGGCATCGCGTGCGACATCTCCGGGATCAGGGGCGTCAGACCTCGTGTGTCCTCGCGAGTCGGTGTACGTCAGCAAGGACGGGCTGATTCGGCGCACCCAAGGAGTAGTTCGCCGCTGCGGAGCCGGTGCGGAGAGGACCCTGCCCGAGCCCGGTTGCAGCTTGGCCGAGCTTTGGGACGCAGCGCAAAAGGAAGGGCTCCGAGCAGAAGGTGTTGCCGAGATCGAATACTTCAGGTCTTCTGAAGGCCCGAGGTGGCGCTTCCGTCCCTCCAGCGAACCGCGGGCGCTGCTATTGAGTGCTGACTGCAGGTCTGTCGCTACGCCAAGCCCCTCGCGGAGAAGTCGCAACCTGAGGTGATCCGGCCGAGCCTGGCGCGGGTGCTGCCAGTCTAACTAGCTCCAGTAGCGGGCCGGCTACTCGCCTGTTCCTGGAGAGGCGTCGTGGAGAGGAGGAGCCTCCAGAGGGGATGCACCGTCAGCGGATCCTTCGTCGAGAAGCCAACGACCCGTACCCCCGCGACGTCCTTGATGTCCCGGAGGGCCGTTTGGCGCTGCGGTCGCGGTATTTTGTCGAGCTTTGTCGCGATCGCCACGACCTGCACGGGGCGGCGACCCGAGTGCCCCGGCTCCTTCAGCAGCGTGAGCAGATCCCTTTCCTCCCTTTCAAAGCCGCGCCGAACGTCGACGAGGATGGCGACCGTTGTCAGCGTCGGTCGCTGCAGGAGGTACTCATCGATCAGGGTGCCCCAATGTCGCCGCTCGACCTTCGACCGCTTTGCGAAGCCGTATCCCGGCAGATCGACGAGGCAGAGCTCTGCGCCGGTGCGCATTGTGACCTCGTAGAAGGCTACCTGTCGCGTGCAGCCCGGCGTGGAGCTGGTCCGAGCCAGATTTCGGCGGTTCATTAAGCTATTCAGTAAGGAACTCTTGCCAACGTTCGAGCGGCCCGCGAAGGCGAGCTCCAGCCGCACTGGTGGCGGGAACTGGTCGGCAGCCGTGGCGGCGGCGCAGAACTGAGCGGAGGTCACCATGGGCAACGGAGGGGATGACGGGCTTGACACCGGCCGAGTCTGGCTCCGAGAGCTTGCAGCGGCCACCAGGGGGGCGCTCCTTTGCAACGATGTTTGCGTTATGTGTCGGTCGGTCAGGTGTTCTGTGGCGCAGGCTTCGACGAATTCTCTTGCGTGACCTTTCCTAGGTTGGCTAGGGAGTGACCACTCAGTACCGGCGGGTATTGTACTGATTGAAGGAAGCTGGTGTGCGTGGTCGGTGCGCCGCACCGGAGCTCCACCGCCATGCCCTTCAAGGACGGACGGACGCCTGTGCGCGAATTTGCTCGAAATCTGCTCTCGTTTGGCCGTAGCAAGCAGACAGATGAACCGTGTCCGGAGGCGCCCTTACGGCGGCCTCATTGCTTGTCGTCCCAGGGCAGCGCTGCAGGGCACCTCCCTTCCGTATTCGCTTTCACGCGGCCGCACCACGGCGCAGAGTCTCGATCGGTCTGGATGACTGATGCGCTCTGTCGAGGACCAGCCGCCAGTCAGCCTCACAAGGACTCAGCATGACGAATCAGGTTGTACATGCACCGATGGGCGCCACGGAGGGTAAGCGCACCCTCGTGCGACAGCACATCGTAGAGATCGTCAGCGATGCTGGCGAAGGAGCGCAGAAGGTTGGGCAGACTCTTGGTGCCGTCAGCGCCAAGATGGGCAACGGCGTCTGGACTGTCGAGATCATACCCGCCGAGATCAAGCCGCCAGCGCGTTCTCGCGCCGGAGCGAGCGGCATTCGAGTGCGGATCGGCGCGCAGAAGATCACCAACATGGGCGACTCGGCCGACCTCGTGATCGCGTTCAACGACCAGGTTCTCTATGGGCGGCTCGAGCAGCGCGCCTACCGTCCTGGCACGGTGCTGCTCATCGACGACAAGTGGCGCAGCGATCCCCAGCAGGAGGTTCGTGACCAGTACGCGCAGGCGATTGCCGCGTTTTTGGAGGTGGGGATAGACGTCCGCGAACTGCCGATCGAAGCGTGTTGCCTCGAGCACACACCCACCCCCCGTGTTGGCAAGAATATGTTCGTGCTTGGCATGCTGTGTCACATATACGGACGAGACATGGCGAAGGCGGCTGACGAAATCAGCATTGCCTTCAAGCGCAAAGGCGACAAGATCATCGCGCTGAACCACCGACTGTTGCAGGCCGGTTTCGAGTTCGCCCGTGAGCGAATCGATCTTGCTTTCGAGATACCGCCTTGGGACGAGCCGGAGCCGCTCGTCGTCATGAATGGGAATCAGGCCCTCGGATTGGGTATCATGGCTGCCGGTATCGATGTCGTGGCAATGTATCCCATCACACCGGCGACCTCCGTCTCGCACTACCTGGGGAGCGCTTTTCACGCGGTGGGAGGCTGCCTTCATCAGGCTGAGGACGAGATTGCCGCCGTCGGCTTCGCCATCGGTGCTTCCTATGCCGGCAAGACCGCCTGTACCGTGACGTCCGGCCCGGGGCTGGCTTTGAAAACCGAGTTTCTCGGCCTCGCCGTCATGGCCGAGGTTCCGCTCGTCGTCATTGTCGTTCAGAGAGGAGGACCCTCTACTGGGTTACCAACGAAGGTCGAGCAAGGGGATCTGTTGGCGGCTCTCTACGGGGAACCTGGGGACGCTCCAAAGGTCGTGATGGCGGCTGCCACAATCGAGGAGTGTTTCCATTTCGTTGTCACGGCACGGCGACTCGCGGAGGCGTTCCGCATCCCGGTCATCGTACTGAGTGACGCCAATCTGGCCACGGGCGTTCAGCCGTTCCCCAGGCCTCGGGTCAATGCCGACTGGCTTGCCGCGCCTGTCGATCAGAGCCCGTGGGATGAGTCCATTGCCGCCTACGAGTGGGACGCCGTGAGTGGACTCTCGCCGCGTCCAATCCCCGGACAAGCGGGTGGAGAGTACGTCCTGACGGGACTTGCCCACACGACGCAGAGCAAGGTGGCCTACGATCCCGGAACGAACCAGCGCGGTTGTGCCATGAGGAGCCGCAAGCTCGCTGCCCTTCGCTCTACCCTCGAGCCGCCCACGGTGCATGGTGGCGCACAGGGTGAGCTCCTCGTCGTCGGGTGGGGGTCGACGTGGGGTGCCATTGTCGAGGCGGTTGATAGAGCTCGGGCCGAAGGTCTCAGTGTGTCTACCATACACCTGCGGTTCCTTTCTCCGTTGGAGCCAGGCCTCGCGGAGATCTTCAAGCGATTCCGTCGCGTGATGACGATCGAAATCAACTACAGCGACGAGCCGAGTCTGGGCGACGCCAGGCGCTACGCACAGTTGGCCTGGTACCTGCGGGCCCAAACCCTCGTCGATGTCGATTGTTGGTCGACGGTACAAGGGCAACCTTTGCAACCCGGCGCCATTTACGAACGAATCAAGGCTGTCCTCGGAGGGACTGAGCGGCCTCTCACGCACCCGACAACTGTGAGGCAACCGCGCGAGGATCACGGAGAAACCATGCTATGTTCGGATTGAAGACTGACTGGGCTCTCGAGGTGCCTCCGCGGTACTTCACGCTGGAGGACTACGAAGGTGGTGTCGCGCGCTGGTGCCCGTCCTGTGGAGATCATTCGATCCTCACGGCCGTTCAACGCATCTGTCGCGATGAGCAGCTGCCACCAGAGCGCGTGGTAGCGGTCTCGGGAATCGGCTGCTCGAGTCGGTTCCCCCACTACATGGCCACTTATGGGTTTCATGGGTTACACGGGCGCGCTTTGCCCGTGGCTTGTGGGATCAAGGCCCGCCGTCCAGATCTGAATGTATGGGTTGCGACGGGTGATGGTGATTGCTGCAGTATTGGCGCCGGGCACTGGATTCACGCTGTGCGCTACAATATGAAGATGACCGTCATGCTCTTCGATAACGCCGTCTACGGCTTGACGAAGAACCAGACGTCGCCGACGACCCCGGCGGGACTCCGGACTAACACGCATCCCCGCGGAGCGTGGCTCCCAGCGCTCGACCCCACTCAAGCTACCTTGGGGTTCACCAATGTCTCGTTCGTCGCGCAAACGGTTGATTGGAACCCCATGCATTTGCACGCGACACTGCTTCGTGCCTACAAGCATCCTGGCCTTTCCTTCGTTCGGATACTCCAGCGCTGCCCGCAGTACACGGCTCGGCTCTACGAGGACCTGCAGAACGACCCGTCCCGCATGGTCCTGCTCGAGCACCCTGACGGTGTTCCCGTGGACGAACCGCTCCACCGCGTCTTCAAGAATCGCCTTCATCACGACCCGTCCGATATCGCGGCGGCGCGTCGGATAGCCGAGCAGGAGGACTTTGCCCTCGGACTCCTATTCGTCGACGCAGCACGCCCGAACTACGAAGCTTATACGATGGAGGGCTTGGGAATGAACGCCCAACGGCGCTTGGCCAGTATCGAGGCGGAGTTGAATCGCTTCGCCGTCTAGTCGTCGCCAAGGAGCACCCCACCGTGAGCGAGACCCCTACGTCCCGAAAGAAGAGCCAACTCGATACGTCCGGTGCAGCTCCGCGGCAACACACGGCACAGCATGGCACCGAGCTCGCCGCAGGGGACATCGACGCTGTGCGTCGCTTTCATCTGGCCGCGCACGGCCATTCCAAGTACCAGCTCCCGGACGACGTGTACCCAGCGCTGCTCTGGCCGTTTCGCAGAGCGGACCAGGTGCGGAGCGACTATCCCTTGCTTCTACTGCCTCCCAACGGAGACGGTTGCGCGTACTCGACGCTGAGTGATGCCCTCGAGCAAGCACATGGGGCCGCCCTCGACCAAGGGCGAGTGGGGCGTGTGCTGACCGACAATCTTCGCCGGTTGGAGCGACACATTCGTGATGAGGCGCGGCAGGCGTGCGTTCCCCGGCCGTTCGATGAGGTGTTCGACCGGGCGGCGTTCTTGCTGCAAGCGGAGCTCGCTCTCAGCGCTTCCCTCGCTGACGAGCTGGTGAATGGGTTGGAGGCTGTCCGGAGCGGCATCCCCAAGGGTAGCGACATTCTGGGGTTCGGGCCGAACGTGGAGCTCCGGCTCCTTGCGCACACGGCGCGGGCGGAGCTAGCAGCTCGGCGGGATGCCCTTCGCGTCGAGATTTCAGAGCTCGTGGACCGGCTCGAAGCGATTCTCCTCACCGATTCACGCAAGGGCCACGGGGCGCGCGCTCCGGAGGAGCTCCGTGCGTCGATGGGTGCTGGGGTGGCGATCGACGCTTCGAAGCTCAGCACGGTCTTGAGCCGTCAACGCGCCGTGACTCCGATGCCACTCCGACGGCGCGAACGCATCGTGGGAGTACTCGCTGCCCTCAAGCGTGGATTGACTCAAGCATGGCCAGACATCGTGTTGCTCCACGGTGGATCGCTGTCCGAACTCGACGACGGGCGAGCAGCGGTCGCGTGTGAAGTTGCTGACGATCCAATGGGGGCTGCCGAAGGCGTGTTCGAACGTCATGCTCGGGCCTTCGCGGACACGCTCAAGGCCATCCGCATCGCTCGGCTCGAGAGTGCATCGCCTCAAGGGGCATACGACGATCAGTGCCACGATCCCTGGTTCGATGACTTCGACTGGGAGGCGTTCTCGGATGTGGAGGCGCGGCTCCTCCCGATGATCGTCGCCGTCGTCGAGGCATCCAACCTCACGGGGGCAGGCCTCGCGAAGCTCAGCGAGCTCCTCCTCTCAGGGCGGCGAGTTGGCGTCCTTGCCCGTGTCAACGCGGCCTGGGGAACCTCGAAGGGGCCTTCCGGCTTGTGCGAAGCCTATCGGCTCGAGCTGGGCTACTTTGGCATTAGCCACCGGCAGGTGATCGTTCATCAAGCTGCTTCTGCGCGACCCGGTCAGCTGCATGATGGCTTCGTCCGCGCGCTAGGGTCGTCGAGGGCGTCGCTTCACCTCATCGCGACGGCCTCTTCTTCCGACTCCTTCGAGGACCAGCTGGACGCGTGGCTGTTCTCGGCAGCGGCGGTCGAGAGCAGAGCGCATCCGGTGTTCCTCTACGATCCCGACAGTGGTGATACTTGGGCGCGCACCATGGAGCTCGTCGGCAACCCCGAGCCGGATGGTGGGTACCCGCGCTACCCGCTGGAGTTGTTAGACGGAGCGGGAGCACCCGCCGAGCGGCTCGTTCCCTACTCGTTTGCAGATTTTGCCCTCCTGACGCCGGAGTACCGCTGCCACTTTACTGTCGTTCCGGAGCCGTGCACGCAGGAGGAGCAGCTCGTCCCCATCGACGAGTACCTGGCGCTTCCGAGCCACGCAGTGCGGCAGTTCATTCCCTACACATGGGGGGTGGACGGACGGGGGCGAACTCGCTTGCTCGCGATGACGAGAGTCATGGCATTGGCCTGTCGGGATCGCCTCCGATTCTGGAGAACCCTTCAGGAGCTTGCCGGAATCCACAATGAGCATGTGGAAGTAGCTGTGGAGCAGGCCGTGGCCGTGGCGTGCCAGGTGGCGGAGAAGGAGCGCCAAGTGTTGATTGAGCGCCATGAGGCGGAGCTCACGCGGGTTCGACGGGATGCTGCTGCCGGCGCGTTCGAGGCGCTCGCACGCGCACTGGTGACGGGAGGGGCCGGAGGCCTGGCGGGACTGGTGGGCGGCGCGCGGATGCAAGGATTTGCTCCACCCACCCCACTCCCCACGACGCCTGTCGAACAATCTCTCGCGGTGACGAGCGGCGTGGCGGTGACCGCACCTGCCACCGACATGGCAGAGGTCGGTGAGACGGAGGACCCCGAAGAGCCTGCGTCGGAGGACCCGTGGGTCGACAGCAGGCTTTGCACCAGCTGTAACGACTGCGTCAATCTCAATCCTCTGCTGTTCGTCTATGACGCGAATAGGCAGGTCGCGCTTGGGGATCTCTCGGCGGGGACCTACGCCCAGCTCGTAGAAGCGGCAAGAAAGTGTCCGGCGCGCTGCATTCACCCGGGAAGCCCCGTGGGCGATGATGGCCCGAATCGGGACGAACTCACGGAGCGGGCGCGTGAGTACCACTGAGCAGAGGATCCCTTGCACGCAGTTGCCATCGCAGTAACAATCATGGGCGGGCTCGGGCTTCTCTTCGGAGCGGTCCTGGCGATCGCCTATCGATTCCTCCGCGTCCCCGAGGACCCGCAGGTCGGGCTCGTCGAGAGTATGCTGCCCGGATCGAACTGCGGTGCCTGCGGCGAGCCCGGGTGCCGCAGCTTCGCCGAGAAGGTAGTGGCGGGAGTCCACAGCCCGAGTCGATGCACCGCATCGAGTGCGCAGACGGTGGGCGCCATTGCCGACGCATTGGGGGTGGAGGCGGGTGAGGAAGTGAGACGCATTGCTCGTCTGCACTGTGCAGGGGGTCGCGACAAGGCGGCGCAGATCGCGGAGTACGAGGGTTATGAGTCCTGTCGGGCAGCGGCCCTCGTCGGGGGTGGGGGAAAGGGTTGCTCGTGGGGGTGCCTCGGTCTCGGGGATTGCCGAAAGGCGTGCATGTTCGACGCGATCACGATGGGCTTCGACGACTTGCCGCGGGTGGAGCCGGACCGGTGCACGGCGTGTGGCGATTGCGTGACAGCGTGCCCGAGGGGGCTCTTCGAGATCCTCCCCGTCACACACAATCTCGTGGTCCAATGTAGCGCGCCCCTCGCTGGTGACTCGGCCCGAGCCCTCTGCGTGGTTGCCTGTGATGCCTGCGGGCGCTGCGCACAGGACGCTCCGCCCGGTCTCATCACTATGGAAGGGCATTTGCCTGTGGTGAATTATGCGGCGGGGGGCCCAGCGAGCGAGGAGGCCATCCTCCGCTGCCCAACGGGCGCCATCCAGTGGGTGATGCGCGATCAGTTCCCCGAGCAACGTCGGACTGCAGGGCAGGTCCTGGATGCATAATCCCGAGCGGATCGTCTCCGAGATCCTTGGCCCTCCGCTCCGAGGGGGGAGCCGACAGCATGGTGCTTCGGTACGTGCAGCGTCGAATGGCCGCACGGCTGCTCTCGTCACGGAGTCTCTCGTGGTAAGCGCGTTGGCGAGCACGGCGCGTGAAGCGGCTTCACCGCCACGGCCATTTCACGGAGCCGAGCGTAACGTCTTTGGCGAGCGAGTCTACCGGGTGAGCGAGCGTCGCGCGTCGTCGGTGATCGCGCTGGCCTGCGGCTTCGCTCTCTCTGGTCTGCGCTCGGCAGCCGTCGTCGACCCTGGGTGCGGGGGAGGGCCCGTAGAGCCGCTCGAGTTCTCATCACATCGCGATTTGCCCCTTGTGGTTCACTGGGTAGGTTCCGAGGATGAGCCCGCCACGGTAGCCATGGCAGAGGCTGGATGCATCGTCTTCGCGCCGATGACGGCGCAGGATGTCGTAGACTGCGGTCTGATTGGGCGTCGTGTCGCGGAAACCCTTCTGCGTCCCGTGGTGATTGCGATAGGGCCGCGCCTTGCGAGCGAGGTCCAGGACGTCGACTACCCCGCGCAGCATGTGCTTCGCACATTCATCGGCGCGCCTGGCGACCACGTCCCTGCGCCGACGGTTGGGCAGCAGTTCCAGTACGGCGCGCGCAGGCGTCGCGTTCCGAGTCCTCACGATCTCGACGCGCCAGTGCTCTTGGGGCCGACGTATTGTCGCGAAGCCGCGCGGGCCTGGGAAGCTGCCCGCGTTGCCTGCTCGATCCCCCAAGAGCTCGATGACGCTCTGCAACACGCGATCGCCGCCTACGAGCGCTGCGTCGGCCGAAGGGTGGAGCTGTTGGCAACGGATGGGGCGAAGCGAGCAACCACTGTCATCGTGGCAGCTGGCCAACACTTCGAGGTCGCCACGCATGCTGCCGCCAGGGCCCGAGAACAAGGTGGTCCAAGGGTGCTTGTGGTTGGACCACGCCAGCTGTATCCCTTCCCGAGCCGCGAGTTCTTGCCGCTGGTAGTCGGTTCTGAGCGCGTTCTGGTCGTGGAGGCGCGCGTGAGTGCCGTGGGTGAGCTTCCCCCGCTCGCGCTCGAGCTTCACGCGCTGCTGACCGAATCCGACGGCGCGGGACCCGGGCGTTGGAATCTGCTCCGAGGGCGACATCATCGCAGGGTTCCGGCCACGGTTCACGCGCTCGTTGCAGGAAGGATGGAGCCCCGGGCGCTCGTCGAAGATCTGACCAGAGTGTGCCTCGCCGCGGGGAAGCAGTTACCCCGCGTCGTAGAGCTCGGAGTCGCGTTCGAGGTGTCTGCGACGTCGTTCCCGAAGCGTCAAGAGCGGCTCGAGCGCCTCGCCCGGCTCTTGCCGGACCTCCGTGCCCGGAGCGTGCGCGCAGTGTTGGATGGTCATAGGTCCAAACCAGGGACTCCCCGGAGCAGCGGTATCGCTGTGGCAGTTGTCCGCGCCCCTGCCTGCGACGGCCAAGTTGCAGGCCATCTCGTCGACCTTTTCGTCAAGACGCTGGACGGCCCGTTGCGGTCCACCACGGAAGCCATCGGGGCGAGGGCGCAGCTCTCCATGGATTGGGTCAGGGTCGGCTCCCCACGAGGGGCCTTCGGCGATCCGAGCCGAGCGGACGTTGTCCTCATCGACGCCTCAGTGGCCGCGCCCGTGCCCCCTCTCGGCCCCGAGTCGCTCGTGGTGGTGGCGTTTGGAGGAGGCACGGCGCGCATCTCGTCACGGTTGCGGGAGTCCCTGCTCGATCAGGCGGGGCAGGACGGGGCGACGATACTGAGAATAGAAGAGCCACCCGACAGCCGATTGCGTGAGTCCGCCCTCCTTGGCGCGGTGTGCGGGGCGTTGGCTCGCCGCCACCGGTTGGCTTCGGGGCTCACCCAGCTCCTGGCGGCGTTGCGGAGCGTGTCGTTCGCAGACGATGGTTTGACCCCGCCGTCCCGCGAGCAGGCATTCCGGGATGGCTACGACGGGCTAGAGGTGCTCTCCGTCCGAGACCTCGATGCAAGCGACGAACTCGTATCCACTCCGAGACAGGTCCCCGCTCGGCTCCTCGGGGCCGTGTCCGAGGCCGCGCCACCAGCGGGGGACCTGGCAGAATTCCATGGGCAGATCGGTATTCTATATGAGGAGGGTGCGGTCCACGAGCTCGCGCCTGACCCGCTTCTCGCGGCCGGGCGCATACCAGCGCTTTCTGCGGTGTTTCATCGCATCGAATCAACGAATCTGCCACGTTGGGAGGCTGAGCGGTGCAGTGGGTGTGCCCGCTGTTATGCCAGCTGTCCTGACGGTGCTATTGGCCCACTTGCCCTGACTCCGAAGGCACTCATCGAGGCGGGCATGGTGCTTGCGGCCGAGGACGGGAGGGACGTCGCGGCCCTGAGACCGCTCGTGGGCGGTGTTGCCTCACGAATGGGCCGAGCTCTCTCCAAGGCGACGGCCCGGGGGTGTACATTCGAGGACCTGTCGCGACGCTCGTTCGACGCCGTGCTGGCTCATGGGGATTTCCCAACGGAGCGACGGCAGAGCGCCTCTCAGGCCTTCGAAGGCATTCTCCAGGGGCTGGCGGGGCTCTCCCTGGCGCGGACCGAGCCGTTCTTCGAAGCGATCGAGCGGGAGCAGGCTCGCGGAGGCGAGCTATTCTCCCTGACCTTCGATCCGGACGTCTGCAAGGGTTGTGGGATATGTGCGACGGTCTGCGAGCCCGCAGCCCTCTCCATGATTCCGCGCGATGCCGCAGAAGCCGCTGCCGCGCGGCAGCTCCATCAAACCTGGCAACGCTTGCCGGACGTTCCGGGGAAGACGTTGGCGCGCGTGGAAGGAACCATCGGACGCATCGCGGCGGTCCTGCTCTCGCGCCACGCCAGCGGAGTGATGGCTGGGGGCGACGCGATGGAAGCTGGCTCCATGGCAAGGCTTGTCTTGCGGCAGGCGTTTGGCGTCGCTGAGGCAACCCTCCAGCGTCGGTCGTGGGAGCTGTTGAAGCGGGTGGATTCAGCCTCCGAAGGCGTTGCCTCACGGGTTCGTGAGGCTCTGGGAGCGGCATTGCCGTGCCAGGATCTGGATGCTCTCGCTTCGGGCTTGGCGCTCGTCGAGGACGAGCGAGTCAGCATGGCGACGCTGAGCGCAGCCATGGAGAAGGTCGTCGGGGAGCGCACCGTCGACGTATCCGCCATCGCCGAGCTGGTCCTCGCCGGGCGTAGACTTCAGGACCTCGCGTTCCAGTTGAGACGCGGCTGGCACGGGCTTGGAAGGGCTCGCTTTGGTGTTGTGCTCTGCCCCGGCACCATGATGGCTGGATTGGTTCGGTTCCCGGACAATCCGTTCTCCGTGCCGGTCACGGTGCGCAGCGGAGCTGAAGCCGTGGAGGTCGCACGCGGAATCGCAGCGGGGCAGGTGGATCGGGCGCTGAACGATCTGCGGATGGTGCGCGATTCCGAGAGCTTCCTGGCCGGTGCGGCCACGCGGAACCGCCGGATCGATCGCTGCGAGCACGAGGACCAGACCAACATCAAGGACCTCCAGCGGGCGCCTGTGTTCCTCGTCATTGAAAGCGGCAGTCTCGATCGTGGTGCGCTGGAAACTCTCGTCACAGAAGGCTTGCCAGTCAAAGTCCTGATCCTGGCAAATGCCGGACTGGATCTCCCCGACCTCGGGGTGATGGGACTGCTCGAGCTTGGGGCGCGTGGCGCCATCGTCGCGCAGTGCAGCGCGGGACATGGTGAACACCTGGCGAGCGCAGTCGCGCGCGCCCTCGACTTCGAGGGTCCTGCCGTCCTGCAAATCCTGGCACCAAGCCCGCGGGAGGGCGGCATCTCACCTGAATGCGGGCTGCATTGTGCGGAGTACGCCGCACAATGCAGGGTTGCACCGCTGTTCGTCTACCAACCTGCGCCGGGGGGGAGGGCAAGGGGCGACATCGATATCAGCCAGAACCCGGGTGTGGGTGCTTTGCTCCACTCGGTGGATGGAAAGGCAGTCTCACCGCTCGACTGGGCGTATATGCAAGGTCGCTTCCGTGGCGAGTTCGATGCGCTCGCAGCCGAGCCCCCGGGGGCGCTCGGGCTCGAGGCCTGGGTTGCGACGACAGTCGACCTTCGCCGCAGGACTCCGGTCCGACTCACCGGTGGCGCGTTCAGGCTCTCGGAGCGGCTCGTGCGATGGTTAGCCTGGCACCTAAAGCAATGGGAGATGCTCCGGGATTTTGCTGGGATCGTGGAGCCCGCGTCAGGGCCGGTCGTGTCAGTGCCCGCGGGGCTCCGCAGAACGGACACGGCCCAGCACCGGGATCAGCAGGCGCATGGCTTGGACTTGCCGCCAGACTCGGCGCTGGAGCAGACGGTGCTGCACGTTCGCGACAAGCTGTTGGAGCTCAGCGGCTACCCCAAAGGCGGCGTGCCATGAGCATGCTGTTTCGGCCGGGCACTTTCTCTCGGGGGGTGCATCCCGAGGAGCACAAGGGCACGGCTTCTCTCCCGATCCGGCGTATGCCCTTCGTGGGACGCTATGTGCTCCCCTTGCTCCAGCACATCGGAACCCCGATGCGGGCCGTGGTGACGGTTGGGCAGCGCGTGGCCCGCGCGCAGACTGTTGCCGAGCCAGGTGGGTTACTCTCCACGACCCTGCATAGCCCCGTCACGGGAACGGTCGTTGCTCTGCATACTCGACCGCACCCTCTGGGTGGCTGGGGTGAGGCCATCGAGATAGAGACGGATCGCTTTGCCAGCCAGCGTCTGCCCCGAGCGCCTATGCCCTGGGCGTCATTGAGCCGCTCTGAGTTCGTTCGTGCCGTGCAAGCCGCGGGTCTCGTCGGTATGGGTGGGGCGGCATTTCCCACTCATGTCAAGTACGCCCCGATTGCGGATAAACCACTTCGCTGGCTGCTGGTGAACGGATGCGAGTGCGAGCCGTACCTCACCAGTGACCATCGTCTGATGCTCGAGCGGCCCGAAGCCGTGATCCGTGGCGCATGCATCGTGATGGAGAAGCTCGACCTCGAGGCTGTCGAGATCGGCGTCGAAGCCAACAAGCAGGACGCAATCGAGGCGCTCGAAGGGGCCAGCCGGGACCACGATCGCATCCGTATCGTTCCGCTGAGGGTCAAGTACCCCCAGGGCGCTGAAAAGATGCTGATCAAAGCGGTGTTCGGCAAGGAAGTACCTGCCGGAGGTCTGCCTGTCGACATAGGAATCGTAGTGAACAATGTCGCCACGATCGCCGCGATCGCCGAGTACTTCGAGCGCGGAGCACCGCTCGTGGAGCGAGTAGTGACGGTCGCAGGAAGTGGCGTCGACGAGCCCGCCAACCTACTGGTGCCCATCGGAGCACCAGTACGGGACGTACTCCAGTATGCGGGCCTGCGGGAGGACGCTCGCCAGGTCGTGATGGGTGGCCCAATGATGGGAGTCCCCCTTGCCAGCCTCGACGTGCCCATTTTGAAGGGGACCTCTGGTCTGCTCGCCTTTGCTGACGCCGAACTCGAGGGACACGCCGAGTATCCGTGCTTACGATGTGGGCGCTGCCTCGATGCCTGCGCCAGCTCCCTGAATCCCGCGCGCCTGGCGAAGCTGGCCCGACACCGGCGCTACGAGGAGCTGGAGGCGCTCTTCGTTGCCGACTGCATGGAGTGCGGGGCCTGCACCTACGCCTGTCCATCCGGGATCCCCATCGTTCACCTGATCAGGACCGCGAAGGCCGCGCTTCGCGAACGCAAAGTGGGGGAGTGCTGATGGGCCCGTCGAAGCAGATGCTTCGCGTCAAGGCCGCTCCTGTGCTTCGAGGAACGACCAGTACTCCGCGGCTGATGCTCGATGTCATTGTTGCTCTGGTGCCTTCTGTGGCGTTGGCAACCTACCACTTCGGGCTGTCTGCCGTGCTCGTGCTCCTCACGGCGAGCCTCACCGCGGCCGTCACGGAGTACGTGCTGATGGGACGAGGGAGCCTCCACGACGGGAGCGCGATTCTGACTGGGCTCCTTTTTGGCCTCACGCTGCCTCCGCCGGTCCCTCTGTGGGTCGCTGCCGTTGGCTCCGTGGTGGCCATCGGTCTCGGCAAGCTCGTATGGGGGGGGCTGGGCAACAATCTCTTCAATCCAGCTCTCGTCGGTCGCGCGTTCGTGCAAGCAGCCTTTCCGACAGCGCTGACAACGTGGGCTGCTCCCGGACAGGCCTTTTGGACACTGCACGGCAGCACCCTCGCCCCCCCTTTCCAGCGACCGGTGGTGGACGTCGTGAGTTCAGCGACACCACTAGCGTTGATGAAGTTCGAACAGGTGTCGACTCCGTGGTCTCCCCTGATGGTTGGCGACATCGGCGGGTCTCTTGGGGAAACGAGTGCCGTAGCGGTCGCCTTGGGCTGGTTGTACCTGGCGCTGCGTCGCACGTGTGATTCACGGATCCCCTGGAGCATCCTGCTGACGGTTGGCGTTCTCGCTGGCGCGCTGCATTGGGTGAACCCGGAGCGGTACCCCGGGCCCTTCTTCATGGTGCTCTCTGGGGGGCTAATGTTTGGCGCGGTGTTCATGGCGACGGACCCGGTCACCTCGCCAACGACGCGCCGAGGGGTCCTGATCTTCGGGGTGGGTGTTGGCACACTCGTAGTGCTCATTCGGGTCTTCGGAGGCCTCCCGGAAGGCGTCATGTATGCCATTTTGCTGATGAACGCGGCCGCGCCGCTCATCGAGCGCTACACGCAGCCGAGACCGTTCGGCAGGAGGTCGAAGGCTTGATGACGCTGGAACGGACCCCCATTAAGGAGCCAAGCTCGACTCGCTTGACGCTCACGCTGGCAGTCGCCGGGCTTGTTTCGGGGCTGCTGCTCGTGGGTGTGTATGAGCTCACCCTTCCGCGCATCAAAGCCAACGAATCCGACGCCACGCAGCGCGCCGTGCTCGCGGTCGTTCCCGGCTCGCGCACGGTCGAGCGTCTCAACCTTCGTGACGGTCAGCTTGCGGCGGCCCCAGCCAGCTCCGATTCGCCACTGTTCGCTGCCTACGACGAGACGGGAGCCCTGGCGGGTTACGCGCTGCTCGGCTCAGGCGCGGGCTTTCAGGACAAGATAGTCCTCATGTTCGGCTATGATCCGAGGGCACAGACGGTGACGGGCCTCGAGATTATCGATAGTCGCGAGACACCCGGGCTAGGTGACAAGATATTCAAAGACCCAAAGTTCGATGCCGAGTTCGATGGGCTTGCCGTGCGACCTGAACCCAAGCTCGTCAAGGAAGGTCAATCATCGCGTCCCAACGAGGTGGACGCAATCACGGGCGCGACCATTTCGTCGCGCGCAGTCGTCAGCATCGTCAACGCGACGATTCGGCAGTGGCTCCCGCTGCTGAGCGGTGCGGCACACGGCGTTGAGGGAGAAAGCGGGGCCTCTTTGCATGGCGGTTGATAAGGGTGCCGGGACTCAGGCCGAGTTCGTGAAGGGTATCTGGAAGGAGAATCCTGTCTTTGCGCAGGTTCTCGGGATGTGCCCGATGTTGGCGGTGACCAACAGCGCCATCAATGCCTTGACTATGGGTGCCGCGACTCTCTTCGTGCTCTTGGGCTCGAGTCTGCTCGTCTCGATGCTTCGTCGGTTCATTCCTGCCCCCGTGCGGATTGCGACTTACATCATCATCATCGCTACGTTCGTAACGATGGTGGACTTCATTCTGAAGGCATATGCGCCTGTGCTGCACAAGGCGCTCGGAGCCTTTATCTCGCTGATCGTAGTCAATTGTCTGATACTCGGTCGACAGGAGGCTTGTGCTGGCAAGTCCCCCGTGCGCGTCGCGTTGGCGGATGCTGCAGGCATGGGCCTGGGCTTCACCTTGGCGCTGGTTAGCTTGGGGTCCTTACGCGAGATTCTGGGAGCCGGGTCCCTGTTCGGTTTGTCCCTGTTCGGTCCGAGCTACGAACCGTGGGTTATCATGATTCTGCCTCCGGGAGGCTTCTTCATGCTGGGGGTGATGCTGCTCGTCTTCAATGCGGCCGGGCAGCGCTGGCGATCGGCTTCGAGGAAAGTGCTGCATGCTGTCCCCACCGAGTAGGGTAGGGCGCGGGACCGAACAGGGTAGCTACATGGATCAGAACCTTCTTTGGATCTTCTTCGGCGCCCTCGTCGTGAACAATTTTACCCTCTCGTATTTCCTGGGGCTGTGCCCATTTTTGGGGGTCTCAGCGCGGCTGGATACAGCGGCTCGGCTCGGCGTGGCGACTGTCTTCGTCATGCTGATCACTGCGCTGTGCGCGTGGGTGCTGAACACCTTCGTGCTCGTCCACGCCCCCTACCTTCGGCTAATCAGCTTCATCATCGTTATCGCGAGCACCGTTCAGTTCGTGGAGATGGCAATCCGGAAGCTTAGTCCGGCTCTATTCCGCGCGCTTGGCATCTTTCTTCCCCTCATCACGACGAACTGCGCCGTACTCGGGTTCGCCTTGTTCGCGACGAGCAAGGGTTACGGTCTAGTACAAGGGCTAGTGTATGCACTGGGGGCTGGGGGTGGGTTCACCCTGGCGTTGGTGCTCATGGCGGGCTTGCGTGGCGAGACGGAGCTCGCGAGCGTGCCGTCCGTGGTCCGGGGTACCGCCCTCAATCTCATCACTGCGGGGTTGTTGTCGCTCGCGTTCATGGGTTTTGCTGGACTGCTGAGCAGCTGACGGCACGTCCGAGATGGGTTGGTTCGATGTCGCACGTGCTGGCTGTTGCAGGGTTGGTCATACTGTGTGCCGGATGGTACTTGTTTCAGCAGTGGATAAGCAGCCAAGACCCGGAAGCGCCGGGGATCCACCGGGCATGCCGCGGGTGCGAGAAGCCGAATGCAGTGCGGGACGACGCCTGTTCGCGCCACTGCGGCAGGCGTGGCTAGTCCTCTCGGTGATCGCCTTGGGCGCGGCGTCCTGCGAGAGGATGCACGGACCAGGAGAAGGCGAGCGGTCCGCGTCGACAGGGCGTGGCCAGCTCGACCGAGGTCCGGAGCTGGTGCGTCGCGAGGCGCTGGCCATGGGCACGGTGGTGCAGATCGCTAGCTACACCTCCGCACGGATGGACGCCGTCGCGGTCGAGGCTGCACAAGAGGCCGCATTCGCCGAGATGAGGCGTCTAGAAGCCATCCTCAGCTCGTGGCGACAGGATAGCGACGTGGGACGCATCAACGCGGCGGATGGCAGCCCCGTCCCAGTACGCGCGGAGACCATCGAGGTGATGCAAAAGGCGCAATGGATGGGGGCGCTGTCCGGAGGTGCCTTCGACGTCACATTCCAGGTCCTCTCGGATCTCTGGCGGTTCGGGGACGCCGCCGAGGAGACTCCGCGAGTCCCTCGAGATGACCAAGTCGCGGCGCGCGCGCCGCTTATCGACTTTCGTCGAATCGAGCTCGATGAGAATAACTCGACGATCCGATTGCCGGATGGAATGCAGCTGAGCTTTGGCGGTATCGCGAAGGGCTACATCGTCGACAAGGCGGCATCTGTCCTGCGAAGGAGAGGTGTGCGAAGCTTCTTCGTTCAGGCCGGGGGAGATCTGCTCAGTGTCGGGCGCAAGCCCGGCGGAGAGGCGTGGCGCAGCGGGATACAAGACCCCAGAGCGCCGCGGGGTGAGTTCTTCGCCGTGGTGGATTTCAGCGACCATGCGTTCTCCACGGCCGGTGATTATGCTCGCGCGTATTTCGCTGGCGGGCGTCGCTACCATCACATCATCGACCCGAAAACAGGGCATCCCGCTCGGAGGTGTCGCAGTGTTACCGTCTGGGCACCGGACGCGCTGACGGCCGATGCTCTCGACGATGCCGTGTTCGTCATGGGGCCGAGTGAAGGGCTGGCGCTCATCGAGCGAGTTCCAGGCGTGGGTGCTCTCATTGTCGACGAACGGAATCGGGTGCTGGTGAGTCAACGCCTGGCGTCACGGGTCGAGGTCCTACGACAACCCATGGATGGGCCATGATGGCGCTATGTCCGCGCCGTCGAGCGGCGGCGGACGGCGGCGACCAAGATCGAGAGCTCCGGACTCCGCAGGCTCGCGGCCACCGCTGCGAAGGTCATCACGAAGACAGCGCAACCAGCTGCACCGGGGACAAGGCGCGGCCAAGCGCCGTCGCTGAGCACCTGCGTCGCCACGTTCGCGCTGAGTATGGCCATTCCTGCGGCTGGGAGCGCAGCGGCCAGTGTTCGTGCAGCGGAGATTGCTATCTCGCCAAGGTGGAGCGTCGGAAGCTTCGTCCGCAGGAGTGCCCAGAGTAGCGCCATTTGCGCCGCGCTCGAGATGGACACGGCAAGACCGACGCCCACGTGCCCAAGCAGCGGCCGCAGGAGGAGTGCGGCGCTCACGAAAACGAACAGGTCGATGGCCGCGACGATGACGGGTGTCCTGGTATCTCCGAGAGCGTAGTAGACAGCTACAAGTTGGCGCGCGCAGGAGACTGTCCAGATCCCGAGACCTTGGGCCACCAGGGCGTTTGCTGTGTGGCGGGTAGAGACAGCATCGAACTGACCTCTTTGAAAGATCATGGCGACCAAGGGTTCTGCGAGTCCCACGAAGAGGGCCGTCGCTGGAATCCCGACGAACAGCGCCACCCGGAGGGTGAACGCATATGTGCTGGCGAGTGACTCCATGTCTCTGCGTGCGACAAGAGCGGCGAGGCTGGGCAAGGTCGCGCTCTGAAGCGCCATGACGAAGATACCCTGCGGGAAGTCACACAGGCGAAGCGCCCAGCTGAAGTAGCTCTGCGCTCCGACCTGGAGCTCGGAGAGGAAGCGCCTCGCCAGCATGACGTCGACATAGTAGACGCCTATCCCGAACAGCACGGGCACCATCCGTCGCAGCGTCTCGCGTACCCCTGCCAGCCGCAGCCGGAGGGTTGGAAGCGAGGCATATCCGATTGCTCGCAGGCTAGGCCACTGCGCGATGACCTGGAGCGCGCCACCAACGAGAGCGCCTGCCGCAAGCGCGAGGACCCGGTCGAGGCCGTTCATCGCGAGCCAGCTAGGCAGCAGCAGCGCAAACGCAATGAAGGAGACATTGAGCAACGCTGGTGCGAAGGAGCTTGCGACGAACCTGTGATGCAGGTTGAGCGCCGCTACGCCCATCGCGGCGGTTCCCATGAAGAAGATGTATGGAAAGAGCCAGCGAGTCAGCATCACCGTGCGCTCGAACTGCCCAGGGTGATCCCGATATCCGCCAGCGAACAGCTCGACCAACGCCGGGGCCAGCGCGATGCCACCGACGGTTACCGAGATCAGTATGAGCCAGGACAGGCCACGCAGTGCCCGAAAGAGCTCGCGCGCTTGCGCGTCGCCCTCCGCTTCGCGAGTCTTCGCGAGCACGGGAAGAACGCCGTTCTGCACGGCACCCTCCGCCAAGAGCTGCCTGAGGACGTTCGGGATGGTGAACGCGACGAAGAAGCAATCCGTTGCTGCTCGGCTGAATGTAGCTGCGAGAACCTGGTCCCGAACGAGCCCAAGAACTCGGCTTACCAGCGTGCCTGACGCGACGACACCCGCGCGCCCCGTGATTCGCCGGAGCTCGGCCCCCACGTTCTGCGCTTCCCCCGAAGGAGTCAATGGTTCACGTGGAGACGCCGGGTTCACGAGCGCACTCTCTACCTCGGCATTGGATTTTCGGCGAGTTTGCAGGCTCACCGGGGTGCAGGCTCGCCCCAGGGCGCTGGTCGCCCGCTGTCGATCGGCGGACACGCAGGGCGCCGGGCCGAACGGCGAGTAGATCAGAAAATCCACCACCAGAAAGGGCTTCCTGGCGTGGTAGTCTGAGTTGTGGTCCGCCGCTCGCATGACGAACCGAGGTACGCCATCGACGATGATGAGTATGGTGAGTCGACAGCCGTCATCGACGCGCCAGTGGTACAGGCCGCAGTTTCCGTCCGTGAGCAGGTGCGACACCTGTTGGTCGGGGCGGCAGGCGCGCACCTGGGCCGGGTGGTTGCGGTCGAAGGAGAGGAGTTGTTGGTGGGTCGGGCGCCCGGCTGTGGGCTATGGCTGAACGATCCCGGGATCAGCCGGCATCAGGCTCGCCTCTGGCGGAGGGGCGCGGGGTATGTGCTCGAGGACTCGAACTCGGCGAACGGCACGTATGTCGGCGGTGAGCGAATCTCTCGAATCGAGCTGAGTGACAGTGATGTGATTCAGTTTGGTCCGAGCGCCGTCTTTCGCTATTCCATCACGGACGCACAGCAGGAGGCGATGCTCAGACACTTGTACGATGCGAGTGTCACCGACGCACTCACGGGTATCCGCAACCGGGAATCGCTCGACCAATACCTACGCTCCGAGTTGTCTTATGCGAGACGCCACGATGCGGAGCTCGCTCTCCTACTGATCGACATCGACCACTTCAAACGCATCAACGACACCTTCGGTCACCAGTGTGGTGATAAGGTGCTCGTGGAGCTGACGCAGGCCATTTCGCAGCAGCTGCGCGCAGAGGACATGTTTGCTCGATACGGCGGGGAGGAGTTCGCCATTGTGCTGCGTGGAACAGAGTTGCGCGAGGCAGCCATGGTGGGTGAACGTGTCCGGCGGACGGTAGAGCGCATGGAGCCGCAGTGTGATGGGCAACTCGTGCCAGTGCGCGTCAGCATTGGCTGCGCGACCCTTGCTTGCTGTGCCGAAGCCACGGGCGCGGCACTTGTCGAGGAGGCAGATCGCCGCCTCTATGAGGCGAAACGAGGAGGTCGGAACAGGGTGGTTGCGCGCCCTTCAGATGCTGAAATGGAGTAAGGGTGGCGGGTATGGTGCGCGCCAGTTTGGCCGTGAAGGGTCTCTAATCGTGGCCGGTGGACGGCGCACTGCTGCGGTGGGCGCCTTCAAACCCAGCGTGCGCGCGCAGCGTCTCCTCGACCAATGTGATCGCGATCTGCATCTCCGCGTGGTCCAGATCGGGTGAGGAGTCCCCTTGTGCGAGGAGGACCAAGCGTTGGCGGGTTCGAGCGCTAATCAGGGTACGCGCGCCACCGCATGCGCTGCAGACCACGCCTCCCGCGCTGGGCGACACGGCTGAAGGCCGCTGCGCCGGGCACTCTCGTCCGCAACGTACGCAGCGGTGGAACTCGAGGCCCCAGCCGAGCTCTGCCAGAAGGATGAAGCCGAACGTTGCGAGCACCGCGCCGTGCACCTCCGCAGTGGCCGCTTCCTCTAGCCGATCCAATGAGCTACTCAGCGCGCCCCACAGGGCCACTTCAGGTGTCCGTGGGGCGACACAGTGCCGCACCCAGCCCAGCGCGCGGCCGGCTGCGTGGAGACGTGCGACCTCCTGCAGCAGACCGAAACGCGGACGCACGATGGTGGCGCTCGAGAGTACCGCGAGCTCTCCGCGTCTTGCTCCGGCCAGCTCCACCTCCAGCGTATGCAGCGGTTCGAGAGCACCGCCAAAGCGGCGCCGACTGCGACGTGCCGAGCGAGCCAGCGCGCTGACGACTCCGCTGGTCTCCGTGAAAAGAGTCACGATCAAGTCCGCCTCACGGTACTCCGCGCGGCCGAGCAGAAAGGCTCGATCCTGAGAGGTGGCGAGACCTTCGCGAAGGCGCGGGCACAAGGGTCGATCTCCTCAGGCAGGTGCCGGCGAACCGTTTGCTCCCCGCGACAGCTCCTGAGGCATATCGTCGCCGCGTGGTTTCAGAACGATGCTGAGCGCGAGCGTGAAGAGAATCAGCAGTAGCACGAATGCGATGGCAACGCCGAAACGTCGACCGCGGGCGGGCCTGCTCGGAGAGGAAAGGGGAAGCGGCGTCACCCAGGCAACGCGCCGGCTTGCGCTGTACCGAGCGAGCACGTCTTCCGGACGCAGCTTCACTGCCCGCGCATAGGACGTAAGAAAGCCTCGAACGAATACTTCCCCGGGCAGCTCGTCGAACTGGTTGGCCTCGATGCGTTCGACGCTTGAGACTGGCACGCGGGTCGTGCGGGCAATTTCTTCCACGCTCATGCCCTGCGCTTCACGACGCTTCCGAAGATACTGACCGACACCCTGTTGCATACCAGCCACCAGAGACTACTCGAGTTTCGCGAGTATGGAACGGCAATCGTGAGCCTCTCGTGTCGATGCGTCCAAAGCGAGACATGTCTTGGCGTCTTCCCGGGCCGCTGTGGTGTCGCCCAAGTCGAGGTAGACAGCTGCTCGCGCCCCGTAAGCGGCTTGCAGGCGCTGGCAGCGTGGTTCGCTGGCCTGAAGGGCGCGCGTCAGAGCATTGAGCGCTTGGTGCCTTTGCCCCTTCCGCTGATATACGAGGCCGAGCCGAAAGAAGCCAACGCAGAACTTGGGCTGTGCTGCGACGCTACGGCGAAGCGCCCCGAGTGCCTGGTCGAGCTGGCCGGACTCGAGATACGCCCACCCGAGGTTTCCCCAAGCATTCTCGGGAGTCGTGTAAAGGATATCCTGGCTGAGCGGAAGCAGCACGCCGATTGCTTCAGGGTACTTTTTCCGGTGGATGAGCACGACTCCTAGGGTGTTCCGAGCTTCGCGGAAGTCCTCCTTTGAGTCGAGCGCCGAGCGCGCATAGTGCTCAGCGCGGTCCAGATGGCATTCCGTTGCCGATCTGCGGCAGAAATCCAGGTACAGGAGCGCGACGAGGTGCGCCGCTTCTGCATTGCTTGCATCGAGCTCGACGGATTCGAGCGCGTGCGCGAGCGCGCCTCTGACATCGTTCCGGTTGAGCCAAAGGTGCCTTGCCTGGTCGTATTCGGCGAGACTCATCGCTTCGGGGTCCCCGCCCGGAGGGACCTCCGCTGCATTGCGCTCGCACCCCGGAACCATGGTGGCGAGGACGAGGAGCACGCAACTAATCGAGCGCCAGCGTTGAAGGAACATGAGCGGTCGCAGCGAATCCTCCGGCAGGCTGAGCGACTCTGTTCGCCGAAGGTGTAGCCCGCCCTACCGCAGGGGGTACGTGAGGTCAACGCGGTAGCAGGTATCGGGATTTCGGCTGTCGCTTGCCGGCTGTCGCGCTCGGCCCGTGGTTGTTCAGTGACGTGGTTGTGCGAGTGGCGAAACCGGTAGGTTTGGCAGGATCGCATCGGCATCCCGGACGTACAGGGCTGTCGCCGGGACGGTGGCATCACGCTCGAGGTGTGCGAGGAGACCGGTCCGACGGGCGTGCGGCAGGTCCGCGTCCGGTGCTGCCAGCCGGTCTATTTCGAGGTCTCGAGCGACCTCCCCAACCACCCCCAAGCGGTTCTCGGTGGCCAGTTCACGAAGGTAGTCGGCCGCTCTCGCTCTGTCGATGGTGCACGGCTCCACGATGGTTTCCCCGCCCGGGCCATAGACAGCCAGGAAAAGCTCCCCGCGACGCGCATCCAGGAGCGCCGCTCTATGGGTGAACTCCTTGGGCGAGAGGACGGACGCCATGGCGGCCAGGGAACCAACGCCGAGGACGGGAATCCTGAGCGCCAGAGCCACGCCGCTCGCCAAAGCAATCCCGACGCGCAGGCCGGTGAACGAGCCCGGGCCGATTCCAACTGCGATTCGCTCCGGTGAGGTTCTGGACCATCCCGCAGCCGCCATGGTTTCTTGGACGAGCGGTAGGCAGCGTTCGGCGTGGCCATGGTCGGCCTCGTAGTCGTTTGCCGCAACGACTACTCCGTTCTCAAGAAGCGCGACGCTCCCGCGCCGCGTGCTCGTCTCAATGCTCAGAATGCGCACGGCCGGCCCAGTAGCATGATTGCTCGCGGTGAGCTCGTCCTGACAGGCGCAGCGAGGGGAAATAGCCGTACCCCTCAAAGCAGTGCTTGCATTCCTCTGTCAACCGAGTACCTTCCGCCCACCCAGCGCTGGCGGTTTCCGTGAGCGTCGGGTGGTCGGGGCGTAGCGCAGCCTGGTTAGCGCACTTGACTGGGGGTCAAGGGGTCGGTGGTTCGAATCCACTCGCCCCGACCAATTCTGGCCCATGTTGTGGCCCACCCTTGATGCTCGGTCCGAATTCTTCGGAGCTCCGGAACGGCATCGATGAGGGGGGTCAGTTCGCCTCTCGGGGGGCCCGGTCGAGGTCCACCGCGAGCCAGAAGTCGAGCTCGGGGGGCGCGCCGTGGCAGTTCGCTATCGGCTTCGATAAGTCGAGCGATGCGCTGAATCACCACTCCTTTGGCCACCCGCCGGTTTTGGGCGTTCGTCCGTGTCCCCTTGCTCCGGACTTCGGGTCAAGGGGGCGGTGGTTCGAATCCACTCGTCCCGACCAATTGGTCCTAGATGAGCACCGATGCGACTGCGAGCAGCATGGCGGTCGTCCCAAGAATGAGGTTGGTGAAGCGTGCCCGGTGGCGTCGGGCGATCGCGAGCTCTTCCTCATAAACCGAGAAGAAACGCGCTGGCCGCGGAGCTCGACGGTAGGCGGCAGGATGCGTGAACAGCGCGATGACCTTCGACGACGTGGCCATGGCTCAATGATGAACCGGTCACAGCCTTATGACAAATCGGTGAAGGTCGTCCGTGTGACCATCACGTTCGACGCGGTCTTCGGGTCGGTTCCGACGACAGTGGCTACGCGCCTCCGGCCAGGTCCGTCCCGCGCGCCCGGCAGATGGCAGCCAGGGTCTGGGCGATATCCGACGCTTCCGGGCCTCCTGGCCGTCGTAGGTTGGCCTCTGCCCATCGGGTGATGTCGGCGAGTGCCACAATCCCCACCAGCCGTTGCTCAGGGTCCGTGACGAAGACGCGGCGAATCTGCTTGGATTGCATCAGCTCGAGCGCGACTGCAAGTGGGTCGTCCGGCGCGCAGCTTACGGCTCCGTGCGACATCGCCGATGAGACGCGAAGTGCGGTCAACGTTTGTCCTTGGGTGTAGGCTGCCATACACACGTCGCGATCCGTGATGGCGCCGACAATGTGGTGGTCTGTATCGACTACCGCTATCAGCCCACAATCGCGGTCCCACATGAGCCCCGCCGCGTGCGACAACGAGTCACCCGGACGGCAGACGGCAACATCGGTGTGCATGAGCTCACCCACCATCAACGGGGGATCCGATCTCCTGAACAGTGTGCGACGCAGTGTGAGCAAAGCCTATTTCTCCGGGGGCGGGGGGGGGCGAGGACGCCGAACAGCGTTCTCGAACAGAGTATCCGAGGAATTGCGCGAGGCAAACGCGGTTGACATCCGGGCGGAAGGGGAGCAAGTAATCGGTACCAAAAGAGTCCACATTGCAGCGCCTCCGTGCTCCGAATAACCAAACTAACCGACTACGCGTTTGTAGTTCTCTCGCACATGGTCAACCGCCCAGAGCGGACACTGACCAGTACTGGCGCTTCCCGGTTGACCGGCCTTCCTCAGCCAAGCGTCAGCAAGGTGCTCAAAAACCTCGCGCGAGCCGGAGTTGTGGTTTCGGAGCGAGGGGCACGGGGCGGCTACCGATTGTCCCGGTCTGCCGACAGCGTGACGGTGGCCGACGTGATTGATGCCGTCGAGGGTCCCATCTCTCTGACGGCGTGCAGTGGTCATGACACCGAAACCTGCGAGTACGCTGGAAGCTGCGTCCTGGAGACCAACTGGGCACGTATCAATGGCACCATCAAAGACGCATTGGCGACGGTGACTCTCAGCCAGCTGGCCACTCCCGCCGCGAACCGTCTCATCACCATCAAGCGGAAACCCGCGGAGTAGCTTGCCTCCGTTCCGGCGCTCCACAGACCATCGAGAAATCCATGTCGGAATCCTCAGCACAGATCAGCGAACTCTTGAAGACCGATTACGCGGCCGGTTGGGTCACAGATATCGAGCAGGATACGGCGCCTCCCGGGCTCAGCGAGGAGATCATTCGGTTCATCTCCGCGAAGAAAAAGGAGCCGGCTTGGCTCCTCGACTGGCGGCTGAAGGCCTTCCGCCGATGGCAGGAGATGCCATCACCTGACTGGGCGAAGGTGAGTTATCCCCCCATCGACTTTCAGGCCATCACCTATTACGCCGCCCCGAAACTGAATAAGGACGGACCAAAGAGCCTTGATGAGGTCGATCCCGAGCTGCTCAAGACCTACGACAAATTGGGTATTCCGCTGCAGGAGAGAGAGGCGCTTGCAGGTGTCGCGGTCGATGCCGTCTTCGACAGCGTCTCAGTCGCGACCACGTTCAAGCACAAGCTAGCGTCCATGGGCATCACCTTCTGCTCCTTCTCAGAGGCGGTGCAGGAGCACCCTGAGCTGGTCCGCAAGTACCTCGGCAGTGTCGTGCCCGCTGGAGACAATTTCTATGCGGCGTTGAACTCCGCCGTTTTCACGGACGGGTCTTTCGTCTTCGTGCCGGCTGGGGTTCGGTGTCCGATGGAGCTGTCCACGTACTTCAGGATAAATGCCGCCAAGACCGGGCAGTTCGAGCGAACTCTGATCATCGCTGATGAGCAAAGCTACGTCAGCTACCTGGAAGGTTGCACGGCGCCCATGCGCGATGAGAACCAGCTCCATGCGGCGGTCGTGGAGCTGGTCGCGCTTGAAGGCGCTCAGATCAAGTACTCGACGGTCCAAAACTGGTACCCAGGGGACAAGGAAGGCGTCGGCGGCATCTACAACTTTGTCACCAAGCGAGGTAAGTGTCTCGGCGCCCGTTCGAAGATCTCATGGACTCAGGTGGAAACGGGCTCAGCCATCACATGGAAGTATCCGAGCTGCATTCTCATCGGTGAGGGTTCGGTCGGGGAGTTCTACTCGGTTGCGGTGACGAACCACCGCCAGCAGGCGGACACTGGCACGAAGATGATTCACCTCGGCAGAAACACGCGCAGTACCATCATCTCGAAGGGCATTTCTGCGGGCAACAGCCAGAATACATACCGTGGGCTCGTGAAGATGGCTGGCGGTGCAGAGGGGGCGCGGAACTACACGCAATGTGACTCGATGCTCATCGGCAGCCGAGCGGGAGCTCACACGGTTCCTTACGTGGACGTCCGCAACGGTTCTAGCACTGTAGAGCACGAGGCTACTACATCTCGGATTAGCGACGATCAGCTCTTCTACTGTAAGGCGCGTGGATTGTCGGACGAGGATGCCGTCGGGCTCATTGTGAATGGTTTCTGTAAAGAGGTAATGAAAGAGCTTCCAATGGAGTTCGCCGTGGAGGCACAAAAGCTGCTCGGTGTCAGTCTGGAAGGCGCGGTTGGATAACCGCTCGGATGCGTCGGCAAGTGGATTCGGGAGTTAATGCTACGATGTTGAAGATTGAGAGGCTTCATGCGGCGGTTGCCGGCAAACCGATCCTCACGGGGATCGATCTCGAGATGAAAGCCGGCGAGGTGCACGCCATCATGGGGCCGAACGGCTCAGGCAAGAGCACTCTAGCCAATGTGCTGGCGGGTCGGGACGGCTATGAAGTGACGTCCGGGCGGGTCGAGTACCTCGGTCAAGATTTGCTCGCGATGCCAGCGGAGCTGAGGGCTCGGGAGGGAGTGTTCCTGGCGTTCCAGTATCCCGTAGAGATTCCGGGGGTCAGCAACATGTACTTCCTGAAAGCGGCACTGAACGCCGTGCGGCGGCACCGTGGAGAGCCCGAGCTGGATGCCATGGACTTCATGGACCTCGCGCGGGAGAAAATGCAAGCGGTGGGTCTAAAGGAGAACCTGACACAGCGAGCGGTCAATGCGGGCTTCTCCGGCGGCGAGAAGAAGCGTAACGAGATATTCCAGATGGCAATGCTTGCCCCACGTCTTGCCGTGCTGGACGAAACCGATTCGGGACTCGACATCGACGCATTGAAGACGGTGGCGGGTGGAGTCAACTCGCTTCGCAGTCCCGGACGGAGCTTTCTGCTAATCACGCATTACCAGAGGCTGCTCGACTACATTGAGCCAGATCACGTGCACGTACTGATGGGAGGTCGGATCGTCGAATCAGGTGACAAATCCCTCGCGCTGCACCTTGAGAAGCAGGGCTATGCGGAACTGCAGGCCCGCCAGGAACTCCGAGGGCCTAGCTCATGAAGGCGTACCAGGAGAGGCTGCGGGCGATGGAGCGCCGGGTTGGACGGCTCGTCGAGGAGGGGCAGTCACGTGGCTGGCTCGAGGACGCCTGGCGCTCGGCTAGGGATACCTTTCGAGAGACCGGCTTTCCGCGCGCCAAGGACGAGGGATGGCGATTCACGCCCTTGGCTCGCACGTTGGACATCGATTTCGAGCCCGCTACCGACCACGACGTTGACTGGGCGTCGCTGGCGGCACGTGCTGATGCGCTCCTTGGCACAACGAGTGCGCCGCGTGTCTACCTGGCCGGTGGCGCTGTTCGGTGCGTGCCGTCGGCCATTATGGGTGCCGTGCGTCTCTCCGCAGTTGACGGCGGCGTCTCGGGTGAAGCCGGCGTCCCGCTGCTGGGTGGAGCAGCGCACGGTGGTCGCGACGGCTTCGCCACCATGAACGAGGTGCTCGCCCGCCGCGGAGCGGCGATTCGGGTGGAATCGGGAGGGTCTTCAGAAGGGGCGCATGTCGAGGTCGTTGTAGCCGCGCCTCCGTATTCCTCGGCTACCTTTGAAGTTCCGCGATACTGGCTCGAGCTCGCTCCCTCTGCGCGCGCGAGCGTGCTCGAGGTGCACCTGGCACCCGCGGGCGATGCCCCCGTCCTGCAGTCGGTCCTCGCGCAGGTGCGCCTGGGAGCGTCCTCGGATCTGGAACACATCAGGGTAGTCGAGGGTGCTCCGAACGCTCACCGTGTTGAGCGGCTGGAGGTAGAGCAACTCCAGGAGAGTCGCTACGCGGCGCGGTTCGTAACCCTTGGAAGCCCCCTGTCCCGGTTGGACATGCGCCTCGTCTTTGCCGGTGAGGGCGCGCAATGCGAGATGCAGGGGTTGTACGTGGCAGAGCGCGGCGAGGTCGTGGACAAGCACATCTTTGTCGACCACGCCTCCGGAGGCTGTACGAGCCACCAGATTCTCAAGGGGATAGCGACCGCCGACGGTCACGCAGTCTTCGACGGGACGGTCGCGGTACGCAGGGGGGCACAGCGCACTACGGCCCGCCAAGAGAACCGCAATCTGGTTTTATCGGACGAGGCCGTGGTGCACACGAAGCCTCACCTCGAGATCGACGCGGATGATGTCGTCTGTAGCCACGGTGCAACCGTGGGACAGTTGAACGCGGACGAAGTGTTCTTCCTTCGTGCCCGAGGCATCGATGCGCCGACAGCTCGCGCCATGCTGACGTACTCCTTTGCGAAGGAGATGCTCCTAGGTGTCTCGAACCCTACGCTGCGTGGCGAGCTGACACGAGCTCTGCTCGACCGACTGCCGGAAGGCGATAGGTTGGAGGGTCTAGAGTGACGACTGCTCTGATGGATCCTCTCGGCACGCCGAACCTCGGCTGGGACGCTGAAGCTATCCGGGCCAAGTTCCCTGCTTTGCATCAGGAGGTGAACGGACACCCGCTCGTCTACTTGGATAGCGCAGCGAGCGCCCTCAAGCCCCGCTCTGTCATTGATGCCGTCGTGGACGTCTACTCGCGCGAGCCCGCCAATGTGCACCGGGGAGTGCACACGCTGTCGACCCGAGCGACCCAGAAGTTCGAGGGCGCCAGGGAGACCATCCGCTCGTTCTTCAACGCACGTCACGCAGAGGAGGTGATCTTCGTTCGAGGAGCAACGGAGGGTATCAACTTGATTGCCCACTCATGGGCGCGGCCCAACCTCAAGGCGGGCGACGAGATCCTCCTCACAGGCCTGGAGCACCACTCCAACATCGTGCCGTGGCAGGAAGTCTGTCGAGCGACTGGTGCGGAGCTGAGGGTGGCTCCTGTTGCCGATGATGGCGGCGTTCCGCTCAGCGCGATCGAGCAAGCCCTGACAGAACGGACTCGACTCATTTCTGTGACGGCTGCGTCGAATGCATTGGGATCGGTGCTGGATGTCGCCGGTGTGGCTCGCTTGGCGCGAGGGCGGGGAGCGGTCGTTGTCGTGGACGGAGCTCAGGCAGCCCCGCACCTACCGGTCGATGTACAGTCTTTGGATTGCGACTTCTTCGTCGCAAGCGGGCACAAGATGTACGGTCCCACGGGTATTGGAGTCGTCATCGGACGCAAGCACGTGCTCAGTGGTATGCCTCCTTATCAGACCGGCGGCGACATGATTCGCTCGGTGACCTTCGAGAAGACGGAGTACGCTTCGCTGCCGAACCGTTTTGAGGCGGGGACGCCGCACGTTGCAGGTGCCGTCGGCTTGGCGGAGGCGTGCCGCTTCTTGCTGGCTGTGGGTCTGGACAGGATAGCAGAGCACGAACAACAACTCCTGGAGTACGGGTCACGAGTGTTGCGGTCCATTCCGGGAGTGCATTTGGTCGGCACTGCCGCCAACAAAATTGGCGTCATCTCCTTCGTCGTAGATGGCATCCACCCCCATGACTTAGGCACGATCGCCGACAGCGTGGGTGTGGCGATTCGGACAGGCCATCATTGCACTCAGCCCGTCATGGAGCGCTTCGGTTTTGCTGCGACGGCTCGGGCCTCGCTCGGCATCTACAGTGACTACGGCGATCTCGATGCCTTGGCTCATGCAATCCGCGTCGCCCAGGAGATGTTTGGATAATGTCCGACCTCAGAGAGCTTTATCAGGAAGTGATTCTCGACCACGGGAAGAATCCTCGAAACAGAGGTTTTCCGGCAGGGTGGAATCGGGAGGCTGATGGCCACAATCCCCTCTGCGGTGATCGGTTGACGATAAGGATCATGTACGACGGAGATCGCGTGACGGAGGTTGGTTTCGATGGTCAGGGTTGCGCCATCAGCACGGCCGCTGCTTCGACCATGACGGAGGCAATCAAAGGGAAGACTCGAGCCGAGGTCGAGCGCCTGTTCCTGCTCTTTCACGCCATGGTGACGGGTGAACTGGAGCAGCCCCCGAGCGACCTGCCCAGCAAGCTCCGGGTTTTCGCAGGGATCAAGGAGTTCCCAATGCGCGTCAAGTGCGCGACCCTTTCCTGGCACACGCTGCGAGCTGCCTTGGACGGAGCTGCGGTCGTGACGACGGAAAACTAACGGCAAGGAACACGACGATGGAAGAAGCATTCTACGGGCACTTGCCTCATCACGACGGGAATGCCGCAGCGGAGCTGACGGACTTCGTGCTGGAAGATGATGCCCCTCAACCATCACTGGAGAGCGTCGCTCCCGAGCAGGTGAGGGAGGCAGCCATCACTGCCTTGAAGACCGTCTACGATCCGGAGATCCCCGTCAATATCTACGATCTCGGGCTCATCTACCACCTCGAGGCAGACGAGTCTGGCAGCGTGGATTGCCACATGACATTGACGGCTCCAGGGTGCCCCGTGGCAGGGGCGCTCATCAGGGAGGTTCACCAGAAGCTGTTGTCGGTGGATGGTGCCAACCACGTAAGGACCGAATTGGTGTGGGATCCGCCCTGGACGCGTGAGCGGATGAGCGAAGCAGCGCTACTCGAGCTGGGCTTCTTCTAGCGAGCGGGTGATGCTGCGCAGGCTCACCGGTGCTTCAGCGATGAGGCGCTTGGCGGCAACAGCGCTGTACGAACGGAGTATGGAACGAGGTAAGGAATGTCAGGTAGTCCTCAACCGGAAGCTAGCAAGGCACCTCCCGAGATCACCCTCACCGAGGCGGCCGCCGAGTTCGTGAAGCGCCGCCGCGTCAAGCTCGACCAGCCAGCGGCTGCACTGCGGGTGGGCGTACGGGGCGGTGGTTGCAATGGCCTCACTTACGTGACGGATCTCACCGAAGAACCGCCGACCGCTCGCGAGATCGTTTACGAGTTCTGGGGCGTGCAAGTGTACGTCGACAACCGCAGTCTCAAGTTCATTCGGGGCAGCGTCATCGACGCACAGAACTCGCTGATGTACCAGGGGCTCAAGTTTCACAATCCGCAGGAGGCTTCCACCTGCGGCTGTGGCTCGACCTTCAACGTCAAGGATGGTTGACGGACACAGGACTCACGGAGAAGTGACGGTGCATTCGTATTCGCCGAGTAGGTAGAGAGTCCGCTTGCATTCTACGTCGATGCTGCGGCGCGACTTCCCAGGGGGAGTTGCCGAGAGGCCGTAGGAGTGAAACAGCGGGTTCCTCGAGCCTTGGGTCAATTGATAGGGGCAAATGACGCCTCCGCATGCGGCGAGGCCCGCCTTCGCCTCGACCTCCTCCGACACGCCGTAGACGTTGTAGAGGCCGAGGGCGGTGGCCGCGAGCAGGAGAACGCTGAAGAGGGAACGTAGCGGGTTGCTGCCGTTGGACATGACGGGTCTCTGCGCTCCGTGCGAGTCTACTTCGTTCCGCCGCACATCTCCAGCTCGTAGAAGGGGACTGGACGATCCTTCACCCACCATAGGCCGGCTCCGATGGAAAGAAGGTGCTTGTTCAGGATACCTCGGTAGTAGGAGCCATTTCTGATGAAGATGTCCTGGTCCGTACGCTCTTTGTCGCAACGTTCACGAAGATCGCCCCTGGTCGTGATCTCCAGGTAGACCAGACCCCGGGACATTGCTGCGATATTTGCGACGGCGGGTGCCACGTCCGGGTCCGGCAAGTACTGGAGCACGCCCTGACACACGATGAGGTCGTGTTTCTTGCGGTCGCGCCAGCGAGCGATGTCGCGATTCTGAAACTCATGCTTCTTGCACATGGCTTGGCTTACTTCGGTGCCAGTGTACTTCACCCCTGGGGCGTTCTGCTTGATCCAGGTCTGCCACAACCCGATTCCCGCGCCGATGTCGAGGACGCTCTTCATTTCTATGTTGTTCCAGCGTGCGAAGGCGAACACGAACTCAGCCAGGGCTGCATGCTGCTCAGGCGATACGACGCGTGTGTCCGGATCCTCGTAGAACCGCTGGTAATACGCTTCGTTGAAGCGTTGAAACCGATCCATGGCGCGCAGTCTACATCGAAGCAGGGCGAAGAAATCGACATCTCTCTGCCTCGAATCATGGTTCATGTATCGACCGGCCAGGCGCAAGAGTCCCGACGTGACGGCACATGCGTTTGATCGGTGCACTGGTAATGCGATTGTGGGAGCCGTCTGAGCGGGACGAGGTGTGTTCCGTGCGCCCCTCTGATGCTGGATGGGCCGGCAGGCCCGTTCTGGAAATCAGCGCACGTAAGTGTCCGACTCGGGGAGGGAGGGTGAACCGGGGGTTCCTGCCGCCGGAGGCGGCGTTCCGCAGACGAGGCCGGAGACACCACCTGATACAATGAACGTCATCAGGTCGGAGCTGCCGACCACCACGGGCCGCACGAGCTCGCGAGGGACGAGCACGAGGTTCCCGGCGAAGTTGTACGATTGGGGGAAGTAGACCGCCACGTGCGTCGTCAGGCCCAATAACTCCAGATTGTCCTGGGTGACGAACCCGAGGGCCATGACTGAAGAACTTGGGGAGAGGGCGACCGCGACGGGGCGATCGAAGCGCTTCTTGTCACCAACAAAGGCATTCATGAGGTCTTTGATCGAAGAGTAGATGAGCTTCACGAGTGGCACGCGTGTCAGCGCGCTTTCGAACTCTTCGACCAGGGTCTTGCCGATGACGTTGGACGTCAGCATGCCCACGCCAGTGATGACCGCCAGAGTGAGCAGGAGCCCAAGGCCAGGCACTCCAAGGGGCAAGAGTTGATCGAGGGTGGTGAATGTCAGCACGACCGCATAGACCGTCAGAGCCACGGGTACGACCACCAAGGCTCCGCGGAGGAAATAGCTAGGCAACTTGCGCATACGGCAGTTATTACCGGGCTCACTCGCCGGTGGAAAGTACTGCCGCTGTCGCGGGGTGTGCTTCGGGTGCGTTGCTAGTCGGAACGAGGGTAGCTACCGAGCACCTTGGTCATCTGGCACAACTCTCCGAGCTGCTCGAGGGCCCCTGAGAGCTCGGGGCTCGTACGATGACCTTCGAGATCCGTGAAGAATACGTACTCCCAGCGTTTGGAGCGCGCCGGACGCGATTCAATCCTGGTAAGGTTGATCCCCGCTTTGTCGAAGACTTCGAGGATCTGCCGGAGCGCACCCCGCTCGTCGCGGGTCGAGAACACCAGGCTGGTCTTGTCCCGTCCCGTGGGGGGGGCATCCTGAGTGGCCAGTACGATGAAGCGCGTGGCGTTCTGCGCTTGGTCTTGAATGGCCTCTCGAAGGACGCGGAGTCCGGATAGCTCAGCGGCCAGGCGGCCCGCAACGGCCGCTGCAGCTGGGTCGTCGGCGGCCTGCCGCGCTGCGGCGGTGGTCGAATCCGCCACCACGAGCTGTGCGTGCGGGAGGTTTCTGCCCAGCCATCGTCGACACTGCGCAAGAGCCTGCGGGTGGGAGTAGACGCGGAGAATGCTGCCCATGTCGTGGGTGAGACCCACGAGGCATTGGGCGACGTCCAAGACGAGCTCTTGACGAATGAGGAGGTCCGTGTCGAGCAGGTTGTCCAGCGTGAAGGTGACGCCGCCCTCGCTCGAGTTCTCTATCGGGGCAACGCCATACGTAGCGCGTCCGCGCACCACAGCGTCAAAGACGCCCGGGATCGTCGCGGCTTCGACGTACTGAGCCGCCAGCCCAAACGCTGCTCTTGCTGCCATGTGTGTGAACGTCCCGGGAGGGCCCAAGTACGCTGCGCTAATCGGCTGTTCTACGGCGAGGCACGCGCTAATGACCTCCCGGAACACGGAGCGGACGCTGCGCCGAGGGAAGAGTCCGTGCGGAGCTTCACTCGCTTTCGCCTCCAGTCGAGATAGAACATCCGCCTCGCGTTCGGGATCGTGCAGCGCCATGCCATGACTGCGCTTGAACCGCGCGATGGCGCGTGCCTGTTCGGCACGCTGGTCCAACAGCGCGAGTAGCTGGTCATCGATCGTATCGACGCGACGTCTCGCTTCTGCGAGAACTGAATCGGGGTTGCTACTCGGGTTCCCCTGTGAACCGTCACTTGGCGTTTGCACGGGCCCGTGTTCGGGCCCTGTTGATCTGGCGCTCACGGCAGCCTCCGAGAGCACCGCATAGCAGATCCCTTCGGGCGCCACGACGACGCCGTGCCGCTCGTCGCGAGATGTCTCGTGCGAGGCTGCGGGGGCCGTCCAGTGATCCCGTAGCTAGCGGTGGGCCGGTCGGCTAATTTGCCGAATTCTGGGCTGTTCTCTCCAGCTTTGGCATTCACGAGGAATGCGAGTGCACAATCTAATCCGGGCCCGCCGGTCGCTCGTACTCATTGCCGGACTCGCTAGCCTCCTTGGGTGCAATGACGCGAGTGAAGGGGAGGGCGCAGAGGGGCAGGTGCCCGGAATGGCTGGCGTCACTTCTGCGGAATCGCTCGACCTGTCGTCGAACTTGGCTCACGTGCCGGTTCCGCCCGAGGACGGTCCGAAGTTGGCTCCGCTTAGACTCGTGACTCCCGTGTACCCAGAGCCGGACTCCCGCGCCGAGGCAGTCGGGTACCTACGCCTCGGCGCCCGCGTTGCTCGCTCGGTCGAGCCAGTCTCAAGAGACGACTGCGCCGGAGGTTGGTACGCGGTGCGCCCGGTTGGATTCGTTTGCGTCGGAGACACGGCGACGACCGACGTGGAGCATCCACTCGTTCGGGCGCTCGATGTCGAGCCCCGCCGCGAGCGGCCGATGCCCTATAGGTACGGGTTTCTCCGGGCTATCGCACCCAACTACCTCCGTGTCCCAACTGTGGCGGAGCAACGCCAATACGAAATGCGTCTCGAACGTCACCTCAGGAACTATCACAAGCTGAAGGATCGCTGGGATGCGCTGGACGTCGGGGCGAACGATATTCCGCTATCACCCTCCGGCGCGGCAGTCGGCAAGATCCCCGACCACGCGGTTCCGCTCGACATGAGCGAGCGCTATGGTGGTTCGGGCGACGATCGCGTTCCTTGGTGGCTCAATGGCGATCGCCACATTCCCAATGTCTCGTCCTTCCGCGCACCGCACTATGCCGTGATCGCAGATCGGATCAAGAGGCACGCTGGGGTCGCGATGATTGGCACGTTCGTGAGCGATGAAGCCTCTGGCAATCGACGCTTTGCGGTAACGACGGACCTTCGACTCCTACCAACGGACAAGGTGAAGGCGAGCTCCGGTTCGCCCTTCCACGGTGCCGAAATCGGCGAGGTTGGCCTGCCGATAGCGTTCCCGATTGCAGATCAAACGTACGAATACACCCTGGAGGGCAGCGCCCTCCGACGAGGTGAGCGCGTCGCACGTCGGGAAGTCGTTCCCCTCACGGGGCGGGTGAAGCGGCTCCGCGGCGTGCGTGTTGTGGAGACCCGCAGCGGCACATGGCTGCGCAGCGAGGATCTCAAGACTGCCGCGAAGCCCACATCTCTGCCGAGCTGGGCTCGCGGAAACACGAAGTGGATTGACGTATCCATCGCAAACCAGGTGCTCGTGCTATGGGAGGGAGACAAGCCCGTGTACGCGACGCTGGTGTCGAGTGGGCGAGGAGGACTCGGTGACCCTGGGACGCCCTTACTGACGCCACGCGGTACTTTCCGCATCTACCAGAAGCACGTTACGACCACCATGGATTCGGATGCGGCTGACGACGAGTTCGAGCTGCGAGACGTTCCCTGGGTGATGTACTTCAAGGGAGGCTACGCGCTGCACGCGGCTTACTGGCACGATGACTTTGGCCGGGCGCGGTCACATGGCTGCATCAACCTATCGCCAGTCGACGCTCGGTACGTTTTCATGTGGTCCGCGCCCCAGGTTCCTGCGCACTGGCATGCTGCTTATGCGCGAGACCCGTTTGAAGCGGGGACTATCGTGCATATCCATGCTTGAGGATGTCTGTTCCCTTTGTGAGAGATCCAAACCAAGTTTGGCAGGATGGTGCGCCGCGACTGGGCGGGCTAACACTAGTGCGGGAGGTTGGCGCGACGTTCGCGCGGCACGAGCTGAAGTTCACCCCGTTTGGCGGACGCCCCAAGAAGCGCGACAATGCGCGAGGAGTGTCCCATGTCATCGAAGACGAGAAAGCAGCGTAGGCTGCGGAGGAGCTTCACCGCGGAGTTCAAGGCAGATGGCGTTCGTAGGTGACGAAGGAATGGAGCGAGGCGACACGATTCTCTGGAGGTGCGAATCGGTAGTCATCTCGGGCGGCGCGAGCAACGGGAGTCGCTTGCGTCGTACGCCTATGGGATCGTCGGCGAGGGTGAGCGCAAGAGCGTCGAGCCTATGGCGGGCTCGCACAATCGTCGAGGTGGTCGACAACTGCGCTCGCCAATCTAGGTGACGCGACGAATCACCGCCAGCAAGACCACGATTGTTACCAAGACCGCGAAGGCGACCACTAACCGGACTTGTCGCGCTGGTGCGGGAGGAGGGATGGTTGGCTCGAATGGAGGCCCTCCAGCGCCTGAAGCTCTCGCGGAATCGCTGATTGCAGAACGTCCGGCTGCGGGTCGCAGGCCCGTATGCATCGCAGGCGAGTTGCTCGTGGCGCCGTAGAACAAACGAGTTGGGTCGTCGTCCTCGGCAGTAGCCGTCCCCCCCGGCGGCGCCAATGTCCCGGCGGGGTGCTCTGCCTCGTCCCTATCTAGTGCGATCGTCTTCTCGTCCTCAAGGTCGGTGTGGGGCGCACCGAGCCCGAGCGTCACGCTCGAGTCCACCACCGCGGTCGCTTGAGGGTCATCCCAAGTGCTTGGAGCCTCCGGCGTGCTCGCCCCGGAGCGCCGAAGCGAACAATCGGGAGGGTGGGCGCCTCCGTCCGGTGTGATCGATACGCTTCGTACACCGGAGACCCCTGAGCGGGATGATCGCTTCCCTTGAGGCGGCACTCGGATCCCCCGGCTCGCCATGGCGTCGACAAGCTCCGGCACTTCGAAAACACCTTGCCACTGATCCATGCCGTCGCGCCAGACAACTGTCTCGGCATCGATGAGCCGTTGCTTATAGAGCGCGATCAGCTGATCAGTGGTTCGCTCCTCCTGGAGCTCTTCTGAGAGCGCGACGAGCCAAACCGTCGGGGGGACGACCGCGGGGGGCCTTGCCGGCTTCGCCGCGCGGCTCGGGTTGGGCCGTTGTGGCGCCGAGATTCCCTTGGAGGGCCCCGCGTTGCCCACCCGAGAAGGGCGCGGTACTGCGGGGTGAGCGGTGCGGGACGCCGTATCGTGTTTCGGGGGCGCAGCGGGGATGCGTGAACTCTCCGGTGCTGGCACCCCGAGCCCATTGACGTGAGCCTGCTCTCCTCGACGCGAGCCGCTCGTGTTACTGCCCGCGTCTCCGCGTCCATGGGGTGGCCGCGTCAACACTTTGCTGGCTCTGGAGCTTGCGCCTCGGGGCGCATCTCCCGTTGTCGCCTTGTCCGTACGGGCGTACGTTCCGGGATCGCGCGGAGCCGAGCCACGCAGACCGGGCTGTGCCGGTTGCCTTTCCGTGGCCCGGCGCGGAATGCTTGTGGCCGCTGCTTTCGGTGCTGAGGGGGCGCTCGCAGCCGTTGCATCGCACGATCGAGCGGGAATGGCGTTCCTCGGCTGGTGCGGGGCGCCATCTGCTAACGGGGGGGCGGTGGCGATTCTCTTCCCGGACGCCGTACCGGATCTCAGCACCTCCCGCGCGGAGTGCTGACTACCCACGGAGGGTGGGCGATCTGCCGCCACCGGTGGGCTCACCGTGCCATCGATGTAGATGGGGGCCCCGCACTTTTTGCAGCAAATCCGTATTCGACGCCCCACCACCTTGGAGTCGGGGATGCCGTACTTCGCGGGGCATTGGGAACAGGAGACCTTCATCGATCAACGCTTGGACAAGCCGCACCCGCGGAAACCCCTTCCGTCATTACCACGCCTGGGCAGCGCCGCCAACGGACCTTGGCGGCGGGCGCCTCTCGCCGTGCGAGCGTGCTCGGGCGGGGCACGGACGCTCGACTCGGGTCACGGCCTGGGCATTGGAAGATCGGCTCCTGAGAGGCGCGATTCCGCACCCATGAGGGCGGTGCGGGACCGTCGCAGTGGAGGGGCCCGGACGGCGTCGAAGTGAGAGCGGATTTCGATGGCACAGCGAGAGGCAGCATGCTCTCCTCTGGGCGCGATGACGTACGAGCGGCTGATGGTTGCAACCGCCACGACTCTGGCGGCGAGCATGCGCGTGCTCAGGGACGAAGCTGCCGGCCGACTCACACCAGCGCGCGCCGATCAACACATCGCGCGCTGGTCCGCGAGCTTGTTGGCGCAGGTGGACCTTTCCTTCGAAATCGCTCAGGTGGAGCTCGTGCCGCGAGACGAAGCTTTCGTCGTCATGAGCAATCACCAGTCACTCTACGACATTCCGGTGCTGTGCCAAGCTGTTCCCCTCCGCATGCGGATGATCGCGAAGGCGGAGCTTTTTCGTTTCCCTCTGTGGGGGCGCGCCATGACGAACCTGGGGTTTATCGATCTCGACAGAGGCAACAGGGCCCAATCCCTTCAGGGGCTGAAGCGCGCGCAATCCGCATTGGCGTCGGGCACGAGCATCTGGGTTGCTCCAGAAGGTACCCGCAGCCCGACGGGTCGCCTCCTGCCGTTCAAGGCTGGGGGCTTCCATTTGGCCAGCGCGGCGCGTGCTCGGATCCTGCCGGTCACCATTGACGGAACCCGGCACGCTCTGCCTGCCAAGTCACTTCAGGCTCGTCGCGGCGTGCATGTCCGCGTGACCTTCGGAGCCCCCATAGACACTCGGGACTTCCAGCGGGCACAGCGAAGCACGCTCATTGAGCGCGTGCGAGCCGAGATCGAGCAGCCCCTAGTACAGTGATACGCTCCCGGCGCTGCCGAGCTGGCTTGCCCTCTTGACGAGCGCCGGAACCGAGCGAAGCGGGCGAGCACCGCCCTTACGGGAGCTCCGAGCGCCCCATCAGGTACAGATCGATGCCACGCGCGGCCTTGCGACCATCGGCGATGGCCCAAACAACGAGCGACTGTCCGCGCTGGCAGTCTCCAGCGGCGAAAACGCCGGGTGCGGTAGTCATGAAGCCGCCGTCCACCTTGATATTGCCGCGCGCGTCCAGTTCGGCTCCCAACTGCTCGAGAAGACCTGGCCGTTCCGGGTGCAGGAAGCCCATCGCAAGCAGCACGAGGTCCGCCTTGAGCTTGAACTCGCTACCGTCGACTCGCTGGAACCTACCGTCGCGCAATTCTACGGCGACGCCGTTCAGGTGCGTCACCCGGCCATCGCTTCCGCCGAAGCTCTCGGTGGAAACACTCCAGTGGCGTTCGCCGCCCTCTTCATGAGAGCTCGACGAACGCAGCATGAGCGGCCACTCGGGCCACGGGGTGCTGGGAGCGCGTTCCTCGGGGGGGCGAGGCATGATCTCCAGGCTGGCGACACTCCGAGCACCCTGACGGTGGGAGGTCCCAATGCAATCGCTGCCAGTGTCGCCTCCGCCGATGACGACGACGTCCTTGCCCGTCGCGATGATCGCCTTCTCGTCCGGGATAGATTCGCCCGCGACGCGCCGGTTGGACTGCTCGAGGAAGTCCATTGCGAAGTGAATACCGTGCAGCTCTCGCCCAGGCAGCGGTAGGTCTCTGGGATGACGGGAGCCCACGGCGACGCAGACTGCATCGTACTCCTGACGCAGCTGCTGGGTATGAACGTCCACTCCGATCGCCGTGTTGGTACGAAACTCCACGCCCTCCTCGCGCATCTGTGCGAGACGTCGTTCGATGATCGATTTCTCCAGCTTGAAGTCAGGGATACCGTAAGTTAGCAACCCACCCAAGCGATCGGCTTGCTCGAAGACCACTACGGTGTGCCCAGCACGGTTCAACTGTTGGGCCGCCGCGAGGCCGGCAGGCCCCGACCCGATGACAGCAACGCGTTTGCCGGTGCGAGAGGTCGGTGGGTGAGGGATCACCAGGTGCTCGGCGAATGCACGATCCGCAATGGACTTCTCGATGAGCTTGATGCTTACTGGATCGTCGTTGATGCCGAGCACACAGGCAGCCTCACAAGGAGCCGGGCAGACGCGACCCGTGACCTCCGGGAAGTTGTTCGTGGCGTGCAGCGAGGCGATCGCTTCGTCGATCCGGTCGCGGTAGATGGCATCGTTCCACTCTGGGATGAGGTTACCCAAGGGGCACCCCGTGTTGCAGAAAGGGATACCGCAGTCCATACACCGGGCCCCTTGGCCTGCGATCTGCTCTCGAGGCACTGGGAGGTCGAACTCCCGCCAGTCCCGAACACGTTCCTCCACCGGACGCTTCCCGGCGCCCTTACGTCGAATCTCAAGAAACCCAGTAATCTTTCCCACGACAGACCCTTTGCGTGCTGGCGATGACTAGACGAAACGAAGGGTTCGCCCAGCTGACGTTCTCTTCAGCTTGCGGCTCCAGTGATACTGCTCCCGGTTGCAGCAGCGGGCTCCTCGCGCTGCCGCTGTTGCGCTTGCTCGGTCAGAACGCGGCGGTACTCCGTGGGGACAACCTTGACGAACAGCGGGCGGTAGGTGTCCCAGCTCGATAAGATGGTCCGTGCCTTTGCACTGTCTGTTCTGGCCACGTGTTCACGCAGCGTTTCTTGGACGAACGAGCTGTCATCCTCGTCGAGCTCTCCGAGCTCGATCATTCCGAGGTTGCACAGGTTCTTGAACTGCCTTGTGGCGTCGAGCACGAAGGCGAAGCCACCGCTCATGCCCGCACCGAAGTTCCTCCCGGTGCTACCGATGACGATGACTCGGCCTCCTGTCATATATTCGCAGCCGTGGTCCCCAACGCCCTCGACGACCGTCACGGCACCGCTGTTGCGCACGCAGAACCGCTCGCCCGCCACGCCATTGAAGAAGGCCTTGCCCCCGGTCGCACCATAAAGGACCGTGTTGCCGACAAGGACATTGGCGTCTGCTGGGAAACTCGAGCCCGCAGGGGGGGTGACGCTGATGACGCCCCCGGCCATTCCCTTGCCGACGTAGTCGTTCGCATCGCCCTCGAGGTACAGGTCCATACCTGGCATGGTGAAGGCTCCGAAGCTTTGTCCCGCTGAACCGAAGAAGCGAAGCTTGATGGTGCCCTCGGGCAGCCCGCTCACGCCGTACCGGGACGCGACTTCGCCGGCAAGCATCGTTCCGATGGTGCGGTGGATGTTGCGAACCGGGAAGTCCAGCTCGACGGGAAGCTGCTTCTCGAGTGCGTCCGTACACTTCTTGATGATCTCGTTGTCGAGCGCGGTTTCCAGTCCGTGTTCTTGGTTGCGCGTCCGGCAAACATCCACACCGCGAGCGGGCTTGGCGTAAGCAAGAACGTCGTCGAAGTTCAGCCGAGAGGCCTTCCAGTTGTCCGTGATAGTGCGCTTACGGAGCTTATCCGAGCGCCCTACCATCTCGCGAACGGTCCGGAAGCCCAGCTCTGCCATTATCTGGCGAAGCTCCTCCGCGACATAGAAGAAGTACCGCACGACGTGTTCGGGCTTGCCTGCGAACTTCCGCCGCAGCACTGGGTCCTGGGTTGCGATACCCACAGGGCACGTGTTCAGATGACACTTGCGCATCAGAATGCAGCCCGATGCGACGAGCGGTGCTGTGGCGAAGCCGAATTCTTCTGCCCCGAGGAGGGCGGCGATGGCGACATCGCGGCCGGTCCGCATCTGCCCGTCCGTCTGAACGACGACCCTGCTGCGGAGATCGTTCTTGACCAGAACCTGATGGGTTTCACTGAGCCCAAGCTCCCACGGCGCGCCGGCGTGCTTGATGGATGTTTGGGGCGATGCTCCCGTCCCTCCATCATACCCAGAGATCAGTATCAAGTCCGCGTGGGCCTTGGCGACTCCGGCCGCCACGGTGCCGACGCCCGCTTCCGCGACGAGCTTGACGCTGATTCGCGCCCGCGGATTCACGTTCTTCAAATCGAAGATGAGCTGAGCCAAGTCTTCGATCGAGTAGATGTCGTGGTGCGGGGGCGGGGAGATCAACGTCACCCCTGGCGTCGAATAGCGGGTCTTCGCGATGATCTCGTTGACCTTGTGTCCAGGGAGCTGACCGCCTTCCCCGGGCTTCGCACCCTGGGCGATCTTGATCTGTATCTCGTCCGCGTTCACGAGATAGTAGGTGGTTACGCCGAACCGGCCTGACGCGACCTGCTTGATGGCGCTGCGGCGGCTGTCGGCGAACCGCTCCTCCTTCTCGCCGCCTTCACCGGTGTTGCTCTTGCCCCCGAGCTGGTTCATGGCGATTGCGAGGTTCTCGTGAGCTTCGGCGCTGATCGAGCCAAAACTCATCGCACCAGTCGCGAAGCGCTTGACGATCTCTGCAGCAGGCTCGACCTCCTCCAGCCCGAGGGGCTCGGCGGCAGGAACGAACTCCCAGAGTCCGCGTAGGGTGTAGTATCCCGCCGTCTGATCGTTGATAGCCTTGGCGAAATCCCCGTAGCTGTTGGCGCTATCCTCGCGAACAGCGCGCTGCAGGGCGGAAATGGTCTTTGGGTTCCACAGGTGGCGCTCCGCCTCTGCGCGGAAGTGGTAGTCGCCACCGGCGTCGAGCATCAGCGGCGTCCCTAGGGACTTGGGAAATGCTCTCTCATGCCGAAGGCGCGTTTCCTTGGCGATGACGCTCAGGTCGATCCCGCTAATCCGCGAAGCGGTGCCGGTGAAGTAGCGGTCCACCACTGCGTTGGAAAGCCCGATAGCCTCGAAGATCTGAGCGCCGTGATAGCTTTGCAAGGTGCTGATGCCCATCTTGCTCATCACCTTGAGCAGCCCCTTGCCGACCGCCTTGATGTAGCGCTTCCTCGCGAGCTTCGGGTCGGAAACCTCGCCCAGCTCCCCCTTGAGTGCCATTTGCTCGACCGTTTCGAGGGCGAGGTAGGGGTTGATGGCACCCGCGCCGTAGCCGACCAGAAGACAGAAGTGGTGGACCTCCCGCGCCTCTCCGGTTTCGACGATGATACCCACCTTCATGCGCGTGCCATTACGCATCAGATGGTGGTGTACGGCCGCTGTTGCCAGGAGGCTGGGAATGGGCGCCATGTGCTCGTTGGCGCCGCGGTCGCTGAGGATGATGACGCTGTGGTTGTTGAGCAAGGCGAGAGAGGCCTGTCGGCACAGCTCGTCAAGGCCCGCCTTGAGGCCCGCTCCGCCTTCGGTGACGGCGAACAGCATCGGAAGGGTAGGCGGCTGCCTGAACCGGAGCTTCTGCGAACTGCGGAGCTTGACGAGCTCCTCGTTGCTCAGGACCGGCTGCGGGAGATGGACCATCTGCGCGTGGTCCGGAAGCTCAAAGAGCAGGTTGCCCTCTCCCCCGAGATAATTCTCGAGGCTCATCACGAGCTCCTCACGAATCGGATCGATGGCCGGGTTCGTGACCTGCGCGAAGTGCTGCTTGAAGTAGTTGAACAGGAGTTGCGGCCTATCGCTCAGTATGGCGAGGGGCGTATCCGTCCCCATCGAGCCGGTCGCTTCGACGCCGATGGTTGCCATCGGTGCAAGCAGGATGCGGATCTCCTCCCTCGTGTAGCCGAACATCCTCTGGCGAGTGGCGAGTTCGTCACCATAGCCGCCAGCAGGTGCAGTCTGCACGTCATCAATGGCGGAGAGCTTCAGACTGTTGTCTTCCAGCCACTTGCCATAGGGCTTTCGATTGCAGATCTCGTCCTTGATCTCCTCGTCTTCGACGATCCGCTGCTTCTCGAGGTCGACGAGGAACATGCGGCCCGGTTCCAACCTCCCCCGTCGCAGAATATCCTCCGGCGCAATGTCGAGGACTCCGGTCTCGGACCCCATGACGACCACACCGTCTTTGCTCAAAGACCAGCGCGCCGGGCGCAAGCCGTTGCGGTCCAGGATTGCCCCAATCTGGCGTCCATCGGTGAACGCGAGCGCGGCTGGGCCGTCCCACGGCTCCACCAGGCAAGCGTGATAGGCATAGAAGTCCCGCTTGTGCTTGGGCATGAGCTCATCGTTCTGCCAAGCTTCGGGCACCATCATCATCATCACATGGGGCAGCGAGCGGCCGGCGTGGACGAGCATCTCGGCCACCATGTCCAAGGTGGCCGAGTCGCTCATGCCAGGGGCGATGGTGGGCAGAATGTGCCGGATGTCCTCGCCGAATACCTGACCATCGAAGAGCAGCTCGCGAGCGTTCATCCAATGAGTGTTGCCGCGAACCGTATTGATCTCGCCGTTGTGGCAGAGGACGCGGAACGGTTGGGCCAGCTCCCAGGTGGGAAAGGTATTCGTGCTGAATCGCTGATGCACCATCGCCATGGCGCTCACCATCGCCGTGTCGTCCAGGTCGCGATAGAAGCGCGTCAGCTGATGGGCGAGTAGCAGTCCCTTGTACACGATGGTGCCCGAGGAAAGGCTCGGAATGTAGAAGGAGTCGCGAGCAGGCAGACTGCTTTCGCGCACCGTTCGCTCGGCCCATTTGCGGATGACGAAGAGCTTTCGCTCGAAGACCTCCTGCGAATCGCACGTCGCGCCGACGAAGACTTGTGAGATGTGCGGAGCAGCGGCGCGTGCCAGCGGGCCAAGCGCGGACTCGTCAACGGGCACGTCGCGCCATCCCAACAATCGCTGTCCGGTGCCGGTGATCTTGTCCTCCAGGATCTGTTGGCAGCGCGCGCGCTGTGACGCATCGCGAGGCAAGAACACGCACCCGACGCCATACTCACCGCGAGACGGCAAGCGGAAGCCGCCTCGATCTGCCTCACGCTCGAAGAATTCGTGGGGCATCTGGAGGAGCAGCCCCGCGCCGTCCCCGGTCAACGGATCGCATCCGCAGGCGCCCCGATGGAGAAGGTTGATGAGGATCTCAACGCCCTGCTGCACGATCTTATGGGAAGCTTTCCCCTTGATGTTCGCGACGAAGCCGATCCCGCAAGCGTCGTGCTCGAACTGGGGATCATAGAGGCCAGAGCGGGGCGGGAGAGTCATCGGGTGCTTTCCTTTACACTCGAATCCGGGCTTGGCGAGCACGGGAAGCGACGTGGATTCCGTTCCTTCGGCTCGCCAAGACACGACGGCTGCGGTCAATAGGCGTTACTGGGTTCTGCCGGGTTGCGCCACACACAGAACCGGTGCAGCGCCTCCCGCTACGGAGGGGGCACATCGAGATAAGGGTGTCGATGCTCTCCGCTCCGCGGGCTCTCAGTGGAGCTAGTAGGCTGCGCTATTCGTAGTCGCACCGCGGATTTGTCGCAAGCACAAGCTCTCGGAAATCCCAAGGATCTTGAATGGAGTGTCCTGAAACAGAACGGAAACAGAACGCCGCCGTCAGCGCCGCCGACCTCACGAGTGACTGCGTCTGCGCGCCGCTGTGAACTCCACGCGCCCGTTTAGTCCAAAGAGACGCCTCATGAGAACGGGCGGCAGGCACGTGTGAGCGGGACCAAACGGGCGGTCGACTCGGGAGTCGTTGGCGCCGGCTGGGGGCGGGTGGCCGTTCGTGTGAGGGAGGGCGGCGGCGAGCGGCGGAACTCAACGGCGCTCTACGGCGGTGCGGATCCCGCGCACGGCCTGGTCTGCGGCGTAGGCAACTTCGTCTGTGACGAGCCCACCAGGCGCCGGGAACTTTGGAACCATGCGCATTCGGAGGTGGAGCTCCGTCCTATCTTCTGACACGGGCCGTATGCGCCACTCAGCGTCGAGAACGTCGACGTTACCTTGGAGCATGCGCCCTTTTACTACCGTCGTTCCGCCCTCCCTCGTGGGTGCGGAGAATCGCACGACAGCCCACACCTTGGCGGCGCCGTTCAGGATGGGAACCTGAAGATACACGTCCGTGTGAGCGCTACTCTTGCCAACGACCTTCGACCGTTTGAACTTCGAGATCATCTCGGAGTAGGCGTTGAACTCCAGCACCGCCTTCTCGACAGCTGGCGCGGAGGCCCTCACGGAGACCTTGGCGGCTCCTATATCGATGCTGCTGTCGGGCACGTCGACGCGGTAGCGGGTGGGCTTGGCCGGGCTGCTTGCCTCTGTCACAGGCACGATACTGATGGTGGCAGCGAGCGCCAAGAAGCAGGTCCCTAGCAACTGCTCCAGTGATCGAGGCATCGGGTTTCTCCTTGAGTGGTTCGCGGTGGCGCTGGTGACCCAGCGGGTTGGGGGCGATTGGCGCTTTGCAGGAGACGTGCCGTCAGCGATACGCATCGCTTGCCCCCGCGTGTGGGGCGGTTTCTCGGATGTCGGCGTTCAGGCTGCGCTCGGGAAAGTGTAACGGAACGCTGGCAGGTGTCACGGTGTGACTGGACTTCACACCTCGCCAGCGGCGGCGGGCAGGGCGCCCTCCCCCGGAAGCGGCTCCATGGTGCACTTTCCAGAGAACTGTACCCCCTTGTCCATGAAAACCTCAGGTGAGTGGATGTCGCCGCTCACCTGAGCTGGCACGTACAACTCTACCGAATTGGACGCGCGGATAGCCCCTCGCACGACACCGCCCTTAATGATGATGGTCCCGACATCAATCTCGGCGTCCACTTCGGCACCCTCGCCGACGATGAGAGTGTCCGCGCTGCGAATGTGGCCCTGGAAGGAGCCGTCGATGCGAACGCGTCCACTGAAGTGCAGCTTGCCCTCGAAGTGAGTCCCTCGCCCGAGTAGCGCCGTGATTTCCGTTGCTGGAAGAGCAGTGTCCATGGTCGGGCCATACTAGCCCGTTACTGACTGCCGCGCAGGGGGCGCCAGCTCTCCCGTCGGGCGGCTGCCGCCACGCTCGGGCTCCTCGGGTGCCTCTCCTGCAAGGCCACAAAAGCGCGGGCCCTCCGTGGCGCTTCGGTGCCCGAAATGCTCCAATACCCAAATGAATCAGCGCGCCTGGGCGGCGATGCTCGGTCTACTGGTCGGCTGTCTAGTGTGTCCGGTTGCGAGCGCTCAGCCACGAGAGGGTGACGCGAGCGGCTCCCGGGGGGCAGCCGAGGCCACGAAAGAGCCGACGCCCCAGCCCATCGACAGGCCATCCACGTCTGTACCCGCCAACAAGCCATCCACGCTTGAACCCACCGACGTTCCCACGGCGCGCAGTCCTGTTCCTGGGGCGGTCGCGGAGCCCGTCGCCGGCTATTCGTGGAAGGAAGGCAAGCGCACCGCACCCACCCGGCGGTTCAGGGTGCCCGCCGTCGACTGGAGCAAGCCAGTTGCCACCTATCCGGGCTTCATGATGCTCCCAGATGGTCGCAGCACCGTGTGGGTTCAGGTGAACCGGGCCGTTGACGTCTCGGTGGAACGGCGGGGGCGAACGGTCGTAGTGACCCTTCCGACTGTACAGGTGAGTGTTCTGAACAATACGAACCCTCTGGTGACCGCGCATTTTCCGACGCCGCTGGTGAAGGCGCACCTCAGGCGCACCACACCCGGGGCGCAGCTCGTGCTTGAGTTCCGCGAGGAGGTTCAGGTCCATCACGAAGTCCTGAGCGGACCACGCGGGATGATGACCTTGCGCGTCATCGTACCGAGGTCTCGGACGTCCAGCTCGCGTTCCGCTGTCGTCCCCGGAGCGGGCACGCCTACCGCGTCCGAGTCGGGCCGAAGACAGCGCCCATGAGGATATAGTTGGTTGCTGCAGTGTCTGCGATCCGCAGGCCGAGACTCTGCGCCTCTGGTTCACTTGCAGCTCCGGCGGCGGGGTGTGGCCGAGCGCTCGCCGTATGCGTGTTGGTTTCCGCTCCAGCGAGTCTGGCCGCCGCGCCTCCTGAGAGTCCGCCCACTCAGCACAGGCACGTTGACCACCCGGCGACGCCCTGGATGCCGGAGGATGGTCGAGCCGCGCAAGGGAGCGGGTACGTTCCAGAGGTGGAGTTCCGGGCTGGCACCGTGGAACTGGATGCGGGGCTCCAACGATTGCGCCTCAAGGGTAACGTGCAGGTTGTTGCCGATCGGTATCGGCTTACTGCGGACGCGCTGAAGCTCGAGCGAGGCTCCCGAGGGCTCGAGATCGAGGGGGATGGGAGCGTGGCGTTTTGCAGGTGTGACGGAGCGCCCATCACCTTTGGATTCTCGGCGGCGACAGTCGCTCCGCCAACGGATCTTCTGCTTTACGACCCAACCCTGCGCATCGGTGGAGTGCCGGTCTGTTGGGTCCCGGTGCTTTGGCTAAGGTCGCGCCGTCGCGTGGGGCTGCTCGCCCCGACCTTGGCTTGGCGGGGAGCGGACGGTTTGCTCGCCGGCAGCGGAGTCCACTGGCCGATGGGCGTGAACGAGCGGGGTCTCGCTTCCGCCGAGCTGGAGGTGCGGCTTGCTGGCTACGCTGCGGGCGGGATCGAGCAGCGCGGAACACTCACTACGAGGACTTCCGTCACGAGCTGGCGCTGGGATTGGCTCGGCACGGCGTTGCTGGGGCTGCACAGCCACGGCTCTGCGGGAGGTGGGACACCGGCTCTGGGAGCTTGGCGTGTTGACGTTCTGCGGGGCTCCCGCGCGCTCGAGGCTGCCGGCAGCCTACGGGCCGTGGCTAGCCCACACGATCGCGCCATCGCTTCGGTCGCCTACGTCGACCATCTGATCGCATTGGGCTGGGGCATCCGTGGGGTTGGCGTGCGAGCCGCCGCGTGGGATGCCGCCGACGCTGTCGGTCCATGGATGGGCGTGTCTGCCGGTCGAATTCTCGGGGGGGGCCACGACGTCCGCGGCAGCGCTGCCGGCTGGATTTCGCGAGGCACGGGCGCGGACACGTCCACCTGGTCCATCTCCTCGAGTGTCGGGGGCACGGCGCACGCCACCCCCTTCGTCGCAGAATGGCGCGCTGGCGGAAACGGCTCGTTCATTGCTTCGCGCGCCTCGAGTGACACCTCGGGTGCCGGTGGCGCGCGCGTACGAGTGGGGCTGCCGCTGGTGAAGGCTCTCGGCCGGCCGCGGGTTGCTTGGTCGCACTGGCTCGAGCCATTTGCACTGGCGGCTGCCGTGAGGGAGCAAACGGAAGAGCGAGCGGGAAGTCGAAGCTCCGCGTTCGCCGGAGGCGGGCTGCGGACCGCGTTGGAGTCTGGTCGGGCGAGTGGCGGAGCTGAGCTAACATCAGCGATTGGAGCGACCTGGTCCGATGCGGTTCGAGCTCTTCCGACTGCGACCGTCCAGGTTCGCGCGGACTCGGACCTGCTGGGCGGCAGCGGCAGGAGCACGGTACTGCTACGCGACGGAATCTACGAGATCGCTATGCTCAGCAGCTGGCGTGTGGGCTTGGTGGAGTCTCTGCATGTGGCGGGATCCTTGGATGGCGCGAGTGCGGAGACGACAAGGCGGTCGCGCTGGCTGAGCCGAGAGCCATGGGAGGGACCCACGAATCCGTGGGTGTCCGCTAGCGGTTGGTCCGGGGGGAGCAGCCTCGTCATCCCGTGGGCAAACTGGCTTGCGACGAACGTTGGCGTCGACATGGACATCTCCCGGCGCGAGCTGCTCGCTGCGACTGCGGGCGCCGCGTATCGTCATCCTTGCGGTTGCCTCGCAGTGTCGACCGAGGGGCAGAGCCGGTTAGGCCGCCGAGGCTATGATGTCTCCGTTGCGGTCGACCTGATGCCGTGAATAGGCGAGACGTCCTCACGTAGAAGTTCTCCACCTTTGTGATGGGTCGGCCAGGCGGCTACGTGTGCGAGGCCCTCCTACGGCATCCGCGTTGGTGGGTGGCGTGATGGTGTGTCTGCTGAAGCGGGATTCTCGGAAGCAGAGGGAGTCTCGCTCGCGCTCCTTTGGTGGTTCGGGTACTCTGACCCATCGTGGCGAATCGTGATGTCGTTTTCTCCCAAGAGCCGCTCGACTCTTCGGCGGTTGGGAGCATCCTCGTGGCGGACGACGACAGGCTGGCACGCGAGCACGTCGTGGGCCTACTCCAACGCCATGGGTTTAGCGTTGAGGCCGTGGAGGATGGTCAGCAGGCTGTCGAGCGTGCTGCCCGCGGCGACATCGACCTCGTGCTGCTCGACATACTGATGCCGCGACTGAACGGTCAAGAAGCATGTCGTTTGCTGAAGGGCCTTACTGGAGAGGGCTGCTTGCCCGTGGTGCTCGTGACGGTCAAGACCGATACTGCCAGTCGGGTGGAGGGCTTGAAGATCGGGGCTGACGATTTCGTCTGCAAACCGTTTGATGAGGCGGAGCTGCTGGGGCGTGTCCGCGCGCTTCTGCGCGTGAAAAAGCTCCACGATCACGTGGCTCGAGCTCGCCAGCGTTTGGAGCTGCTGAGCGCGCGCGATGAGCTCACCGGCCTCTACAACTACCGGTACCTGGGCACGCGGCTCGACCGGGAGTTTGGGGACGCACAGGCCAAGCAGGACACCCTCGCGTGTCTCTTGGTAGACATCGACCAGTTGAAGACGACTAATGAGCAACGGGGTCGAGCCGCCGGGGATAGGGTTTTGAGGACGGTTGCAGGTATCATGCGACAGAGCGTTCGCGATGCTGACGTCGTGGCGCGGTTCGGATCCGACGAGTTTCTCGCACTACTGCCAGGTATGCATTTCTCGGGAGCAGCGGCGACCGCGGAGCAGGTGTGGCACCGAGCGGCCGAGCTGGAAGGCTCGGAGCGAGGAGAGGAGGGCGGCGTGCCGCTCTCCATCGGAGTTGCTTACTTTCCTTCACGGGACGTTCGTACCAAGGAGGCATTGCTCCGGGGGGCGGACGGCGCGCTACATCAAGCCAAGCGCGAGGGCGGAAACCGTGTCTGCGTCTTCCAGCAGAGCGGGTGTCTTTACACTCCCGTTGCTGGATCGCCAGTGCGCGAGATGACCGCGACTCAGCCTCCCCCACCGCATGCGCGTGATGCAATCCCGGAGATGCAGCGCGAGGGGGCCACCGAGGACATCGCGAGAGCTCGGCGCCGGGGCATGGAATGACGCTGTCGGCACGACCCAGTGAATTCCCCGAGGCACGCCGTCCGGCGCGTGCAGCTCGTGTGCTTGTCGTGGATGATGAGCCGACCCTTCGTAGAGGGCTTGCGCGCTTGTTGCTCAGCCGCGGCATGGAGGTCGTTACTGCGGATGATGGCGCTCGCGCGATTGACCAATTGGGTCAGGAGCAGATCGACGTGGCGCTCATCGATCTGATGATGCCCCACGTGGACGGACTGGAGTTGCTCGAGTACATCAAGTCGGATCACCCCGGGATCGAGGTGATCCTCATGACGGCATTCGGGGACGTCGATACGGCAGTACGTGCCGTGCGGGCCGGAGCCTATCACTTTCTGACGAAGCCCTTTCGTTCGAATGACGAGGTCGTCCTCACGGTCTCCAAGGCGGCCGAGCGCCGTCAGCTGCTGGACCGCGCGGCAATGCTGGAGCGTCGGCTCGAGCAGATGGAGAAGTTCGGCGAGCTAATCGGAAATTCCGCGAGGATGCAGGAGGTCTACCGCCTCGCGCTCGGGGTCGCGTCGACGTCGTCGACGGTGCTCATTCTCGGTGAGAGCGGCACGGGCAAGGAGCTCACGGCGCGCGCCGTCCACCAGCACTCGCCCCGTGCCGAGAAGCCTTTCGTAGCCGTCAACTGTTCGGCGATCCCAGTTGCCTTGGTGGAGAGCGAGCTGTTCGGCCATGTGCGCGGGGCCTTCACGGGCGCGACAACCACCCGCGAGGGCCTCTTCGAGGCGGCAGATCGCGGCACCATCTTTCTAGACGAGGTCGGTGATCTGCCGCCACTCGCACAAGTGAAGCTACTCAGGGCCCTTCAGCAGGGGGAAATCAAGCGTGTTGGTGCGAACGACACGAAGACGGTAGACGTGCGTGTCATTGCCGCCACCAATGTGGACCTACGCAACCGGATCTCCGAGGGCTCCTTCCGGGAGGATCTCTACTACAGACTCAATGTGGTTGCTATCGAACTACCGCCCTTGCGGGAGCGCATGGAGGACGTTCCGTTGCTAGCACATCACTTCTTGAAGAAGTATGCGGCGAGGGCAGGACGCGAGGTGCGTCGGTTCACCCCGGCGGCCATCCGCATCCTCCAGCAGCAGCCATGGCCGGGCAACGTTCGGGAGCTCGAGAACGCCATCGAGTACGCCGTCGTCTTCTGCCGGGATGACACCATCACTCCCGATGACCTGCCATTCGCGAAGGAGCAGAAGCTATCGCAGGAGGAGGGGGCGCCGAGCGCCGGCAAAGGCTCCAACTCTGGCTCGATGCTTCTCAATGGTGTAGTCGATCTGCCGTATCGGGAGGCGAAGCAGCGCGCCATCGCGGCTTTTGAGGTAGCATATTTCGGCGCATTATTGGACCGAACGGGCGGGAACGTGAGCGAAGCCGCTCGGCAAGCGGGACTGGATCGCTCCAATTTTCGGCGCTCTGCCAAGCGCGCCGGGGTCACCACGGGTGGAGGTAACTCGTAGCCATCGCGCTGACCGAGCGTGCGCGGCTTGCTCAACAGCAGCAGCTCTGGCGCCAACTTCATCTCATGGGTCTGCCCTTCGGAGAGGGCGAGTCGACCACCGCCTGTCACACTTAACCGGCCGCTGGACAAAGAACATTTCACTCCAACCGATCGGGCTCGGCCTTGACGAGACTCCCTTGGTTGAGATCTCGCCGTCCGGGGAACAACGGCAAGGCCAAGTGAGACTCTCGAACGGCAGCCGGGCTCAACAAGTTGTTCTCGCGCACCCAGACTGGCGGGCCAGCTCCGGCTGATTCAGGACTCAGTGGCCAAGGGGTGGGTGTAATAACCATGACGGAGACGCAAGCGGAGTGCCGTTTTTTGCTAGGCTCCCGGCGATGAGATCGCGGCACAAGGCATTGGCAATCGGGTTGACGGTGCTCGGGGCCCTATGGCTGGGACCAATTCTGCAGGTCAGCGCTACGCCCGACACGATGGCCACCGATCCCGCAACGACCGGGCGTTTTGGTGTAGCCGCCCGCGTGTACACCTTGGAACAGTGCATGCGTCTCGCGGAGCTCCACTATCCCAAAATCGCAGAGGCACTGGCGGCGCTTAAGAAGAAACAAGCGGAACGGGACGAAGTGGCGTACCTTCCGTTCGGCGAATTCAAAGCTCGCGCGGCGCTGGGGCCCGCGCCGACGGTGCGCGGGACGTCGGTGTACAGTCAGAACACGGATGCAGCTCTCACGGATAACATGGGGCTGTTCTGGCGCCTCGGCGTCGAGGGGGTCGTTCCGTTGTGGACCTTTGGCAAACTCGAGAATGCGCTCGACGCTTTGGATGCGCAGGTCGAGGTCGGGCGACACGATCTAACAAAGGCAAAGAACGACCTGAAGGTTGACGTGCGCCGCGCCTTCTACGGACTCCAGCTCGCGCGGGACGCAAGCCTGCTTGTCCGGCAAGCTGCCGATCGCTTGGACGACTATATCGAAGGCATGAAGGAGAGCGTGGCGGAGGGGGAGGGTGACGACATTGAGCTCGTCAAGACGCAGATGTACCGTGCTGAGCTGGATGCACGAGCCAGCCAAGCGCGGCAGGAAGCTGCCAACGCGCTTGCTTCGCTTCGCTTCCTGACCGGAGCCGTGGGGTCCTTCGACATCCCCGACGAACCGCTGACGCGGGTCGAGCATGCTCTCGCGCCGTTACCCCATTACCTAGCCGCGGCAAGCATCCATCGTCCTGAGGTGAACATGGCACGTGCAGGGATGATAGCTCGTCGCGCGCAGGTTCGACTGGCGGAATCGCGGTTCTACCCAGACGTGGGACTCGGGCTCAGCGCGAGCTGGTCTGCAGCGCCCGAGGTCACTGACCAAACGAACCCCTTCGTGAAGGACCAGGGTAACTTCCTCAGCTATGGTGCTGCGCTGGTGCTGGAATGGAAGTTGGACTTTCTACCGAGTACTGCACGCCTCACCAAGGCACACGCTGAGCTCGAGGCCATGCGTGCTACGCAGCGATACGCGCTGGGAGGCGTTGGCCTCGAAGTAGAGAAGGCCTATCACGAAGCGGCAGAGGCCGGCGCCCGGCTCGATGCATTTGACCGCGCCGCCGACTACGCAAAGAAATGGCTAATCAAGGTGCAGCAGGGCATCGACATCGGTATGTTCGAGGAAGACGAGCTCGTCGAGCCTGCCAAGGAATACGCCTTCAAGCAGTTCGCTAGGATGTCGGCGGTGTACGACTACAACATTGCACTTGCGAAGCTTGCGCAGGCTACTGGTTGGCGCGGCATGCTGACCCCGTAGTGGTCCAATCTTCGCCCAGGTGCACGGGATTCTTTCCCAACGTTCCTCATCCCCGTCCGCAATCAGCTGTCAACAATCGGGGCTTCGGGCTCCAAGCTGATGCCAGTCGGCTGAAGCCCTCGTTGGCTTCGGCTATCCAGGTCGGCCCAACCCCGTGGGGTGTCGGGTCTATTCTTTCTATGCCTTGGTCGCCTCGGCTTGAGTGGCTAGGGATTCATCGAGCAGCTTCTCGATGCTCTGCAGCGCGTTGGTGATCGACTCCGTAACCATCGTCACGATGACGGGAAGCGTACCCCTGAGGGCATCGTAGTAGCGTTGCCTCTCTGTGGAGTGAATGATCGCGGGCGGATAGCCCGCTCGCAGCAGCAGGATGTTGAGGAGTAAACGTGCCACTTTGCCGCAGTCCTGCGGAAATGGAAACACCCGCAGCAGGTCATAGTGGGCGCGCGTCGCGATGCGGATAGGATCCTTGAGCTTCTTCGCTTCAGGTCCGCCAATCCAGTCGACAATCTGTCGAACCTTGGGCGCAATCTTGTCAGGTGCTGCGTACTCGTGAAAGTAGAGGCGGTGCTGCGGGATGTCCTTACGGTACTTCACCGTCTTCAAATCACCCTCCTCGGGATGAAGCGTGAGGTAGAGCCGCTTGACGTCATCCACGCTGATGGGCGCACGCTTCTTGTCGCCCAGCTCTCGCGCGAGCTCGATGGCCGCCTTATGTCGCCGGATTTCCTCGCATACGGGCTGCAAGCTGGAATCTGGAACCACAGTGATGTTAGGGTCGATCGCCGTCTTCAGCTCCTGAAACGTGTAGACTACTCCCTCGAGAGCGCTGTCATGGTAGATCCATGACATGTCTAGATTCTCACGGTACTCACGCTGGAAGCTCTCTGGCATGTCTCGCAGCCGTTGCTCGATGAGCATGTAGCGCTCGTCGATTCTGGCGGGAGGTTCCGGCTTCGCTGGTGGGTGAGCGCTGCGGAATGGCTCCTCCGCAGGGCTCGAGGGCGCGCTGCTGGGGGGGGGAGGTGGTGTCGGTGAGCCCATCATGCGACGGCGCGGGTTGTCGTCCGAGACCTTCCGAGTGGTTCCACTCTGATCGGGGATGGCCGCTGGATGGTAAACGCGGGCCGTCGCGCTCCGCCCTGCCCCTAGCTTATTGGCCTGTCGCGTCGCTTCGGCGACTCGCCCTTCCAGGGCTCGCCTCGCGGCCTCGCGCGCCGCGCGAAGGCGCTCCCTTTCCGCTTCTTTCGCCTTGCGGTAGGCCTCGCGCTCCGCATCCTTACGAGCTTTCTCCTCCTCCTTGAGGCGGCGAGCCTCCTCGCGCTCGGCCTCCTTCTGGGCCCGCAGCCGTGCTCGCTCCTCCTCCCTCTCGCGCCGCTCGGCGGCCCTCTGAGCCTCGCGAGCCTCTCGCTTGCGCTCGAGCTCGCGTTCACGATCGAGCTTCGCTTGGGCGCGCGCTTGCTGCTGCTCGTGCCGCTTCGCTTCCTGCCCACGACGCTTCTCGAGCTTTCGGCTCTCTTGCTCGCGCAGCTTCTGGCGCTTGTCGCGCTCGCGCTGCTTTTGGAGCTTCTCGCGCTCCAGCTCGTGCTGCTTCTGAAGCTTGTCGCGTTCGCGCTGCTTTTGGAGCTTCTCGCGTTCGCGTTGCTTTTGGAGCTTCTCGCGTTCGTGCTGCTTCTGAAGCTTGTCGCGCTCGCGCTGCTTTTGGAGCTTCTCGCGTTCGCGTTGCTTCTGAAGCTTGTCGCGTTCGCGCAGCTTCTGAGCCTTTTCATGCCCCTTGGGCAGCTTCGACTTCGAACGTTCATTGCGTGCCGCGCCAGAAACGCTGCCCGCGGCAGGGCGTACGGACGTCGCGGAGTTGCGCGAAGCCCGACCTGTCACCTTTCGCTCGATCGGCTCGCGCCGCGTTGCCGATGCCGTCTTGCCCCGCGCGCGCTTGTCGGCGGAAGCGCCGGGGTTTGCCACGACGCCTGGCTTTTTGGACCGAATAGAAGGGCGTTTGGCCCCGCCACCTGCTGCCGTGGCCGGTGAGCTACTCCGCCGTTTCTCCACCTTCTTCAAAGGGTCGCGGGTGTTCGGCACGCCCGCGGATCGTGCTGCCCCGGACGTGGGACGAGCCGACGTGGGACGGGCCGACGTGGGACGGGCCGACGTGGGACGAGCCGACGTGGCACGAGCCGACGTGGCACGAGCCGACGTGGGACGAGCCGACGTGGCACGAGCCGACGTGGCACGAGCCGACGTGGCACGAGCCGACGTGGGACGAGCCGACGTGGCACGAGCCGACGTGGCACGAGTGGACCGGCCTGACGATTTGGTCACACGAGCGGTCTTGGCAGATGCCCCCGTCTTCTTCGAGGAACTACTGGTCAACCGACCCCTCGGCGTTACCTTGTCCGTGGCTTTCTTGTTCTTTTTTGCAGCCATCGACTTGCTTCCGGGCCCCGAGGTCGGGCCCCTCCCTGACGCAGCTGAGCTGGGTATCGATCGGCCGCTCGCCACGCTTGCTGGGCGGATGCCCGGAGCCTTTCTGGGCGCAAGCTAGCCGCCCCGGCTGCAACTCGTCAAGCGCGCTTTCGACGCGCGAATCGGACCCCGTACTCATTTTGTCCCCGCCGCAGTGGTGGGCGCCCAGCTACGACAGTCGTCCGGAGCACAGGTCGACCGTATCGGGCCCAAGGAGACGTGCGGCGTGGTGAGAGCGGGAGAGGCTCTCGGGAGCGGGGTCCAGAGAGAACGGTTGGCAGGGTGGGGATCGGGGTCACCGATTCGCAGTCAGATGTTCCAGGTAGTCGGGGAAGATATCGCTGCTTGCCAGCGGCTCTGCACGCGCCGTCAGCACCTCCACACCATCGTCCGTCACCAGCACCGTGTGCTCGAACTGCGCCGATAGCGCGCCGTCGGCCGTTACGGCCGTCCAATCGTCGTCGAGGACGTCTACCTCCCACGTGCCTAGGTTGATCATCGGTTCGATGGTGAAAGTCATCCCCGGCCTCAATCGAACGCCGCGTCCGCGCCGTCCGAAGTGGTGGACCTTGGGCTCGTCGTGGAACTTGCGGCCAATGCCGTGGCCCACGAAGTCTCGAACCACTTCACACCCGTTGGCCTCTGCAAACTCCTGGATCGCTGCTCCGATATCGCCCAGTCGAGCTCCTGGCTTCACCTCGGCGATGCCTAGCTCCAAGCACCGGCGGCAAACCTCGACGACGCGCTTGGCATCCTCGGATGGCTCACCGATGTAAAAGGTTGCTGACGTGTCCCCGTGGAACCCTCCGTAAATGTGGGTCACATCCACGTTGATGATGTCGCCGCTCAGCAGAACCCGGTCGCTCGGTATTCCGTGGCAGACGACTTCGTTGACTGACGTACAGACCGACTTTGGGAAGCCCCGATAGTTGAGCGGCGCGGGCCGGGCGCCTAGCCTTGCTGTGTCGCGGCTGACGAATTCATCGATATCGTTGGTCGTGATTCCAGGCTTCAGCATCCGACCCACGGCCGAGAGGGTCTCCGCGGCCATCCGGCACACCGCTCGCATGGCTTCGATTTCTTTGGAAGTCTTAATTTCGACGGCGGCTCGGAAGTGCATTGTCGCGGTTCCATGGTGACCTCGCATCGAGCGTCACGTGGCGATGGTTGGGCGTCTCGTGTGCTTGGGGCCGTTATGCGACGGAACTGCGCGTCATGCCCACGAAATCGTGTTCCGGCACGAACCCATCACCGGGTCGGCTCGGGTGCCGGGCAGTGTCGACCGCGCCCGACAAATCCACGGTTGAGCCCGGCAGCGGCGGGGTGTAGCTTTGCGCACGAGCAACGCACGCTCAAAATCGTTCCGGAGGAGTCTACGTGATGAAGCTCAGGTTCACCTTTCGACTAGCTGCCGTTGGACTGGCCGTGGGCATGCTTGCCGGCGCCGCGACGGCCGCACCAAAGCCGAAGAATGCTGGCAAGGTCGAGAAGCCGTTGATGCTCGCGCCAGAAGGGGTCCGCTGGGGGATTTCGCTGGAGGCGCTGTCGAAGGTCTACTCGGATTTCTTCGACGACGCGTACCTGAATCTGTTCCGCAAGACGGAGCCAGGACCTGATCTGGAGGCTCTGGAGGCTGAGGTCGGGGACAAGAAGAAGCTCGTAAAGCGCAACGTGATCGTGTTTGGAAGCACGCCAACCGGCATCGACCAAACCGGTCTCAAGGGCGAGTACAGCTACGGAAATGGAGAGAGCCTCACTCGGCTCATTCTCGGCCCGAAGCTCACGCGCAACTTCTTCTTTTTTAACAACAAGCTCTGGAAGGTCTACGACGAGTATGATGTTTCGGGCGGCGGTCCACTGGGTTCGAACTACGATGAGGCGGTCAGCGCAATGACTCAGCTGCTCGGGGCGGAGCCGCAGCGGCTTGAGGCGGATTACGCGGCTGGGCGTTCCTACCCGGAGGCTCACTGGAGGACCGACAATGCCTTGATTCGCGTCGTGGGAAGAGACCCGACGATAGGCGTCGTCTACTCGAGCCTGAGCGTCGAGCAAGAGTTGCCTTCAAGGCGAAAGAACAAGCCCCACGACCCTCAGGCGATTGACTCCTCGGTCAGGGACGTCACCAAGGGTCGCTGAGTTTGCGTCGATGTTCGAGAGCTCGCGCGGTCGGCCGCGGGCTCTCGCGTCAGGAGCCTCGCGGGTCGACGCCGCACACAAGGCACATTCGTGCCAGCCGCGACGGGCAATGCCGGCGGTTAACGGATCGTGGGAGCAGCCTCGACTACGACAGCGGCTGGAGGAACAAGGTGTCCAGAGCTGAGCGTCACCGTTACGTCGGCAGCTATCCGCTCGAGGGCAGGTTGAATCACCCGCTGGAGGACGAGCTCGTTACCAGCGCATCCGGAGAATCGGCCGGTCAGATGTAACGTTACCTCGTCTCGTTCGACTCGGACCAGATAGACTTTGCCTCCGTCTGCCTCTATCAGGGGCGCCAACACCGTCCGGATCATCTGCTCGAGCTCTTCGGAAATCGGATCCATGGGTGGGCCTACGATATCACGGCCCTTGACCCACCCGCGAGCCTTCCTCTACGTTCCGGGCTAGAAGAATGCGACTCATTGGCCGGGTGCGGACCAGTGGGCGGCGATCGTATGCTTTTCGAGCTACCGTCTCCGTGGCGCTACCCGCACCGAGTGCTAAGCTTCGCCCCCACTTGGGACCACTTGTCCCCCGAGGAACAATGGCAGTACATATTCGCCTGGCCCGTCATGGCACTAAGAAGGCCGCCTTCTACCGGATCGTCGTTTCGGACAACCGCACACCCCGCGATGGGCGGTTCATTGAGAGGCTGGGGACCTTCAACCCCCGCATCGAGGAGGGCGGCTTCGAAATCAATCGCGAGCGCTTGGACTACTGGCGCAAGCAGGGGGCGCAGACCTCGCATACCCTGGAACGTCTCCTCAAGCGCCAGCCTGCTACCGAAACAGCGTGAGGCTCCTGCTACTGCTACTCGGCGGTGAGCCGCTGACGTGAGTCAGTTTGCCGTCGACCGGTACAGGGTGAGAGGATGGATGCTGACCTTGGGAGCTCTGGAATCATGTCTTTGAAACAGCTCGTAGCGACTATCGCAGAAGCGCTCGTTGACGACCCCGAAGCTGTCGAGGTGATCGAGGTGGAAGGAGAGCATAACAGCTCCGTCATCGAACTCAGGGTTGCGGACCTCGATATCGGCAAGGTGATCGGCAAGGATGGCCGTACTGCCCAGTCCATTCGCACCCTCCTCTCCGCAGCGTCCGTCAAGCTGGGGCGCCGCGCACATCTCGACATTCTCGATTGACTCTCCTAGAAATTGGGCGCGTTGCGAAGCCCCACGGTCTGCGTGGGGAACTTCGCGTCCGGCTCCACTGGGCGGAGAGTGACGCACTCTGGAAAGTCCACCGCGTGGAGCTGGCCCTGAGTTCGGGGGTCACGAAGAGCCTGGCCATAGAGAGTGTGCGACGTGGCTCCCCGGGGGTCCTGCTCAAGCTGAGCGGCATCGACTGCCGTGATGATGCCGAGCTTCTGCGCGAAGCGGGCGTCTTGGTCGAGCGAGAAGCTCTGCCGCCGTTGGAGCCCGATGAGTACTACCTCTCCGATCTCATTGGTTTTCGGGTGACCAGTCCGCGTGGGCCGGTGGGTGAGGTCGTGGAAGTGCGTACTCATCCCAGCGTCGACACCATTGTGGTGCGTCGGGGTGACGGACGCTGCATCGAGCAGCCGTTGCTGGAACCGTGGTTGGCCTCGGTCGACGTCGAGGAGCGCCAGATTGTCCTCAACAGCGAGGAGGGCGTGATCGAGTGACTGCAGAAGAGTCCTCGAGCGAGTTCCCGCTGGCGGCGGCACCGCAGCTCAACGCTGCTGTCATTACTCTGTTCCCCGAGCTGTTCGAACCCTTCCTCCGAACGGGTTTCATCGCAAAGGCGATGGCTCAGAGACAGCTGGCGGTTCACGTCGAGTGGCTTCGCGCACATGGGCTCGGAAAGCACCGATCGGTCGACGACACGCCCTACGGCGGCGGCTCGGGAATGGTGATTCGCGTGGACTGCCTCATGGCCGCGATTGAGGCGTCGGAGCATGCCCTGCGAGCGGGGCGCCCCATGCGCCGAGTGCTGCTCACTCCCCAGGGGACGCCGTTCACACAACGGAAGGCGGAGGAGCTTGCCAGGCAGGAGACGCTGCTCATGATTTGTGGTCGCTATGAAGGATTCGACGAGCGCATACGAGCGCACGTCGACGAGGAGCTCTCGCTTGGAGACTTCGTGATGACTGGGGGCGAGGTGGCGGCAATGGCGGTGCTCGAGGCTACGGTGCGACTACTGCCCGGGGTACTTGGCAATCGGGCGTCTGTCGAGGAAGAGTCCTTCGCTCGCGGTCAGGGCGGCCTGCTCGAGTATCCGCACTATACACGACCCTTCGAGTTCCGTGGCGTCACCGTACCCGCAGTGCTTCGTAGCGGGAACCACGCGCAGATAGCCACCTGGCGGCGGGAGCAATCGCTTGCAAGGACAGCGGAGCGGCGAAGCGACCTGTTACCTAAGGGGAATCCGTGATGCGAGTTGCCATCGCTCTGCTGCACTATCCGGTGTTGGACCGTCAGGGCGAGATCGTCACGACCGCGATCACGAATCTGGACCTTCATGACATAGCGCGGAGCGCCCATACCTTTGGCGTACAGCCCTGCTACGTCGTTCATCCCATCGAGGCTCAGCGAAAGCTCGCGATGCGCATTCGGGACCACTGGGTCGGTGGATCAGGGGCTCGTCGGATCCCCGATCGATCGCCCGCGATGGGCGGTTTGCGGATCGTGCGGTCCCTCGACGACGCGATAGCGGACTTCCAGGGCGCTGGGGCTGTCCAGCTCTGGACGACGAGTGCCAAAGAACGGGAGGGAGCCCTTACGTTCGCGGCAGCGCGGGAGCGGGTGTTGTCGGGTGACGATGACGACGCCGTCCTACTGGTTTTCGGAACGGGCTGGGGTCTCGCACCGGAGGTCGAGCATCGGGCAACCGTGCGACTCGAGCCCATCCGGTCCCCTCGTGCGGACGGCTATAATCACCTGAGCGTGCGAGCTGCGGCGGCCATCGTGTTCGACCGCTTGTTGGCGCCGATCCGCGAACCTGCGCGACCTCCCGAGCACCTCGCGTTCTCGAAGGCAGACGGGTGCTGAACACAGAGTCCGCGCTGCCTCCCGGGGAGCGGAGCACTCTCTCGAGGGCTCGAGAAGGGGGAGGGTGGCGCATCGCCGCACGCTGGGGAGCCCGACACGGACCTCGCTGGTGGCTTCGCTATAGTCCCCCCTTTTTCGGGGCGCTGGGTTGGGCCGTTCTGCCGCGTGAGCGGCGGCGAGTTCGACGCAATCTCACGCAAATCATAGGCGGGACATCGAGCTGGGCGCTATGGAAGGCGGAGATCGCGACGTTCGCCAACTACGCGCGTTGCTTCGCAGAGGGGCTCGCAGCCGGCCGTGTCGAGGCTATGGCGGCGATTGCATCCTTGTCCGACGCGAGCCGGCTAGAGAGCAGCTTGGCGGGTGGGCGGGGCGCGGTGATAGCAACCGCCCACGTGGGCCCCTGGGACGCGGCCGCACAGATACTGGGTCGTGACATAAGACGTTCCGTGACTGCTGTCATGGCGCCAGAGCGCATCCTCGCAGCACGCGAGGTTCATGATGAAGTACGGAGCAGGGCAGGAGTGCGCGTTCACCATTCTGGCCAGCGAACCCTTGGCTCCCTGGACCTCTTACGGGCGTTACGGGCTGGCGAGATAGTCGTGGTTCAGCTCGACCGCTTTCCGCCGGATGGACGTGCGATGAGCGCCACGCTCTTCGGACAGTCGGTCGAAGTCCCGCTCGGCCCATTTCTGCTCGCTGGATTGGCCGGAGTTCCAGTAGTGCCCGTATTTGTTTGGCGTCGAGACTTCTTCGACTACCGCGGAGAGGTGGGCGAACCGCTGTGCCTGCCGCGAAGGCCCACCGAAACGCAGTTGCGGGAAGTGGTGGAGCAGGCTACGTCGATGATGGAAGGCTTCATCCGTCGTCATCCAACCCAGTGGTTTCACTTCTCGTGAGCTCGAGCTGGCCGTATTCGAGTAGCCAAGTGCTCTGCGGTTTGCACCCTCGACCCCCAGCCCCATGACTCTGCACCTCGGTCAAGCTTCCGTTCGCGGCAGCCTCACGCGCTATTCCAGGTTCTTCGACCTTCTCGAGGTTTCGGGAGACCCCGGGCGTCTTCCGCGTCCGGCGGTGTTGAAGCGTTGGCGTGAGAGCGTGCCGAGCTCGTTCGCCTTCTCGCTCACCGTGCCCGGCGGGGCTGGTGGTGGTGGGCAGCCACTCGATTCGTTTCTCGCCCCGCTCCTTCTCTCCGCCGAGGTTCTGGATGCGGAATGGCTGGTTCTCAAGTCTGACCGTACCCTGACTCCGACCAGCAGGAATCGTGAGCGGCTCGCTGAACTCGCGGTGGCGCTTCGCGCATCAGGCCGACGCGTCGCATGGCGAGCGGATGGGCTTTGGGAGCCTGATGAGGCAAGGGAGCTCGCGGGTCGATTGGGTGTCTGCTGGGTTGTCGACATCGGACGGGACGAACCTCCGGAGCGCGACTACGTCTATGGCATTCTTCGCAGCTTGGGCAGCGGTGGTGTCGTAAGCACAGGCATGCTGGAGCGAGCTGCAGAACGGCTGGGAGATCGTGGAGACGCTTGCATCGTGCTCGAGGGGCGCGGGGCCGGGCGCGCGGCGACTCAGTTGCGGCAACTAGTGGCGGAGCTCCATGGTGAGTTCCTGACGGATCTGGACGAGTACGAAGAGAGGCAGAAAGCAACCCATGAGAGCTAGGGCACTGGCCATCGGTAATGACCCGATCGCTGAGGAGGCAGCTCAGGATTTCCTGATTGCGGGCGGCTCGGCAGTAGGCGCGGTCCTTTCCGGTTACTTCTCCGCGTGTGGCGGCTACGCCGGGGTACTCTTGGGCCCCCTCACTATCCTCGTTGCGGGCATCGGAGTCGGGGCAAGGGCGTTCGATGGGCGCGTTTGCCAACCGGGGCGCGGCGCCAAGCGCCCTCGTGGCTTCCTTCTCGACGAGGAAGTGCCTGCAGCTGCCAAGGTTGGAGTACCTACCAGTGTGGCTGCAGCGCTCGTGGCGCACGCCTATGATGGCAGCCAACGACTCGCGGCCATCGTCAAGCCGGGAATCAGTCGAGCGCAGAGGAGTGGCGCCGACTCTCGAGCGGAGGTCCTTCGCCGCGTTAGAGCCGTCGGGGCAAGCGCCCTCGGAGAGCCTTCATTCGTGCGTCCGATGCTGCACGTTGCAGGACAGAGCGAAGGGGGCATGATCACGCCGACGGATTTCGCTGCCATTCTCGAGTTGGACGCTCCAGCCGCGTCGCAGATGATCGATGGCCACTCCGTGTTCGAGGCGCCCTGGGCCGAAGCCGCCGAAGCGTCGCAGGGAATTGGGTGCGCGCTGTGCGCGGTCGATTCGCGGGGGGTATTTGCTGCACTGAGCTACCGCCGGACCACGGATGGTATTCCGATCGAGGAGCTCGAGCTCGAAGCTCCCGAGGCCGCTGTGCCGGTTTTGCGCGGGGTGGAGCGCGTAGCTCCGGGCACCCGAATCCCAGCTCCGGCGCCAATAGCCATTCGCTGCGATGAATCGGGAGTACCGTTCGAGGTCGTGGCGTGTCCCTCCGCAGTTCGTCTGGACGCGCTTCGTTCCGAAGCACCGATACTGAAGATAGTTCGAGACTCTACCCAGCAATTGGACGCCAGCCGCACCTGATTCGGCGCCCCGAGCAGCACAGGCACGGGGCGCTGAAGCGACCGGGCGCTTCGGGCTGGTATTCCGAGGGTTTACAGGGCGCGCTTGGTGAGACGCCTTCGCAGGCGATCGAGCAGTTCATCGCGGGTGCTTGGAGCAGCGACGGAACGCGGCCCGGACTTGAGAGGCGGCTCCGGCGCAATCGCCGCTGGTGGGGCACTTCGCCGGCTCGGTGGCACAGAGGTCGCTGGGCGCTGACTTCGCAGCGTCTCCTCCGCGGGCTTCCTTTCGGCCGAGATGCTGGGGCTGATGTCTGCCACGATGCTCAAGGGTCCGCGCTCGGAGTCTGCCAGGTCCCGCTCCATGCTCAGGCGCTCGATCAGCTGTTTCGATGTGAGATCGAAGCGTCGAAACCTGACACGGGCGCCCTCGGGCAAAGATGCGTCCGGTTCGCGAGGGGGCAGTACCTGCCCTTCAGCTCGGATGACACGCGCGCCGTCGGCCAAGCTTACGTTGAAGCGCACCAGCTCGCCGGGCTCGACGCCCGACACACCAAGCAGGTACATGCTGCGCCGCTCGATCGTCCAGCCCTCGCACTCGATGTACTCCTCCAGCGACTGGTACGGTCGGACGAGGTTGAGCACCCGCGGGCCAGTCATGGGTCCATATTAGCAGGAGCCAGCCGACGCGAGCAATCGCGATGGCTAGCGCAGCGGTGGTTCGGGACCAATCCTGGCAGCTGAAGCTTACTGCCACGGGGTTTCTTCGGGCAGCTTCCTCCGCCGCAGGTGGAGCGAGCGAGGGTTGGACGGAGCGAGAGTTCGCGGGGCTAGCCATCAGGGGCGAGGAGGTGTTCTCTCATTGACTTTGCGTTTTCTGCGTTTGTCCGCTAACCAGGCCATTTCATGGCAACGGAAAGCATGCTCCCCCGCAAAGTCCTCGTCGTCGGCTCCGGTGGCCGGGAACACGCGCTGGCCTGCCGGCTCTTGGAGTCGCCTTCTGTCGAGCAGGTGCTCGTCTGCCCCGGGAATGCCGGCACTGCCATGCCATGGAGAGCAGAGGGATCGAAGGTTATGCGCAACGTCGACGGCTCCCCCATGGATGTGGCCGTCAAAGAAGGCGTGGACCTCGTCGTCGTGGGCCCGGAGGTGCCGCTTTGTGCGGGCCTCGCGGACGAGCTCCGCAGCGCAGGGATCTCGGTGTACGGCCCCAGTGCGGCTGCGTCCCGGCTTGAGGGCTCCAAGTCGTTCATGAAGGAGTTCGCGTGTCGTCATGGCATTCCGACAGCGCGCTATCGGGTCGTGCGTGAGTTGGATGCGGGGAAGCGTGCGTTGGCGGCGTTCGATTCCCCACCCGTCGTGAAGGCAGATGGATTGTGCGCGGGGAAGGGCGTTGTCGTCGCCGGAACGTACGCCGAAGCGGAATCCGCCATGGCGGAGATGCTATCTGGTGCCGCGTTCGGAGATGCCGGACGGGTCGTGGTCCTTGAGGAGCGCCTCTCAGGCGCAGAGGTCAGCGTTCACGCGATCTGCGACGGTGAACGCTCGATGCTGCTGCCCATGGTTCAGGATCACAAGCGCCTCCGTGATGGAGACCAGGGCCCCAACACAGGAGGGATGGGCACCTACGGCCCGGCTTCGCTCGTGTCGTCAGAGCTCGCGGTGCGCCTCAAGGATCAGTTCATCGATCCCATTGTAAGTGGAATGGCGCTTGAGGGGACGCCGTTCTGCGGCACTCTTTTCGCGGGTCTGATGATCGATCACCGTGGGGAACCGAGCCTGCTCGAGATCAACGTCCGCTTTGGTGATCCGGAGACCCAGGTCCTTGTCAACGTCATGGACGGTGATATGGCGGCTGTGCTCTCTGCGGCTGCAGCAGGACGTCTCGATCCTTCACTGCCGATAGCGGACGCGAGCCGGCATGCGATGTGCGTGGTCATGGCGGCTGATGGCTACCCCGGGTCGCCCCGGTTGGGCCACGCGATTGACGGATTAGCCAATGCCGATTCGGTGCCCGGTGTGCGCGTGTATCATGCTGGGACCACGATGCGCGGGTCACATGTGGAAGTAGCTGGAGGTCGAGTCCTCGGTGTCACCGGCATCGGCTCCTCGTCGGAGGAGGCGCGCAAGCAGGCCTACGAAGGTGTTGCCAGGATTAGCTTCCCTGGTGCCCAATGGCGCACGGACATTGGCGCGCGCGCGACTGGTTAGAGCATGACCCCAGGTCTGGATATGCTTGCAGGCCGGACGATTCACTGAAGGTCCTGAGACGGTCCCCAGAGGAATCGGGCCAACTGACCGAGAGTGAGACTCCCACCCGCTCCTCGGTAGCTGACGGCGAGGGGAGGGATCGCGGAGGCCTTTCATTAGGTGTTCGCCGGTTCTTCGCTACAACAGCGGGCGGAGCTGTCGCGCAAACCTCGCGCCCAATTGCGCCGCCGTTTCAACTGCTCGCGCGTGCTGCGGTGGGTTCACGGCGCGGGAGGCCAATCGGACGAAGCGAGCCGCTCGGTGTCGGAAACATTGGTCACCGATTCCTCCGACGCCCCCTGACGCTTTGTGTTACGCAGCGAAACGTGAGTTGCGTAGCTTCCTCCACCGCATGGGCACCGTGCCATGCTGTACGATTGGTCGCCAGAACGCACAGCGAGTGCGCGACGGCCAATCGACGAGGGAGCTTTCGTTGTGACGCAGGAGTACTCCCTTGGGCACCTCGAAAAGCAGCCCTCTCGAAGCGCTGGCGGCGCGCGCTCACCGACCGAATGTCGATTCAATCCTATCTTTGGGACCGCCCACTCTCAGAAGACTGGGAATGGGCCGCAGTGGACACCGTGAGTGGACACTGACTGCTGTGATGCGGAGGAACATGGCTCGAGTCATCAATTTCAATGCGGGACCAGCCGCTCTGCCCCTAGCCGCGCTGGAGCGGGCGAAGGCCGAGTTGGTGGATTTCCAGGGCACTGGTATGAGTGTCATGGAGCACAGTCACCGTGGTAAGGCATACGCGGGCGTGCACGACGAGGCGCTTGGCCTGGTTCGCGAGCTCCTGGCAGTGCCGGCTTCTCACGAGATTCTTTTTGTTCAGGGTGGAGCCAGTCAACAGTTCGCGCAGGTGCCGCTGAACCTGCTACGCGAGGGGCAGGTCGCAGACTACGTGCTCACCGGCGCGTGGTCCAAGAAGGCGCTTTCTGAGGCGAAGGTGGTGGGAAGCACGCGCATTGCCGCGACAACGGAGCGGGACGGGAAGTTCCCGCGAATCCCGCGACCCGACGAGATCGAGTTGGATTCCAAGGCGGCTTACGTCCACATCACAACCAACAACACCATCGCAGGGACCCAATGGCAAGAGTACCCAGCGACGGGAGACGTCCCGCTCGTCGCTGACATGTCGAGCGACATTATGTGGAGGCCTACGGACGTCTCTCGCTTCGGCCTCCTCTACGCTGGCGCACAGAAGAACCTCGGCCCCAGTGGTGTCACCCTCGTTGTCGTGAGCAAGGCGCTGATAGAGCAGGGGCGCACGGATATTCCTAAGATATTCCAGTACAGGACCCACTCCGAGAACCAGTCCCTCTATAACACGCCGCCGACCTTTGGTATCTATCTTCTGCGGAACGTCTTGCTCTGGCTCAAGGACTCAGGTGGCCTGGGCGCGGCCGAGAAACGCAATCGCGCGAAGGCGGCAGTCATCTATTCGGCAGTCGATGGCAGTGCTGGTTTCTATAGGTCACCCGTGGAAGCGGCTAGTCGCTCTGTTATGAACGTCGTGTTCAATCTTCCCAGCGCCGACCTCGAAGCGAAGTTCGTGAGCGAGGCTCAAGCGAAGGGAATGATCGGCTTGAAGGGGCATCGGAGTGTTGGGGGCATTCGCGCGTCTATCTACAATGCTGCACCGCAAGAATGGGCGGAAGCATTGGCACAGTTCATGGAAGACTTCCGGAAGGCTGCATCATGATTAAGGTACTCGTCAGCGATAGCCTGAGCCGAGAGGGTCTCGCTGTTCTAGAGGCGGCTGAGGGCATCCATTGCGACTACAAGCCTGGGCTCAGCGAGGAGGAGCTGGCGCACGCGATCAGCGACTACGAAGGGCTGGTCATTCGCAGCGGATCCAAGGTGACGGCGCGCGTCATCGAAGGTGCAACGAAGCTGCGGGTCGTGGGGCGAGCGGGAATTGGCGTCGATAACGTGGACGTCCCGGCGGCCTCCCGGCGCGGGATCATCGTTATGAACACGCCGACGGGCAACGCGGTGACGACCGCGGAGCATGCCCTCAGCCTCCTGTTCGCCGTCGCGCGGAAGATTGCGCAGGCCGACGCGACCATGAAGGCAGGCGGGTGGGAGAAGAAGAAGCTGGCTGGGCGCGAGCTGTCCGGGAAGACCTTGGGCGTGATCGGACTCGGCAACATTGGACGGATCGTTGCGGACCGCGCGCGCGGCCTGCACATGAACGTCATCGCGTTCGATCCAGTCGTGACCGCCGACCGAGCCGCAGAACTCGGCATCGAGCTCGTCACGCTGGACGAACTCTTTCGGCGCTCCGATGCCATTACGGTGCACACGCCAAAGACGCCGGAGACCACGGGTCTGGTGAACGACGATGCTATCGGGCGCATGAAGCCAGGAGTGCTGCTCATCAATGCGGCTCGTGGCGGGATCTATGACGAGGACGCGGTGCTGCGCGGGCTCGAATCCGGAAAGGTCGGTGGAGCGGGCTTTGACGTTTTCCCCAAGGAGCCGCCGGGACTCACCCCGCTGATCGCGCACCCGCTCGTCGTCGCCACCCCCCATCTTGGGGCCTCGACGGCAGAGGCTCAGACGCGTGTCGCGGTGGAAATCGCAGAGCAGGTGGTCGCCTATCTGTCCACCGGAACGATCTCGAACTCCGTGAACGTGCCCGCCGTGCCGCGTGAGATGGCGTCTCTGCTTGGTCCATACACGACGCTCGCGCGCCGACTCGGTCTGTTCCTCGCAGCCGTCGAGACCGTCAAGCCTACCGCTATCACAGTGGAGTGCGCCGGAGAGGCAAGCGGGTTGAAGACCGCGCCGATAGTGAACGAGGCCGTTGCCGGGTTGCTCTCAGGTTTTCTCTCGTCACCCGTGAACTCGGTGAGCGCGCCCCTCTTGGCGAAGGACCGCGGGATCGAGATCCGCGAAGAGAAGACAAGCGAGAAGGGAGCGTTCTCGACGATGCTCACCTTGCGGGTCATGAGCCATGACGGGACCAGCGCGACAGTAAGTGGATCCCTGGGCAGCGATGGGTCCCCGCGGCTGGTGCGGTGGGGCGTGTACGAACTCGACGCCCTCCTTCAGGGCTCTGCTCTCGCCATCAGGAACAGGGATCTTCCAGGGGTCATCGGAGGCATCGGAACCATCCTTGGGACGGCTGGTGTCAACGTCTCACGCATGCAGATGGGGCTAGACACGAGTACTGGACAGGCCGCGTCAGTATGGGGTCTCAGCTCGTCGCCCCCCGCGGATGTGCTCGAGAAACTCCGCGCCGCCAAGGATGTGGGGGAGGTCTTCAGCGTGACGCTCGGTTGAGGTCCGAGAGGCGCCTGGCTTCGTTCGGCGGTCGCGGCTTCAGGCTGCGGCCGTACGCCGGAGGAAGCCAGGTTCACGGCTGCGTAGAAATGCGGGTGAGGTCGTGGAAGCCTGGTAACCTACATGAAGCACCACGTGGTGCTTCCGCACCTCCGGGGGAAAGCGCAGCGAGGACCCGGCCGGCGACGCTCGACGCCGCCGTCGATGGTGTCGGGCTCGACGGGAACGGCCTTCCCCTGGCGTGGGCAGGGGGAATGCCCTAAGGTTCCATGAGTCATTAGCGCTCCCGACGCGGGCTCCTGTGAGTAGATACCGGCTCCGTTTCCTTTTGCAGGAAGTTGACTTGCCTCCCGGCGAGACGGTGGTTGGCCGCAGTAGCTCGTGCCACCTTACCCTTCAAGATCCGTTGGTTTCCAGGCGCCATGCAGCACTTCGGGTCGACGGCGAGACTCTTGCCATCCGCGACTTGGGATCACGGAACGGTATTCTGGTCAACGGGCGACCAATCCAGTCGAGCAGTCGGTTAGGCGATAAGGACCGCATCCGCATAGGGACGCACGAACTCGTCGTCAGTGCGGTTTCTCTCCGAGGTGTCGCCCGTCGCAAGCATACGCCGCCGACCGGCTTTAAGTGGCGATGCGGCTCGTGCAGGCAGCTGTACCCTAGTGGATTGGACCAGTGCCCGGAGTGCGGCACGCTGGCCCCTCGAGAGGAAGAAACCCTCACGGGGGCGCTTCCGGCCGCAGATGGCAACTGGTCATTGCTGCTTCTGGCAGAGGTGGTGGACCGCGCCGTCAGCCTGGGACGCTGGGAGGACGTCCAGAGAGTGCTGGAGCGCGCGCGGGCAACCCTCGGTGCGGAACTGCGGAGTGAGCCAGCCGAACGGCGTTCGCTCGGCGCTGTGGCGAGCGCTGCGATTCACTTGGCGGAGCGTGTCGGTGATGCTCAGTGGATTCTTTGGAGCATGGGGCTGTTCACTGGCAGAGGTGCACTTCCCGACTGGCAGACTCTGCAGGCGCTGGAACGGCTGCCTGCGCCTTTGCTGGCTGCTGCGCTTCCCGCATTACGAGGATTTGCCGTCGCGGCCGGCGCACCAGGGGGGCCGGCCTTGAGTCCAAATCCGCGCGACATCATTGAGCTTCTAGCGGCTCAGGCGCAGGCGGTCCAGGGACATGTCCCGTGAAGAGCTGACGAGCCCGGGCGGTTCGGATTCAGACGATGACCCACACGAGCAGCCTTAGGAGGGGATACACCTCTTCGCGCGGGCTCAAGTTTCTGCGCGGCGGGTCGTTGCCAACTGTGCACGTGTGTCGAGCCGTCCAGCCTCGGCCGGGCCTCGACGCGAAACAAGCCCTAAGATACTGTCAGAATTCGTTGCCGTGAAAACGGAGTCGTACCAACACCCGGGCCATGACGCCGCCGCCGAGCCGGAGTTTCCGGTGGTCGCGGAGCAATCGCGTTATTGGGTGGAGCACCGAGGCCATGCCTTTGAACTGTGGCGTGGACCGATGACGATCGGGCGTGCGGCAGACTGCACCCTCGTGCTCGATGATGGCCTTGTGTCGCGCCGCCACGCGCGTCTTGCAATGGAGCAGGGTGCCATCTTCGTCGAGGACCTCAGGAGCTCCAACGGTGTCTTTGTGAATGGCGAACGGGTGATGGGGCGCCGGGAGCTGATGCCCGGAGATCAGCTGACCATAGGGAAGCAACAGATCGTGGTCCGGGGCCCGGGCGCTTCAGAGCGGCCAAAGCCATCCTCGGGACGGCGCGTCCTGGCCGAAACGCTCCATTCAGCGGACCCGCTGGCGCTCGAGCGTGTCGGACTTGAGCCGGACACCTCTGCTGCCGGGAATCGTGGCGCTCAGGCCCTCGAGCTGCTCGCGGGGGTTGCGAACAAGACCCTGGCGTTGGGGCGCGGCGATGAAGCCGAGAAGATGCTTGAAGGTCAGCTCGAGAAGGTCGCAGCGTCGGTGCGCGCAGGTGAAGAGCTGGATGCGCAGACTGCGGAGCGCGCTGTCGGTTTGGCGGTCCGCTTGGCGGCCGTAACCGGCAAGGGCGCCTGGATAGACTATGCTTTCCAACTATACGGAGCGTTGGCGCGGCCACTGCCTGCGTCCGTGATTGACCAGCTGTACGAGGTGACTCGGAAGGTGGCGAACGTCAGCCTGCCGATCCTCCGCGAGTACGTGGCGACTTTGCGTTCCGGGCAAGCGAAGCTTGGTCCTGCGGAGAAGTTTCTGTTTCAGCGCATCGAGGGCCTCGAGCGTCTGGTTGCGTCGAAGTAGTCGGGACAGCGTTTGCAAGTCGCTGCTGTCGGGCGATCGTGCGCACCGCCGTATCTGCGATGAGCCTGGCCAGCTCGGGGTCATCCAGCGATCCTAGGGTCCTGCTGAGGGTTTCTGGGATTGGTGCAGGAACATCGTCCTGGATGGGGGGCCGCCGCTCCGCGGGGCGAGGCTCACGCGCCGCGGCGACACGAAAGCGAAGTGCATCGACAGCGAGTCCGTGACTTTGGAGTCGTTGAAGGATGTCCGAGCTCAAGAGTGACAGCTCCTGGGCCCAAACTGCCGAGGCTGTCTCAATGTACAACGTACCTCGCTTGAGCGACTTCGGTGACGTGCGAGCTGCGACGCGCTCGCCAACTAGTCGGCGCCAAGTGTGCTGGTCCACAGCAACGCCACCCGCCCGAGCGGCTTCGACGCTGGTTTTCGCCAGGATCTCACTGACGCGCACCGGTCCGTGGGCACTTCGATGGTTGATGGGCATTCTCGCTACCTCGCGAGCGAAGCCTGGCCCTGGAAGCTCGGGCACGAGTCGTCGACGCCACACGGGGCTAGCGCAGGGTCCGAATGGTCGAGTGGCTCAACTGTGCCGAAGGTGAGACTCGAACTCACACGCCATCGCTGGCAACGGATTTTGAGTCCGCCGCGTCTGCCAATTCCGCCACTTCGGCTCGATTCGCAGTGTGTACTTGCTCCCGGTCTTGGTGTCCAGTCCACATTTTCTGGAGGAGCAGGTAATGGGCGTTCCGAGCCCTCCTCCGGGCCGCGCTTCCGGAAGCGGCTCGCATGGCCGTCCGCTCAGGCAAACATGTGGCGCGTCGGCGGAGTGCCGGGACAGCATTGGAGAAGGACGCTCAAAGCGTGCTCGGTGGAGGCTCACGTAAGGGCAGCTGCCCTGGGCTGGGTTTGGCGAAGGTGGCCACGAGCGCGTCGAGGGCATAGACCGGATGGCGGCTGTCGCCTGCGGAGAGGTAAGGCAACCGAGCAAACCGCTTCAAGCGCAGGCCCAGGGGTTCGATCACGTCTAAGACGAGGCTGCACGCCTGCCGTTCCCACGTCGCTCCGCGGATAGGAAGAGGTCTGGCTGGAGCGACTGTAGTCCCGCCCCGATAGGCGTGCGGGTCGTAAGGGAGAGGCACTGACACCAAGAGCTGTGCATCGGGTGCCAGTCCGCTGCAGCATTGGGCGAGAAGGCGCTCAGGGTCGAGACATCGATCAAGCACGTTGAGCAGGGCGACCACGGAGAATGGCCCTTCTGGGAGGCCTGCCCGGGCGACGTCCCTGCGCTCGCACGCGAATCCCCGTCGTCGCAGTCGCCGCCTCATGAAGAACGAGAGCTCCGTGGTGACTACATCGACGAAGAGAGGACGAAGCTGCATGGTGATATCGCCCGCTCCGGCCCCGATGTCCAGGAGGCGACCCTGGGGCATGCCTGTGAGCAGCGTAGCCGCTTGTTCGGTGCTGAGCAGGTGCATGGGGTATATCCCAAGGAACCCGTTTACTTCGTAATCGGAGAAGTAACCGCAAAGCAGCCGGTGCACGACTGTCGAGACCTTACCGGCGCGTAGCGCTTCGGTGCTCGAGAGGAATCCGTCCAGCACCGGGTCCCGCGCGAGGCGCGTGAACGCGTTGCGCAAACGGGGAGGGAACTCCGCCTCGTCGACGTCAAACTCGAGCTTCATGGACAATCAGTGACTAATCGGCTCCTCGGAACACCACCCTGCCTCTAGACGATTCCTTCACGGATGTCGAGGTGCGCGGTGGACCGTCGGCCTCCACGCAATGACGGCACTGGAGCGTGCGACCGAGATCGGTAACCTCGGATGGCTCGATTGACACTGCTGCGGCACCGTCACAGGTTTCTGCCCACACAATCGCGACCCGACCGGCTTTGCGCCGGCCTCACGGAAGGAGTTGTTCAATGGATTTTCAGGTGCCGCCGCTCCCGTACTCAAAGGATGCGCTAGAGCCATTCATGAAGTCGGAAACCCTCGAATTCCACTATGAAAAGCACCACAAGGGTTACATGACAAAGCTGAAAGGGCTGCTGGAGGGTAAGCCCGAGGCCTCGAAGTCGCTCGTCGACGTCATCAAGACCTGTTCCGGGGGAGTATTCAACAACGCCGCCCAGGTCTTCAATCACACTTTTTTCTGGGATGGCATGAAGCCCGGTGGAGGCGGTGCTCCGCCAGCGGGTCCGGTCGCTGACCTCATCACGAAGTCGTTTGGCGGCTGGGATGGTTTCCGCGAGGAGTGGGTGACGAGAGGCACGGGTCGGTTCGGCTCTGGGTACGTCTGGCTCGTCGTGGAAGGCGGCTCCGGCCGAGTCATCGATACTCCGAATGCGGAGACGCCCGTCACGACCTCGGCCAAGCCCCTATTGACGACGGACGTCTGGGAGCATGCCTACTACTTGGACCATCGCCAGGATCGCAAAGCGTTTCTTGAGACGTTCCTGGACAAGCTGGTCAACTGGGAGTTCGTCGCGAAAAACCTCCGCTCGGCGTGAGCACTATGAGTTTGGCGCGACTGCCAGCGTCACGCGCGCAGTCGCGCTCTCAGCAATGGGTAGAGCGGGCCAGCCGGCGAGGTGGGGCGCACGACCGGGCAGGGGCAGCGGTGGGGTGCAGCAGAGGGAGCCCCGGCTCCGCGTAGGGGCCAGTTGGAGAGGACCATTCCCGGCCCGCGGCGACTCCTCGGTAGTCGGGGGCACGCGGGGGCTCACCCCTGCGCCCCGCTGCTGCCCGCGCGGAGGCGCGACGCTGGGTAGCAAACAGGAAAGCGGCGAAGAAGCGGGTGGCGACGGGTCACGAGGCCGTTCCCCGTCGCTGTCGTGGCGCGCCCGAAATCTTTTCGCAGTGGATTTTGCTGCTTGATTTCGGCGCGTTGTCAAGGCAACACGCTGACAGCTCGACGTACCAGCGAAGCCACGCTTAGCGGCGGCAGGTGCTGTCGGGCGGCTCCACCGGCTTCGAAGGGCGCACTCCTCGCCTTTGCTCGGGCACTCGGTTGGAGTAAACCCCACCGGTCGGAGTCCACATCGCTTTCCCCGCGGAGCACCATGCAGCAAGCGTCGACCCTCATCGATACGACCATCGGCAGGAAGGCCGTGATGGCGATAACAGGCATAGTCCTGTTCGGATTCGTCATCGGGCACATGCTGGGTAATCTCCAGGTTTTCCTCGGGCCGGAGGCGCTCAACGCCTACGCCGACAACCTACACACTTTGGGCCCACTGCTTTGGGGGGTGCGACTATTTCTTCTCTTCGCGCTGGTCCTCCACATCGCCATGATGTTCTCGCTGTGGGGGAAGACCATTGATGCGCGCGGCACCGCCTACCGCATGCGACGCTACTCCACGAGCGACTACGCCTCGCGGACGATGTGGCTCACTGGACCGCTGATCTTCTTCTTTCTGGCGTATCACATCGCGCATTTTACCTATCCGGGCATCGCGATGGGAGACTACGAGCACCTTGGCTACTCCCAAGTGTACACCAACGTCGTCAACGGGTTTCAGGTGCCTTGGGTAGCGGCGCTCTACGTGCTTGCACAGGGTGCCTTGGGGTTGCACCTCTATCACGGTGGATGGAGCATGCTCCAATCCCTGGGATTGGCGGGTGGAAAGCAAGAAGCGCGTCGACGTGCTTGGGCGCGATCCATCGCTGCGGTGGTCGTCATCGGCAACATTTCGATCCCGGTTGCAGTGCTGGCCGGCGTCATCAGGTAACAGAGGAAAGCGACCATGGAACTCAAATCCAATGCTCCAGCCGGGCCCATTGAAACGCGCTGGGACCGTCACCGCTTCGACATGAAGCTAGTGAATCCGGCGAATCGCCGGAAGTATAGGGTAATCGTCGTTGGAAGTGGCCTGGCCGGCGGCGCTGCGGCAGCAACTCTCGGTGAACTGGGTTATAACGTTAGCTGCTTCTGTTACCAGGACAGTCCGCGGCGCGCGCACAGCATTGCGGCGCAGGGCGGAATCAACGCCGCGAAGAACTACCAGAACGACGGCGACAGCATCTATCGTCTCTTCTACGACACCGTGAAGGGAGGGGACTTCCGGGCGCGCGAGTCGAACGTCTATCGCCTTGCCCAGGTGAGCGTCAGCATCATCGATCAGTGCGTCGCGCAAGGCGTGCCGTTTGCACGAGAGTATGGCGGCCTACTCGCGAACCGCTCCTTCGGCGGAGCGCAGGTCGCACGAACCTTCTATGCGCGGGGTCAAACTGGTCAGCAGCTGCTGCTCGGGGCCTATCAGGCACTGGAGCGGCAGATCGATGCCGGCACGGTTTCCATGTACTCGCGCAGCGAAATGCTCGAGCTGATCGTCGTGGAGGGGCGGGCGCGCGGCGTCGTTGTTCGAGATATGACGACCGGGAAGGTTTCCGCGCATCTCGGGGACGCCGTTGTGCTCGCGACCGGTGGATACGGCAACGTCTTCTTCCTCTCGACTAACGCCAAGGGCTGCAACGTTACGGCGAACTGGCGCGCACACCGCAAGGGTGCCTTTTTCGCCAATCCTTGCTTCACGCAGATTCATCCGACGTGTATCCCGCAGAGCGGTGAGTTCCAGTCCAAGCTGACGCTCATGAGCGAGTCGCTGCGCAATGACGGGCGGGTGTGGGTCCCGAAGCGTGCCGAGGACTGCTCGAAGGACCCAAGTAGTATTCCTGAGGCAGACAGGGACTATTACCTCGAGCGAATCTATCCGAGCTTCGGTAACCTGGTTCCCCGGGATATTGCCTCACGGCGCGCCAAGGACGTTTGCGACCAGGGACGAGGTGTCGGCCCAGATGTCGCCGGTCAGCGGCGCGGGGTGTACCTCGACTTCAGCGCTGCCATTCAGCGTCTAGGCAAGGACGTTATCGCGGAGCGTTACGGTAATCTGTTTGATATGTATGAGCGCATCACGGGCGAAAGTCCGTATGAGGTGCCAATGCGCATCTACCCAGCCATCCACTACACTATGGGTGGTCTCTGGGTGGATTATAATCTTATGAGCACCGTTCCTGGTCTATTTGTCGGCGGCGAGGCCAATTTCTCCGATCATGGGGCAAATCGCCTGGGTGCCAGCGCTCTGATGCAGGGGCTTGCCGACGGATACTTCGTGCTCCCATACACTCTAGGAAACTACTTAGCGCAGTCCGGGCCGAGTGGGGTCTCCGCGGATCATCCCGAGGTGAAGGCTACGATTGCGGAGGTGGAGTCTCGCATTGGGAAGCTATTAAGGATCAATGGGAAGCGGACGCCTGACTCTTTCCATCGCGAGCTGGGTGCTCTGATGTGGGACAAGTGCGGTATGGCGCGCGACGCGGCTGGCCTCCGACGTGCCCTTGAGGTTATCCCTGCGATTCGCGACGAGTTCTGGTCGAATGTTCGTGTCGTTGGTAGCGGGGAGGGGCTAAACCAGCAACTCGAGAAGGCAGGGCGAGTAGCGGACTTCTTCGAACTCGCGGAGCTCATGTGCCGTGACGCGCTGGAGCGCGAGGAGTCGTGTGGTGGGCACTTCCGCGAGGAACACCAGACCGAAGAGGGCGAGGCGAAGCGGGACGACGATCGGTTCGCTCACGTTGCCGCGTGGGAGTACGCGGGCGCGGATCGCCCGCCGGTGAGGCACGTTGAAGCATTGCAGTTCGAGTACGTAAAGCCCACGCAGAGGAGCTATAAGTAATGTCCACCATCAACGTCGTGCTCAACGTTTGGCGGCAGCCAAGCGCTGACAAGCCTGGCCAGTTCGCGCGGTACGAGGCCAAGAACATCAGCACGCATTCGTCGTTCCTGGAAATGCTCGACGTGGTCAATGAGGAGCTTGCGGCGAAGGGTGAGGAGCCGATTGCGTTCGATAGTGACTGCAGGGAGGGCATCTGCGGGACGTGTGGCTTCGTCATCAATGGGAAGCCGCACGGACCGCAGTCCGAGACCACGACGTGCCAGCTCCACATGCGCAGCTTCAAGGATGGAGACGAGATCACCATCGAGCCGTGGCGTGCCCGGGCGTTTCCGGTGATCCGCGATCTCGTCGTGGACCGCTCAGCCTTGGATCGGATTGTCCAGGCGGGTGGCTACATTTCGGCCCGAGCGGGGAGCCCGCAAGACGCGAATGCACTTCCCATCCCGAAACGCAACGCAGACATGGCAATGGACGCGGCTGCGTGTATTGGGTGCGGTGCTTGCGTGGCGGCATGCCCCAATGCTGCTGCCATGCTTTTCACGGGGGCCAAGGTGGGCCACCTGAACCTGCTTCCACAGGGGCAGCCCGAACGCGCCACGCGGACCCGCCGAATGGTGCAGCAGATGGAAGCCGAGGGATTCGGACACTGCACCAACCACTACGAGTGTGTCGCGGCCTGTCCTAAGGGGATTAGCGCTGACTTCATCGCGATGCTCAATCGGGAGCGGTTCCGCGCAGCGATCAAGGGCGAGTAGCGGGACTCCAGCTCCACCTCTGCGCGAATCCATCTCGAGCTTGGCGCGGGGGTGTTCCTTGAGCCCCCCTGCGCTCCGAGCTCACTGGGACGGCCGCGGTGTTCAGCGCGCGGCGTCCCAATGAGCGAGACCCTTATACTCTACGACAGCTCCTTCACCGGGAGGATTGGTGCCCAGCGTAAGGTGTCCAGCAGTGTGTCGTCGACCGATAAGCCGCGTTCGCTGAAATGCAGCGTGTTGGTCTCGCCTCCCTCATGCCACTGGCCAACGAAGATGATTCCCTGGCCCTTCTCGTTGTAGCCAAGCTCAACGATGGCGTTCTCGAGCCATCGACCGCCGTCACTGAGTTCGATGGCGCGAGGTAGTGTGTAGAAGCCCTCCGACGGAAGGCGACGGAGGGTCTTGGCGTAGGTAGGCGAGCGAAAGGGCGTCGTGGGTTCCCCCCAGAACCAGCGGTTGCGTCGATTCTGGCGCGGTCGAACAATGAAACGAGTTCCATCGTCTCCGGATTGTCCGATGTAAACGAGGACGCCGGCGGGGAAGTCTGCTTCATGGCCAGGCATTGCCTGGGTCGTACGGTACAGGCCGGGGGACGGGAGGTCGAGCATCGGTTCGTTCCTTGTCGAGGTCGTTGCTGGTCCCGGACTCTAGTGGAAGTAGGTGAGGGCACAAGATGTGCGAAGCCTGAAACTTGCGACTGGGTGGCGGGTCAGCTGGTGCGCTCGTCTGTTTGGGGTTCGGCGAATCAGTCGCGGCACGGTTCGGTGGTCAGCCGCAGCACGTTGTTCTCTCCCCCGAAGTTGTCCGGGGCTCGCTCCGCGTGGGGAACCGCTATCCACTCGTCACCGTCCAAGACGAACTTGTACTGGTACGTTCCGGGGCGAAGCCTAATTGTGAGCTCGAAGGTCCCATCCTCTCTCGGCACCATCGGATCTGCCGCCCGATCCCAGCCGTTGAAGCTGCCGACCAGACTGACATTGCGCACGGCGCGGTCGGGCCGGTAGCGCAACAGCGCTCCCGTTGCTGGAGCAAAGGACACGGTGCAATTGCGACCAGCCTCCTTGGCCGCATAGAGACCCGAGTCGGCTGCTTTTACCAGAGACTCCGCCGTCCCAGCGTCGATGGGATAGGTTGCGACTCCCGCGGAAACGGTAGTCCTCCTGCCGTGCGGGATGTGCGCTTCGGCGATTCGCCGCCGGATCCGTTCCGCGAGGTGACGGGCATCGAGGCGGTTGGCCTCTGGTGCCAGAACTGCGAACTCCTCGCCACCGAACCGTGCAACAAGATCGACTTCACGCACCTCGGAGGCCACAGATTCCGCAACATGGCGCAGTAGTTCGTTGCCGGCCGGGTGCCCATACGTGTCATTGTACAGCTTGAAACTGTCGATATCGATGAGGATCAGCGAGAGGAGGCGCTGATAACGCTCGGCGCGGGCTCGCTCCGCTGTCAGACGTTCCAAGAAATACCCGTAGTTATAGAGGCCGGTCAAGGCATCTGTAATGGCGAGTTGCCGCGTGCGCTCGTACAAGAGTGCGTAATCCAAATTCACGATATCTGATGCGAGATCCGCGTCGACGTTCGTCCGCATCGCCGTCTCGAAGAATAGCAGCCCCAGTCGGCCCAATAGTAGCCCGACGTGGTCGAGCTCTGTATCCCGAAGGCTATCCTCCTGCCTGCTCATCCCTTCCTCTGCTTCGCTCAGGGCCGAGCGTGCGCAGAGCAGGACCACCGCCAGCTCGGAGGTGCTGAGAGCCAAATGCCGCTGCAGGTTTCCCAACTGCTCCATGAGCTGACTCTTCCGATTGCTGACGGCGAGCAACGCTTGGTCCGCACTCCGTGACTCGTCGATGAGCACTGACAACGTCGTGAGCAGGGCTTCGACTCCGCCCAGACCCTCACTACTCTGGCTCAGAGCTGCGAACTTCTCCGATTGGTTCTCGAGGACACGTCGCCAGGCCGCCCGAAGTCTGCCGTTGTCGAGAGAGGTGGGGTGGACGGGCATCTGATCAACCCATGCATAGATCCCTGCAGTGGTGCGGCAACGTTGCTGATGCTGGTGTCGCAAGAATATCCGTGTCGGCCGGTTCTCGACGTGAGGGGGCAGTGGTGGCGAGGCTCGCTAGTGACCGGGTATCCCGCGCGACCAGACCGCATCGGGTGGTCTTCGTACAGCCCGGCGGTAACCGCTGTGCATCGCCGTTGGCCTCAGCTATCCTTGCGGCGTTCGAGCTGGAAGTCCGGGAGGCCAAAGTAAGCGTGGAAAAGACAGCAAAGAAGCGAGGCGCCGCAGGTCGACCGACGGACGACGATCGGGGCGGCGGGCGGCTCGGTACGGGAAACGGTCGAGCGACGGCTGCCCGGGCGGGACGCACACAGATGCCGACACTACCTGCGACAGGAGGTGCCGCGGCGAGCGAGGCCATCGAGATGGGTGCTGCTGCTCCCCAGTTTGCGCTGGTCGACCAACATGGGAACCGCATCACGTCGCGAGGATTGCGCGGCACGTCGTACCTTCTGTTCTTCTATCCCAAGGACGATACGTCGGGCTGCACACGAGAGGCCTGTGACTACCGTGATGAGGCGACGCGAATAGGTGCACTCGGTGTGCGCCTGTTCGGCGTCAGTCCCGACAGCGAGGCGAGCCACAAGCGCTTTGCTGAGAAGCACGAGCTGCCATTCTCGTTGCTCGTAGATGGTGATCGAGAGCTGGCGCGTGCGTATGGCGTCTGGGTGAAGAAGAAAAACTATGGGAGAGAGTATATGGGGGTAGAACGTAGCACCTTCCTCATTGATGCAACCGGGAGAGTCCGCCGCCAGTGGCGCAAGGTCAAGGTGGCGGGCCACGTGCGAGCCGTAGTGGGAGAGCTGTTGGAGTTGCAGGGCTGAGTGCCTCGTGCCAATCCTCGCGTTCGGGGCAATGCTGGCCGGGATGACCGCAGTCCAGCGCCGGTCACGGTGAGACGCGAAGACGAGCGGAGGGAGGGGTGCTGTGGGCTTGGGATGCCCGTCCGGGGAGTCGCGAAGGGCGAGCCCCTTGTCTCTGTCCTACTCCCCGTCTTCAACGCGGCTTCAACCCTTACTGCGGCTCTGCAGAGCATCCGACGGCAGACCGTCCAGAGTTGGGAGTGCGTGATCGCCGATGACGGTTCCAGCGATCGGAGCCGCGAGATTCTGTCCGCGGTCTCGGCTCAGGACCAGAGATTCCGGGTTCTGACTTTGCCCCACGACGGGCTGGTTGCGGCGCTGAATGCAGGCTTGCCGCAGTGTCGGGGCGTCTACATCGCGCGCATGGACGCGGACGATGTGATGCACCCTGCCAGGCTCGGTGCTCAGGTCAGGGCGCTCGAGAGCGATCCGAGCGTCGACGTGGTCGGTTGCCATGTACGAGTGTTTCCCAGAGGTCACCTGCGCCAGGGGCGCATTGAGTACGAGAGCTGGCTCAACGAAATGGGGTCAACGGCAACAATCCTCGGGGATGCCTACGTGGAGTGCCCACTGGCGCATCCGACCTGGCTCGCGCGACGTGACGCCATGCTGTCGTTCGGTTATAGGGAAGAGGGCTGGCCGGAGGACTATGACCTGATGCTTCGCTGGATACACGCGGGGCTGCGCCCGGCCGTGGTCCCGCGGCGGCTCCACTTCTGGCGGGACGCGCCTACGCGTCTGTCTCGACTCGGTGTGGCATACTCCCGCTCGAGTATCGTCGCCTGCAAGGCCGCGCACCTTGCGAATGGCGTTCTTCGTCGTTCCGATGGGTACGTTCTCTGGGGTTACGGCGATACCGGCCGTGCGCTTGCACGGGCCCTCCTGACTCGAGGCAAGCGACCTCGCTACATTGTCGAGCTGCATCCCGGCCGGCTAGGGCAGCGGATTCTTGGCGCTCCGGTGGTGCCGCCGGGCTTCTTGCGACAAAGGGTGTCTGTCCCCGTCGTGGTCAGCGTCGCAGGTCCAGTAGCACGCAGGCAGATTCGGGAGGCCCTGTACGCCATGGCCTACGAAGAGGGAACCGATTTCGTTGTCGCTGCTTGACCGCTGTTGGGGGGGCGTTCCTGCACCGACGCCATCGCGAGACACTCGGGCCACGTCACGGCGGGGAAAGGGTAGCTCGGTCTGGCGAACAAGTAGCCTTGAGCATATTGCACACCACAGTCGATGAGGGCGGTCAACTCAGCTTCGCGCTCGATTCCTTCTGCGACCACCGAAGCGTCGAGGTCGCGGCACAACGCTACGATGCTGCTCACCAGCTGTCGCTGGCGGGCGCTGCGCTCGATCCCGAGGACCAAGCCGCGATCGAGCTTCACGATTGTTGGCTCTAGGTCGGCGATGCTCTTGAGGTTCGAGTAGCCGGCGCCGAGGTCATCGACCACGAGACGGATACCGCCGCGCGATCGAAGCTCGCGGATTACCGTGAGGCATAGATCGAAGTGGGCGAGGGGAACTGACTCGGTGATCTCGACGTAGAGCTCGTGATCGTGGAGGAACAGCGGATCGTCAGGTCGCACGAGCCACGACTCGGTCAGCTCTTGGGGATGGACATTGACGAAGAGGCGCCGTCCGGTTGCCAAGGGAATAGCTATTTGGCGGACCATGCGCCCGAGCCGGCCAGTGCATCCCCTCTCGACGCTGCGGTTGAAGAGGACTTCGGGATCCTGCAAGGCTGGGACGCGGCACCGGGTGAGCGCCTCGTGCGCGAACACCCGACGCGCCGCAATGTCGATGATCGGCTGAAAGACGACGAATAGGTCGTCGAGGGTGACGAAATCCCGAGGCGTTTCCTCCGGGGATCTCGAGGTACTCGGAGAGAGCGAGGTTGGCTCATTGCAGCGGGGCGGCGCGGTCGGGTCGGGATGAATGGATGACAAGGAGGCTCCTGCCCTGCCGGGCACCACTCGCTGCTGACGGAAACCGGAGATGCGGACCAGCCGCTTGGCTCAACTCCTTAGGATGTCATCTCGTCACGGGGTTCGTCCAGAGCTCGGGTCTGCATGGGGTCAAAGAATGGGTGTGGGCGGGTACGTCGTACGCCGGTGCACGTCGCTGTCGTGCAACCTGCGGCAAGCGGGGTCTTGGCTGCCCGCATCACGCGTGCATTGATCGTTCAGAGCACTCGCCCAGCGTCGGTGATGGCATGCTCCGGGGCGGCCGAGCAGTGGCCGGCCGCTGCTCCACCGTCGTGGCTCGGTTTGGCGTCCGATATCCCACCAGCGCGAACGGGCGCGAGTCGAGTGTGTCGCGCTCGCCCGCGAACCCTTCTATCCAGCTGGCGGTGCAAGGCGGTGGACCCGTTCGGGTGCCCAGAGTAGCGTTCCCGCGATGACTCAGACGAAAGCCACAGTCCTGATCCACTGGCTGCTGCTTTGCGCGCTCGCTTTGGTTGCCTGTCGTGATGACGCAAAGGCTGGACGGCTCGCGGTTGCTCACGCCAAGCGGCTCGTGGAGCTTGCGACCGAGGATGTGGCGGAGGTACGCCGCGGACTGCCAGAGGGAGCTCGGCATCTGGCGGATCTTTACGTGCGCCGAGATGGCGACGCCACCGACCTCCAAGTCATGCAGGAGGAGATCCGCAGAGCGCGTGCGAAGGTTCAAGACCTGAGGGTGGCGAAGGGAACCTTCTTCGGCGTCGTGTCCAGGAGCGGCCGAGTGCTGCGAACGAACCTTGACGCGGATCGCTTGGCCGGGGCGAACGCGTTTGCGGCCTTTCCCGGCCTGAAGGAAGCGCTTACGAAGGACGAGTACACCGAGACCTCGGGCATCCTCGACGAAGCGGCGGGTGTCCGCGACGCGCCGGACGCTCAGTGGGTGGCAGGAGCACCGGTCCGGCATGATGGCAAGCCGGTGGCGGTGTTCGTCACGGGCTGGTCGTGGTCTGCCTATGCCTACCGCTTGGAGAATGCCTTGCGCGGCGAGGTGCGCGATTCCCTCGACGCGAAGCGGCACGACAAGATGCCTCTCCTCTACGTCTACGTGGTGGTCGACAAAGAGGCCTACGGCGCGCCAGTATCGCCCCGGGTCAATGCCCGTGCCATTCTGGAACGTGAACCCCTCGCAAGGACGGCGCCTGACAAGCCGATGCACACGATTCTTGAGATCACGGGTCGGGAATTCGCGATGGGCGTGGTGCGAGCCCCCGTTCTCGGTGGGGATGTCGCTATCGCCGTATTGCGGAGCGAGACATGAGGTAGCATCACCGCCATCGGGAGGAGCAGTGCGACTTGCCGTCCTATCCGGCATCCTTTCAGTCGCTGCCGAGCCGCCCGAGCCGGTGAATCGCGAGGATGAGCGCGCCATACGCGGGAAGGGCAATGAGCGCACCGACTGTCTCGTCGACGGCAGCTGCGAGCAGCACCGCCCCAGCTGCCAGCGTGCTGGACCATCCTAGCTGTCGTCGCAGTCTGGCTTCGTTGGACTTCATGAGGGATTCTGCCCACGCCCGCCCAACCGCCTGTTCAATGGCTCCAGGGGCATGGCCTGGTGGCCGAACGCTGTGTTGTGGGGCCACAGTCGCTCGCGCTCGAGCGGGATTGAAGCTAGCCAATGGAGCCCCGTTTAGCTAGCTGTGTTGTGCGGGATGGCGAGTCATTCACACAGGAGACCGGGATCGCTCTGTCGCCACAGAGCGGTCGCTGAGTCGGTCGCGGCAGCGCTGGTTGCACTGGGCGACGCTGCGTGCGCCTCGGCTGAGATCCCGGATCCTCAGCCCGTCGTAGCTCAGTTCGAGTCGGCAGCGGCGCAGGGCGACGCTGAAACCGTACACCTCCTCCTGAGGGCCCGCGACAAGCAGCGTTTGAGTGTGGCGGATGTGAAGGATCAAATGAAGCTAGCCAGGCACGAGGTCGGGGCGCGCGCTCGAGCAGCGGCTTCCCCCGAAGCCCTCGTCCGCGTGGAGGTCGAGCTGTGGACGGCTCGTGGCGAACCCGTCCGCGCCGTCGAAGAGCACGGCACGTACAGGATTGACGAGGCCGGGTGGCTTCTCTCACGACCCGAGACTCCCCTGGAGGCTCTTGCGTTGCTGCGCGAGGCGCTGGCAAGCCGCAACTACAGAGGGCTGCTGCGGATCCTGACCCGGCGGGAGGCGCACACACTGGAGCGGGAGTTCTCTTCGATCGAGCGGGGACTGGACGATCCCGAGCGCCTCGACGTGCGAGTCGACGGGGATACCGCTGTGGCGATGCTCCCGGGAGGACACCAGGTCAGGCTACGGCGCGAGGATGGGCTCTGGAAGGTCGAGGACTTTCAGTGACTCTGACGGGGAAGGGAGGCCGCGGATCCCCTGTCGTCGGTCGGCGCGGATTCTTGAGCGGCATGGTGGTCGCGGCGGGTGCCCTCGGTGCAGGTCGCGCTCAGGGGTTCGCGGGCGCCAGCGCGTTTCAGATCCGAGGATTGCTGACCGGCACGGCCCAGTGGGGAGGCCCACGGGCTTCGGCTCCGGCGAGCTGGGCGGAGGAGCTCATGCGCCGCACGAGCGCACCCGCGCGAGCTTCGGTGACGGCGGTTCACGCATCACACGCGGCGCTATGGGATCAACCGGTCGTCCTGTGGGCGGGGGCCGGTGCGGTGCAGCCACTCACCGGCCAAGAGCAGGCGGGAATCGCGCAGTTTCTCCGTCTCGGGGGAATCCTCATTGTCGACGATTCAGAACCGGATCGGGGCGACTTCGGCAGGACGGTGCGCGATGAGCTGAGTAAGGTTCTTCCTGAGAGTGCCCCGATCGAGCTGGATCGTAGCCATGTCATTTTCAAGAGCTTCTATATATTGGATCGCCCAGTTGGGAGAGTGATGGGTCCCCCCAGCATCCAAGCCATGGTGCGGGATGGGGTGGCTCAGGTGATCCTGCTTCGGCACGATCTTTGTGGTGCATTGGCTCGTACTGACTCGGGTACATGGGCGCTGCCCGTCGCTTCCGGCGCCTACAGACAGCGCGAGCTAGCGATTCGCTTGGCGGTCAACCTCGCCATGTACGTGCTCTGTTCCGACTACAAGGACGACCAGGTACACGCTCCTTGGCTGATGCGGCGGCGGTCTCGCAGAGCACCATGAGAGAGCACCAGCTTACGTACTCGGAGGACCTCCCGGCGCTCGCGATGTGGGGCGCCAGCGTTCTCGCCGTTGTGGCGTTGAGCCTTCTAGTTTGGGAGGTACTCGGCGCGGAGCGGCGCCAATGGCACGTTCTGGTGAGTGGCGGGGTAGCGATCGCATGCCTTCTTCTGGCGATCGCGCGCCCGGTGGCGATAGACGAGACCTTGTCCCCGATCGGACCTCGGATAGTCGTCCTGCTCGACACCTCGCGGAGGCTCGAGCTGCCTGCCGAACCCGGGGGCTCCACGAGCCGCTGGGAGCGCGCGGGAGCCTCTCTCGATTCATTGCGCGAGCGGTTCCCTCGTGCCCGCATCGACGTGCACCGGTTCGCCGAGGCACCGACTCGCTCAGCACAGACAGCAGGTACCGACGGAGAGTACAGTAACCTGAGTGCTGCGCTCCAGGACTCTCTGATGTCGACGGAAGGCGTCGATTCACTGGTGGTGATCAGCGACGGCCGTTTCGAGCGACCGCTCGAGCCGGAGGAGCTGCGACATCTGCTAATGGGAACAAAGGGCTTCTCCGTGCAGACCGTCCGTCTGGCAGAAGAGACGCTGCCCGACGTGAGCATTCGTGCCATTCGTATGCCAGCCGTGACCGTCGCGCATCAGCCGTTCCCCGTGGAGGTGGAGGTTGCCGCGACTGGCGACCTGGCGCCGGGCACCGTCACCTTGGGCGTGAAGGAGCTTCGACGGGGAGGTGCTTCAGCGGTGTTGGCGAGCGGCGAGATTGCGCTTCGTGATGGCATTGGAACCCTTCGACTTCCCGTCACGCTGGAGCGCGCGGGTTCCCGGCTGCTCGACTTCTCCATCTCCGCAACGCGAGGGGACCAGGTCCCGGAGAACGACCGCCGTGTTCTGACCGTCCCCGTTACTCGAGATCGCGTGCGTCTCCTTCACATCGCTGGTCGCCCAACTTATGACGTGCGAGCCCTACGAACCTGGCTCAAGAGCGATCAGGCCATCGACGTGGTCACCTTCTTCATTCTCCGCACGAAGACGGACGATGCCAATACTGTCGAGGATTCGGAGCTGGCGCTCATACCGTTCCCCGTCCACGAGCTATTCACCGAGCACCTTTCGAGCTTCGACGCGATCATCGTTCAAGACATCGACGCGGTCGAGTACGAGCTGGCTGAGCATTTGCTTGCGTTGGCTCGCTACGTGGAGGCTGGAGGAGGCTTGGTGATGGTTGGGGGGCCCGGCGCGTTCGCTGCTGGTAGCTATGCTCAGACCCCTCTCCAATCGGTCATGCCGGTCGAACTCGTCCAGGCGGGGCGACCCTACGATGCCCTGGAGTTTCGCCCGCGGTACACGGAGACTGGCCGCGCAGCCCCCGTGACAAGGCCGTTGCGGCAGCTACTCGGAGAACAGTTGCCCGCTATGATCGGTGCGAACAGGTTGGGTGGCCTGCGTCGGGGGGCGCTCGCTTTGTGGGAGCATGGGACGCATTCTGTGCGTGATGGTAGCAGCATGCCCATTCTCGCAATCGGCAGGGCTGGAGACGGCAGGACCATCGCCCTTGGGATCGACGGCTCGTACAGGCTTGCCTACGGGGAGCTCGCGGCGAGAACCGACGGACGTGCCTATGGAGCGTTGTGGGATGCCCTACTCGGCTGGCTGATGCGCGATCCCCGTTACGAAGCGGCCCAGGTTGAGCTCGATGGGCCCTGCATCGTCGGCCGAGACGCGCGACTGGTCGTCTCAAAAGTGCCCGGCGTCAGAGGACCTGTGTCTGTGGATCTGCAGAGGCTGGATGGGCCGCTGGGAGCTTCAGAGGTCACCAGCATCGTTCAGGGCGATCCGTCGAGCACTGTGCACCTGAGCGTCTCCGAGGCGGGCGGGTACTCCGCGGATGTTTCCGTCGGTGATGCTCCGCCGTCTCGCGTCGATTTCGCATGTGAGAGCGGCGGTGAAGCCTGGAGAGACTCGCGCCCAGATCCCGGACGTTTGGAGGCACTTGCAAGGCTGGGCGGCGGAGCGTCCATCGGGTGGAACGAAGTCCACGACCTCCCCGATGTGTCAAGCTTCGTGGTCGTGGAGAACAGGCGAGCAGCCCCCCTGGCACCCGCCTGGCTGTGGTCGCTGCTGGCAGCGGCGACGCTTGGAGCTCACTGGCTATTGCGGCGGCGAGCCGGGCTTTCCTGAACCGCCGCCGCGCAAGGAGAGGGCGCTAGTAATACTCGTTGCCGAGGTGTGTGATCAGTTCCTCGCCGACCATCCAGCGGAGGGTGTTCTTCAGCTTCTTGAGCTGAATGAAGAGGTCGTGCTCGGGATACAGCTGCTCCGCCACCATGGGGCTCTTGAAGTAGAAGCTGAGCCATTCTTGGACGCCGTGGAAGCCGGACCGCTTGGCCAAGTCCATGAACAGCGCAAGGTCTAGGACGAGAGGTGCCGCCAGTATCGAATCCCGGCACAGAAAATCCACCTTGATTTGCATTGGGTAACCAAGCCATCCGAAGATGTCGATGTTATCCCAGCCCTCTTTGGCGTCCCCTCGAGGCGGGTAGTAGTTGATGCGCACTTTGTGATAGAGCTTCCCGTAAAGGGAAGGGTGTACTTGCGGTTGCAGCAGGTGCTCGAGGACGCCTAGCTTACTCACTTCCTTGGTCTTGAAGTTCTCAGGATCGTCCAGGACCTCGCCATCCCTGTTGCCTAGAATATTGGTAGAGAACCAACCATTGAGGCCCAGCATTCTTGCTTTCAAGCCCGGCGCCAGGATCGTCTTCATGAGCGTCTGCCCGGTCTTGAAGTCCTTGCCGGATATCGGAGTCTCCGTTTCCTTGGCGAGTTCAATCACCGCTGGGATATCGACGGTCAAGTTCGGTGCGCCATTGGCGAAAGGGACACCTTCTTTCAAGCACGCCCAGGCATAAATCATGGAGCTCGTGATGGCCGGATCGTTGTCGCGGAGGCCTTGTTCGAAACTCTGGATGGAGGCGTGGACGCGGCTGGGTTCAATGTAGACCTCGGTCGACCCGCACCAAATGGCGACAGCCCGGCTGCAGCCCCGATCGCGAACGAAGCTTCGGATGTCCTCCCGCAGCGCCTCGACGAGCTCAGCCTTCGTTGCTCCTTGTTTTACATGGGTTCCATGGAGTCGCTTGACGTACTCGGGATAGAACACAGCAGGCATGGGCTTTATCGCATCCATGTCGCTACGCACCTGGTCGAGGTGATCGGTACTCAGGACACTCGCAGTCCTCGCCGACTCGTAGGCACTATCAGGGAACAGGTCCCAGGCGCCAAACTCAAGCTGATCGAGGGTCGCCAACGGAACGAGCTCGGAAATCTTCGGAGACCGGTTCTCGGTGCGCTTGCCAAGGCGGATTGTGCCGAGTTGCGTGAGAGATCCGACTGGCTCCGCCAAGCCCTTTCGAGCGAGGAGACAGCCGGCGATGAATGTGCTGGCAACCGCCCCGAGTCCTGGCAGCAGTACGGCCAGCTTTCCTTGGGGAGGGGCAATGCGCGATGGCTTTTCCATGGGCCCGCCAGTTAGCAAGGTCCGTGCCGCCGCGCAATCGAGACTCTGAGATGATTGCGACGAAGCCTGCGGCCTGGCAGGATTGCGCGCCCGGCGTCAGGCCAGGGAATCGCGTGAGAGATCCACAATATGCGCACAGAAGTGGCAGCCATCCTGGTTGCGGGTGTTGGGGCCCGGTTACGGCCCTTGACGGATGAAAAACCGAAGGCATTGGTGCCCATCAATGGCAAGCCGTTGCTCCTCAGGACACTGGAGCTATTGGAGCGGCACGGGGTCCGGCGGGTCGTGTTGGCGACGGGCTATCGCGCCGACGCCGTACGCGCGGCCGTGAAGGGCAGCAACATGGACGTCCGGTGCTGCCACAATCCTCGTTACGGCTCGACGCAGAACTCCGTATCCTTGGCGCTATGCGCGGACGAGCTCGAGGGATCCGATTTCTTCAAGCTCGATGGCGATGTCGTCTTCCATTCGGAGGTCTTGGAACGGCTGGAATCGAGCTGTGGGAGCCTCGCCGCCGCCATCGACGAACGGCGCGCCTTGGATCGGGAAGCGATGAAGGTACTTGTTGACGCAGGCGTGATCCAGCGCTTCGGAAAGGATCTGCCCTGCGAGCGGGCATTTGGTGAGAGCATCGGCATTGAACGCGTTCGCGCTGCCGCCACGCCCGCGCTCTTTCGGGCCCTTAGGGAGGCGGAGGCCGCTGGCAAACACGACCTCTATTACGAGGACGTTTACGACCGCCTGATTGCCGCCGGTACCTTGGAGGCGCAGGCCGTGCCCGTCGGCGACCTTCCCTGGTGTGAGGTCGACACTATCGACGACCTGAGAGAGGCACAGCAGGTCGTTGAGACTTTGGAGCGTGGTTGAGCCCCGCGAGTCATGCCGAACGTGCTGCGCGCTCAGGGGTGGGGAGCTTCGAGCGGAGCCCTTCAGGCGGCGCCTTCGGTCTCAAAGGGCAGCCGGAGCATCTGCCAGCCGAGTGGCCTGGGGTGCGTAGTCACTTACGCGGCCGCCTTGGCATCCTCTTTGCGCTATCGACGATGCCGATGGAGAATCGCTCGTTGATGCCTTGCAAAATATGCCGTGGCCCTTGGGTCGGATCATGCTGCGGCCCTGTAGCGTTTCCGTTACACTGTTGCCCTACGGCAACAGTTTGTTTGCGACAAAGCCTAAGGATTCCGAGACCATTTGCTCCAACGAGTGCTGTCGTGCTAATGGCGGCGCGGTTCCAAGTTTCCAGCGGCGAAAGCGAGACGAACTGATGAACGAAGTGACGGTTAGGCGAGCTATCGTGCTAGCTGCCGGGACGGGATCTCGACTGCGCGCGGGGAGCAATCAGACGCCTAAGCCCATGCGGCCTGTGGGTGGCGTGCCGCTGCTGGTGAGAGTGCTTCGTACCTTGGCTGCCGCCGGAATCCGTGAGGCCGTCATCGTTACCGGTTACGAGGGGGATCGTATCCGGGAGATGGTGGAGTCCGAACCGGAGCTTGGGCTCGCAGTGACCTTCGTACACAATCAGCGATATGAGGCCAAGAACGGCGTATCGCTACTGGCTGCCGCCGAGTACGTCGAGCCGGGCTGTGTTCTGACGATGGCGGACCACCTGTACTCTCCGGATCTCGTGCGACGCTTGCTGGATTTCGAGTTGGACGCGGACGCTTGCGCTCTGGCGGTGGATACGAATATCGGAGCATGCTTCGACATCGACGACGCGACCAAGGTGCGAGCTGAGGCAGGGCGAATTCGGCGAATCGGTAAAGAACTTGCTGATTACAATGCCTTGGATACCGGCGTCTTCCGCATCGGCCCTGCGCTGCTCACGGAGTTGGCACTCGTGGAGGCCAAGGCCGGGGACTGCTCGTTGAGCGATGGCGTTCAGGCGCTCGCGCGGTTGGGGAGGTTCTACGCTGCTGATGTGGGTCCCGTTCGTTGGATCGACGTCGACACGCCCGTCGCTGTGGAGCAAGCAGAGATGATGCTCCGCGTCTTTGGTGACGAGCTCGGTGCTGAACCGCATGCTAGTCCGACTCCCGTTCCGGATCCTGGCGTCTTGCTCGCCTTTGCTCCGAGCTGGGTGCGAGCGGCGGCCCCGTATAACGAGGGGCATTTTGCCGTGGCGGACCGCCAACAAGATGTCGTCCGTATGATGTCGAACGAGAGCGCCTTCGCGCCCAGTCCGCGGGTCCTGCAGGCCGTGCTCGAGACCGCAATGCGCGGTCATCTTTATCCAGGTGCGGCTCCAGACGCGCTTAGACAGAGGCTTGCGGAGCGTGAGGGCTTCCAGTTGGGCTCTGTGCTGCTAGGAGCTGGATCTACGGAGCTGATCGACGTGATCATTCGAAGCTTCGTGGCTCCGGGGGAGGAGGTGGTCTTGAGCGTTCCCACCTTCAGCATGTATGAAGCACGGACCCGTGTCGTCGGGGGGACGCCAGTGCTCGTCCCCATGACGGAGGAGCACGGTCACGATATCCCGCGGCTCGTACAGTCGATCACCGAACGAACGAAGGTGATCTTCCTCTGCACGCCCAATAACCCGACGGGAACGCAGTGCCCCGAGGCAGACCTGCGGCGGGTGCTGGCGATGGGCCTGCCGACCGTGATTGACGAAGCCTACTACGAGTTTGGCTCGCGCCCCTCGTTTGCCCCTCTGTTGCGCGAGTACCCGAACGCGATCGTCTTGCGGACGTTCTCCAAAGCATTTGGTCTCGCCGGTATGCGCGTCGGGTACGCGCTGGCACACGAGGAGGTGATTCGAATCCTGCAAAGGGTGAAAATCCCGTGGAATTTGCCGAGCGTCACGATTGCGGCTGCGCTGGCGGTCTTGGAGGACGGTGACGAGTTCGCGTCGCGCATGTCCGAGTTGCGGCAAGCTCGTGTCGACCTTGAGGGAGCGCTCCATGCGCTCCCGGGGTTGCAGATTGTCCCCGGCGAGGGCAATTTCATACTCATTGATGTCTCGGATCTGGGCGTACGGGCGGAGGAGTTCGTCGCTGCGGTTCTAGAGCATGGTGTGCTCATCCGGGCGCTTGGTTCTCACCATGCGAAGCGCAGCTACGTGCGTGTCACGGTGGGACGCAGCGCCGATAACACGCGTTGCGTCCGGGCCTTCCGCGCTGTCGTGGCAGGGCTGCTCCCGCGGCAGGTCGCGCCAAACGCGCCGAACGCGCCAGCGCTGAGCGACGCCGAATAGCCTCGACCCTGACGGGATTAGACGGAGGTCCTTGACTGCCGATGGGTACTCGGTTCTGGGAAGGCTATTGGAAAAGCCTGAAGCCTCTGGATGTCGAGGAGCCAATCGATGTCTGGGTGCATCGGCCACTCGCCTACCTGCTGGCTAGGTCGGTGTTCCGTACGCCGGTTTCGCCGAACGCCATCACGTTGGGATCCGTCGTGCTCGGCGTGGCGGCCCTCTACTGTCTGCTGCGCGGAGCCTTGCCCCTGGCTGGGCTGCTCGTATTCCTATCTGCAGTCTTTGATTGCGCCGATGGACAATTGGCGCGGATGCGAGGGACGTCGTCAGCCTTCGGACGAATGCTGGATGGACTTGCCGATCTGGTAGTCACCGTCGCAACAGTCGGGGGAGGCACCTACCTGGTTTGGCTGAAGTATCATGAGCCATGGCATCTTGGCGCGTTGGCCATCGGGCTGTGCGCGGCGACCGCAGTCACTGGCTCGTTTCACACTGGATTGTACGACCACTACAAGAACCTGTTCCTACGCTTGACGAACATCGAGTACCAAGAAGGTGAGGACCTCGCGTCGGCCGAGCAAAGGTTCCGCAAACAGAAGCAGCATGGAAGCCCGTTGATGGTGCTATCTTGGGCCGTCTACCTCTTCTACGTGCGAAGCCAGCTCAACGTAGCACGCTGGTTCGATCCTCATCTTGGAGTGGAGCTGGGGGCTCTGCCGCCCTACGACGCGGATCGCGCCGCACTCTATCGTGAGCGCTTGCGCCTCACTATGAAGCTGTGGCGGTCGTGGTTTGGTTTCGGTTCTCTCGTCTTTGGGCTGGCGGTGGCGATTGCTCTAAACGTGGTGGAATGGTACATGCTTGGACGGCTCATTCTGTTGAACGGGGTGTTCTTCCTCTATCTGCGACCATTGCAACAGCGGGTGTCGAGGGAAGTGAGTGAGTCGTTCGCAGCCGAAGGTGCTCTGGGGCGCTAAATCAGGGTCGGGGCGCAGGTATGGTCGAGGGGGACCAGGGCTCCCGGTCGCGACTGCTCCATAGGATGCGTCCCTACGAGGACCCGCGGAAATGGGCTACGCTCCGCTCGTGTCGGTCAGATGTCTAGTCTCCGTAGCCATTCTGCTTTCGGCGTTGCCCGCATGGGCACAGCTGTGGCCGAGCGACCCTAAGAGCATCGAGGCGAGGCTGCTCCACCCTACTTCCGGCCACGAGCTTCACCGTGCCGCCGCCCTGGTTGAGCACCTCCCCGTGGGAGACGCGGCGGAAATCGTCCTGAAAGGTCTTGCCAGCAAGAACGAGGAGGTGCGGGTGGTCGCAGCGGGTGTTGCAGGGCGGCTCCGGATTGCTCCCGCCGCAGCAGCAGTGCAACGCTGGCTCAAGGACCCGTCAGACCGCATGCGGCTGGCGGCATTGGAGGTCCTCGATGAGGTGCCCCGCGCGGGAACTGGACCCGCCATTGCACGTCTGCTCGCGGACACATCACCGGCGGTGCGTGCGAGTGCCGCCAGCGCCCTTGCTTCGCTCGGCAACGATGAAGCCCCACCCGTGCTCGTCGCTCACCTTGATGATCCGGAGCCAAACGTGCAGCTCGTGGTCATTCGAGCCCTTGCCCGAATTGGCTCGAGCAGTGCCGTAGTTCCGCTGATGGGAGCGGCTCAGAGTGAGGACGACCGCGTGCGGGAAGCTGCTTTGCGCGCGTTGGGGAGCATCGGCGCGGCCGAGGCTCTTCCCGCGCTGACAGGTGCTCTCACCGATGCACGGCCTGCGGTACGTGCAGCCGCCGTGCGAGCCATCGAGCGTGTCGGTCCTGCCGCGGCGCTGACGGCCCTCGTTGCGCTCCTCGAGAGGGAGCAGGATGAGGGGGTGCGCGTCACGGCCTTTGATGCGCTCGCCACGGTCGGTGGTCCTACAGCGCTGGAGACGCTGATCGAGGCGCTGCGGACGGTCGACGGTTCGCATTGGGAGCAGAGGCGGCTCGTTCAGGCGCTTTCTGGTGCCGGCGAGGAGGTGGTGCCCGCCGTGAGACGATGCGTCGAGCATGCCGTCGACTCGCCAACGGCGCTCCGATGTGCGCAGGCGCTCGTGGCGTTGGGGGATTCCAGCGCCGGTGACATCCTCATCGCCGCCGCTGATGCGGGAGTCATCTCCTCTGCCGCTGTGCTAACCGCTCTGCCACAGCCGGGAACGCCTCGGTCGCTCTCGTATGCGCTGCGGCGCGTCGAAGACCCTGACCGCGGCGTACGACTCGAAGCGCTGCGTGCGGTGACCCGGATGCTGGATTCGGCCAGCCGCGAAGGTCGAGCCGTCGAGCCGTTGCGACAGGCTCTGCATGCCGCGCACAGCACTGAGGAACGCATCGCGGCGATTGGTGCCCTTGGTCGCACCCGGGATCCCCGCGCGACGGTCGAGCTAGTCCCTCTTCTAGGCGTTGACGTTCCCTCTTCCATTCGGCTCGCTTCAGTGCAGGCGCTGGCGCGCGTACCCGGAGAGCGTCGCGATCGTGCCCTTGTCGCGCTGCTGACGGAGAGGGGGCCTGCAGTGCGAGGGGCGGCGGCTTGGGCGCTCCGAGAGGGGTTCGGCCAGGCTGGCTTTTCCGAGCTGATCCACCTCTACGAGGGGCCTGGCACCGTCGATCGCGAGCTCGTGGGGCTGGCTCTCGGTGGGGTGCGCGTGTCCAAGGTTCGCAATCCGCACACCTCGCGCATCCAGCACTTGCTTCGCGGCGAGACTCGGGCACGGCGTGACAGCCTGCTGGAGGCATTGTTCTGGGAGGGCTCTGCAGTGTCCAGCAAACTTGCATTGTCCCGTGCGGTGAGCCGCTCGCCAGCCGACCGCATGAAGGTGGCAGAGCTGGCCGAGCGGTTGCCAGGGAGTCGTGAGCTGCTCCGCCGCTTGATGCTCTCCGATCCGAGCGTGGCGGTCCGTGCGAACGCTGCTTGGTCTCTCGGCGCGGTAGGTGCGGCGCGAGACATCCCGGACTTGTTGCGGCTGGTCAGGGGGCGCGCGGGCATTGTGTCGGGCAATGCGGTGGCAGCGATCGGAAGGATAGCTGCACGGCATGGGGTCGAGAGCGGCCCCTTGCTTTGCCCGCTCCTTTCCCACGCGGTACCGCAGGTTCGCGTGAACGCATTGGCGGGCCTCCGCGACGTGGGTGCAGGTTGCGGCGTAAGCGAAGAGTTGACGGCGCTTCACCAGGACCCTTCACGGTTCGTGAGGTCAGCCGCCGCCACGCTGATTGCCGACCGTGGTGGGAGCATCGAGCCGAACCGTCTCCGAGCCTTGGTGGGGTGTGCGGAGCAGGACACCCATGGTGACGTCGCGAGCGCGTGCTTGGCTGAACCGCGTCCTGGCGTTGCTGCTGGTGAGCCGGACGAGCTACTCGTCTTCGTGGTTCCGCCGGGCCGCGAGCAACCCGTTCCAGGTGCTGCTTACGCCATCATGCTGCCGTCCGGCTATATCCGCGCTGGGGTTGCGGATCGGCGAGGCGCTGTGCTCGTCACCCTGCGAGGTACCGGAATGGTCCGACTACTCTCGCATGTTGCCGTGTCCTGGTCGAGTGACCAGCCTGGCGATGGCTAGGGCCGGCGGCGCGCTGTTCTTGCGGTGGGCGGCATTCGGACGTCACCATCCCCGAACACCGCCCACGCGCGGGGACTGATTCGCGCGGCCTGGCGACCGGCGAGCATCACAGGGTGAGTCGCCGGTCAATCGTCAGCCACCAGTGGCAGCGCACCGCATGGCGCACTTCAGATCACCGGGTGGGCAGCCGCACTTAGTGGCAGGCTTCGCTGCGGGAGCACTCGAGCCGGAGGAGCTCTGTGAGCTCGAGCCGCTGGATTTGCTGCTCGTTCCACTACTTGCCTTGGTGCTGCCCGAGCTCCGGGTGGACCGCGGGCTGCTCCGAGGTGCCGTTCTCCGGACCACTTTCTTGTCCGCCCCCGCGTCGGGTTCGCCCTCCTCGGCTACCCCGGTGGACGGTGGTGCCGCTGTAGACGTGGCCGTAGCTGCTGGCTGAGGCTCCGGCTCTGGCGTCGGGACGGGCGCCGGCTGGGTGATGATGGCGGGCTGCGTGACGACGGGCTCAGGCTCTGGTTTCAGCAAGAAAACGGCTGCCACGACGAGGGCCGCGATGACTATCGAGCCGCCAATCACGTAAGGCCCCTTGCTGGGCCCTTTCGGATACTCCAATGGACCGAGATCGAGAGGCGCGGCGGCAACCGGAGGAGGCGCTGGAGCTCCAAGCGGCGCTGCGATGGTCAGAGGTGCTCCCAGCATGCCGCTGTCATCAGGGTTCGTCGGAGCGCCAAGCTTCGTTGCGCCGCCCGCGGTGAGCGCTGCGAGATCGATCAGCCCAGAGTCCTCTGCGTCCCGTCCGCGCCCGGGAGCGGCTGAGAATGTGCTGGATGGGGCCGCCGCAGAGGGGGGAGAGGAGCCGGCAGACGCCGTCAGAGCACTCAACGAGAACAACACGGAGGACTCGTTCCGCGCACCGGTGTGGGCGCCCGCGGGCGCGGGAGTCTCCTGAGGAAGGCTCGTGGTGACGTCTTCTTCGCTGCCCGCTGAGGCATAGCCGCCAAAAAGGTCCGTTGCGGCTCCCGCGCTGCCTGCAGTGGCAGCACGTTCGGCGGCCGAGGCGGTCCGTCCGCTCCAGGGAGACGACGCGCCGCTCGCTGGCGATGCCATGTCCCCCGATTGAAGCTCGCTCGCTGGGCCTTGCGCTGCGGCATGGAGTGCGTCGACGAGCTCGGGGACATCACCGAGCTGTGCCCAATCCGGCATGCCGTCGGTCCAGACGTAGGTCTCGGCGGTGACGACGCCGTTGTTGTAGGCCTCGACGATCGCTGGCACGCTCATGGTGCGTTGGTCGCCTTCGCCGAAATCGACGGAATACTCAGCGTCGTTGGCTCCGGCTGCCGGCTGTTCCGCCCCTGCTTCGATGCCGGAGACCGTCTGCGCGGGTCCGGCGACATCGGCCGCGGTGACCTGCGCCGGAGAGACGCGTCCGTCGATCACGATGGTCGTCCCGCACTTCCGGCAGCGGATCTTGGCAAGGCGATCCTGAACTTTCTCGTCTGCGATCGAGTACTTAGCTGCGCACGCAGGGCAGGTGATCTTCAATGTTCAGCCTTTCGAAGCGCTCCCTCGTTCCTGACGAGGAACAGGGAGAATGCATTGCCGAGATATCGGAGTCTGGGGGACTCGGCGCCTTCGGCCCTGCGAGCGGGCCGAAAAGGCGCTCCCTTAATATCATTCTCGTGCAGAAGCGCCAGATGGTACGGAATGGAGTGAGCGTTCACTCGGCACAGTGTTGCGGTGGCGAGGTATTCCCGCCTTAGTGTAGTAATGTCGGCCGGGTAGTGGGCCAATTGTCCTCAGGGAAGCCGATGTGGAAGCCGCCACGCCTTCGCCGACATCCGGCGGGCGTGTGAGGTGGGCCGCCGATCAAAGCGGAGGCCTGTTGCAGGATGTTAGGCACGACTTGCTTAGATTCCTTGGGCCAACGGCAGCAGACACTTTGGCTTCAGCAGCTCTCGGGCTCAGTCTCCGGCCGTCTCAGCTCGAGGTCTTCGATGTAGCGCTGGAGCTCGAGGTTTGCGCCACCATCATAGGTCAATGCATCCTCGAGCGCTGCTTTCGCTCCAAGCACGTCACCGCTGCGGAAGAGCTTCTGGGCGCGAACGGCGTGCAGTTTGGCACCCGCCGAACGGCAACGCTCGTCGAGCCTTGCTGCCCAGTCTGGGCGCGCGGGAGGTAGGGAAATGGTACCTTGGTCCAACCGCAAATCACCCGCGCGGAGCGCCATGTCGTAACGGGTGCGCAACTCTGGGTTCGAGAGAACCCGGTATGCCTCCGCCCCGTGCTGGAACACGTCACTCAGGGCCTCTCGTTCGTGCGCTGACGCGGACTGGTGGGCGTCGGGATGAAACGTCATCGCGAATGCATGAAACGCGCGCGCGAGACGCGATCGGGTCACGGTCTGATCCACCGCCAAAATCTCGTAATAAGTCAGGTGCTCGAGGGCGCTCAACCATGCGAGAAGGTGTGTCGAATCCCTGTTGTCCACGGGCCTTGAGTCGTGCGCGGTGTCAGGTCAACGAATCTGATGCATTGCGTGCCGCCGCGCAAGCTCGTCCAGCTTCGTGCTATCGGTGATGCCGATAAGGTGAAGTCGTACGGACGCTTCACGCTGCGTGCCGAGGTCTCTCGCGTTGACGCCGAGCATGCCGTCCGAATCGAGTGCGAATCGGATCTCCACCGCGATCTCGCCGCGTTGGGCCTCGCGGAGGCCGTCGAGAACTACTTCTCCCAAGGCCGTGTTCTCGGCGAACCTTCGTGACTCACCCTGGCAGACGCGGACTGCGATGGTGCGCTGATTGTCGGTGGATGTGACGAACACCCGAGCGTGCGAACTGGGGAGCTTCGAATTCCGCTCCACCAGAACGTCGCAGTAGCCCCCGACCGTCTCGACGGAGAGGCTGAGCGGCGTCACGTCGAGGAGTAGCGGCGGCGAAGCCTGCGACAGAGCTGCGCTCCCATCGTCCGAAGCACCGGAGTGATCCAAGGGGATGGTCTGGTCCGGGCGTGACGGAGGTCGACTCGGAAAAGGAAGCCACACGTTCTCGTCCGCTTCGATGGCTCCTATGAGGTGCTCGCGGTCATCGGCGGCGGGCGGGGCGTGCCCCTCGTCGTTTGGCGGAGAGGACTGCCCTAGCGCGGCGGGGGCGAACGGGAGAGCGCCGGGCGCTGAGCTCCAAGCCGTCTCTGTGGACGTCGCGCTCGCGGTCGTACGGAGGGGTGGCGGTGGCGGGGCCGGCCTCCACTGGCTCGCTTCCAGCGGACGGGCGGGCGCCTCCGGCTCGGACAGGCTCGGTGCCGGCTGTTGCAGACGTCGGGCTCGTTCCCCAGTTCGTTCGTCGTCAGCGGGACGCTGCGCCGGTGACACACCTTGTGCTTCCAAGCGCGGGGGCACCGGCGGCGGTCGAGCAGCAAGCGTGTTCGGGATGCTGTCGGATTCGAGCTCCGGACGAGCAGGCAGGCGTCCTGCTCCGAGAAGCGTTCTCTGGCGTGGGCGTGCGGCGGGAGCGGCGGGAGCGGCGGCTTTGGGGAGCGGCGGCGCTGGCACTGGGGGTTGGCGTTTTCTGGACGCCGTCAGGGCGGAAGCCTGAATGGCCGCACCCAGAGCGACGACCTCATCGGGGACCGCATGCACTTGGGGCTCGCGCCCGAAGAACTCAGCGACCCGGCGACGAACCAGCGGAAGGCGCGCAGAGCCGCCGACAAGGAGGACCTGATCGAGGTCGCGCACGCCAAGACCCGCGATCTGGAGCGCCTCCTCGCATACCCTGAAGGTCCGCTCTACGACTGGTGCGGCTAACCGCTCCAGTTCTGGACGAGTGAAGGTGAACACCGCGTCAATGCTTTTACCGCCAGGCCCGATAGCCAGCCCGTCCAGGGCAGCCGTTGCCGATTCGGCGTCGCCGAGGCGCACCTTGAGCTGCTCTGCTGCGAGGCGCAGCTGGTCGTAGCCCTCCGCGGAAGCGCGAGCATCATGCCGATAACGTACCAGGAAGTCCTTTGCCATCACGTCGGCAATCGCATCATCGATGTCATCGCCCCCCAAGAAGCTGTCTCCGGCAGTCGAGAGCACCTCGAAGACGTTCCCAGAAAGGTCGATCAGGGTGACATCGAACGTGCCGCCACCAAAGTCGTAGACAGCGATTCGTTCCGCGTGCCCTTTGCCGTACCCGTGAGCGAGCGCCGCCGCCGTGGGTTCGTTGAGGATTCGCAGCACCTCGAGGCCAGCTACTCTCCCCGCGACTTTCGTCGCCGCGCGCTGAAGGTCATTGAAGCTCGCGGGGACGGTAATGATAGCGCGTTCAACGGCCTCCCCAAGCGCCTCTTCGGCGACCGATTTCGCCTTCTTCAGCACGAATGCGCTTATCTCGGGAAGCGTATACGATTGCCCTCGCGCCGAGACGAGAGTGGCGAGTCCGGGACCCTCCAGCATGGTGAACGGAAAGCGCGCCCGTGCGACTTCCACCTCGGGACTGCCCCAGCTTCGCCCGATCAGTCGCTTTATCGAGAAGACCGTATTGGCGGCATCCTGCAGACGCCGCTCCCGCGCTGCGCTGCCAACGAGGACCTGCCCGCCTGGAGGAAAGGCGACCACGGAGGGGATCAATCGATTCCCGTCGCGGTCTGGCAGGGTCGTGGCGCGACCGTCGATGACCGCGCCGACCACCGTGTTCGTCGTGCCGAGATCGATTCCGATGACCGCGCTCACGGGTCACCTGCGGGTGACGAGTGGGCGCGGGAGCCTGTGAGCACGCACGGGCGCTCTGCTTCACCTGTTCCCGCCATCTCAGCCTCGATATCTGTCAAGGCAGCATCATACCAGCGTTCCACTTGGGTTCGGAATGGCCACATCCAGCCGTAATCGGGTCCCACGAAGCGGGACACGATCTCCCGCTTCAGCGCTTCATTCCGAGCGGCGTCCAACCCGCGCAGCTCAGCGGTGGCCCTGAGTGTCTCCCGGTACGCTTCCCACTCGAGTCTCGCCCGCCCCCAGGCCAACCCCAGGGGTGCGAACATGAACAAGTAAGCGAGCGCCATCCGTAGGGTACCCAGACGTCTGCGCTGCCTCAGGTGGACCCGCTCGTGGCGTAGGAGTATCACGCGATCCATGTCGCTCATCGAATCCCAACTGCCCGGGACGTACAACGTATCCCCGAGCACGGTGTGATAGCGTGTTAGATAGTGTCGCTGCCCACCGAAGGTGACCAGCTTGAGCACGCGGTCGATCGCTAGCGACAAAGAATGGCCGGCCTTTGGCACCACTCTGAATGATGGAAACTCGGCGCGGAGCTCTCTCAGAAATTCGTCGCTGCGGGCCATAGCGCGCACACTAATTCACGCAGTGATGCTCTGCCATGGTCACGAGGGTTTCGCGAGCGGCTTGGGCTCACGCCGACGCCGAGGGGAGGGTCTCGAACAACATGCCGTCGACCACGGCTCGACCATTGATAAGGTCCCGGGATTCGCAGACGCGCCGCCCCTCCCGCTGGGCTGCCAAAACCTCCAGGGTGCCATTTCCGGTTGCGACGAGCACACGGGCTGCACGTTCCACGGTCACCCGGCCCGGGGGACCCGGCACGGAGTCCGGTACGGAGCGCGCAGAGACCACGCGCAGACAGGTGCCGTCTTTCCACGTGCGAGCCCCTGGCCTCGGCGCGAGGGCACGCACCTGCGCGGCGAGTCTCGTCGCGCTGAGCGTCCAATCAAGGCCACAGTGTTCACTCCGAATCGGTGGCGCGTAAGTCGCCAGAGCCTCGTCTTGTGGCTGCGGCTCGAGTTCGCCACGGAGCACCCGCGGAAGATCCGTCTCGACCATGGTGGCGCAGAGAAGCGCAAGCCGTTCACCGAGTTCGGCCGCCGTCTCGTTCGCACCGATGGGGACGCGCCGGGTGACGTACACGGGTCCGGTATCCAGCCCTTCATCCATCTGCATCAGAGAAACGCCGGTTTCGTGATCCCCCGACATGATCGCCCACTGGATCGGCGCCGCGCCGCGCCAGCGGGGCAGGGGTGAGGCATGCAGGTTGAGGCACCCGCGCCGCGGGGCTCCAAGCACGTCGGGCGGAAGAATTCGGCCGTAAGCGAGAACGACGGCAACGTCGGGCCGGCGCGCGCGCAGCCATTCACCCAGCTCACCCGTACGAACCTTTGTAGGTTGATAAACCTGAACACCGAGGGAAGTAGCGGCTTCCTTCACGGCCGATTGCTGTGTTTGAAGTCCCCTGCCTGCCGGACGGTCTGGCTGACACACGACTCCGACGAGCTCACTGGTGGCGTGCAACGTCCGAAGTGCCGGCACCGCTAGCGACGGGGTCCCGAAAAATACTGAGCGCACCAGGTAAGGCATAGCCGCGGCGCAAGGTTTGTGCCAGTGGTGGCGCAGACGAATCGAGGGCTTAACTTGACCGGCATGACCAGCCGTCACAAAAGCAGGCCGCGAGGTCCGATCGAGGTGACACCATGAGCGAAAAGAAGAAGCCCGGCCCGGCTCACCCTCCCGTGAACGAAGAAGAGATGACTTTTGGGGAGGAGCTATCGGTGCTGCCGATTCGCAACGCCGTGCTCTTTCCTGGTGCGGTGCAGCCCTTTGACGTGGGACGCGAGAAGTCCGTGGCGCTCGTGGAGGAAGTGGCCGGTGAGGCCAACCCGGTGATCGCAATCTTTGCGCAACGGGACCCTGCCACCGACGATCCCGGCGAGGACGACCTCTACCCGGTTGGCTGCGCTGCGCGGGTCCTGAAAGCGCTGAAGCACAGCAGTGGCAACTATTCCCTGATCCTCCAAGGCCTCACGCGCATTCGGCTCGAGGGCATGGTGCAAGCAGACCCGTATCTGCGCGCCCGTGTTGCTCGCATCGACACCAAGGAGGCGGAAGACGTCGAAGCGGAGGCTCTCGCAATGAGTCTGCGCGACGTCGCAAAGCAGGTCATTCAGCTCATGCCGGAGCTGCCACGCGAGGCTGGTTCCCTGATAGACTCCATACAGGCTCCCGGTGCACTCGCAGACCTGGTGGCGGCGAATCTCGACGCTCCCGTGGACGAGAAGGCTCAGCTGCTTGAAACCGTGGATGTCAAGGAGCGAATTAGGAAGGTTCTCAGGCTACTCACTCGTCAACTCGAGATACTGAGAATGCGCGAGCGCATCAATTCCCAGATCAAGGAGGAGATGGGCAAGAACCAGCGCGAGTACGTCCTCAGGCAGCAGCTGAAGGCCATCAAAGAGGAGCTCGGGGAAGACGAGGGCGACCAGGGTGACCTCGATGGCATCGAGGAGCGGTTGGCCAAAGCCAACTTGCCCACTGAAGCGGACAATGTGGCCAAGAAGCAGCTCAAGCGGCTGCGGTCGATGCAGGTTGGCAGCGCCGAGTACACCGTGGTGCGCACGTACCTGGACTGGATCCTTGATCTCCCGTGGACGCACTCGACGGAAGACAACATGGACATCGTCGCGGTGCGTCAGGTTCTCGACGAGGACCACTACGGCCTGGATAAGGTGAAGAAGCGCATCGTCGAATACCTGGCGGTTCGGAAGCTCAAGCGGGACAAGAAGGGTCCGATCCTTTGCCTGATCGGCCCGCCCGGTGTCGGCAAGACCTCATTGGGTAAGAGCATTGCACGGGCGCTCGGGCGGAAGTTCGTGAGGATTTCGCTTGGTGGTGTGCACGATGAGGCGGCGATCCGCGGCCATCGGCGCACCTACGTGGGGGCCCTACCCGGCCAGATCATCCAAGGGATGAAGAAGTCGGGCACCGTGAATCCCGTCTTCATGATGGACGAGGTGGATAAGATTGGTCACGACTTCCGCGGCGATCCGAGCGCGGCGTTGCTCGAGGTCCTCGATCCGGAACAGAACAACACGTTCGCAGATCACTATCTCGAGATCCCCTACGATTTGTCGAACGTGATGTTCGTCGCTACCGCCAACGTGGCGGATCCGATCCCTCCGCCATTGCGGGACCGCATGGAAATCCTTGAGATTCCTGGCTACACGCGGCGTGAGAAATTGGCCATAGCGAGGCAGCACCTCATCCCGAAGCAGCTGGACGAGCACGGGCTGACGACGGAGCAGTGCGATATCACCGACGAGGCCGTGGAGGAAATCATCGAGCACTACACACGCGAAGCCGGGGTTCGGTCTCTCGAGCGAACGATTGCCTCGGTGATCCGTGGAGTAGCCGTGAAAGTAGCCGAAGGCGACACGCAACAGCGGACCATCAAGACGGAAGACGAGCTGCGTGAGTACCTGGGCCCCATCAAGTACACCAGCGAGGTGGCGGAGCGAACGGAGGAGACCGGGGTTGCGACGGGCCTCGCATGGACCAGCGTCGGCGGGGAGATACTATTCATCGAAGCGACACGCATGTACGGGACCGGGAAGCTGCAGCTCACCGGGCAGCTCGGCGATGTCATGAAGGAGAGCGCTCACGCGGCGTTGAGCTATGTGCGCACCAACGCGGGCCGCTACGGTATCCCGAAGGATTTCCTCGAGAAGAGCGACATGCACATTCACATCCCGGCAGGGGCCATGCCCAAGGATGGGCCGAGCGCTGGGATCACGATGTTTACCGCGCTGGTCAGTCTATTGACGGGTGTTCGCGTTCGCCACGATGTTGCCATGACAGGTGAGATCTCGTTGCGGGGCAGGGTACTTCCGATCGGAGGAGTGAAGGAGAAGACGCTCGCCGCACACCGTGCAGGAATCAAACGGATGCTGCTTCCGGAGCGGAACAAAGCGGATCTCGAAGAGGTCCCGAAGGAAGTCCGCGACGAGCTCGAGTTCGTCTTCGTGCACAAGCTGGACGACGTCCTCGAAGCGGCGCTCGAAAGCGTCCCGCAGCCCTCCCAGGAATACCTCGACGACGCCGGGAAGAAGCAGGGCGCCATGCAAGCTCCATCAAACTAGATCATCAGTCTCCGGTCTGCGCGAATGGCTGTACGGGGGCGGTGGTCCACAATCGGATACCGCCCCGCAGGCCATCGGCGTTGGTGAACACTCGGACATTCTCGGGGAGGCGGCAGCGGATCTTCCGCGCGTTGCCGCCCCCGAGGTGTAGTAAGCGATAGTTCCAGATCGGCGCGAGTTGTTCGATCACCCGAAGGACTCGCGTGCTCCACTTGCCTCTTCCCAGGAGGTGGAGCTCCCTGTCGGACACGAGTTCCTCGTAGGTGCGACGCTTGCGAAAAGGGTGGTGCGCCAGCTCCAGGTTTGCGACGAGGTGCCCGTCCGTGAAGAGTGCCGAGCCCAGCCCCGTTCCGAGGGTCAACACGAGCTCGACGCCCCTGCCTTCGACTACCCCAAACCCTTGCAGGTCGGCGTCGTTGCAGACGCGGACGGGCTTGCCGAGCGTCGTGGTGAGCAGGTTCGCCAGCGGCTCGCCTGACCAGAGCTCCGTTCCCAGGTTTGGGGCGGTCTTCACCACACCATCCACAACGATGCCTGGGAAACCCACCGAAACCCGATCGAAGGGTGGTAGCTCAAGCGCCATTTCGCGGATCGTCGCGGCCAGGGCCCGTGGGGAAGCTGGGCGGGGCGTGAGGCGCCTGAGGCGGCTCGTCAGCGGGCGTCCCGACGCATCGAGCACCAGCATCTTCGTTCCCTCTCCGCCTATATCCACGGCTAGTGTCAGCGGGTTTCGCTGATCCATTACCGGGGCAGGAGTACCGGCCCGGACAGCTGTCGAGTCATCTGGGTTCTGCGCGGAGGATGTGTGTGCGGTCAGTTCGGAGGACATGCGCTGCTAGTCTAGGCCAGGTGCGGCACTCAAGGCCAGGTGGGGCGTATCGGCTGCAACGCAGTAGTCCATCATGCGACCGTGGCGCCAGGAAGAACTCCGCGGACCCACGTTGGTCGGGCCGCGGAGAAGCGCTACTGTGACAGGACCTTGAATCGCATCGCGCGCGCTCAGCTCGTCGGCGTCTGGGTCCTACTTTCGGTGCTCACGTTGCATGGCCCGCAAGGCAGGCAGCCCGAACACAGGACCGTTCCACGTGGCTCGCCATCGACTGTCGTGCCCTCCTCCCCGTCGAGTTCGCCCGAGACCGAAGAGCGGGAATGCGCTGCGAGGATCGCGGCGATCCAGGTGAACGATGTCGCTGCGTCCCAAGCGTACTCCAGCCATGCGCGCGCCCTGCTGCTCGCCCGTGTCAAGGCCTCACCGGTGCTCTTCGTGCGGACGCCTGTAGCGACCGTGGATGACGAGGCGGCGGAGCACGAGTTGGGAGCGTCGATACTCCAGTCGCCACAGCCCGCTGTAGAGTTCCGTCGGCGACTGCCTTCGCTCTTGAGGAACAAGGCAGCGCTGAGGGCTTTACTGCTACGCGAGGGGTACTTCTACGTCGAGGATCCCGAATTGGCGCAGGTGGCGGTGAGCTACGTGCGGCTCGATCATCTGTTCGACGGAGGGACTCTGGTCTTGCAGCGTGGCGCAGAGCAGCATCTCGTTCGCAGACGAGATAGGTTCTTCGAGCACGTTGACGGCCCGTCACCAGGGCGGAGAGCACAGCTCTTGATGTTTGATCGCGTTTGGCAGGCCCACTTGCCGGCGCCAACGCCGCTACATCTCGACTTGAGTCGCGTTCACGCTCAGCTTGGTCACGATGAGCTCGAGGTCGTGGCTGTCGACGAGCCCAACTGGAAGGCACGACTGCGCTTCGGCGACCAGTGGGCGGAGGCTCTGCTGACGCGGAGCGAGCACGAACCTGCCTTGTTGAAGGTCGACTGCCTAGCGCGTGGCCAGACGCCGGAACGTGTTGCGGCAGCCCGAACCTTGACCCGCCGCCGCAATCGCGTGGTGAGCCAACTCGAGCGCGCGATCCACGAGCAAGTCGACGAGCAGCTCCCTTTCGACGAACCGCGTACGGAGGAAGGGCAGCAGGATGGCCGATTGAGGTCGGAGTGGAGCTCAGCGTATAGACGCGGCAGGCACGTTTTCGAGTTCAATGGAGACAGCTACTTCGTGTTCGACCAGAAGGGGCGCCCCCTGGTGCCCCAAGTGTGCATCGACTTCATCACGGATAGCCTCGAACGATTTGCGGGGAGCTGGTATCTCCCTCGCGGCATATCCCCAGGACGCCCGAGCGGGCGCTTGGACTTCTCGCGCATGGGCGTCGAGAACCGTCGCAGCGTCGAGTCGTTCTTGGCTTTCGCGAGCGAGCGCCCAGAGCTCTTCGACGTGCATTGGCTCCCGGTCGAGGAGCGAATCCCGTATGCCAGGGGGCGCGAGTTCTTCCAGCACCTCTATGAGCATCGTGACCGGTATCTGCCCGGCGACATCGTGGTAATTTACGGCCTGCGCGACGATGACAAGATGCACTACCACTCCTTCTTCGTGGCGGCCCGTGACCCGGTCTCCGGGATGCCCACGTTGGTGGCATCGAACGCGGGGCGTCCGCGAATCCGCACCTGGGCCGAAGAGATGGCTAGCGCACCGAGACGGAGCATCTTTGCCAGGGTGAGGCCGCGGTTGTCATGGCTGGAAGGGTTGGCAGAGCCCGCTCAGTCGCATGCTGGCGCCGCGCGATCACAACCGCACGATACGGCGGCCTCCGACACTTGACGCCGGCCGCAGCAGGGGGTCAGCTTCGTGGCGTCATGACAATCGGGAGTCCTCCGTCCACACAGAATGAATCGCAAGTGGGGCTCGGTGGCTCGGAAGCACCCCTTGGGGTCTTCGATTCCGGGCTGGGAGGGCTGACGGTGGTTCATGCGTTACGCGCTGTTCTTCCGAGTGAACACATTGTCTACCTGGGGGACACGGCGCGCGTTCCCTACGGGACGCGTTCTCCCGAGACGGTGGTTCGCTACGCTCGTGGGTGTGCTTCCGTGCTGTCTGCGCGAGGAATCAAGGCGCTCGTGGTGGCGTGCAATACCGTGAGTGCCGTAGCTCTCGATGTCCTGCGTGCTGAGCTCGATCTCCCGGTACTCGGTGTAGTTCTCCCTGGCGCTCGCGCCGCAGTCGCCTGCGCTGAGGCGCTCGCCACGGCAGGGCGTGACGCCTTCAGGATCGGCGTCCTAGGAACGGCCGGCACGATTCGCTCGGGAGCCTATGCCCGGGCAGTAGCAAGCTTCTCCACTCGGTTCGAAGTGCTCGGTGAGCCGGCACCCTTGCTGGTTCCCTTGGTAGAGGAGGGCTGGTTAGATGGCATGGTGCCGGAGCTGGCCGTGGAGCGATACGTCGAACCATTGGTCGCAGCTGGCGCAAGCTCGTTGGTGCTCGGGTGTACCCACTACCCGCTGCTGAAGGGCGTCATCGGGCGCGTCGCCGAGCGTATTGCTGGGTGGCCGGTCCCAATTGTGGACAGCGCAGAAGCAACGGCGTCCGAGATGGCGGAGCTAATGGGAACCGGACGGATAAGACCGAGGATCGGTGCGGGCCGCGGTCGGCTATCGTTGCTCGTAACCGATCTGCCTGCCAGCTTCGACGCGGCGGCGCGTCGCTTCTTGGTGGAAGCGCTACCGCCGGTGGAGCAGATCGATCTCTGACGTACACTCTTTCCGCGGAGTCTGAGCGGAGTTGGGCTAGGCGGGCGGCGCAGGGAGCTCCTCACCCGGCTTGAAGGCGCAGAGGTAGAGGACCGCCATTCGCACGGCCACGCCCGACTCGACCTGCTGAAGTACGAGGCTTCGTGGACCATCAGCGAGAGCGCCGTCGATCTCGACCCCTCGATTCATGGGGCCGGGATGCATGACGAGAGCGTCGGATCGGGCTCGGTCCAGCTTTCGCCGATCAAGGCCGTAGACCCGGGAGTACTCCCTGAGACTCGGAAAGAGGCTGGCCCCGAGGCGCTCTTGCTGAATCCTGAGCATCATGACCACGTCGGCGCCTTCGATTGCTGGCTCGATGCGGTCGTAGATTGGGCAGCCCCAACACGCCCCTCCCGGTGGGAGCAAGGTTCTTGGCCCGGCAAGGCGAACCCGGACACCGAGCAACGGGAGCAGGAGGGCGTTGGAGCGTGCCACTCGGCTGTGGGCGATGTCGCCGCAGATAGCGACAGTAAGGCCTTCGAGCCGCCCGCGCGCTTGGCGGATGGTGAACGCGTCGAGAAGCGCTTGGGTCGGGTGTTCGTGCATGCCGTCACCGGCGTTGACGACGGCGGCCCGGGTGTGCTTCGCGACGTAAGCAGCTGCTCCCGACGCCCGGTGGCGCAGGACGATGACGTCCGCGTGCATGGCATCGAGCGTCCTCGCCGTGTCACGCAGGGACTCGCCCTTCGATGTGCTCGAGGAGGACCCACCCAAGTTGATGACGTCGGCGCTCAGACGCTTTCCAGCAAGCTCGAAGGAGCTGCGCGTGCGCGTTGACGCTTCATAGAAGAGGTTCACGACCGTCTTGCCGCGCAACGTCGGCACCTTGCGCACCGGTCGCCGCGCGACCTCTAGGAATGCTTGCGCGGTGTTCAGCACTGTCTCCGCTAACTCGCGGGTCAAGCCTTCGATGCCGAGCAGGTGGTGAAGTCGCGGAAGAGTCATGGGTTTGCCGGGGGTATCGATGGAGCCGTGGCCGGTTGGACGATGGCTTGTAGACGCTCGCCGTCTTGAACGACGTCCACGCGCTTGTCCTGCGCGATCATAGCCGTCCGCAGCACATAGTCGGGTTGAATGGGCAATTCGCGGCCGCCCCGATCCACGAGAGCGGCCAGCTGTATGGATTGTGGACGCCCATAGTCAAGGAGCGCATCGAGTGCAGCGCGCACCGTACGCCCAGTAAAGACAACGTCGTCGATCAACAGCACGCGCCGCCCATCCAACGAGACTGGGATTTGGCTGGGACCTATCCGTGGGTTCGGAAGTGCCGTTGCGGCGTCGTCACGATAGAGTGTGATGTCAACGCTGCCGAGGGGAACGTCCGCGCCGTCGAGGACGTGCAGCCATTTGGCGAGCGCTTGAGAGACTGGCACTCCGCCTCGCCGGATTCCGATGAGCACGAGCCCTTCGGAGCCTTGGTGGCGCTCGAGAATCTCGCCAGCTACCCGCCTGAGCCCTCGGGAGATGTCGTCGTGGCCGAGCAGTAGGTGCTGCATGTCGGTTCTATTAGCACGGTCCGTGAATGCGGCTTGGTTAGCGCTGGGATTGGACCACTGGCCCGTGAGTGGCCATCAGTGGAGCGTGCCGCCGTTGGACCCTCGATCGGAGTCACGCTTCCGGCGCGCATCGCCTCCCTCGATGACGCGCCAATCAGCGGGACGCGCGCGGCGCGGGCGGCTGTCTCGCCGCGCTTCTTCATCCAACCTTCGGAGGCGATAACGTAGCCACGCGCGCCTGAGCGGCGACGGGGAACCACCACCGAGAAGCCACCCCGACGCCATGCCGCCGAACAAGGCGAGCGTGCCCGAAGGTGACGTGGCTCCAACGATGAGCATCAGCACGTTGAACCCGCCCGTCATGAGGATCAGTGCTCGAGATGTCACGGGAAGCACGAAGAATAGGCGCACTTCTCGCCCTGGAAACGTGAGGGCGAATGCAACGACGACTGCTTCTACGACAGGCACGGCGCCGTACCAGAATGGCGGAATCAAGCGGGTGACGACGCTGGCGGGTAGAATGAACTCCGCCAACATCTGGAACACGTAGGAGAGCACCGCCGAGGCATACAAGAAGCGCACGAGGCGCTTGCCCCCCCAGCGCTCCTCCAGGCTTGGGGCCAAGAAAAAGAGGCCCAGCATTGTTGCCAGGATGTGGCCGATGGAACCCTGCACCTCATGCATGAGAGGGGCCGTCAGTAGCCGCCAGATCTCACCGCTGAGGATTGCTCTTGTGTTGCCGCAGAACGAGTAGAAGACGTTGCGCGAGGCGTCGGCCCAGTTCAGGGCAATGGCAAAAGCCAGCCAGACGGCAAATATCCCCGCCATGACCCGCGTCAGGCTGGGCCCTGGCTTCTGTATCACCCAATTCATCCCACCACTGGCGCGAGGCATTGCTGCAGTCTAGTTTCCTTAGGGCCGCCCTTCGGCGGAAAAGATGATTGCACAGCGTACTGCGGACGCTGGTGTGTTGAGGCGATGAGAGTTCGTCGTGCTGGTCGGTTGGTGCGTTGGGCGCCCGTCCCTCCCGCTCTGGCGCCCTGCGCCGACTACTCGGCCTGAACTGTGCTGGCTTCGCACGTGGCCCTGGTGACCGCCGCCGGTTCGATGGTGACGCTGCAGTCGAAACTGGACACATCGCTTCCCGAACTGACAACGGCAAGCAGCTCGTGCTCCCCGGCCTGCAATCCTTCGACGGTCAAGGGGACCGTGCAGGTGAAGGGCACGCCACCGACCAGTTCGCGATTATCCTCAGTGATCGTTACGGATGCTCCGGGCTCACAGGTGGTGCCGGCCGCATCGAGGGCCGCGGTCAGGTCGAGCGAAGCGCTGCCATCATTCGTGAGGGCCTCGCATTGCAGAGTGTCCCGCAGATCCTCTTTGATCATGGTGCACGCTGCTGCCCATGTCGCCGCATCCCTGCCATCCTCGAATGCCTCGATCCGAAAGGGTGCGTCGTCATCGTCGGTTGGGACGCTGACAACGCTTTCTGCGATGCGACAGTCTCCTTGGTCCAGTTGCTCGCTGCCGCGAAGGATGCGGTAGGCGGCGACCTGACCGATCTCCGTCCCGCAACTCAGCTCGCCCAGGGCATCCGAGAGGGCAAAGCTGGCGGAACCCGTGCTGCTCGTCGACGTGTGCTCGAATGGCTTGCACCCGCGCACGTAGACAGTGGTACGCGATCGCGCAATTGCTGGTGCTGCCACGCCGACGGCCTCAGGATCTCCGCATAGCGTCGTCCATTCAGGAGTAACAACCTCCCCGGTCTCGGGATTGAGCATTGTCGGGCTGCCCGGGCTCAGGGGCTGCAGATCACTGTGAGAGTAGCCTTCAACCGCGGCGGAGTAGGCACGGTCGGGACGAACCCGTCCAAACGCTACCGTCTTGTCACACGGAGTAGGGGGGGAGCTCGGTAGAGCGAACTCATCGAACGGTGCCGCGCCAGCAGTCCCCGGATTGGTGACGTCGATGAGCGTCGCCACGTAGTGGCGCATCCCGCCGCCATTCTCGGTGCAGGGAACGTCGCCCAGGAAGTCTTGGGGACTCACCGCGACGAAGGTCACCTGCTCGTTGGTGCTGGACCCAGATCCACCTCCGCCGCAAGAAGCGATACCTAGAACCAAGGGGAGGAGAGCGATCGGCAATGGAAACTGCATGGCGGTCGTGCGTGAGCATCTTGAGGTCAGCGCAGACCGGGCTCTAGCCGAGATGCGCAAGTCTGACCAGTAACTCCCTCGCGGCCGAGCGGCTGCTAGCTGCCAGATTGGTGCAACCAGGCGCGGACGATGACAACCACCTGGTCGGTCTACAAGAGGTCAGATGCCGGGGTCGGCGGGGACGCCACCTTTCCCGGCGCCGCTCGCCTCTCCACCGGATCCGCCAGCACCGGCAGCCGCTTCCTCCTCCTCTTCCTCCTCGTCCGAATCGGGAGAAGGTACGAGGAACGCACAAGAGCTTGCTTTCTCCGGATGCGTGATGACCTGGCAGGCAGTGGCCGGTTCGCGGAGCTCCGATTCAAGACCGTCACAGGTTGCTTCTTCGCCTTTTCTCTCGGCGCAGGAGCCAGCCCGCTGGATCGCGGCGACACAGGCGTTCACTTCGGGAGCGCCTGGAGCGTCATCAGCGGCGAAGCCGTGAAGGCATTGTGTCTCGTAGAACCGTCGACAGGACTCGGCATCGGTGACTCCCAAGTCCTTGCCACAATGGATTGCTGCTTCGCAGCGAGCAGACTCGATTTGGCGGCACGCATCAATGCCGACCGCGTCCGTACCACAGGCGATGGTCAGGTATAACCCAACCACGACGGCTGCGGCGACGTCGCGCTCGGTCGAATCCCAGGACCAGGACATGGAGCCTGCGGTTACCACGGCTTGCCAAGCAGCACCAGTCTCCGAAGGCCCGATTTTTGCTGGCGTCCTGGGATCCGGTCAGTGACACTGGCCGGCAATGGTGCCAGCGATGATTCTGTGTGCCGGACGTGGCACGCGCCTGAGGCCCCTTACGGACGAGCTCCCAAAGCCGCTGCTGCCCGTTGGGGATCGGGCCCAGCTCTGCCACGTCTACGACCGACTGCTCCGCTTCGGCGCGACGCCTATCGTTGCCAATACTCACCATCTGGCTGCGCACTTCACCGCTCGCCTGGCGATGAGGGGGCCAGGCATTCATTGGGTTCGGGAACCGGAGCTTCGCGGAACGGCGGGCGGCATCGCTGGCGCTCGGGAGCTGCTGGGGAGCGGTCCGGTGCTTGTCTGGAATGGCGACATTCTGGCGGACCCACCTCTCGATGTGCTCGTGAGCCGCGCGTCGCGCTTCCTTGCAGCACTCGCCATTGCTCCGCGGCCTCGCGGCGCGGGGACCGTCGGCATCGGGAAGCATGGACGCGTGGTTCGTTTGCGGGGGCGCAGCTTCGACAGTGAGGAGATGGGTGGTGACTACATCGGTGTTGCCGCACTGAGCCAGCAGGCCGTCCGTGAGCTTCCCTCGAGCGGATGCCTCTTCGGGGATTACATGCTGGAGCGGCTCGAGCGGGGCGGGAGTGTGGCGGCCGTTCTGCATCGCGGACCTTGGCGCGACATCGGGACTCCGTCCGAGTATTGGGAGGCAAACCTCGCATGGTTGGGCGGCCTGACGATGTGGGCCGCGACGGACGCGAGGGTGAGTCCCGACGTCACCTTGAGGCGGAGCCTCATTGGACGCGCTGCGCGCGTGTCCGGCAGCGGGCTCATGGATCGCGTAGTCGTGTGGCCTGGCGCCGTCGCTGAGGCCCCGCTGCAGGATGCCATCGTCACTCGGAGCGCAAAGGTTCTGCTTGCGGCGGATCCCCTCGTCGCCGAGAGTGGTTTTACGGAAGGATGAGCTCGATACCTTGCGCCAAGCCACCGTCTGGGCTGAGTCCGCCCACGATGCCGAGGTGTCCCGTTGGGAGGACTGCATAGCTGGCGTCGCTGCGGGGGCGCGGGGCAGGGATGCTTTCGGTGATGCCAGCCGCGACGTCCACGAGGAATGCCGCCTGTGCACCGCTGTCGTCCGAGCCGGCCACTAGGATACGACCCTCTGGATCGAATGATGCGACGCCACCTGCCGCACCGGCGAACAGCTCGAGGGAGCTTGCCAAGCAGTCTCGGCACGTGAGATCGAGCGCAAGGGCTTTCGACGGCGCACCTTCCGCGTCCACGCCCCCGAGTACCACAGCGCTCAGGCCCTGGACCGCCACCTGTGGGGAGTAACCGCGGTAGGTCGTGTCGCCGCCGCGGGATTGGAACTTGCGATCCGCAGGATCCAAGAGCTCGGCAGGGGGAGCGGTATCGTTGCCGCCAGCTACGAGCAGCCCCAGACCGTCGACCCACGCAGCCGCGGCGGCGCGGCGGGAGGCCACGGTCCTCACGACGCTCAGAGAGCCATCGGCGTCCAGCAACAGGACTGCGCTCGAGGCCTCGTCGGATTTGGTGGGACCCACCAGGTACGCTACGTCGTTAGGTGTCTGGACCGTGCGGGCCCCCGCGATTTCGGCGAAGCTGTCGAGGCCCGGCGGCAATGTCACGTCGCCTGAGGTCCCGTCCTCGAGGTCGACCCACATGGCCCAACTGGAACCTAGAACGAGCAGCTTCCACCCCGTGCCCGCGGCCGCTTGCGGAACGCAGCCACGTACCGGGCACCGGAGCTCGATTGCGTCCGCATCGACGCTCCAGGTCAGCAGATCGTACCCCTGGAGCAGTAGGTTCCCCGAACTCGAGCGAGTTAGCGTCACCCAATACCGACCCTGAAGCATGGCATGGACGGGCCGCGGCCCCGGTGGTTCTACGAAGCTGCCTGTCGGCCTCGCGAACGCGCGGGTGCGCGAGAAGAAGAGGGGTAGGGAGGATTCTGCCAGGGTGGCCGAGTCGACGTAGAGTGAGCGCGCACCGAGGACCCGCGTTGCCTCCTCATCGCGGGCAAAGAACCCGTAGGCGTGGGCGCCAGGCTGGGTGGCGAAGAGCTGCGTGATGGGTGCTTCGACGGGAGAGGTTTGTTCCAGGGTCCCGTCCGGCGCGATGCTGTAAGGGTGCACCGTTCGAGCACGAGGGGAGACCTCCCAGGGAGAGGCCTCGCGGCCCGCCGTTAGTAGCAGGCGGCCCGCCTCGATGTTCGATACGTCACTACAGGCGCCCAGCACGAGTAGACCGAACACACAGGCGGGGTGGTTTCGCACGGTGGAGTTTCCTAGCAAGGTGAAGGCTCGCGGGCCAGTGGCTAGTAGCGGCCAGTTGTTAGGTCCAACCTTCAGGCGTCTGTCGAAAACTGGTCCTTGCTCGCCAGAGGAGATTACTCAAGGAAAGAAGGCATCAAGGTGGTCGAACGAAACGTCGCCCGGAAAGCGCGAGCGCGCGGTGAGCGCTGGCGGGTCGAGATGAGCCCTTTTCATTCCGGCGCTGGCTCCTCGGGCTCGCCGGTGGCGACTTCGGAGAGCATCCATGGAAAACGCGAACGTTCGCAATCTCGATGACATCCAGGAAGAGGACCGGGGCCGCCGATCCTCGCGCCTTGGGGTGCTCCTGCTTGGGTCCTTGGGCGTCGGCGCGTTGGCCTTGGTTGCCATCGTAGGGCGGGAGAGTGGTGGGGCGGCGCGGCAGTCGGATGACCAAGCATTGGTGGAGCTCGTCGAGAGCCATCGGGCGCGTGCCGGGGAAACCGCACCAGACGTGCTGGCGGAGAGCGATGCGACCTTCGCGGGGATACTGAGCGACGAACCGAATCCCACGACGGCCATGGTTGCCGTGAAGGACCAGCGCGGGCGGCTCGTCGCCCGCGAGGGCGCCAACCAGAGCGAAGGCGCGCGCCTTCTCCCCCCGGCGGCCGAGGACCGACTGCCAGTCGTGCCGCTTCCTGCAGGCACGCTCCTCAACGCGACACCAGTCACGCTCGAGCCGAAGGATCCGATGACGGCACTTGCTGCGAGGGTGGCGACCGCCGACAGCGATGCGACATCCCCGCCGGGTGCCGAAGGGGGATTCCAGATCCAAGTGGCCAGCTTCAAGGACAAGGATGATGCGGAGCGGTTCGTGACGGAGCTCCGCAAACGGGGCCACGCCGCCTATCGGCAGCCAGCCGAGGTACCCGGGCGCGGCCTCTGGCACCGGGTGCGCATTGGACCGTTCGACAACAAGTACCAGGCTGAGCTCTATCGGAAGAAGCTGGAGGCTAAGGAGCGCACGGCTGCCTTCGTCGTGGACCCTCACCAGGTCGAACGAGCGGAGCGGGCGAGGACCGCCAAGCTCGAGGCACGAGCGGCCCGCGCGAAGGGCGACTGACATGGCAATCCGCAAGAAGGCGGCGCTTTCCGGGAGGGAGCTTCTGCGCTTCGGGGTCGCTATGGAGCGGCATCTCCTGGAGGGTTTCGATCGCTTGCTCGAGCGGCGCGGCTATGCCAGTCGATCAGAAGCCATTCGTGATCTGGTACGCAAAGAGCTCGACGAGGACGCCTGGCAGATCGGCGCACCCACCTGCGCAACAATCACACTCGTGTATGATCATCACGTTCGCGAGCTGATGGATCGGCTGACGGAGATTCAACATGACCACGGTCCGCACATCATCTCGACCCTCCACGTACATCTGGACCACCATCATTGTATGGAAGTCATCGTCGCCAAAGGTCCCTCGCGCGAGCTCAAGAGTATGGCGGAGCGGCTGATTGGGATCCGCGGGGTGCTCTCTGGCACGGTGACTGCGGCAGCCATCCCCGAGGAGCCGCCGGGGCACTGATTCAGAGCCAGAGCATCCTGGTTCCGCTCGCCCTCTACGCCTTCGTCTTGCCCTGCTTGCGCAGCAGCTGGCGCCTCGCCGCCTGATTCACCGCCGACGGCACGTTCTTGCTCTTCGCGAGGAGCCTCAGGTCGTTGTCGCGAAGCAGTGGGACGAACGCCGCCGCGAAGGTGAAGGGCGTGCGAGGGTTGACGACGAGATTGAGCTTCACCCGGTAGCTTCGCGTCATCTCTCGGTTGCGTGCCAGGATTCGCAACACCTCCTCGCTCACACTACGACTCGCAGCGATCGCGATGGCGTCGTTCTCTCTCAGCATGGGACTCTTCGCGGCGGCACTGGCGACCAGGCGATTCGGGCTACGGACAAGGAGCAGACGTTCTGCGGAAGTGCCGAGCGTGGCGCGTCGGATCATCTCGGTGACGGTCATTTGACCGAGCCGCGCATAGAGCGGCACGAATTTCTGCCGTACCTGCTCGGCGCCCTCTTCGTCGAGCTCGTGCGTGTCGTCGCCATCGGCGAACTCCGTCGCCTTGGCGATGCGTTCGACGTCACGGAACAACTCATCCCCGATCGTCGGCTCCCCCGTCGGTTCCGGGATCAACTCGTCGAGAATTGCAGCGGCTGCCTCCTCGAAGGCTGGCAGCGCCAGCCTCAGCCCGTTGCGCACCGCGAGCTCGATGAGACGGTTTGACGTCGACATCCGCACTCGAGGATTCAGATAGAGCTTCTCGATAGCTCGGGGGGTCTCCAGGAGACGCTGCTCATTTGTCGCAATCAGCTCGCCGATGCACTCGTCTGCCCGGGTGGCCAGTAGTTCCAGGGACTCCGCCGGCAGGCTCGGGTGCCGGAGCAACCGCTCCACGACGTCCGCGTCGCCAGCGAAATGGCTTGCCAGGGCCGCGCACGCAATCGGCTGAAGCTGCCCCTGTAGCGCGCCTTCCAGCATGGGACGGGGGAGATTCCCAAGCGTTGCCTCGGCGGTCCTCGACACGGTGGGGTCTGCGTCCGCCGCCAGCACTGCGATGACGGCGACGAGATCCGGGGGCTTCGCTCCCGGGACGATGCCTTTTGCGGCCATCATTCGCATCGGCGCGGGCGCGTCGGGGCTCAGGACCTTACGGGCGGCGGGAGGCAGTGCGGCGGCATCGACGTTCATGGCGGTGGCCTACGCGATGATACGCGCGACCGCGTGCAGCGGGACAGGACATTGTGCGAGGTTGTCGCCAGCGGGTATCGCCAGCGGGTGTCGCCAGCGGGTGTCGCCAGGGGCCGGGGCTGACCGGACTCCACCGACCGGCCCCACCGGTCAGTCGCCGTCTTGGCGTGCCGCAGTATCTGCGAGGTCCGGTTGCCGGCCTTCCGCCCCGCATCTATTCTCCTCAATGCCCGGGGATTCGGTCACGCTCCCTTGGTGGTGGCCCCCCGAGGGTCCACCAACGCATGTTCCGAAGCACCAAAGTAGGAAGGTCGCAAGATGGGTATCATGGACTTCGTCAAGGGCGGCGTGCAGCGCATGATGATTGCACGCGACGACGCTTTCAAAGATAGAGTTGTCTACAAGCACCCGGATCAGACCTTTCCGTTCTGGAGCCAGCTCACGGTGGATTCGGACGAGGTCGCGCTGTTCTTCAAAGACGGGCGCTATGTTGGGGCGCTCGGGCCGGGGCGGCACACACTGCAGACGCAGAACGTCCCCTTCCTGAATGCTCTGGTCGACCGCTTCACGGGCGGCAATGTCTTCATCAGCGAGCTCTACTTCGTAACGACTCGGCCGCAGTACAGTCAGGGATTCGGTGGCCCGATCGGCTCGATGCGAGATCCGGAGCTCGACATCAGGGTCAATCCCCGCGCGTTCGGCACGTATTCCTTTCGCGTCGTTGACCCTATTCGCTTCGTTCTGGAGTTCGTAGGGCAGACTGGTGCTGCCGATCCTGACCGGGCCATGCAGTGGGTTCGCGACCAGCTGATGATGGGCGTGAGGTCGACCCTGACGCGCCTGATTCGGTTGGGTGAGCTGACGATGATGGACTTTGGAACCGCGGGCCCTGACGTTGCTCGCTCCATCGTGCGGGACTGCCCGGATCTTACCCAGATCGGTGTGCAGGTGCTCGAGATCGCCAAGCTGAACCTCAATCTGTCCGATGAGGACCAGGCGCGCATCGACGAGTTCCAGGATCAAATTGTGCAGGCGAAGATCGACGCTCGGCGTGCGCGGATTGCCGTCGGGCAAGCTGAAGCGCAGGCGCAGGCACGCCAATTCGAGCTCGATCAGGAGTTTGCCAATCGCGCACGTTACCTCCAGCAGCTCGATATGGGGCGCTACCAGCAGTATGCGGGCGCGGAAGCAATGATGGGCATGGGGGAAGGCATGGCTCAAGGTGGGGAGGGGGCGGGCGCTGCCTTGACCGGAGCCGGTTTGGCGGCGGGAATGGGTATTGGAGCAGGTATGGGCTACGGAGCTCGTGCTACTTCTGGACCCGCGTACCCCCCTCCTGGGCACGCGCCGCCCGGGTATCCGCCGCCTGGGTATCCCTCGCCTGGGTACCCACCGCCCGGGTACCCACCGCCCGGGTACCCACCGTATCCTTCTCCCCCGGGCGCTCCCTACACCCAGGGGGGGGCCCCCGGCGCTGGCGGGGCGCCGATTCCTGCTGGCGCGGGTGCGGCGCCGCCTGCGGGAGATCTGGCCGGCGGGGTTGCGAGCATTTGCCGGCAATGCTCGGCGGCGAATCCTAGGACAGCGAAGTTCTGCGCTTCTTGCGGCACACCCCTGGCGGGAACTGGTGGTTGAGCGCGTGGTGTCGATCCAGCGGCATGGTTACGCGTGAACCGCGAAGAGGAGACTGTGTTGCAGTTTCGCGGCCGCGCCGGCCCCGACGTGCCGCGGAAACCGGACGCGGAGCGAGCCGCAGCGACGGCACCTTGCCCGCGGGCGCCGCACCGTGGGTTCGCCAAGGCGTGCCCCCAGTGCCGTCAGCACTTCTCCGGCGATGCCCGGTTCTGCCCGTTCGATGGGGAGCAGTTGGCGCCCGCGCCCCATTGGGATCCAGCGACGGATCCTATGATTGGCCATGTCATAGATGGTCGCTATGAGATAGAGTGCATGCTTGGCGAGGGGGGGATGGGGAGGGTCTACCGGGCCGTGCACGGTGCTTTGGGACGACGCTTCGCGCTGAAGCTCCTGAAGCACGAGCTCGCCTCGGATCCGGCGCTGTCGGCGCGCTTCATTCAGGAAGCCAAGGCGGTCGCCTCCGTGAACAGCCCGTCAATCGTCCAGATCACCGACTTTGGCCAGTTGCCGACGGGACAGCCCTACTTCGTCATGGAGCTCTTGCAGGGATGCGCTCTCAGCCGAGTTATCAATGAGCAGGGCCCGCTGAGTCCGCGCGACACGGCGCGAGTTGCGCGACCAGTCGCCGAGGGACTCGGGGTCGCCCATGCGGCCAGGATCATCCATCGTGACCTGAAGCCTGACAACATACACATTGCAGGACTGGACACGTCCAACCCGGTCGTGAAAGTGCTTGATTTCGGTCTCGCTAAGGTAGCGGGGGCTAGCAGGTTGACGCGGGACGGTATGGTCTTCGGGACACCACACTATATGAGTCCGGAACAAGCAGCTGGTGAGCCCCTTGATCAGCGGGTGGACATCTATGCTTTAGGGGTGGTGATGTACGAGATGGCCACTGGACGGACTCCCTTCGAGGCAGACACGTACATGGGTGTGCTGACGCAGCACATTCACGTCGTCCCAGTTCGTCCAAGTGTAGTGCTTGGACGAGATTCGCTCGGTGGCCTGGAGGAGATTATCCTGCGCTGCCTGGCGAAGATGCCGAACGAACGCTACGGCGACATGGAGGAGGTGGCTCAGGCCTTGCGGCTGGTCGAGAGAGGGGCTGAACGAACTCGTGGAGTGCCGCTCGACAATGTGTCGCAAGCGCTCTCGCCGGCGCGGAAGCCGAAACTGCAATCCCCTAAGACGTCCTCGACAGAGCGCCTAGACGGTTCTGTCGAGGTAGCCGTCCCCGAGGATGGGTTGGCGCGGGCGCGAATGCGCCGCATTGAAACTTGGCCGGTCCGTGGGATCGTTTGGTGGCGTTCGGGGTCGGGGCCGCGCCTTTCTTTGCAAGGTACGCTCGCGTGGGTGATGGTGGTGGCGTGCGCCACTGGCGTCCTTGCTCTCATCTACTTGACGGCCCCAGGACGCAACAGCCAAGCGGCCGCAACCAAATCCTCACCGCAGTCGAGACTCGGACCAGCCAGATCGTCTGTGCCGCCGGCTGAATCAACATTGCCACCGGGCGACCTTTCCACACGGGAGGGCATACAAGGAGCACCGCCCGTACTTCCGGACCGGTCCGAGCTACGGTTACCACGCGAGTCCCCGCGCGCGCCAACCACGCCGAGGTCGGGCGCAGAATCGGGGACGCAGGGACGTGCCCAAACGGCATGGGCGGCGGGCCAGCAATCCGTGAGGTCCGTGCCAGCGCGGCGAGCCACGGCCGGACGTCCTTCGGCAAGGCGCAGAGGTGCGCCCCCCGCCCCGTCAGCCACCGCGCAGAGCGTCGAGCCGGCGCGCCCCGCAGTGCGGGCACCCACGCTTGGTGGTGGCGATATCGTCGATCCCTGGGCACAATGACGAGCGCAGCCCGCCGGGCCGAGTCGGGGGGACTAGGGTGCGGATGATCCGCGGACTGACGATGACGGTGGCTTAGTGGCTAAGCAAAAACTCCTTCTAGTGGATGCAGACCCGAGAAGCGTGCGGGTCTTGGAAGTGAGCCTTCGCAAGGCGGGATACAGCGTGACCACCGCTTCGGATGGCATGGACGCGTTGGCCAAGATCGAGCTCTCGGCGCCCGATTTGGTGCTGACAGATACGCGATTGCCTCGCCTGAATGGGTACGAGCTCGTACGTCGCTTGAAACTCAACGGTGAGTACCGGGCAATCCCCGTGGTGTTCCTCACGAGCGAGAAATCCACGGAGGACAAGGTTCGCGGTTTGCAGCTTGGCGTCGAGGACTACCTGACGAAACCCATATTCGTGCGGGAGCTCATTGCGCGGGTCAACCTACTGCTCGCGCGACAAACGCAAGAGCGGCTCGCCATGAACGGAGCGGGCGCGCCCACGCGCACACGTCTCAGCGGATCGCTGCAGGACATGGGCGTCGTGGATCTGCTCCAGACCTTCGAAGTAAGCCGAAAGAGCGGCGCCGCGACGATCAGTGACCTGCACGGACGTGTCGCGACCATCTTCTTCCGAGACGGGAAGGTGGTGGACGCGCATCTCGGGCGGCTGCGAGGCGAGGAAGCTGTCTATCGCGCGCTCGTCTGGACGGACGGAGCCTTTCAAGTGGAGTTCCGTCCAGTCACCAACGACGACATAATACCGACATCCACTCAAGGCTTGCTCATGGAGGGCATGCGCCGGGTCGATGAATGGGGGCGTCTCCTCGAACAGCTGCCGGCGCTCGATACGGTCTTCGAGGTCGATCACGAGGTGCTCATCGAGCGGCTCAACGAGATCCCGGATGAGCTGAATGGGATCCTCAAGCTGCTGGACGGCAAGCGAGCGCTGATGGATGTGGTGGACGAATCTCCATTCGAAGATCTGTCGACCCTCTCCACTATCTCGAAGCTGTATTTCGAGGGACTGGTCAAGGTAAGTGAGCCGCACGATCGAGCCTCTCCCGACAGCATCGTCCCCAGCAGCGGCGACGACCCCAGTTTGCGGCGATACGATCCCGGCGACGAGGTGGTTCCTGGGCGCAGTGAGCCGAAACTCTCGTCGGAGCCGGCCCACTCCTGGCGTCCCTCCGCGCCGCCAGTGGAGCCTTCGCTTGTCCCTCCGGCTGCCGCGGGCAGGGTGCCTGAGTTCGATGGGTACGGTACGCTGAGTGGGCTTCAGGGCGCGTCATCGCCGAGCCGCAGGCATTCCCCGGTCGTTGCCGTTGCACCCTCAGGATCCGGTGGTCGTGCGAGCCGGTCCCAGCCAGAGCCATCTCGTGAGAGTCCTCCGTCCGGCGGAGATCCTGCGGAGGCCCGGAGCACCGATCGCGACGAGCCCAGCAGCATGGACGCGGCGCTTTCGAATCCAGATCTCGTCAACTCAGCGGAGGCGTGGCACGCGCGCCCGCCCGTCGCGGACCAGTCGCCTGCACCGGTTGGCGATGCGGAGCCGCCAGTTGACGGTGACCCACAATGGCGGGGCGGTACGCGGCTCGGGCTCGCACCTTTCCACGGACAGCCCGCCCCCTCTCAGCTCTCGCCTCTTGGCCAGACAGAACGCAGGGATTCGCCGCCCTTCAGCGCCATTCCGAGCGCCCCGCCACCGCCTCCCGCGCCGGCGGTGCGCGCATTGGATGACACTCGAGGTCGGACGCAACTCGGCATCGGGCCGAAGACTGTCATCGCTGCAGGGGCAGAATCGGGCGCCGGGGCAGGGCACGAGCGAGGCCAAGCAGCAGCGGAGCCCGGGGCTTCACTGGGTGTAGGCCAGGGTGACCGTGGCGTCCGCACTATTCGGCATGTCGCCGTAGGTGAGCCTGCAAAAGAGCCCCGTACCGAGGAGCCGTCGGGAAGCAGCACCTCGGCTCGCGGCGAGGTTGTCCAGGCCCCGGAGCTCAGCCCTCAAGACGAGACCAAGCCCTATCCCTTTGGAGCTGCGCCAGTGGAGCGCGGTGAGCGGGGGAGTTCGCGAACGGATCAGGTGTTCGAGGCTGGTCAAGAGCCCACGGAAGACCTGGTCGAATCGCAGCGCGAGTTCTTCGTCGGTGCAGCGGAGCCCCGCGCAGTGCTTGCTGACGACGTGGACGGGCCGACGCAGGAGTCCGCAGATGACGAGGAATACGAGCGGATAGCAGGGCTCGTCCGTAGTCCCGAGCAGGTACGGCGCAGAGCGATGATGGCTCGTGCAGTCGCCGGAATTCTTGGGGTAGCCCTCGCCGTGGTGCTGGCGAGCCTGTTTTTGTCCTACGGGCGCGATGGTAAGCGGGGAGCGGCAAGTCCTGTTGGATCGGGAGCGCCAGCGGGAATGCCGAATGGAGGAGCGGCGACTGGCCGTGTCGGTGCGGATGCGCGCGAAGGCTCCTCTGACCTGGAACGAGGTGTAGCGGCGGACGACGCCTCGCCGACCGAAGGGGAGCCGGTGTCCGCCGGAAGTGCTGAGCACGAGCTATCCAGCTCGGCACGAAGTGGGGATGGCCTCTCGGACTCGCTGCTTGAGGGGCCGGGGGTAGGCCCTGTCGAGAACGGCGATCAGGTTCTACGGCGACCTGGAAGCCCGCTACGAGGTGCGAAGCAGACCGGCACGGCTGGGCCTCCCTTCACGTCGCCAGTAGCCACCGGTCAGCCAACGACAGCGTCCTTTCCTGTCGACTGAGCAATTGGATGGCTTCGAGGGCGCAGTCATCGAGCAGGTGTTCGCCAGCTTGCGCAAGGATGCCCAAGGCGCCTCATCCCGAACTCCGCTGCGGAGGAATGCTGGGTACCGACTCGGTACGGGGAACCCGCACCTCGCCCGACGGTCGCTCTGCTCGCATGAAGCGCTGCAGCGTTGTTGCTACCACTTGAGGGGCTTCCTCGTGAGGACTGTGTCCCGCGTCGAGTAGCTCGAAACCCGCGTGGCGTATCTCGCGCGCGAGGCGCTGACCGTGCGCCGCTGGATACAGTTTGTCGTGCCTACCCCAGATCACCAGAGTGGGCGCCGTGACGCGACCCGTCTGGGCGACGATGCTGCGAGCGTCATGAGTGGCGCGCAGCGTCGCCAGAGCGCTCTCTCTCGCGGGCGGGACACTGAACCGCGCGTAGTGGTGGTCAATCCGCTCCAAGGGAATTGATGTGCGGGGACCCATCAGCCGATCGCGGTAGATGGCTCGAAACGCGGCTCGCCCGACGAGTTGTCTTACACCGATCGAGCCGACGACAGGAAGCAGTGCAAGGCGCCACTGCAAGTTGAGTCGTGCAGGGTAGCAATGTGCATCCATGAGGACGAGCCGAGAGACAAGCTCGCCGTATCGCGTACTGAGCGACAGGGCAACGGCGCCACCGAGGCCGTGGCCGACCACCGTTGCGGGGCCAAGGCCGAGGGCCGCGTAGAGGTCCGCAATACACTCGACGAAAGCATCGATGTCGTAAGGGAACCGCTTGACCGGGGGCTTCTCACTCTCTCCGAATCCAGGAAGATCCGGGGCAATGAGGCGGAACTCCGGTGCGAGTTGCTCGACCACCGGCACCCAGGCGGTATGATCCGAGAAGAGGCCGTGCAGGAGAAGGGCAGGGGGGCCGCTGCCAACGTCCAGGACGCGCAGCCTTACTCCTCCAGCTTTCACGTCGCGTTCCGCGAGTTCCGGCATCCGCGCAACGCTACCTCTCAACGCCCAACTTGTCAGGCTTTGACATCCCCTTCGTCGAAGCAGCCGGCGCGCCGCACCTTCCCAGTGCGGAATCCGTAAGGATCCGGAGGGTTGTCGCTGCGCGGGCCACGAGGAGCCGCTGAAGGTGCAGGGAATGGAAGACTGAGCGTTCGATCAGTGTTGCCACTCGGCGGGCTGGACCGTTCCGGCAAGTGACTCATCAGTCTGTCCGAGGACTGCGGCCCCGAGTACTGCGAATCCGGTCGGGACGAAGCGTGATCGAGCGGCCGATCGGTGAACGTGGGGGGGCGCGCCGATGGATGCTGAATTGGCTCCATGGACAATTCATTCGCCATGACATTATTTGTCTCAGCGGAAGCGCAATCGAGCAAACATGGAGCGGCTCCCCTCTATGCCCAAAAATCGCCGTGGAATTCGTTTTGGTCACTCCACTCAGTAGAATATATTCGCGTTCGTTCCGACACACCGAGACTGACCAGGGCATCGCCTCGAGGGACCGACGATGAACACGATCGAAGACAATGTGCTTCAGCGCATCGAGACGCGCCATGCGTCTGGTCTCACATCTGCGGAGATTCTCGAGCTATTTGCAGGCCATCAGATCCGGTTGAGCGAAGCCACGCTACGCAAGTACGTCCAGTTGGGGTTGCTCCCGAGAAGCGTCAGAGTGGGGCGAAAAGGCAAGCACCAGGGATCGCAGGGAGTGTATCCGGTCTCCGTCGTTCGCCAGATCCTTCGCATCAAAGCCATGATGGCGCAAAGCTACACGATCGAGCAGATTCAGCGCGAGTTCCTGTTTATGCGCAGTGAGATCGAGCAGCTCGATACTACTCTGTCGAGCATCTTCGAGAAGATCGATCGCGTGCTTCGGGAGCGAAAGGGTCAGGCCTATGCGCAAGCGGTGGCCCGCCAGGTCGGGGATGCTCGCACGCTCAGTCGGGATCTGATGGCGCGTCTTCGCGGTATCGAGTCGCGTCTCACCGCGCGACATCAGGTAGAGAGGGTGGCTGCTTCGTGATGATTGCGTCCGAGGCTCAATCTGCTCGCGGCATCCTGGCGGCGGCGGGGGCTGGCGGTGCGTCGAACGCTCGGGCGCACCAGGCCTGCCTTGGTCAAGGATGACGACGCCGAAGAATGGTCCCGGGAGGCACTGTTTCATGCATACACGACTCGCAACAGCCGTAGCCATAGACGATTGTGGGGTTTCGCAGGAGGCGACCGAACCCGTCGAACGAATCACCCGCGAGCAGCGCCGATCGAGGCGCAAGCGAGACGTCCGAGCCCGCACCATCAGCGTCAAGCGGATGACGAAGCGCGAACTTGAGATGGGGCGCCTCCTCTATCCGGAGATGGATTATTTCAAGCCAAGGACACGTGCCGAGTGCGTGGACGGGCCTCGCCCGTGTCCCTACGTGTCATGCAAACACCATCTCTACATCGACGTATCGCCCAAGACTGGGGCCATCAAGCTGAATTTCCCCGATCTGGAGGTTTGGGAAATGGGTGAATCCTGTGCGTTGGACGTGGCTGACCGCGGAGGCACGACGCTCGAGGACGTAGGAGCCATCATGAACCTGACTCGTGAGCGGATCCGTCAAGTTGAGGTGAAGGCGCTCGCCAAGCTCGAGGCGCTCCGGGATATGATGGCGCTCCGCGATTACGTCGATGAGGGCCCAGTCGGGAAGCGCCGGCTGCCTCAGCTGACCATGGCAGACCTCGAACCCAATGAGGATGCTTCCGACGACGAGGACGAAGACGGGGTCGATGAGAGTGCTTGCTTCTGACTCGATGTGGCGTCGCGGTGATCCGTCCGAGCGTTCCGCGTTCCGGTCATGGTCGCAGCTGCGCCAGCACCCGCAGGAAATTCCCGCCCAATACTCTCCGAATTCGGTCGGCTTCCCAACCCCTGTCGAGCATGCGCTGGACGAGGCGCGGTAGCGTAAGGCAGCTTCGCAGATCATGGGGCGGAAGGATCGCGCCATCCCAATCGCTTCCGAGCGCCACGAACTCGTCGCCGACGAGGTCGATGACATGCGCGATGTGGTCGACGACAGCTGCACTCGTCGCGGTTCTCCACCGTTTGGACAGAAATGGCGCGTGGAACATGATTCCGACGACGCCACCGCGCTCCGCGACGGCCCGTATTTGGGCATCATCCAGATTGCGCCAATGAGGGTGCACGGCTCCTACTCCAGTGTGGCTCACGATGAGCGGTAGCGTCGGATCGTATCCGGCGATGCACCCCCAGAATCCAGGCGGATTGATGTGTGCCAGGTCGACGAGGATCCGCTTGTGCGCCAATCGCTCCATCAGGGCGTTCGCGTCTACGCCCAGCCCGCTTCGGTGCCCGAGAGCAAGCGGGGAGCTGGTCACACCGACAGACGATGAGGAGAGATGGACGAGAGTAACCAAGGTGAGGAGATCGCCAAGGGGCCCTTCCACGAGATGGGGATCTGCGACGAGGGCGTTCGCCCCTTGAACTCCGATGAAGGCAGCATGGCGGCCCTCTGCGCGAGCTGCGGCGTACTGCGACGCCGAGCGTACGACGGAAGTCGGGACGGGGCTGCTTTCGAGCGTGCTGGCGAGAGCCTCGATGTTTGCCCTGGTGACGCGGGCCATGCCCGAGCGGGAGCGCAGCGGATTCGTGGTCACGATCCAGACCGCGCCCGACATGCCTGAGGCGGCGATGCGTGGGGAGTCGGCGTGCCCCAGGAGGGCTCCCGCAAACGGGTATCCATCCGGGTGCCGCTGTCGGAGCTCGTAGCCGAAGAGCCGGGTCCAGATGAAGGAGTCGATGTGGAGGTCGATGGTATCGCACTCGAGGACGAGCAGCACGGCGTCAGTGGAGACGCCGAGTGACCGTGCCCAGGCGGCCGATTCCTCGCGCGCTGGAACGCCCCCTCCTGCCGCGGCGGGCGATGCCATTGCTAGATTCCGCGAGGTACCGAATCCAAATCGAGAGCAGTCAGAGCATACCTGATGAGGGCGCTGCGATTGGCTTTGGTCATCCCACGTGCTTTCAGATCATCTACCATCGCATCGAGCCTCTTCAAGTCGTCCGTGTACATCGAAATGCAGATGACCTTGTAGTGCGTCGGCTTCGTTTCGCGTGCGGGCTTGGTGACCGTCTTCGCCCGGTCGTAGTAGAAGCTGGACGACAGGACTCCTTCGACCTCCTCGGGATCCAGCACCCGAGCCGCGGCCTGCTGGAAGCTGCTTCTCTCGCTCACGCCACTCCTCCTGCTCGCTGCAACGGCTGTTCTGGCTCGCCCTGGACGAGCCGTTCGATGACCTGCGTATAGTCTGATGAGGCGCTCGAACTCGGCGCGTACTCGAGGATCGTCTGGCCTTGGGCAGGCGCCTCTTTCACTCGAATCGTGTTGCGTACAGGCGCCAAGCACCGGGAGCCAAAGTGCTGGCGCATCGTGTCGAGCGCCTCGCGACAAACAAGCGCGCGCGAGTCAAACATTGTCGGTAAGACACCCCACAAGCGGACGGGGTGGTTCAAGTGCCGATTGACCTGCTTGATCGTTCTCAACACCTGGCGCACGCCGATCAGCGAGAGATAGTCGCAGGCAACGGGACAGAGGACGGCATCAGCGAAGACGAGCGCGTTCTGGCTCATCAATGACAAGCTCGGGGAGCAATCGACGATGACGTGGTCGTAGTCGTTCTTTGCCGCGGCGAGGCGCGTGGCGAGCACACGATCCCGCTGCTGACGTCCCGCGAGGTAAAGCTCCGCAGCCGCGAGGGTTTCGTTCGACGGGAGCACATCCAGCCCTGGTCGTGCTTGCAGAACTGCCTGATCGTAGCTCTGGCCGAGCACCAAGACGTGATAGAGCGTGCGCGTCGGCTTCAACCCGAAAGAGACGGCGACGTTCCCTTGACCATCCGTGTCGACGAGCAGCACGCGTCGTCCACGTGCGGCGAGCCCGTATGCCAATGTGACGGCCGTGGTCGTCTTTCCCGTGCCGCCCTTGTGATTGAAGATAGCGAGCGTCTTGGGCGCACCGGCCAGCTCTGCTTCGATCCTCCTCCACGCCACTGGTGCCTGACTATTGGCGGGTGTCGTCATGAGCGGGACGACCTGTGCAGGGGCGACGGTTCGCGGTGACGGCCGTGCAGGAGGCGGCTGCGTCGGCGCGGGAGCCTTTGTGGGGGCCAGGGCGGAGAAACCATCGGAGGGCTCCTCGGGGTCGGCCGGGAGCGAGCGCGACGCTTCGGCTGCTATCCCGTCGGCGAGGCTGCGATAGCGACTGGGCTCGATCAACACGGCACGGCACGCACTGCTACACGCATACTGCCGCTTTCCTCGGAGGAATATTACCTGGGACACGAGCTCGACATGGAACTCACGTCCACAAGCCGTGCACTGCGCGGGCGGCGGGGCCTCTTGCCCAAGTAGGCTTTGCTCGAGGCATTTTCGTGAACAGAAATGCACCTTGTGGACGACGAACTCACCCCGTTCGCCTCGAACGGTGCGTTCCTCGACCTGGTAGCTTGACTGCGGCGCGAACTGCTGGCCGCACACGGAGCAGGAGGCTTGGACTAAATTCATGGCGCGTGGCTGCCTTTCGCCGAGACCTAGTTATCGAAGCGCGACGACTGCCTTGGCATACCGCTGCAGCAGGGGCCAAGTTTGTAGCCGTCGCGCGCCGACTCCGAGCAAAGGGCAGTCCGCCGCGTCAGTGGCGGAAGTGCCTGACGCCGGTGAATACCATGGTCATGCCAGCAGCGTCGGCGGCGGCGATCACCTCTTCGTCCTTCTTGCTCCCGCCCGGCTGGGCGATCGCGGTCACCCCCGCTTTCGCGGCGGCGACCAGTCCGTCGGGGAATGGAAAGAATGCGTCGCTGGCCAGAACGCTCCCGTTGGCGCGCGGGCCCGCCTTGGTACATGCAATCTCGACTGCGGTGACTCGGGCTGTCTGACCTCCGCCGATCCCGGTGGTCTCACAGAGGTGCCCCTCCTCCGCCGCCCTAGCCAAGACGATGGCATTGCTCTTGACATGCTTGCTGCAGCGCCAGGCGAAATCCAAGGCCCTCATTTCGGCGAGGGTTGGCTCACGGGTCGTAACGACATGGCCCCGCTGCACCTCGCCGGGAGCGGACGCATCGCGGGACTGAACCGCGAATCCGCCACCGATGCGCTTGTACTGAAGGGCTACGTGGGCGCTGTCGAGCCACCCTCCCAGTGAGAGTAGGCGAACCTGCGGCTTCTTTCGTAGTAGTTCGAGGCTCGCCTCGTCGAAGGACGGAGCGATGATACACTCGAGGAATGTCTCTGCGAGCAGGGAGGCGGTCTCCGCATCCACGGAGCGGTTGAGCGCTACGATCCCGCCGAACGCGCTCATCGCATCGGCCTCCCGAGCCGCGCGGTAGGCTGTGGCGAGCGTCGCGGCAGTCGCGACGCCGCAGGGGCTCGAATGCTTGACGACCACGGCGGCTGGCTCGTCGAACTCCCGAACTGCGTCGAGGGCCGCGTCGGCATCGACGAGATTGTTGAAGCTGAGCTCCTTCGCGCCGGTTCCGACACTCTCGGCGCGTGCCAGAGCACCCGGTGGGGCGCATCGTTCTCTGTAGAACGCCCCGGACTGGTGAGGGTTTTCGCCATATCGCAGGCCGTAGGATTTCTCCAGGACGACTGTGTGGGTTCGAGGGTATCCGTCGGACTCTCCCTGGGAGCTCAACCATCCGCTGATCGCTGCGTCATAGGCCGCAGTATGGGAGAAAGCCTTGGCAGCGAGCCATTCACGAGTACTAGCTGTCAATTCGCCGTTCTGATTCAGCTCGGTCAGCACCCTCCTATAGTCGGATGGATCACAGACGACTCCGACCCGGCGGTGGTTTTTTGCTGCAGACCTCAGCATGCTGGGGCCGCCAATGTCTATGTTTTCGATGAGGTCGTCAGCAGTGGCGTCGGGGTTCGCAAGCGTCTGCTCGAACGGATAGAGGTTGACGACGACTAGGTCGATCCAGCGCCCTCCGAGCCGTGCGAGGTCTCCATCGTCGACGCCTTCACGGCCCAGGATGCCGCCGTGGACTCGTGGATGAAGGGTCTTGACACGCCCACCCATGACCTCCGGCGACTCCGTGTACTGCTCGACGGCGCTGACCGGCACACCGGCGCTTCGCAAAGCCTTCAGTGTTCCTCCCGTGGACAGGATGGTGACGCCGCGTTCGACGAGCGCGTGGGCGAACTCGGCGAGATGGGACTTATCGGAGACACTGAGTAGCGCACAGCGGATGGTCATGGTGGCGTCGGCTATCGCCGTGAACTGCTCACGTCAACAGTTATCCTGCGAGGCCGGACGGTACGTCAAGAAGGAGACCGCACGACGGTGGCACAGCCGGGTGCTGGCTTGACGGCTGTCTATGCCGAGGAATCAGCAGGTTCCAATGCGTACCCCGCTCGGCTTTCCCAGAACTCGCGGAGGTCTGCCGGCAAGGGTGCCTCAAGGGTCAAGCACGAGCCCGTCAGTGGATGGCGCAACTCGTAGCGGTACGCATGGAGGGCGTGGCGGGGCAACTCGAGGGCCAGCGCGTCCTCATCGGTGAGCAGGCCATCGGCCGCACGCGCCAGCATTCGGTCGTCTGGGCCGTAGAGCTTGTCGCCGACGATCGGGCAGCCTGCCGCCGCCAGGTGCACGCGAATCTGGTGCTGCCGTCCAGTATGCAGCTCGCATTGGACGAGGGCGTATCCCTCGGCGCGTTCGAGGACGGCGACGCTCGTGTGCGCTTCGAGGCCCGCTCCGTGTCTGGCCACTCGCATCTTGACGCGCAGCGGGTTCTCGCAATCCGGCTCCAGAGGCATGCGATAGTCACCTGGGTCGGGGACGCCCCAGGTGATTGCAAGATAGGTTTTTGCCATGCTCGATGCCGCGCGTGCCCCAAGCACGGTGCGATCCTCGAGAAGGCGTTTGAACTGACGATCTGCTTCCGGTGTGCGAGCGACGAGCAGGACACCGCTAGTTTCCCTGTCCAGACGATGAATCAAGGAGAGGAACTGGTGCGGGTAAGCGGTCTCGAGCTGCCGCAGCGCGGTGCTCTGACAGTACCGCGCCGTTGGGTGGACCGCCATGAGTGGTGGTTTGTCCACGGCGAGGAGATAGGGATCCTCATAGAGGACAGGGATATGCACGAGGGTACGGTCCTCGGCGAGGGGCGGGCGCCAAAGAGCGACGTGGGACTCCGCCCGGACACGCTCGCTTGGCTTCAGGCGCCGGCCTTCGAGGCTGTACCCGCTATTTTCCACAATCAGGCGGGCGCGCGTCCTGCTCGTGTTGCGTAGACGCGATTGGATGAAGACGTCCACTCGCTGCCCGGCGCACTCAGGCGGAACTCGAAAGACGCGCAGGATCGCGTCCGGCGCTACACCCGTGGGCCGTTCGACGAATACTGGGGCCTCGACCCGCTCGTTCACGGCTCTCTGACGCGTCGTATCTCGGTTCCCACGCCAGAGTCGGTGAAGATCTCCAGCAGCAGCGCGTGCCGGCGCCGGCCGTCCACGATGTGGACCTTCTCGACGCCGTTGTCCACGGCATCCACCGCGCACTGTACCTTGGGGATCATGCCGCCTTTGATGTCTCCGCTCGAGATCATCCGCTCCACGTCGCGCGCTCTGAGGGACGGAACTAGCTCCCCCGTTTGGTCCTTGACCCCCTCCACGTCGGTCATGAGCATGAGCTTTGCCGCGCCCAGGGATTTCGCGATCCAGCCGGCGGCGGTGTCCGCGTTCACGTTCAGGGCACGACCGGAGTCATCGACCGCAATCGGTGACACCACTGGTATGAAGTCATTGGCGATCAGCTGCTGAATGACGGTAGCGTTGACCTCACGAATCTCACCAACTCTTCCGAGGTCGACCTGAATGGAGTTGCCCGCCTCGTCCATCGCGGTGACGTTCTCCTTGGGTCGTGCGCGGATGAAGCGGTCGTCCTTGCCACTGAGGCCGACAGCGCGGCCGCCGTGCATACAGATCATGCTGACGATGCTGGAGTTGAGGCTACCGGCCAACACCATCTCCACCACGTCCATGGTATCGTCGTCCGTGATGCGCAGGCCGGCGCTGAAGGTCGACGCGATGCCCATTCGCTGCAGGGTCGCGTTGATCTGGGGCCCTCCGCCGTGCACGACGACCATGTTGATCCCAACGTATCGAAGCAGGCAGACGTCTCGCGCGAAGCTCTCTTTCAGGTCTTCGTCGATCATTGCGTGCCCGCCGTACTTCACGACGAACGTCCTGCGGTGAAAGCGACGGATGTACGGGAGCGCTTCGTGAAGGATGGCTGCTTTTTCGACGAGCTCGTCCATGGCGGCGGGAGCCTACTCGGTGCGCGACGGATGGCCAGCGGGGCTCGGAGAGTTGCGACTCTCCGCATGGGCCAGGGCCGTGATCTCGTGAAGTGTCCGGGTGGCCGGTGTTGCTGTTGTTCGGCTGGCGATCTAGATTCTTCCCGCGGAGGGGGCAGAGCCTGATCCATTGGGCGAGGCATGTGGTAGACGGCTCGTCGATGGAAATTCTCATGGTTGCGGCGGAGCTGTCCCCGCACGCTCGTGCCACGTCAGCAGCAGACGCGGTCGGGGCACTCTCGAAGTCGCTTCGCCAGCTGGGTCACGAGGTGACTCTAGCCATGCCGCGGTATCCCGCGCTCGAGGAAGGGGCGTGCCAGCTGGCACGGCGGCTCAGTGCGCTCCCATTGCGAACCGGTGGCGAGGTGACCGTCTTCGACGGGCAGTTGCCCTCCGGGGTCAAGCTCGTCGCTTTCGACGCCCCTGTCCTGTACGACAGGCCCGGCGTCTTCGCGGACGAGCACGGTCGCCCTCATCCTGACAACGCAAAGCGCTTCGGTTTGCTCGCTCAGGCAGCTGCGGCCCTGATCCGCCAACGCGCACAGCAGGGCCACGCGTTCGATTTGGTCCATCTACATGATTGGCCCTCGGCGATGGTGCCACTGCTCGCGCGGCTCGAGCCGGGGCCGGATCTGCCCATGGTTCTCACTGTTCACGATGGTGGTGAAACCGGGCAGTTCCCTGCGGACGACCTCGGCGCGTTCGGCCTGACGGAGGAGGTGGCGCGCGATGAGGGCCTGCTGACGAATGGTGTTTTCTCGGCGCTGGAGGCAGGCATCGCGCGTGCGGATGTCGTGACCGCCGATTCGCCCAGCTATGCGGCAGAGCTCACCGGAGGCGGGATCTCGGAGGGTGTGGCTCGCGCGGTGCGAGCCGCGAACAAGTCCATCGTGGGAATCCTCAACGGAGTAGACTACTCGGTCTACAATCCTGCGACGGATCCGCTCATCGACAGTCGCTACGATGCGGAGGAGACAGGTGGCAAGAGACGCTCGAAAGCGACACTACTTCGTGATCTAGGGCTGGAGCTGGAGCTCGACGTACCGCTGGTGGCGCTGCTCGATGACCGTGCGTCCGAGGAGTCTGCTTCGTTGGTTGCCAGCGCGCTGGTAAGCTTGAGCAAGCTGAGTGCTGCCTGGGTGATCGCTGGGGTGCAAGGGACACCGGCGCTTTGCCAGAAGGTCAGAATGGTGCAGAAGCGCCACCCGTCCGTGCGTTATGTCGACGAGGAAGGTGGGGAGGCTTTCATGCACCGATTGCTCGCTGCGGCGGATTTGGCGGTGGTGCCGTCCCCGGTCGTACCGAACGGTCTCACTGCGATGACTGCGCAGCGGTATGGGGCAGTCCCCATCGTCTACGCCGTCGGTGCGCATCGTGATTGCGTGGTCGACTGTGACGCGGCGCTGACCACCGGTACGGGGTTTCTCTACGACGAGCCGACACCGCGGTCGTTCGTCGCAACAATCGCCCGAGCGGTGGCCGCGTACTCGTCCCGAGATTTCGCGTCCCTCCGCCGGAGGGTCATGCGGCTGGATCTCGGTTGCGAGAGGGCGGCGCGGCGCTATGCGCAGCTTTACAGGCAAGCGGTCGGTGCGCGCGCTTGAGGGTTCCTGCCGCAGAGCGAAAACCACCTTTGGTGTTGCGTCAGCGGCTGCTACCGTCGACCAGCGTCAAGTATGCCCGTTCGAGACACAGACATCGCAGGAGGATGGAGACGACGAGCATGCTTTGCGCTGTAAGCAAGTAGGCGAAGGTGCGCCCGGCGCCCGGCGCCGCCAGGTCGAACCAGATGGGACCATATGCTGCAAAGAGTCCCACGATAACGAGTGAGCTCTGCAAGGCGAGATGCCAGGCGAGCAGCGGCCAGCCCAGCGCGCACATTACCCGACACGCGCGGCCAAGGGCATCAACGGCGGACGCGCCTCGGAGCACCGCGTCCGCGATGGCCAGATCGCGCAGGGGCGGGGTGAGCGCCATTGGGGCGAGTGCGATCGCTAGCACTGCGACGCACGCTGCGGTGCGCCCCGGCGCGCCCGGGCTGCACGTGGCTTCCGCGAGCAGCGCTCCCCCGAGAAGACACGAGGCGCGAACCAGCCATGCCAGACCAGAGATTCCCAAGGCTGCGGGGTAGGATCTCACGGCGATCAGCAGTCGGGAGCGGACCCCTGCCGGATGGGCACCGCCGCCAAACCCAAACCACGCTGTCAGGGCGAAGGGGGAGACAAACGCCAGACCGAGCGCCAAGCCAGCCGTGGTGCAGAGGGCCGCGGCGATGGCTGGGCGAGCGACTCGTAGGAGCTCCAGGAGCAACATTCCTCCCGGTTCGAACAAGCGCTCGTCTCCGTCCGGATATCCTGCAAGCCCTGAGCCTCTGACTACCTGAAGCGTTGGCAGCGCGAGGGCCCAGACCGCCACGAACGCCAACGCCATGAGAACGAAGAGCAGCCTCCGGCGTTCCCAGAGGCGAACCACTTCGCGCGGCAACCCTGTCATAGCGTCGCCCCCAGGGTCATCAGCTGAGCGAGCAGGCTCAACTGGGCTTGGAGGCGGATGAAGCTTGGGGGTGCAGCTGCCATGGCGTTGTTCAGCAGCGCCCGGTCGAGCAGCAGCCGGTGCTCGGGATCGAGCACGACGCTCGCGATCGGGCTCGAGCCCCGGTGCACCACCCACTGCGTCTCCTTGCTCCCGTCCAGGGTTCGGGCATGGCACTGTCCGTCCTGGTCTTTCAGTAGGATCTCGACCGGAAGCTCCAGCGCGCCGTTGCGGCGGATCAGGATCCGACTCTCGACCGAACCGCTCGGATCTCGAGTGCTGGCATCCCACCCTGCGACCTCGAAATCCAGATCTGCCCCTTCGAGCAGCGCACGTCGCAGGGCGAGAGCTGCTTCGGAGCCGACCTCCTGCCGTACGGAGCGCAGTAGGTTTTCCGGAGTCGCGTGGCGGAATCTGTTGTCGGTCGCGTAGGCAGCGAGGGCCGCCTGAACTCGCGCCCGTCCGTAGACCCTCGCCAGTGTCTCGAGTGCCACAGCGGGACGCGCATATGCCAAAGCACCGAGCTCCGCGAAGCCATCGAAGGCTACCGCTGGTTGAGACGACGGTTCGATGGGAGCAGAGGCGGCAACTGAGCGGAGCTCAGCGAGGCGGGAGACGCGTAGGGCGGCGACGGAAATGCTGCTGCCGGGCCCGTAGATGCCCTCCAGGGCTCGCATCTCGGCGTAGGTGGCGAGTCCCTCGTCGAGGAAAGGCCAGCGTCGCTCGTCCGATGCCACGAGTCCATAGAACCATTGGTGAGCCAGCTCGTGAATGGTGACCGTCTCGATGGACCGGATCCCGAGACCAGGAAGCACCCAGTGACCACCGGTGGTGATGAGGGTTGGGTACTCCATACCACCCGCCGGAGCCGCCTTCGAGGGTGGGTGCACCACGCGCAAGTTCGCGTAAGGGTAGGGGCCGTAGAGGTGCTCGAAATGCGGGAGGGCGTTCCGAATAGCGTGCTTGGTGGCGGCACGGGCGTAGCCATGCCCTGGCGGCGCGTACAGCGTCACCTGCACCCCGGCGGTGGCGAACGTCTCCGTCTCGAAGTGCGGCCATGCCGCCCAAGCGAAATCGTGGACTCTCCTTTCCTGAAACTCCTCGATGCGCCGCTTTCCCCGCTGAGTAGTCTGCAGCCGCCGCCCCGTCGCAGCGACCACGTACTCGGCGGGAACATCGAGTATCACGCGATAGGTCGCGAAGTCGGCGTAGAACTCTGCCTGGGAGTCGAACGCGAAATGCGCCCAGGTGCCGTCGGGCTCGAGACGAGCTAGTTTTGGATACCACTGCGCCACCATGAAGAAGTCGTCTACGAAGCCGGTTCGCTCCACCAGCCGGGGCAGCGTGGCTTTGAATCCCATCTCGAGGTGGACAGTGCTGCCGGGCGGCACGGCGTGCGGCAGTGGCACGACGATGTCGGTGGCATCCAGAGGATCACCTGGGCTGTGGGAAGCGGCCCCGGACCAAAGCTCGCCCCCGCCGAGCTCGCGTGCCCTGAGGTAAAGCACTTCGATCGAACCGCGTTCACCGAGGGAGGGTGCACTTCGGTGGGCAGCGGGCGCCGAGCGCATGAATCGGGTCTCCTCGCTGCTGAAGGCGTTGAGGTACAGGTGGAACCACAGCTCCGACTGTGGACGACTGGACGTATTGGTCCATCGGATGGTGCCGGCGGCGGTGATGGAACGTCGTTCAGCATCGAGCGTGGCTTTTAGCTCGTATCTTGCCGTCGGCTCGCTCCCGCGGTGCGTGGAGGTGCTCGCTACGAGGTCATGCGCGGCCCCCGCTGTCGCGCCAGTGGTCGGCGACGAGGGAACGGTCCATAGCGATAGCCAGCGAGCAGCGGCTTCGCGCTGCACGGCGAAAGCGGCAAGCAGGATAACGGCACTCGCCAGGCAGTGCAACGCGCAGGGTTTGGCGCGGCGGTGGCACGCCTGGTACGCGGCGTGAGCCTTCCGCATTCAACGTCGCTTCATCCGGAGGATGCCCTGACCAGTGAGCTCGGCCAGGATGCGCAGCGCGTCCAGTGCCGGCATGCCGCTGATGTCGAGCAGTTCCTCCACGGTCGACGACCCATCCACAAGTGACAAAAGGAAGCCCGATCTGTGGTCGAGCGATAGCCAACGGATGCGTTCCGAGCTGACGCAGACCTCGACGACCTGGTCGAAGCAGCCAACTCGGGCGGAGTACATCTCGGTCAGGACGTCTCGACAGCTCTGTGCGTACCGCGCCGCCTCCAGATCCATCGGATCTTTGGCGAGCAGCTGCTCGGCAGCCTCGAGTGCACCGGTGAAGTCACCGACGGCGTAGCTGTCTTTGCAGCGGGCGAGTAGCTCGTCCTCGGGGGGGCTGGGGGGCGGATCATCGACTGCCTCGAGCTGAAACTCTTCGGACACGCTGAGCCCCTGCGCCACGTCGGGCTCTCCCGTCGCCGCCACCTGTTTGCGAGGCGCCTGCCGTGGACGTCCGCCGCTGCCTCCCGGGTCGTCCGACAGCGAAAGCTGCCGGACGGGAGTAGAGATGTCTAGGTCGTCCTCCAACTCGAGATCCACGTCGTCCAGCTCGGGCAGTGGCGCTTCGATGGTGATGCGGTCGGAGTCGGGGATCAGATCCTCCGGCGGAAGTGTCTCCGGCAGCGGTGGGTCGAGCGAATCCGAATAGCGCCGCGGCCCGTGGGGCCGCCCCGATATCCCGAGCTCCGCCGCGAGCGTGTCGGGCCATTTGTTTGCGCCGGGCGCTGGATCGGCACGGAGGGCCTGTGCCGTCGCGCCTTGAGCGTCCGCCATTGCCCGTGCCACGTACTCGTCGGGGGGGAGGGCGGGGACAGCGGTAATGCGATCGTGCGCATCGCCCTCCTCATCTTGCTCGTCGGTGTCTTCGGACGACATGGAGAAGGTCCCGGCGAAGATGTCTTCGCCCCACTCGTCGTCCAGCTCGCGTGTCTTTGGCGGGATTGAGAGCGGGCGGCGCTTCTGGTTGGGATCGTTGGGACCCATGAGAATGCTGGTTCCGGAAGTGGAGCGACTCAGGTGGTTTGGGACGTCACGCCCTTGAACATGCGCTGGATGCGCTGAAGCTGTTCGATCTGGGCCTGAACCGCTTGGGTCTCTCGGGACTGGAGGGCGCGCTTGGAAGCGTCCACGACCCGGTGGGCTTTGGAGAGGGCCTCTCGCCCGAAGTCCGACCCCCCCACTACACTCTCAATCTCCGGGAACATTCGCGTGACCTCGTCGATGAGTGTCTCGACGGTCTGCCTTGCGCCCTCGAACGCTTCGTCGGTGCGCCGTTCCACCAAGTAGTCTTCCGCGTCGGACATCATGCTGCGAATCTCGTCCTGGGTGAGGCCGCTCGATGCCGTAACCTGGATGGACTGTGCCTGCCCTGTCTCCAGGTCCTTCGCATGCACGCTGACTATCCCATTCGTGTCGATGGAGAACGTGACCTCGATCTCCACCTCACCCTTCACCGCGCGGCGCAACCCAGTCAGGATGAACTCCCCGAGTAGCTCGTTCTCATCTGCGTTCTTGCTCTCCCCCTGCATTACGAGGATCTTCACTGCCGTTTGGTTGTCACGACTGGTGGTGAAGATCTTCGCTCGGCTCGTTGGAACCGTCGTGTTTTGAGGGATCAGCTCCTCGAAGTGGCTTCCGAAGGTCATGATCCCGAGCGCGTGCGGCGTCACGTCGAGGAGGATCATCTCGTGCTTGTCCTCGACGAGAGCAGCTCCCTGTATCGCCGCCCCCAGAGCAACCACCTCGTCGGGGTGGACTCCGCGGTTCGGTTCCTTCTGGAAGAACGATGAGACGGCCTGCTGAACCGCTGGCATCCTTGTCATGCCGCCCACGAGAATGACGTCATCCAGCTCGTCGAGGTCTAGCTTCGCGTCGTCCAGCGCCTGGGCGCAGATGTCGACTGTTCTCTGTACGAGATCCGCGGTCAATCGCTCGAGCGTATTGCGAGAGATGGACCGCTGCAGGTGCAACGCCTCGTTTCTGCCAGTCGAGATGATGAAGGGTAGGTTGATCTCCGTTTCCGACACGCTGGTGAGCTCGCACTTGGCCTTTTCGGCACCATCGCGGAGGCGCTGCAGTGCCATTCGGTCCTCCCTCAAGTCTATCCCGTGCTCCTCTTTGAAGCTTTGTACCAGCCAGTCGATAACGCGGGTGTCGAAGTCTTCGCCGCCTAGAAAGGTGTCTCCCGTCGTGCTGATGACCTTGAAGACGCCATGCGAGCCGATCTCGAGAATGCTGATGTCGAAAGTCCCCCCGCCCAGATCGTAGACAGCGACGGTCTTGTCCAGAGAGCGGCCGAAGCCGTAAGCGAGCGCTGCAGCAGTCGGCTCGTTGATGATCCGAATGACATCCAGGCCGGCGATGGCTCCTGCGTCCTTCGTCGCCTGTCGCTGGTTGTCGTTGAAGTAGGCTGGCACGGTGATCACGGCCTTTGTGACCGACTGACCGAGATAGTCTTCGGCGATGATCTTCATCTCTTGAAGGACCATCGAGCTGATTTCTGGGACAGAGTAGGTCTTGTCACGAAGACGTACCCGGACGTCGCCATGGGGGCCCTCCACGATGGTGTAGCTGCAGGCCATCAGAGAGTTCTTGGCCTGCGGTGAGTCCCACTTTCGGCCGATTAGGCGCTTGGCGGCGTACACGGTGTTCTCGGCGTTGGTGATCGCCTGCCGTTTGGCGATGTGGCCGACGAGGCGCTTGCCGGCCTCGGTGACTGCCACCATGCTGGGGGTCGTCTTGTACCCTCCCCGGTTCGAGATGACTACCGGTGTATCGGCATCCATGACCGCTACGCAGGAGTTGGTGGTTCCCAGATCGATTCCAATCACTCGCTCCATGCCCGTCTCTCGATTCTCAGGTCGTGCTCTGCTTGGTTTTCTTGAGGAGGTCCCTAATTGAAGCATCCTTCGGGGCGAGGCCGCTAGCGCGTTCGAGTTCCATCAGCGCGCTGGTGCGCATCCCCGCGGCGGCGTAGATGCGCGCCAAGATGACCCGAGCCTCGACATTGTTCTCGTCGACAGCGAGGACCCGCTTCGCGAGTGCTGCGGCCTTCTTCAAGTCACCCGCACTCTCCAGCAGACACTGAGCCGATTTGAGCAAGAGCAGGCGGCTGTCGCTGCTGCGGGCGGCACGCTCGTAACTCTGTGCCGCGTCGGTCAGATGGCCGCATTTCTCGGCGTCCCGCGCGCGCTCGAGATGCTTCTCATGCAGCTCGCCAGCGCATTTGGCTTCGAGCTCTGCGAGCTTCTTGGCGATGGAAGCATCCTCAGGAGCAATAGCCGCAGCGATCCTCATTGCGTTCGCTGCAGCGACCCATTGTCCCGCTTCGATGCTTCGACCTGCCGCTTCGCGGTGCCGCTCCACCTGCGCCTGACGCGACAGGGAGGTGCGCCGTGTGAACTCGTGGCGTAACTCGTCGGCGATGCCGACGTGGCTCGACGTCGCGACGGTGCTCGGCGGGGGCCTAGAGGCGGAGGTGGCACCGGCCAGTTGTCGAGCAAGGGCTTTCTTGCGCACGCTGGGCGGAAGCGACGACAGACGCCGCGCCGAGTCGAACCGTGCGGCTTCGTCGCGGCGTTCGGGAACGGTGCCCGTGGCGACGGCTGCTTTGCGACTTCCCCCATTGGCGGAAGGAGGAGAGCTTGGGGAGCTGGTGAGCGGCGGGTTCGAGGATTGCGGACACGCCGGCACGATGGATGTCGAGTCCTCCGGGGCACCGAACGGCGAGGGAATAGCCGACGTCATCGTGAACCGACCATTCGCACACTCTTCTTGGATCATCTCGTGCAGCGAGGAGGCGATGGAGTTTTGGGAGGGTGTCAGTGTCCGCTGACGGTCGAGGAACTCGTCGTAGTCGCGCCGAGTTCGGGACCGTGACAGGACCTCCTGGGCCTCTGTGAGCCTTGCGAAGATGGCTTCGAGTTTTGCCTTGTAGGTGCCGAGCCGTTTCCCGAAGTAGCGGTCCGGATGAAAAAGGCTGACAATTCCGTAGTATGCGCTCTTGACAGCGCGGCGGTCCGCGTCGCGATCCAGACCCAGCAACTGATAGTGGTCGAGGTACTCGAGGTGCTGGAACAGCGCGAGCACGCAAACACGTCGACGGTAGCCGAGATCCACGTCCTCCGACAAGTCCTCGCCCGCACAGAGCTCCTCGGCGAACTCGAAGCCCGGTGGGAGGTCCTCCTTCGAGCCGTCGACGGGCGGTGTGGTCGCAGGTGGAGGTGCCGTGCCGTGCTGGACTGGACTTGGCATGTCGCCAAAGAAAACGATCGCGCCCAACGCGGCGAGGCGGTCTAGGGCAGCGAGCACGACCTCGCGGTCCATACCCGTTCCAGCAACGATATCGGCCTCGCAGCTCGCGCCATCGACGCGTGAAAGGACGAAGGCCTCGGCGGGCGTAATTGGCAGCGAACGTAGCTCGACGCCCGCCGCGAGTTGCGGTCTACGACGACACTCTTGATGATTCACATTCGCCAATCAGCTCCCGGACTCCCGCCAGTGTACGCTTGCCCTGCGGCGAAAACACGTGGAAATTCATCCCCATCCATGGGCACTGTTCAGGAGAGGAGCGGATCGCGCGTGAGGCGATGTCGGCGGCGCGCTGCAACAGACTCCCCTCTTCACGGCCGGTCTGGAGGCGTTGCATCCGCAACTGGAACGTCGGCCGTGTAGAGCGCACGCACGTGTGGTTCTGACCAACTGGTTCCAGCCATGCCATGACGACTGCTGCGCCAGTGCGGCGTGCCACGCGCTCGGGCCCCAGAGCGTAGCGAGTCTCGCATCCGAGTACCTGAACAGAAACTGCCGCCGTACGACCCGGAAGATCGGGCAGAAAACCGACGGGGCGCCTCCGCCTCAGAGCGCGTAGGAGAGCGAAGGGCGCCTCGGGCCGCCCCCGGTGGATGACCTCGATGCCGCGCGCTCGGCGATGGTAGTCCACGGTGCGGTTCAGCTTCGGATCGTAGCTCTCCCGCACCACGACTGCTGGGGTGTAGTTCAGTTGCGCTAGCACTGCCGCAGTGTACTCATAGGGCCCAAGGTGTGGGCTCAAGACTACGCATCCGCGGCCCTCCGCAACAGCCGTATCCAGCACATGTCGTGCCTCCACGGCGAAGGAAACCACAGTGGACGGGATCATGCTGGGCCGGCGCAGGAGAAGGCAGAGGCCAAGGTTCGTGCCCGCCGTGCGAAAGCTCAGACGGACAGTAGCTCTTGGATCTGCCTCGGGGAGCGCCAGCGCCACTTGGGTCATCGCATGGACGCGCAGGCGAGCGCAGACTGCATGAGCAAGTAGGCCAAGCAGTGCGCAACAGCGAATGAGGTGCCGCGCTGGCATCAGGTCAATGACCATCAGCGCAGCCATCACGAGTGCGCGGATCGAGGCGTTCTTCAGGGCTTGAGGGCGTGTCCACCTGCCTCCCGCCCGCACATCCCGCTCGTCCGCCCTTTTCCGCTGGGGCGAGCAAGTACGTACCGCTTCCACCGACTGACCCGCCCTCGAAGGGGTGGCTTCTAAGCTCTGCGCCTCACGCATACCTGTCCGTGATCCCCTTGTCCGCCGCGGCGCGTCTACGCACCTACTCCAAAGCCTAGCGGGATGGAGTGCCATTGGGCAAGGGCCGACGGGAGGGCCGGCGCGTTCGCATTGTTGAGAACGCCGGAAGTGGCGGGCTGTATGGAAACATGGCTCGTGGGGACGGCCTGGACGGCGTCCGCTCTCTCGAGTCGCACGATCCGTTCGTCACGGCCACGGTACCTGGGGTATCCTGCTCCACATCCGTATGCCCGTCGTGAACCCGCTGGCGAGGGAGCTCGTCTTCAAGGTCGTCTACTATGGTCCCGGCCTAGGAGGAAAAACCAGTAGCCTGCAGCACATACACCGTGCGACGAAATCCGAGCACCGGGGGCGACTGGTGAGCCTGGCGACGCCGGTCGATAGAACGCTGTACTTCGATTTCCTGCCGATTCGCATCCCGAGCCTGCGCAATCTCAGCATGAGGCTACAGCTGTTCACCGTGCCTGGTCAGGTCTATTACAATGCGACTCGGCGTCTCGTCTTGACAGGGGCCGACGGAGTCGTGTTCGTTGCCGACTCTCAGGAGGCTCGTGCGGAGGCCAACCTGGAGAGCATCGAGAACCTCCGAGAGAACCTCGAGCAGCACGGTCGCTCCCTCCAGGAAGTCCCCCACGTTCTTCAGTACAACAAGCGGGATCTGCCGGATCTCGTATCGATCGAAACCCTGGAGGAGACGCTCAACTGGTATGGGGTGCCGTCCTTCGCGACCGTGGCTACCGAGGGGGACGGGATCTTCGAAGCGCTCGAGGCGATTACTCGCGCCGTCATGGAAGACTTTGAGCGCCGAGCACCAGAACAGGCTGCGCCGAGCCGTCGATTCGAGGCGCCGGAGGGCGGCTTGACCGAAGCATTGCGCGACGTCGAGCGCAATGCCCATGAGGCAGCGGCCTCGCGCACCACAGGGATTCCGATCGATGGCGCTTCAGGATTAGTGCCTTCCCTTGAAGCGGATGACGCCAGGGGCGCGCAAGGGGGGGGGGTGGCTGATGATAAGGCAGCGGCAGAGGCTCCGTGGGAGGGGTCCAGCCTGCAGGAGGAGCGCGCGGTAGGAGGCTCGGAGCCTGATGAACCCGCGACTGCGGATCGCCCGTGGAGCCTGGCCCTGGCGCGAGAAGAGCCCTCCGGGGCCGAGCCGTCCGAGGCGAACGGCGGCGAGCGAGCCACCGTGGATGGCGGGGTCGCCCCCGGGCAGGCGGACGGCGCGCTGGCTGAGAGTGCTCCCACCCCCCCCATCGCGCCCAACCTCGTGGAAGACGAGGTCGTTCATCAGGTGGTAGCAGGGGAACGCCCGACCCGTGATACGACGCGCCCCGCCCTGCCGCAGCCCTCCATGCAGACAGCTCCGAGCCCGGCGTCAGAACAGAGCTCGAGCATGCCCGAGGTTTCGCGGGTTGCCCCGTTCTCGGCGGGCGCTCCGAGGCCGGAGACGATTGAGGGCGGCCCCGTTTCTGGTCTCCACACCCTCAGCTTCGCCGAACTCTGGGCGCCAGAGTGTCGTGAGGCGGCGCTGGATCTCGAGCACGCTATCGCACACGCGCAATGGGAGGTGGCACGGAGCGCCGTCGTGCGCTTGGTGGACCGAGAGCTAAGTGTCGCGGAGGGGCTGTTCCGTGATGGAGGCGTGGTGGCTCAGCCGGCGGCGCTTACCTGCGTACTACTCGGGATGGAAACCGGGCGATACCTCCGTTATCTGAACCTCGTACGCGCCGGTGGTCAGTCGAGTGGCCCAGCATTGTCGCGGAGCAACCTGCTCGAGGCGTACCTCTTCGCCTTGGAGCTGCATCAGCGCATCGTCCGCTTCGGCTAGGAGGAAACCCACTGCAACCAACGCACCGGCCTTCCTCGGTCGCCCGCGTCCCGGGCCGAGCCCATCCGGGCGGACAGCGACCCCGGCCTGACGCTCCGGTGGATGGAAACGACGTTCGGTGCGCGAGCCGATAGTCTGACTGCGCGCCATCGAGAGGGCCGCGTGCTCATCGAGAGGTTGCCCGCCGCGGCGCGCTGTGACGTTGCGGTGGGCCAGAAGCTCTGGGATGCTTCCGCACAGCGACATGCGAGCCACGGTGATGCTTCTTTGGGTACTTGCAGCCGCCTCGGGCTGTGCGCGAGCGCACCCAGTACGATATGCCGGTGACGCACGGGCACCAAGTGTTGCCGCGGACGACGTAGACTTTGTCGCAGAGCTTCCACAGGGCTACACGGTCATCGGGGAGCTTGCGGCGCGCTGCGCTAAGCCAGCGTCGCACGGTGCGGTCAAGGACGTGCGATGGATCGACATGATGTGCAGCGAGCCCCTTCTGCGGCGAGCGATGCGAGAGCGAGCAGCGGGGGTCGGCGGATCGGCGCTGGTGAATGCGCGCTGTGTAAAGACGCACGCAGGTTCCGCGGGCGCGTGGGTCTGTCGGGCCAGTGTCGCCGTAGGCAAAGCGGCCGGAGGAGCGCACCTTCAGGAGGGTCGCGCGACGGCGGCAGCGGTTCACGGAGGGATATGGGGTGCTCGCGTCGACGTGACCGCGATCCGCCCCTCGCAAGAGCCCTCGAAAGAGGCCAGAGAGGTCCCCCAAGCGTTGCCCGCCCAGATGAAGCTAGCAGTGGTCGCGGTGCGGTGTGCGCAGTGTGACCCCGTCCAGCTGGAGCAAGCGGTCCTCGATGTGGCAGGTCTCCTGGGGGCGAGCGCCGTCGCGGCGCTGGACTGCAGACCGCACGTCGATGGTTGGCAGTGCCTGGGGGATGCAATGGTCGACGAGTCGCGCGAAATGGGCCTGCGCGCTTGGTGAGTGCACGAGTGGACTGGTTCCTTCTTCGGCATGGGGAGAGTACGGCCAACGCCGATCAGCGCTTACAGGGGCAGCAGGACGCACCTCTGAGCCCAATCGGCAGGGGGCAGGCGCGTGCGGTAGGCCTGTGGTGTCGGAACTCTGGACTGCAGTGGCGACGCGTCTATGTTTCTCCGCTCCAGCGGGCTCGCGAGACGGCGAGTCTCTTGATTGCTGCCATGGAATCCGAACCCGAACTGGCCGTCTGCGAGGAGCTCTGCGAGATCGGGGCAGGGGATCTCGAGGGACACACCGTCGAAGAGCTCCGGGAGCGTTTTCCCGAGTTTCGGAGCGGACCCATTACTGAGTACGCGGATTTCTCAAGGTTTGGCGGCGAGAGTTATGAGCAGGTACAGGGGAGGGTTGCTCAGCTTTATGATCGAATCCGGCATGACTGTAGGTCGGCGCAGGAGACTGTGCTGCTCGTGGCGCATGGTGGGCTCATCCGCCAAGTCGTCAAGTACCTCGTGACCAACCCGGTTCCCTCCGTCGTCTCGTTGAAGACCAGCAATTGCGCGCTGACTCGGATTGCTGTTCGGGAGACGGAAACCCGCACGCGTGGCGAACTCGTCTGGCACGTGCCGTTCGACTTGATGGTTCGACAAACGCTTGGGGGCCAGTGACATGGATGCAGCGGGGTGTCGGGCAGATCTGCGTTTCGTCGCTGGGACCATCGAGGTACATGGGCTTTCCAGAGATGCTTCAGGGCTTCCTGCTGATCTGAAGTGGGATCCCAGGAGTAGGCTTCACCGTGCACCAGCACTGAGCTATGCGAGTGTGGTTCGCGGTCTCACGCGGGCTGGTGTCCCTTTCGAGGACAGTGCTCGCCAGTACACGGAGCTCCGCCGAATGCTGAGGGCGAAGCGAACGCCTCGGCCTTTTCAGCTCGAGGCCCATCGTGCCTGGCTCGATCATGCTGGGCGTGGTGTCGTGGTGCTTCCGACGGGCTCGGGGAAGAGCCATGTGGCGCTCATGGCGATCGAGAGCCGGCAGCGCAGCTGTCTCGTCGTCGCTCCGACGCTCGACCTCGTGCGGCAGTGGTATGATCTACTGAGAACCGGTTTCGGGTGCCAAGTGGGGCTTGTCGGGGGAGGTGAGTATCACGTCGACGATCTGACGGTGACTACGTACGACTCCGCTTTCCTTCATATGGAGAACATTGGGAACCGCTTTGGGTTGGTGGTTTTCGACGAATGTCACCACCTCCCGGGACCGAGCTATGCGCTCGCGGCTCAGCTGTGCCTGGCTCCCTTTCGCTTGGGCCTGACGGCGACTCCGGAACGAACCGACGGGCGAGACGAGATGCTTCGCGCACTCATCGGCGAGGTTGTTTACCGACGGGACGTCACGGAGTTGTCGGGCGAGTTCTTGGCACCGTACGAGACGATACAGATCGAGGTCGAGCTGAGCGCCGCGGAGCGTGAACAGTACCAGGTTGCGCGGGCAGAGTACCTTGCCTTCTTGCGGCGCCACGGTATTCGAATGAACGGGCCGCAGGCATTTGGCTCCTTCATCATGCGCGCTGCTCGAAGCGAGGAGGGACGACGCGCGCTGGATGCCTATGGGCGGCAGCGGGAGCTCGCGTTTGCTGCGCCCGGTAAGCTGGACTGTCTCGATGATCTGCTCGATCTCCATCGCGACGACCGTACGATCGTCTTCACCCAGGACAATAATACTGCTTACAGGATATCACGGCGGTTTCTGGTGCCTATTATAACTCATCAGACGAAGGTCAGGGAGAGGAGTGAGATACTGGAGCGCTTCTCCCGCGGGGCGTACCGGGCGGTGGTCACGTCCAAGGTGCTCAATGAGGGGGTGGACGTGCCGGACGCGAGCGTTGCGATCGTCGTCAGTGGCAGCGGATCGGTGCGGGAGCACGTTCAGCGCCTCGGACGGGTGCTGCGGCACCGTGATGGTAAGCATGCCTTGCTGTACGAGCTCATCTCCAAGGGTACGAGCGAAGCATCTACCAGCGAGCGTCGACGAGATCATGCAGCCTACAGGGCCGGGGGGGCAGGATAGGATGTTGACGAGCGATCTCGTGCGTGCCCGGGTGAAGGAGGATCGCCTTGTCTTGAGTCCCCTCTCTGGAAAGCTGCGCCAGCGTGCCGTGGAGCTCGCGGAGCAGCTGCTCGCTGCGACGGACCTGTCGCTCGGCGCTTCGCGTGAAAGCTGGGAGACGAACCTGAAGGCGGTGACCTGCCTTGCCCGCGAGCGAATCTTGCGCGACGGTCTAATCAAGCTCATCGAGGACGGCATCGAGTTCGAGTCGCCGACGGAGCTCGACCCCGTGTCGGTGCGGCGGCGGCTATTCGAGGCGGCCAGCGCCGGGCGCGGCGGTTTGGAACCAGGTGTCCCATTCGACCGTGACGCGATCCTCGGTGCGGTGGCGCAAACCTGTGGCGTCCAGCCCGACGTAATCGAGGCGGCCATGTTTGCCGATCTCAAGTCTGCGCAACGGCTTCTTAACCGGGCGCCGGGTAATGCCGAAATGCTCGTGGCGGCTTATGGCGAGTCGCAGGTGCAGGGGGTTCTCTTGCGCGCCGTTCGAGTACGCGCGGACGTCCAGTGCCGTGATCCAGGTACCTACCGACGGCTGTTCGCGAGATTGAAGTTTAGAAGGTTGCTCTATCGCCTCTATCGGAATGGGGCAGGATACACGCTCGAGGTGGATGGCCCCTACAGCTTGTTCGAGTCCGTCACCAAGTATGGCCTGCAGCTGGCCCTCGCCTGGACTGCATTCCGCGAGTGTGACGTAGTCGACCTCGATGCAGAGGTCCGGTGGGGTAAATCGCGTCGGCCGCTGCGGTTCGAGATTCACCATAGGCTCGAGCGGGCGGACTCGACCGAGACTGCGCCAAGTATGCACGCTCCCACCGGGGAGGCCGCGGAGCTTCTGAACAGTGTCGCGGCCCGTGGAGGACCTTGGCGCGGACGGCAGGCGAACACGTTGCTAGACCTGCCTGGCGGGGGTCTGTGTGTTCCCGATGTTACGTTCCAGCACATGCCGTCGGGCTTTGAGGCACACGTGGAACTCCTCGGCTTTTGGAGTCGGGACGCAGTGTGGCGGCGCGTCGAATGGGCTCGGTCGGGCCTTGGCGCTTCGGTGCTGTTTGCAGTCAGCGAGCGTCTGCGCGTTTCCGAGCAAGTCCTGGAGGGAACAGAGGCGGCCGCCCTGTACGTCTATAAGGGAAAGCCCAGCGCGGCGCGCCTGATCGAGAAGCTGGAGCACCTGAGACTGGCGGGGATCGAAGCATGAGAGCCGGGCGTCTTGGCCAATCTCGCTGAAGCCCTGAAGGGTGCGACGGCAGCCGGGGAGTGGTCGACGGTAAGGCCCGCCTTGCCGAGCTCGAGGGGCTCCCGTGATCGCCAGCGCTCGCCGGGATCGAAGCGTCCGCCCAACGCGCCTTGCTTCGATGCGACTGGGAAGGGGGTAGGGGCGTGCCAGTCCCTCTCGATGGATGGCCTCCTGGCTCGCGAGGGCATGCGGCTCGGAGAGGCGTTGGGGCTACGTTGGAGCGACATCGACTTGCAACAGGGCGTCATCACGCTGGACGTGAACAAGACCGACGACCCTGGGGCTTGGGCCATGGTGCCCGGTACGGCCGAGGCCTTGGGCGCGTTCAAGCCCGAAGGCGCCCTGGCCTCGGACTTCATCTTCGCGGCCATCGAGGAGCCCCGGCTTTCCTTCGTGCTGCGCAGCCACCTTTAAGCAAGCGCAGGTGACGCGGGCGGAGCTGTTCGAGCGTACGGACTCCCGGCGTCCCATCCGGGTTCACGACTTGCGAGCAACCTTCGTGACACTGGCGCTCGCCAACGGAAGGTCGGAGTCATGGGTTGCGGACCGCACCGGCTACCGGTCGAGCGTCATGATCAACCGCTACCGAAGGCAGGCTCGGCAGGCGTCGGAGCTCGGGTTAGGGGAGCTCCAAAGACTCGACGCCGCACTCGGCCTGACGTTTGACATGGGCCAGAAGGTGGGCCACGTGCCTGATTCTCGCCACTCCCCCGAGTTGCCTAACTGCACGGAATCGTTGGGGTGCCCAGGGTCGGAATCGAACCAACGACACGCGGATTTTCAGTCCGCTGCTCTACCAACTGAGCTACCTGGGCAGGTACACACGCCGAAACGGGCGTTGCCGCTTCCGTGGGTGCGGTTACTAGCTCACGCGGGGAGGGTAGTGCAACCAAAGAGTGGAGGTATTTTGGTGCACCCGGTGGACCGACCTTGTTCCGGCGCTTCCGTTCAAGAGAGCGTGCGCCGCTGGTTCAGGGGGTTGTCCGCGTCTTACCATTGCCGCTAGAGGGGAGGGAGCATGCATGGACGCCCTCAGCTGCGAACGGTACTCCAGGCCACTGGGGCTCTGCTGCTGGCTGGCTCCCTCGCGTGTTGCGACCGGAGCGGCGATGAGCGACAGCCGAATCCGGCGCAGGCAGTTGCCGGCCCGCCCACGGTGAGTGTGCCGACCCTACGTGCGAACTCGGAAGAAGCCGCCGAGACTCTTCCCAATGAGCCGTGCTGGCGTGCTGCTGCGGAGGGAGATCCCATGGATCTGGAGCAGCTCGCCGGCCAGGAAGGCGCCATCGGCTTGGTGCGCGCTGTCTCGCGAGGCGGCTTGACCGGCACCACGGCCCTCGCCGCCCTGCCCTTCACCCGCGATCGACGACTGGCGTTGCGCCCGCTGTGCCGGTGGGTCGAGCACGCCCCAGCTTTCGAGCGCGGTCTCCTCCTGTCCGCCATCTACGACATCTCCGTCCAGCCAGAGGTAATATACGAGCAGTTGGACGTGGCTGGAGTGCGAGCGTGTCGGCGCTCCATGCTGGAGCTGCAAATGCAGGACCTGACACCGATGGAGGCGGACCAGGTCTCTGGTATCCTGAACCGGCTGCCGCCTTGATGGTGAGGAGGGCAGTGCCTGGCAGCTCCGCGGAGTCGCACAGTTGCCCGCGGGGTAGCCTGCACGGTGACCTCATGCTGGTGCCGGGCTGCGGCATCCAGCCGAAACGATAGCCAATCGCGTCTTGGTGACTTAGCCTGGGAGTTCCCGTGAGCCTTCCACCGGCAATCTCTCCCAGCAATCCTTACTGCTCCGAACCGTACTTTCAGCAACTCCTCACGAAAGCCGTCAAGGCGGGAGCGAGCGATGTGCACCTGAAAGTAGGGCAACCACCTGGAGCACGTGTGCGAGGAGGGCTCGTTTACTTTCGAGTGGAGAAGATCCGCCCGGAAGACACGGTAGCGCTCGCGCGTCACGTCCTGCCGCGCGATACCCCGTCGGACGACCTTTCCCGTGTCGAAGAGTACGACGGTTCCTACGAAGTACCCGGAGTGGCACGCTTTCGCGTCAACGTCTATCGACAACGAGGCTCCTTCGCGTTGGTGCTCCGAAGCATTCCATACGCCGTGCCCTCGATTGAGGAACTCGGGCTTCCCGCGGCTTGCAAGCAGCTGGCGGAGAAGGACCGCGGGCTGGTGCTTTGCGTTGGAGCGGCAGGCAACGGGAAAAGCACGACCCTCGCAGCTATGGTCCGTCACATCAACGCCACCATGGCAAAGCACATTATCACGATTGAGGATCCTATTGAGTACTTGCATGAAGACGACAAGTCTTCGGTCAGCCAACGCGAGATTGGCGTGGATACGTACAGCTTTGCCAAGGCATTGCGTGCTTCGCTGCGGCAGGATCCCGACGTGATACAAGTCGGCGAAATTCGTGATTCTGAGACGATGGAGATTGCTCTGAAAGCAGCGGAGACGGGCCATCTCGTATTCAGCACGCTTCATACGCCAGACGTTCAACGTACCGTGAACCGGGTCTTGGCTCTGAGCGAGCGGCACTCGGATGACATCCGGACTCGTCTCGCGGATGCGCTCCAAGGCGTCGTCGCTCAGCGGTTACTGAAGCGCGCAGATGGGTCGGGAGTCGCCTTGGCGGCGGAGATACTCGTGTGCACGGGATCCGTACGCGAGACAATCAAACGCCCGCAGGGGAACCCTCCTCTGAAGGAGCTGATGGAGCAGGGCGCGGAGATGTACGGCATGCAGACCTTCGAGATGGCCGTGAAACGCCTGCTCCGCGAGGGGGCGATCGATAGGGAAACGGCCCGAGCCTCCGCCACGTTCTAGGCGCTGGGTGGGAAATGTGGGTGCGGTGCCAAGTCGAAGAAGCGTTTGGTGCGACATGACCGAAGGGTCATGTGTCCAGGCCTGGACGGAAGCGGCCTGCGCGCTACACCGGCCCCATGCAAGAGTTCGTCCGACACGACTGGACCGCCGAGCAGGTCCAGGCCACTCATGATCTTCCGCTGTTCGAGCTGATCGACCGGGCGCGAGAGGTTCATCTGCAGTTCCATCCTCGCAACGAGGTCCAGCTTTGTACGCTCCTCAGCATAAAAACCGGCGGCTGCGTGGAGGATTGTGCGTACTGCTCGCAGTCCTCCCACTACAGCACTCCCGTAAAGCCCCAGGCTATGCTCCGTGTCGAGGACGTCGTCGAGGCTGCCAAGCGCGCCAAATTGCAGGGCGCCACGCGGTTCTGCATGGGGGCGGCATGGCGCGAGGTGCGGGGCGGGCCCGCGTTCGAGCGCGCTATCGAGATGATTCGTCGTGTAAAGGACGAGGGGCTCGAAACCTGTGTGACCTTGGGCATGCTGACCTCCGACCAGGCGCGGGCCCTCAAAGCGGCTGGTCTCGACTGCTACAACCACAACGTAGATACCTCACGTGAGTACTATTCTCATGTCGTAACCACCCGGTCTTACGAGGATCGGCTTCGGACGATCCGTTGCGTCCGGGAAGCCGGGATCAGCGTGTGCACGGGAGGCATCATCGGACTGGGGGAGACCCTGGAGGATCGCTGCCGCATGCTCGTCGAACTGTCCTCGCTGAACCCGCACCCGGAGAGCGTCCCCATCAACTCCCTCGTCCGGGTGGAGGGGACTCCTCTGGGAGAAGGGGCACCCCGCGTCGATCCGATGGACATGCTGCGCATGATAGCCACGGCGCGAATCGTGCTTCCGAAGGCGAAGGTGCGCCTTAGCGCCGGCAGGAACGACCTGCCGCGGGAGACGCAGCTGTTCTGCATGTACGCTGGTGCCAACAGCATCTTCTATGGAGAGGAATTGCTCACGACCCAGAACGCGGGCGAAGGGTTCGACGACGCGATGCTCAAGGCGGCGGGTCTAGTGGCGCAGCGCCCGAAGCATGAAGCAGACCGTGTGGATGGCTTGCAGCAGCTGAACGGATCCTAGACCAACGCGCTGTCGCTTCGCGCTTGATGAGCGTCGCGACATAGATGGTCCGGACGGATCTCCCTCCGCGCCGGACGTGGACCTTCTGGAGGCGTCGCAGGTCGCGGTCCGGGAACTCCAAACTTGGGTCCAGTCCGAATCGTGAATCATAGACGTACAGGATGGTAGGTGATCGCAGCCACTTCTCTCGCGGGAGCCAATCGTCGAAGTCGTCACGCCATGGAGTGTTGCAGCCAACCGGCACCTGGGCTGCGTGCGATAGGGCTGCTCTCGCTTGAGCACACACCATCCAGTGCGGACCGACGACCGGTACAGGGCGTCCTTCATCCAGAATCGTTCGGCTCACAGCTTCGGCGAGGAGCTGGCGCCCTGGCCCCCAGCTGTGCATATCATTAGCGATATCCCATTTGGGTGAATAGGCTGCTCCTAGATAGGTCGGCGCGAGGGGAGTGGTCGCCCAGAGAAACGCGAGGACGCTGATGAGCCCGCCACTTGCCAGGGTCGCCCAGGCGAAGGTGCGGGATAGGATAGGACGCACTCCGACGTAGAGCAAAAGGGACAGATAGCACGGCAGGATCCAGTTCGGCTCGGTACGGCCAGTCCACAGACCGACCGCTAGGAGCGGGATTGCGCTGGTCCAAGTCACGCAATGCAGGATCCAGAGAGCCGCGTTCCGTCGACGTTCGCGCCACAGATGCTTCCACAGCACGATCGCGGCGGCGAGGTAGAGTGGTGTGACGTAGAGGATCTGGCCGGCGACCTGCTTGGCCACCGCGATGATGGAGCCGCCAGTGTGTCGCGGCGGTTCCTGTATGATACGGTGGAATAGGGGCCAGCCGCGCTGCAATTCCCAAACGAAGACGGGAGATAGCACGACCAGAGCGGCCAGAACCGCGAGCCATGGTGCCGCCGTCCGCCACCGGCTACGCTGTGGGCTTGTTAGCGTTCCTAGGAGAATCCCCAGCCCGACGAGCACCCCGCTGAGTTTGCTGAGCCCGGCGATGCCTACGAGCAATCCAGCCGTCAGAGTTGCTGCCCACACGGTTAGGTGCGAAGGGGGCCGACGGAGGGCATACCCGACGCAGGCCAAGGTCCCGAGCCATGCCGTGGTGAGCGGGAGGTCTGGGCTGAACGCGAACAGCCCCACGGCCAGGGGTGGCGCGATGAGCGCTGCCAAGACGGTCAGGAGCGCACCACGTCGGGAAGCACCGAGGGCCCATGCTGCCACGCCCGCCAGCCAGGGGATCGCTGTCGCCCAGGCTGCGGTCACCTGGTGCGCGATGATGGGTTCAGGCGCCCCCCCCGTGCCGAGCCACTTCGCAATTGTTCCAATGAACCCCGGATGATCCAGATACGCGGGCTGGGGATGGAGTGCATAGCTAGCGTAGAGTGCCTCGTTGTCTCCGTAGCCCAGCAGCCCAGCAGCGCTGAAGCGTAATGCCAGCGCAAGCGCCGAGAGCGCCAAGGCGACGCGCACGAGCATCCGCTCCGGTCCAGACCCCTTCCGCGGTGCAGACGGCTTGTCGAGACCTGGAACCGAGGGGGCGCGCCGCGCCATTGCCGACTCCGCTGAAGCGCCGGCTAGTCGAGCCATGGCTCGAGCAGGCTGGCGACCCGTGCGGAGGGGGTGTTGCCGCGGAGGGTCGGCGAGTGTCGAGGGGTGAGCTGCGCGCGGACTGCTTTGCAGGCCAGCAGTGCCGGCACTCGATGGTGCAGCAGGTGCTCCGCGGCGGCAGCGAGCGCGGCGGGCCTGACTTCCGTCCCCAGCAGTTCGGGGAACCCGCGCTGCCCGAGAAGTAGGTTGGGCAGGCCCACGAAGGGCACGCTCAGCAGGTGTGTTGCCACAAGGCGAGTTGCTGGACCCGCGTCGTAGACGATGACTGGAGGAACGTAGGCTGCCGCGCATTCCAGGGTTGCGGTGCCGCTGCAGCAGATGGCGACGTCGAAAGCAGATAGGTAGGGACCCGCGGGTCCGGGTATGACCTCCGTGGCAGCGTTCGTGCAGAGGGAGGCCACACGGCGCGCGAGGGAGGCGGGCAAGGAGCGGCAAAGCGAGAGGACGATGCGCGTCACCTTCCCCGCTGCACGCAGCCGGGTTCCGGCTTCCAGCATGGTGCGGGCATGTCGGTGGACCTCTTGAGAACGGCTGCCTGGCAGCAGGATAAGACCGCGGTCCCCTGCTTCAAACCTCAGCGCTTCCCGCGCGCGCCCGCGGCAGCCGGGATCAATCAGACCCGCGGGGTGACCCACGTGTACGGCGGCTCCACCGGTCCGCCTCCACACGTCAACTTCGAAGTCGAAAAGCGTTGCCATTAAATCCACGCGTGACGCGAGCTTGGGCGCACGGCCCTGACGCCAAGCCCAAACCTGCGGCGGTGCTAGCCACAACGTCCGGATAGCCAGTTTCCGCAGGTGGGCGGCGAGCCGTGCGTTGAAGTCCGAGAACCCGATGAGCAGAGCGGCGGCAGGGCTACGGCGCTCGAGCTCCCGACGCAGCAGTGAGCGCAAGCCGAGGAAGTGAGGCAGCCTTCGAGCCACCGCGCTGAACCCCATCACGTTTGGCAGGGGCGCCAGTGAGTCCATCCCCGCTGCCACCAGCGACGGCCCACCTATGCCCCAGGCGGGTGCCCGTAAACACGCCAGCACCGGGCCGCCCCAGTCGTCGCCGGAGCTCTCTCCAGCGACGACCAGCAAGGACTTCATCCGCACCGCCGGCGCAGTCTCAGCCCGCACGCAGCTCCAACCAGGGCGATGAGCGCGGTTATGTCCGCGCCCCCGGGACGGTGTCCTGTGAAGGAACAGCCCGAGTCGTCCTTCGAGTAGCAGGTTGGGGTGAAGCCGCCCTCTGGATCGAAATTGCAATCGTGTGGCACCGCCCCGGGGGGGTAGGCATCGCAAATCCCGGCTGCATCGTCAGGGCTCAATTCCGCTGCGCTGCCGTGGGGCGCTGCATAGAACGCCCACATTGTCGAACCACTACTGTTGGAATGCGCCAAACCCAAGACGTGCCCCGCTTCGTGCGTCGCAATCGCGAGCAGGTCGGAGTTGTCACCAGTCGTGAGCTTGTTCTCGGCCGAATTGATCTCTACGTCGGCGTCGAGAATCTCGCCCGTCCTCGCATTGAACGTAACGGTCGTGAGCGCGAGGGTCTGTGCAGGGCTGCCCGCACCGGTGTACGGCCAGAGGTCGTCTCGGAAGAGCCATGCATTCGCGTTCGGCCCCCCGGTATTGAACTGGAGGCTCTCACAGGTAACGGCCGGATACAGGTCCACTGCCAGCGCCGGCTTTCCTCCTTCCGGACACTCGATGGCGGTCCAGCTCCTCATGGCTTCATCGATCGTGGCGGCGGCTTCTTCGTAGCTGATGCCGCGCAGTGGCGATCCCTCCGCGCTCACGGAGAACGAGAGGCAGGCCCGGTCCCAGTAGAGCGGGACACCGCCTTCGAGGCAACTCTCCGATGAGACGTAGCAGTCGGGGTCTTCCGGATCCGCTTCGCACGTGTTGGTGCGGCAGTACCCGTACGAGGTCCGCGGTAGCAGCGTCACGCTGAGGGTTACTGCCGCAAGCAGGATGCGCGTCGTCATCATCGAGCTGCCGACCTTCCGCTTCGAATGAGCGCGATTGCCTGGCTCAGCTCCAACCCAACGATCTGCTCTGCTGCGCTGTGGGCGGGCCCTAGCAGTTGCAGATGTTGGCTACCGACGTGCACTCGTGGTGTCCCGTCTGGATCGAGCTTCACCGGATAGTAACCCTGGCTCATCCCGACCAACTGCCAGAGCGAGGTCGAGGTGCGCTCAGGCGTGAGGAACAGTAGCGCTGGGTCCTCCTCGCGAAGGCTTGCTTCACCGCCGACGGTCTGTGCAATGTCTCCCACGCGGCCACCGAGGGTTCGAATGACGAGCTCAGCACCAGGTTGCGCTTCACCGACGACACTCTCTGCGACCCGCACTCGAGTATAGGTCACGATACGCCTGGACGGCCCCAGTGTCTCCCACGTACTTCTGGCGGAGACTGGCTGCGCCAGGACGATACTGGTGCTCGTCGCCACGAGCCGTGACAACTCGAGTGCTCGCGCGATGGTGGCTTCGGCCATAGACGAAACCGCAGCGAAACAGCCCATAATGCATGCTGCCAGGGCGACCCGGCGAAGGCTCCTCCACGAGTTCATGCGGCGAAGTGTAGCACAGACTCCGACAATCCGATCCGCCCGCTGCGCGCTGCCTCCAACGATCGCCCAAAGCCCGTTGGCACCTCCCCGGCCCCGCTTGGCCCTCCGCCCGGGTTCGCATTCGCCAGCTCCGCGCTATAACAGCTACTGCTGGACCACGGCTGCGGCGGCGCGCTCGAACGGTAGCGCTGAAAGCAATGACACAGAGCACCCTAGAAAACATCCAACCGCTGCTGACCGATCACTCGGACGCTCTCAAGAGGGAGCTCAAGGACTACGTCCAGCGGCACCAGCAGGCATTCAGGGAAGGGGTCTTCCGCGGCGGTGGCCTGGAAGCTGGTCACCAGTATTCGCGAGCGCTGGACGGTCTCTTGGGGGCGGTGCTTTGTGCCGTGCGGAGCATGCTCGACGCTGGGCGTGATTGGGACGACGTAGAGTTGGCTGCGGTGGGAAGCTACGGGCGCGGTACGTTGTCCTACTGCAGCGACCTCGACGTCAGGCTGTTGTGTCGCGGCGAGCCGACGACGGCGGGACCCATGGCGGAGGCCCTCCTCTACCCGCTCTGGGACGCGGGGCTTACCATCGGTCACCAGGTGGTGGCTGAAGAGGAGATGCTCGCGCTCGCCCGCCAAGACCTCCCCACTGCGACGACCTTGCTCGACTGGCGTCCCGTCGCAGGGAACCTTGGCGTCAGCAGAGGCTTGTTCGTCAAGGCTTTCGACGGCATCTTCGCCGAGGGTCGGGTGGGTGAGTTTCTGCGGCGTCTAGAGGAACGAGCTGCCGAACGCGAGGAGCGCTACGGTGGATCGGTTTACGCCCTTGAGCCGGACGTGAGGAACGGCCCGGGCGGTTTGCGTGACCTGGACGTGTGCCACTGGATCGCGCGTTCCCGCTGGTGTGTGCGGTCGCCCAAAGACCTGGTGCGAGTCGGTGTGCTCGTCCCGCGCGAATGGCAGCAGATTGAACTGGCGCAGGCAATGATATGGCGCATTCGCACGATGCTTCATGCGTACTCCGGACGCCGAATGGATAGGCTCAGCTTCGATAGGCAGGAGCAGGTGGCGCACGACATGGGCTATGGCGAGGGACCGCTTGCCGTCGAAAAGCTGATGAGCGACTACTATCGTCAGGCCCGGGCTGTCATTCAGGCGCGGGACATGTTGTTTGCCCGCGCGGCGCCGCCACCCACGCGGCGGCCACACGAAATCGGCATTGGCAAAGGCCTGAAGCTCATCAATGGTCAGGTGACGCTGGCTCATCCCGGCGCCCTGGAGAGTGACCCCGCCCTGGCGCTTCGCCTTTACCGTGAAGCCCTCGAGCGAGATAGGCCCATCTACGCTTTCGCTCGCAACGCGATCGCTCGTGCGGCATCCCTGCCTGCGTTCTGTGAGCGCCTTCGCGCTGCCGAGGAGGCTGGACCGCTTTTCGTGAAGCTCTGCACGCACGTCGCGCCAAGTCCGTTCAAACGTGGATCGGTGCTGCGGGAGCTCCACGATGTCGGGCTCCTCGTCGCGATGATTCCAGAGTTCGCACCCGTCGTGGGGCGCGTGCATCACGACGTGTATCACGTCTACACCGTGGACGTTCATTCTCTCAAGGCGGTGGATCGCTTGCGCGCCCTCAGTCGAGGAGATTTGGCGTCAGAGCACCCCCTCGCTTCTCGCCTCGCCGCGGAGATAACTCGTCCGAGGGTGCTCTTCTTCGCGACCCTTCTGCATGATATTGGCAAAGACATTGGCGGCCAGGAGCATTCCGAGCGCGGTGCGGTGCTTGCGTGCGACATCCTGGCGCGGCTTGGTTTGGGGGACGCCGAGATCCTCGAGGTGCAGCATCTCATCCGCGTTCACCTGCGAATGTATCACGTGGCGACGCGCCGCGACATGGATGACCCCCTCACGCTTGCAGAGTTCGCGAGGGAAGTGCATGGCCACGAGGGCCTGCGTGACCTCTACTTGCTCACCGTCTCGGACGTATCGACGACGAGCCCCACGGCGCTGACGGACTGGGTGAGTCGCATGCTGGAGGAGTTGTACTTCGCCACGGAGCGCTGGCTTTCGGAAGGTGATGAGCGGGAGGAATCGACAGAGGCAATCTGCCGTGAGGTCGAGGCCCGCTGGCAACACCCGGAGGCAGCCGACTTTCTGCAGCACTTCTTGGCAGCCATGCCGGAGCGCTACCTCTACGCGAACCACACAGACGACATCCTCCGGCACGCCGCCTTCGCGCTCCGCGCCGAGGGAAAGCCCGCCAGCGTGGCTTGCGTGACGGAAGCATCTCCGTACGTGGAGTTGGTCTTCATCGCCAACGATCGACCGGGCCTGCTGGCAATGAAGACGGCCACGTTGGCAGCTCACGGACTGCAGGTGGTCGGTGCACAGATTTACTCCTGGGTCGACACCGGCGGGGCGGTACGCTCACTGGATGTTTTCTGGGTTGCCGCTGGCTCCCGAGTAGAGAAAATGCAAGCTCTCGTGCCGAAGCTCGAGGGCGAGCTCACTCGCATGCTTCGGGGCGACCTGGACCCCGGGGACCTGGCGATCCCACGCTCGTCGGGTGGGGCCTGGGCAAGTCGGCCGACGCCTCCAGTCCAGACGACCGTGAGCTTCGACAACAGAGCCTCCGCAGCGCACACGGTTATCGAGGTCACGGCGCGTGACAGACCAGGGTTACTCTTCGCTCTATCGCGGTGCTTGCAGTTGGCCGGCCTACGCATTGCGCTGGCAAAGATCAACACGGAGGGCACGGCGGTTGCCGACGTGTTCTACGTCGCTGAAGAGGACGGCACGAAGGTAACGGATCGTGCGCGCATCGAGGAGCTCAAGCGCAGAATCGAGGCAGCTGCAGCCGGTTGCTGATTCCATGTCCCTGCGGCTCTCCGCGGCTGTACTCGATTGTTCGCTCGATCGTTGAACAGCGACCCGGAACTCGCATAAGCTCTGTGCCGCAACGCATGCGGCCTGTTGCCGGGTTTGGCAGCGGATCCGCGATCGTCGTCGGAGGTTGTTCATGATACGTTCGTTTTTCCTGAGGTCTTCAGCGCTGCCGGTTGGGCTGCTCGCACTCGGAGTCATGATGGCATGCGGGGGCTCCGCGCCGCCCCCGGAGGCACCCGAGGATCCCTCCCTGGTGGACGAAGGTGATGCGTCCCCGAGTGGCGCCCAGGCGAGTCCGAAGGTCGCCGAAGGGCGCCAGGCGATTGGTGCGGGAGATTTCGCGAGGGCGCGCGGAGTGCTGGAACAGGCCGTGCTGGAGGCTCCGGGGGATGCCCAGGCTCACTTCTACCTCGCGGTTGCTTTGGAAGGCGTTCAGGAGCCAGATAAGGCGGCTGAGGAGTATCGTGCAGCGATTGCCGCGGATAGGCAGCTCGTCGATGCGTATGTCAACTTGTCGGCCTTGCTGCTCGATTCAGGGGCGGCGAAGGAGAGCGTTGCCGTTGCTGACGATGGACTGGCCATCGCGTCCCAGCACCCGGACCTGCTCACGAACCGCGCGCTCGCGCTCGAGGCCGAAGGAAGACTCGAAGAGGCCCTGTCCGCCTACGGAAAGGCTGCCGACGTCGCGTCGGGGAACCACGAGCTTCGGTTCGCTTACGCGGACCTGCTGGCGCGGACGGACAAGCCGGCACAAGCGAAGGCGCAGCTGAAGCAGCTCATTGACTCGTCGTCGGACGCACGCGTGCTGGCAGCCGCCGGGCACCTCCTGGCCACGCTGGGCAGCTATGCAGAGTGCGTTTCTGCCTATGGTAAGGCTTTGGAGACCACGAGCGAGCCGCAGCTGCTGGTACGGAGGGGCCTCTGCCGGCACGAGCTCAAAGATGAGACTGGGGCGCGCGCAGACTTCGAGAAGGCGCTAGCAGCGGATCCCAAGAATGCTCCGGCCCACTACTACCTTGGGCGCTACTATGCGAGCGTGAAGAAGAAGCAGCAGGCGTGCGCCCACCTTCAAAAAGCTGCCGAGCTGGGGGAGGGCGCTGTCGTTCAGTCGGCACGGGGAGCAGCGAACAAGCTCGGTTGCCAATAGCTCGCGCCTGGTCACCACCGGCGTCCCCGCGCTGCCGCTGTCGCGCCTGACAAGGGGGCAAGCCTCAATCTCGTGGGGTGCCCCCTTCGCGGCCGAGCTCCTACAGGAGCACCTCGAGCAACCGGTCGAGTTCGTCCAGCGACCCGTAGTGGAGGATGAGCTGCCCCTTGCCATCCGTGTCCCGGACTTCGCAGCGAGTCGCCAGCTTACGAGAGAGCCGCTGTTCCAGATCACGGACCGACGCGGTTTTCGCGGGCTTCCCGGCTGGCCCCCCCTTCGGGCTCTTATTGTCGCGTACCAGTGCTTCCGTCTGGCGCACGCTGAGGCGGCCACGAATCACCTTGTTGGCCACCTCCTGGAGTGCCGCTTCTTCAGCGATTCCGAGCAGAGCTCTTGCGTGCCCCTCGGATAGATCGCCACTGATGACGTGCTCGCGCACATTGCTCGGCAGCTTCAGCAAGCGCAGGGCATTCGCGATCGTCGAGCGATCCTTGCCGACCCGGCGAGCCAGCGTCTCTTGGGTGTATCCGTGTTCCTTGACCAGTCGATCCAGTGCCTCTGCGAACTCGATGGGATCGAGGTCTTCCCGCTGGACATTCTCGATGAGCGCGAGCTCGTATGCCGTACTCGGTGAAACGTCTCTAACGACGACGAGCAGTTCGCGAATCCCCGCGCGCTGAGCAGCGCGCCAGCGCCGCTCCCCCGCGATGATCTCGAACGTATCGCGTCCGGGGACGCGGCGGACGACGAGTGGTTCGAGCAGGCCATGCTCACGCAGGGATTGGGCGAGCTCTTCCAGAGCGTCGCTGTCGAAATGCTGGCGTGGCTGCCCGCGCTGCGGCACGATCTTCTCGACGGAGCAGCTGAAGACCGCTCCATCCTCGTAGGTCCCGCCTGCCCGCGTCTTCGGCGGGGCGTCCCTTACGGGGAGCAGCGCGTCCAATCCTCGGCCCAGACCCCGCGGGGGCTTGTTCGTTGTGCCTGCGCTCACGACAATGCCTCGAGAATCTCACGCGCAAGGCTGAGATAGCCCTGCGCGCCTTTGCTCTGGACGTCGTAGAGGAGCGCCGGCAGGCCGTGCGAGGGCGCTTCGCTGAGCCGCACGTTGCGCGGGATGACCGAGGTGAAGACGCGGAAGTGCTCCCGCACCTGTTCTGCGACTTGATGGGCCAGGCGGTTGCGCGGATCCCACATCGTGAGCACGATCCCGAGAACCTCGAGCTGAGGATTCAGCGATTGCCGCACCCGGTCGATGGTCGCCATCAGGTACGTAATTCCCTCGAGCGCGTAGTACTCGGGCTGCAGGGGGACTAGCACCCGATCCGCCGCCACCAGGACATTCAGAGTCAGCACTCCCAACGAGGGGGGGGAGTCCAGGACGATGTAGTCGTAGTGCTCGATCGCAGTGCGAGAGAGAAGCCGGCGCAGGTGTGTGCCCCGCTCCTCATCGAATAACTCGTACTCCACCGCTGTCAGATCCTGGCTTGCAGGGACAACATCGAGCGTCGCGATGGGCGTTGGCTGAATCACGTCTTCCAAGCGCACCTGCGAGATCATCGCGTCGTAAATGGTTCGCTCGGCCGTGCCTGGCGAGATTCCGACGCCACTCGAGGCGTTCGCCTGCGGATCCAGGTCGATCAAGAGCGTCCGCTTCTCGGCGGCGGCGAGACTCGCGGCGAGGTTGACGGCCGTGGTGGTCTTGCCGACTCCGCCCTTCTGATTGGCGACGGCGAGTATCTGAGGTCGATGGGACATGGTGAGGGTCTCGCGTTCCCGACTCTTATCGAAATACCAGCGCGACGGGGTGTTTTCTTGGACCCCCAGGGCGAATGTCGTAGCATGTGCCCAGATGTAGGTCCCGGTAGACGACTGTAGTTATCCGGAGTTACCGTTGATGAAGCGACGAACAACCCTCCACCTCGACTGGCAGACCGGTTCCCTTTCGCGTCGCGATGCTGGCATTGAGCGAGTGCTGAGGGACCAGTTCTGGCGCGGTCCGTCTCAGTGGACTGTGTGTCGGGTTCTCGCATTGCAAGAAACCGGTCTCGAATACGGCCACCCGGCCTGCGCGACCTACGTTCATCGTGTTGTTGATCAGAACCAGTAGGAGACAGTCCCCAATGGCATCCCGAGGTTATCGCAGCTTTGCTGAGTTCGAGCGAGAGCTGATTCGCCCCAATATGCGGGCTGGCTGGTCTGCTGATGAGCTTGAAGAGAGCGATCAGGAGTTGGATTTCGATATGGACCCCTTCGAGGCGGCCCTTTCCGCGGCCGGATTCGGCGCGGACGAGGATTAACACGAGCTTGGCGCGCCGCGAATAGCGAGCGCGCGGGATTGGGCCCGCTCCCGGGCCTGTGCTTGGCCTCCACGGAATGCCTCCCGTGGGGGCCTTCTTTATATATGAGCCAGCTTACGATCGCGCGCGGTGTCCTTGAGGCCCTGGCCCGACTCGCACTGCCAGATGGTGGTTCTGGCCTTGGCGGTACTGCAGGGTTTGGCAAAGCCGCGCCGCATTTCGCTCGTCAAGTGGCTGAGCTCTTGACCCGAGAGGCGACCCATCGTACTTGACCGCACCTTGAGCATGCAGGTCAACGTACAGAAACTGAGCCCGGTCCTGGTTGAGTTCGATGTGCAGGTCGAAGTCGATCGGGTCCGAACGGAAATGGATAAGGCTTACGCCGATCTCGCGAAGCGCGCGAAAGTGCGGGGCTTCAGGCCGGGCCGTGCCCCCAAGCGGGTGCTCCAGCACATGTTTGGCGCTCGCGTCGCGGCCGACGTGGCGCAGCGCCTCGTCGATGAAACGTTCCCCAAGGCTGTGAGCGAGCAGCGGATGCAGCCCATCAACCAGCCCGCCTTCGAGCCGCAGGCGCTGCGAGAGACTCAGCCGTTCCAGTACAAGGTGCGGTTCGAGATAATCCCGGCGATCGATTCGGTGACTTACGACGGCCTGAAGGCCAAGAAGCCGAAGGTCGACGTCCAAGACGATGCGATCGACAAGGAGGTCGAGGTACTGCGCAAAGCTCACTCGACGCTGGAGCCGCTTGCAGAGCCCCGTCCGAGTGCAGCTGGTGACGTGGCGACCGTCGACTTCGAGGTGGAGATCGACGGGGAGCGCATCGCAGAGGCGGCTACGCAAGGGATTCAGGTCGAGATTGGGTCCGGGCAGCTCATGGCACCGCTCGATGAGGCTCTCAAGGGCAGAGAGGCGGGGGCTGTCTTCGTCGCGGACGTGGACATGCCGGAGGCGCACCCGCATCCGAAGTTCCGGGGCAAGCGCGTTCAGTTCCATGTAACCTTGAAGGAGCTGAAGGCTCGCGTCCTCCCGGCTGCCGATGACGAGCTCGCGAAGGATGTGGGGGACTTCGAGACCCTTGACGCTCTTCGGGCCGACATTCGCGAGCGTCTCGAGAAGCAGGCCAAGGAGCAGGCCGACAACGCCGTTGCTGAGCAGCTGGTTGCCGAACTCGTCAAGGCAAACGAGATCCCAGTTCCGCCTTCGCTCGTTGAGCGTCAGATGCGGGTCACCGAGCAGGAGATACTGCAGCACGCCAAGTCTCAAGGCCAGAATGCCACAGGACTCGGTGAGCAGCTCAGGTCTCAGGTCAGGCAGGACAGCGAGGTCAAGGTGCGAGCGGGACTCCTGATGGCTGAGATAGCCAAGAAGGAGGCGATTCGGATCGGCGACGAGCAACTCGAAGAAGGGCTCAAGGAACTGGCGGAGCAGACCGGGAAGAACGTCGCGAAGCTCCGAGCTGAGTACCGCGAACCGCGAATGCGCGAAATGCTGATTGGCATGATCCTCGAGAACAAGGTCCTGGACATCATTGAAGCAAAGGCGAACATTGAGGAGGAGTGAGCCGACGAGCCCCCATCGCGCTCCGCGGCAGTTCACCGAGCTCTCTGGTGATGGCGGCGTAATCGAGGGCAATGCGCTCGAATTGTCGGTCACGCCTGGTCCTTGGGGGCACTCGTGTTTAGGTATAGGAGGATTCTAGGATGGCGAAGCGACCCGAGACCCGGCAACAAGCGCTGAGACTGCTCGAGCGGATGGGGTCCTCCGTTCCGCGGGGCGGCCTCATATACCCTCACGTCGTAGAAACGACCCACCGTGGTGAGCGGACGTGGGACATTTTCAGCCGGCTCTTGAAGGATCGCATCGTTTTCCTAGGGAGTGCAGTGGATGACGATGTGGCAAACATCATCGTCGCCCAGTTCCTGTTTCTCGAGAGCGAGGATCCGGACAAGGACATCCAGCTGTACGTCAACTCGCCGGGCGGGGCAGTGACCGCCGGGTTGGCCATTTACGATACGATCCAGTACGTGAGGTGTCCGGTGAGCACCATTTGCATCGGTCAAGCGGCAAGCATGGGTGCGTTGCTCCTAAGTGCCGGCGCACGGGGGTCGCGCTTCGCTTTGCCGCATTCACGACTGATGATTCATCAACCGCTTGGGGGGGCGCGTGGTCAGGCCACTGACATCGAAATCCAAGCGCGAGAGATCAGGCACTGGAAAGACGTCATCATTGACATTCTTGTTCGGTCAACCGGCAAGTCGAGGGGCGACATCGAGCGAGACATCGATCGTGACTTCTACATGAGCCCGCCGCAGGCTCGTGAGTACGGCCTGATTGATGAGGTCATTGACAGCAAAAAGCTGCGGGACGCTTCCAGGGACGTGTGACGGAGGCCACGCCGTTGGGGTGCCGCCCCATGACGATCCCAGGAGGACCGGTCATCGGGTTCGTACACATCGGGCCGCGGCTTAATCCGCACCCCTCTTGGACCGTTGTCCCCAAGGATGGCGCTTGCAGGTCGTCTGCTTCCTTGCGAGCGTCGGGCGCGGGTTCTAGTATTCCTTGCGTATTTTATCGCCCGGGGCAGCCGCCCCGGTGAGGATGTAACGTGGAGCGAAGGCGAGACGAATCAAACGGCAATCTGTGCTGCTCCTTCTGCGGCAAGTCGCAAAAGGAAGTGAAAAAACTCATCGCTGGACCGACCGTCTACATCTGCGATGAGTGCATTGCGCTATGCAACGACATCATTGCCGAAGAGGTCGAGAAGGAGGAGCCATCCGGGGGCTCCGATCCTGTCCCCAAGCCGGCCGAGATCAAGGCCATCCTCGACCAGTACGTCGTGGGGCAGGACCGTGCGAAGAAGGTCCTGAGCGTAGCGGTACACAACCACTACAAGCGCATTGATTCGAAGCTTGCGAGCGATGACGTAGAGCTCGGGAAGAGCAACATCTTACTGCTGGGGCCGACGGGCAGCGGAAAGACGCTGCTCGCTCAGACGCTGGCCCGCATCCTGAAGGTTCCATTCGCGATTGCCGATGCCACGACGCTCACGGAGGCGGGCTACGTGGGCGAAGACGTGGAGAACATCATCGTCCAGCTCCTCCAGAATGCAGACCACGACGTCGAGCGGGCCCAGCGCGGCATCGTGTACATTGACGAGATCGACAAGATTAGCCGCAAGAGTGACAATCCGTCGATAACGCGGGACGTTTCAGGCGAAGGGGTTCAGCAAGCTCTTTTGAAGATCATCGAAGGCACCGTCGCCAATGTCCCGCCAAAGGGTGGAAGAAAGCATCCGCAGCAGGATTTCCTGCAGGTCGATACGACGAACATCCTGTTCATCTGTGGAGGTGCTTTCGTCGGCCTCGAGCAGATCATTCAGCGCCGACTCGGACAGTCGAGCCTAGGTTTCGGGGCTGACATCAAGAGCAAAAAGGAGCGGCCCTTGGGCGAGCTCCTGAGCCGTGTCCAGCCTGAGGACCTGCTCAAGTTCGGGCTGATCCCTGAGTTTATTGGTCGGTTGCCGGTCGTGGCGACGCTGCACGAGCTGACGGAGGACGCTCTCATCGACATCCTGACGAAGCCCCGCAATAGCCTCGTGCGACAGTTCCAGAAACTGTTCGAGATGGACGCCGTCAAGCTCAAGTTCCACAAGGGAGCTCTCTCCCAGATCGCGCGCAAGGCTATCGAGCGTGAGAGCGGTGCGCGAGGCCTGAGAGCCATCCTAGAAGAGGCCATGTTGGATATCATGTATGACGTTCCTTCTAAGCAGGGGATCAAGGAGGTCGTCATCAATGATGATGTCATCAGTCGCGGCGAACCGCCGCTCATCGTGTACGAGAAGGAAGCCGAGCTAGCGTGAGCGCAGCGTTCTGCGCATTCTTCTGCCGGCGAGTCGGAGACGCTCGGGTTCTGGCGGCTCGTGCTCGTCGCTAGGACGACATAGTATGTTCTTCAAGAGCGACAACGACAAATCGAGCGTTACGACGAGGCGCACGATTCCAGCGCTGCCCCTGCGCGACATCATAGTCTTTCCTCACATGGTCTCTCAGCTGTTTGTCGGGCGCGAGAAGAGCATCGCAGCGCTGGACGAGGCGATGGCGCGGGATAAGGAGGTCCTGCTCGCAGCGCAGCGCAGCGCGAAGACGAACGACCCTGGGCCGGAAGATGTGTATGGCATCGGAACGGTCGGGGTCATCGTTCAGCTGCTACGCCTCGCGGATGGCACCGTGAAGGTGCTGGTGGAGGGGCGTCGCCGGGCGCGGATCCGACGCTACGTCGACAACCGCGACTACTTTCTGGTGGAATCCGAGGATATCGAGGAGGTGAGCGACCCGGCGGACGTCGAGGTAGAGGCGCTGCTCCGAAGCGTTCAGACTACCTTCGAGGTTTACGTGAAGCTGAACAAGAAGGTTCAGCCCGAAGTGCTGATGACCGTCCAGAGCGTGGATGACCCCGCGAAGCTCAGCGACACGATTGCTGCGAATCTCCCGACGATCAAACTGGCGGACCGGCAGAGCTTGCTGGAAACGGCAGAGCCCAAGCAGCGGCTAGAGCGCTTGTATGAACTAATGCAGGCGGAGATAGAGATCCTTCAGGTGGAGAAGAAGATCCGGTCGCGCGTCAAGAAGCAGATGGAGAAGACGCAGAAGGAGTACTATCTCAACGAGCAGATGCAGGCTATCCAGAAGGAACTGGGTGGAGGCGAGAGGGATGAGCTCCGATCAGAGCTTCAGGAGTTAGAGGATCTGCTCAAAGCCAAGCAGCTCAGCGACGAGGCGCGCGCCAAGGTTGGCAAGGAGATCAAGAAGCTCAAGATGATGCACCCCACGAGTGCCGAGGCTACCGTGGTGCGCAACTATGTGGATTGGATGCTCTGCTTGCCTTGGGCCGAGAAGTCGGAGGAGCGGGTCGACTTGGAAGAGGCAGAGCGAATCCTCGATGAGGATCACTACGGTCTCAAGAAGTGCAAGGAGCGCATCGTCGAGTACTTGGCCGTTCAGGCCCTCACGAAGCAGCTGAAGGGTCCAATCCTGTGCTTCGTGGGCCCCCCCGGGGTTGGCAAGACGAGCATCGCGCGGAGCATCGCGCGGGCGACGGGTCGCAAGTTCGTTCGCCTCTCACTTGGGGGCGTTCGGGATGAGGCGGAGATTCGTGGCCATCGCAGGACCTACATTGGTGCGCTGCCTGGCAAGATCATCCAGAACCTGAAGAAGGTTGGAACCAACAATCCGGTATTCCTGCTCGATGAGGTCGACAAGATGAGCACGGACTTTCGCGGCGACCCGGCATCGGCGTTGCTGGAAGTGCTCGATCCGGAGCAGAACTCGACGTTCAATGACCATTACCTGGACGTCGACTATGACTTGTCCGACGTCATGTTCATCACGACCGCGAACACCCTGGGAGGCATTCCGTTGCCGCTCCAGGACCGCATGGAGATCATACAGCTCTCGAGCTACACGGAGTTCGAGAAGCTCAACATCGCGCTCAAATACCTGATACCGCGGCAGCTCGAGGAGGCCGGTTTGAAGGGGATGAGCGTCTCCATCTCGGAGAACGCCGTTCGAACCGTCATTCACCACTACACGAAGGAAGCGGGGGTGCGCTCGCTGGAGCGCGAGATAGCTAGCCTGAGCCGCAAGCTTGCTCTCAAAGTCGTGAAAGATGGCCCAAGTGACACCTTGGAGGTTCGTGCTTCAGACGTGCCCGTCTACCTGGGGGTCCCCAAGCATCGCCTCGGCCACAAGGATGATGTCGACGAGGTAGGGCTGACCCACGGTCTTAGCGTCAGCGACTACGGCGGGGAAATCCTGGATTGTGAGGTGAGCGTCGTCGCTGGCAAGGGCAAGCTCGTCATCACCGGCTTGCTCGAGAAGGGCATGGAGGAGAGCGCACAGGCTGCCATGAGCTATATCCGTTCTCGTGCGGTGGCGCTTGGCCTCAAGCCGGACTTCTACCAGAGCTCGGACGTTCACGTGCACTTCCCCGACTTCGTGAGGAAGGATGGTCCGAGCGCTGGGGTAACCATGGCTACCAGCATTGCCAGTGCGCTGACCCGAATTCCGGTCCGCACGGAGGTGGCCATGACGGGGGAGATCACGTTACGCGGAAGGGTCATGCCCATCGGAGGTCTCAAGGAGAAGCTCCTTGCAGCGCACCGCAACGCCGTGACGACGGTCATCATCCCGAAGGACAACCGAAAGGACCTCCGAGAGGTGCCCCGGCGCGTGCTCAAGGCTCTTCGTATCGTGCTCGTCGACCATATGGACGACGTGCTGCGTGAGGCCCTCAACGTGGCCGAGCCGGAGACAATGTTTGGTCGGCGTCGCCTCCTGCTCGAGTACAGGAATGGGGAACTGATCCAGGACGACCAGCTCGCACGGCCGATCCCGACACCCGCCGAAGGTACCGGGGGAGAGCCGCAACGTCCGGGGGTTCCGCAGTAGGACCCGAAACGGTGAGCCGCTTACTTCGAGGACGGGTCGGGCCTTGGTGTCCGCTGAGCGGCCCGGCGTCTGCCAGTGAGCCTTCGAGGGGCTGGCGCGACGAGAAGGTCTTGACGAGGGAGCATCAATGTACGAACTTCGTGGTCCCGGCTCACCGGGGCGTCTCGGCAGCACGGGCGTCCAGTGAGGTATGGAATGTAGTCATGGTTCCGGAAGCAGCCGGGGCAGCGAGTTCGGGCGGGTAGCTCAGCGGTAGAGCGTCGGCCTTACAAGCCGAGGGTCGCAGGTTCGAAACCTGTCCCGCCCACTGGAATCCTCTTGTGATTCCGCGCAGTTAGCACCGGTGCTCTCGGCAAGGTGCTCAAGCATTTTCGGTACCGCGATACCCAAATCCTCGGGAATCGCGCCCGCCGGCAAGGCCCGGAGCCGCTCTGCATTCGCAAGATAGAGCCGATGCACGGCCGAGCTCCCGTGCCCCACGAGGCCCAGCGCCGTCTGCTCGTTCATGCCGGACTCGGCCAAGGCCTGGGCGTATGCCCGCCGGAACGAGTGCCAGTCGACTGGCGCCGTGTGCTTGTCCCCTTCGAGCAGCCGGCGCTCCCTGGCCGTAAGAGCGCGGCCAGGGACCCATTCCAGGCGGACATCGGGGCGTCCGTTGCTCCGCATGACCTCCCGGCGAACAGGGACCTCAAGCCCGAAGGCTCTGGCCAGGTCCCTCCTGAGAGCCTTGGCGTGCGATACGCGGCCGCGTTGCTCGCCCGCACGACTGCCCTTGGTGACCGGGAACAGGCAGCCCTCCCGGGGAAAGCCCTGCAGGGCCCACCAGGTCACGAGGACTGGCCGGAGCGGCTCCGGGACGCCTAGGGTGCGGCGCTTGCCGGTCTTGACGCTGCGGACCTCTGCCCGGGTGAACGCCGGCAAGTCTAGATCGCTCCACTCGAGGGCGTGCGTGTCGGAGGCACGCTGGCCCCCGAGCAGCCGAGCGACGCATGCCATCGTCTGCCGCTCGGCAGTCGCCCTGGCGTGGCGTGCGTCGGGGTTCTGCCAGGCCAGGTAGGCCAGGAATTCCTCGTCACTCAGGACCGCCCGCTCCTTGGTTGCTTCCCGCCGGGGGAACAGGGGCGCCAGGTCCTTGGTGCCGATCAGCTTGGCCACATTCCGCGGGATGAGCTCCTCTCGTTCGAGGGAGCCGAGGACAGAGGAGATGTCGTGGAGCAAGTGCAGGACGGACTGTCGCCCGAGGCCAGCGTCCCGGGCACCTTCGAGGGCGGACCAGACGTCCCCACGAGAGACCTTGTCGATCGGCAGGTCCCGCAGGTCTGCCGCGTACTTGGCAAGGCGTCTCTTGCGCTCGTTGACGGTGGCAATCGTGCTCTTGGCCAGGATCCGGGCCGCAGCCAAGCCGAAGGACTCTTTCGAGGCCGGTTCCGGGGCGTTCAGGCTCTCATCTGCCAAGAGGGCGGCCAAGTACTCCAGGGCCTTCTTTCGGCTGGTCGTGCCTGTGTTCCTCTGGATCCGTTTGCCTCCGTACGTGAGCCGGACCGCCCATTCCCCGGAGGCCAGCTGCCTCAGCCCTCCCTTCCGGGGGCGGCCGCGGTCGTCGGTCATGACCCGTAGGGCACCTTGAAATTGATGTCCGTGACCTCGCCGAACGTGTGCCCGCACGCCCTGCAGGCCACGCCGGGTTCATCGCCGCTCATGACGTCATGACCTCCGCCAAGGGCTGAATCGTGGCCGTAGGGGATCCATCGGGTGTCAGGTGACTGGCACTTGGGGCAGGCGGGCGGCTCAGGCATGGGCTCTAGGGTAGCATCATCCGGCCACGGCGCGCAGTCAGGGCATCGCACCAGGCCCCTGGTGAGGCCGTCAATGCGCGAACCTGCGACAGAGAACCACCCGTCAGGGAGCGAGACCCACGAGCCCCCGAAGGGGCCAAAACGCACGTCGAGCACGACCGCGATGGCCCGCCGGTGGCACACGGGGCATCGGATGGCGAGGTCACGCTGGCTTCGCTCGCTGGGCAGGCGAGGGCGTTTGCCGGCGCTCATGGCAGATCTCCGTGCCTGCGCTCCACCACGCGATAGACGGGCCCCGAGGAGCCACGCTCCGCCCACCATTCAGAGATGCGCGCGGCCGCGTCCCTGGCGAATGCCTCGCATGAGTACCGCCGCTCGGGCTGCGGTGCTCCGGGCGCGCGCCAAACGGCACGGGAGCATTCGCGCAGGACCCACCAGCGAACGCGCATGCCACCAGGCAGGGACTCGACGTAGGCTAGCTCGTCGTCGCTCAAGGCCCAAGCAACGCGCCGATGCTGCCGAACGCCGTTGGCGTCCGTGAACGACACCCTCCCGTCCCGGTGTAGCCGCACGCCTGGTGCGCTGGCGCGGCGGGTCATGGCTCCTCCCGAACGAGCGCAGCGCAGCGCCCGATCGCGAACGGATCGCGCGTCAAGTAGGCGCGTTGCGCGAGGCGCATGCCATCCACGTCCCGTCGAGCGAAGGCCTCGCGCTCCAAGTCGTACAGCGCCGAATACAGCCCATCGACGTCTTCAGGCTTGCTGCCAATGGGATACGTTGCGCGAGGCTCGTGCCCGATCGTGTTGCCCGGGAGGTCACCAGCATAGACGCTCACGATTGCGCGCCCCACGGGGAAGCCGCGACACACGGACCGCCCGAGCGCGATGACTGCGGCCAGCGCTGGCGATGCGGCATCGATGCTGTAGACCCAATGCGTGCCGTTAGACGCTTGCTCGTGAATGGTTGCGGTGAAACGCTCAACCATGGTCCGCCTCGCTTTCGTCGCCCCGCAGCGCGCTGTAGAGGTCGCTCGGATCTCCCGATTCGCACTGCACGGTGCCTTGATAGGCGAACCCGCCGCCCCCGCGCTTCTCGTACGCGCGCCAGATCTCGGTATCCCATACGTCCCGGGTGAAGCGATAGCCGCGACCATCCACAGTGAACTCGCGCACGCCTCTGAAGGGGCTGCGGTCCTCGAAATCTGGCGCGGTCATGGCGCCTCGCTTTCGTCAGCCTCGGCGCTGGCGAGGGCGTCCACCGACGCGGCCAGGTCCTGTGCGCGCGCATCGATTGCGTCGAGCGACGCGCCAAAAAGCTCCACGCTTGCGATGATGGCCGCCACGGTGTTCGAGCCGAGCGCCTCTTGCAGCTCTGCCAGCGCGCACTCGATGTCCGAGAGCTGCTCGCGCGCGGCTTCGATTGCAGTGGCGAGCGAGACGGCCTCTTCGAGGGCGCTGGCGAGGGTCACTTCCACGGTTGCTTCGGGCTCAGACATTGGAGGCCTCCAATCGGCGGGTGTTAGCGTGTCGATGGGCGAGCTCCGCGAAAACGTCCAGCTGAACGCTCCGGGCGAACGTGCCCAAGTGCATTCCTCGAGTCACGAAGCCCCACGCATCCTCAATCGAGATGTGCGGGTCAGCCAGGAGCAGGTCAGCAATGCGCTTGATGGTCGTCTGGCGGTCGACCTTGCGAGCGCCGGCAAGGCGTTGATTTGGCTCGAATTTCGGGGCGCACTGGCGCAGCAACGCCCCGTCGATTACGTTGGGCATACTCTCTCCGAGTTAGCGGTTGAGGGTCACGTCGGGCGGTGGCTGCAACCACGCGCCCGGCACCTTAGTTATACGGCACGGAGGGGCCGCGTACGAGCGGGAATCGTGAAACGGCCGTACGGCGTACGGCTCCGAAAAGCGTAACCGTACGAATTCGTTCCATTAGGCCTGATGGAAAATCGACATGCGGCCGCGCGAGGCTTCGGGCATGCAGCAAGTGCTACACTAGGAGCTATGATGCGCATGACCATCCGCAACCTGCCGACTGACCCTCCCAGGGAGGTCGTCTTCGAAACCCCTGAAGAGGTCTACAAGCACATCGAAGATCACCCCTTCACACAGATCCGAATCAGCTACCCCGGCGAGCCAGACCGGTGGCAGCTGCTCGGTAAGATATTCGGAGGCTGACCTTACGGCCGCGCCTTGGCGATGACCGTGCCCTCCAGGTTGCCGACCTTCAAAACAAGGCCATCCGAGCCGTCAGCCCTCGCGATCGACCGGGCCGCGCTCGCACGCCCGGCATCATCCAGGCGCAAGACGCCCGGGCGTGGCTCGGACGGCTGGGCCTCGCGTAGGACGCCAAGGCTGATGAGCTCCGCTCGGGTCAGGCGTTCGCCGGCATGATCTGCCATGATCGTGGCTCCTGTGCGGGTTTGGGGCCCTTGCGTGTCTTATGGCCTTCCGGCATATAGGCCTCATAATAGGCCGTCGGCTCCTCGATGGGCTTATACCCCGGGTGCACCGAGGTCTTTATGTCGAAAAGCGCCATCAGCCGTCCTCCGTAGGGCGACCGCCAGCGAGGCATTCGGCGCTCACGCGCCGGATGTAGGCCTGGATGTCCTCGGCCTCGCCGTCGTCGGCTCGGGCGGGGTAGGCTGCTTTGCAGCGGGCGATCGTGGCTTTCAGCCGGGCGACGGTGGCCGCCGTGTCATCGGCAGGCCTGCGGAGGGAATCCCCTCCACGGTCAAAGGGAACGGGTGCGTCAAATACCATGGTCATGATGTCTGTAGGGGGTTAGGGTTAGAAGAACGGGCCCCCGGGAATGACACCGGGGGCCCTCCGAATCTGTTACCGCCAGTCGTTCAGGCCGCGGTAGGCCTCGGACAGCCTGGCGACGTTGCGTGCCTTGCCCGCCAGACCTGCGACGGCCAGGACGAAAGCGCTCGCAATGTCGCCATGGCGACCGCCCTTTCGAGGCGCAGAAAGGCGCGTTCCGCCACCAGGCAGGGGCTCGGCTACGATGCTCCCGAGCTGCTCTGCCAAGAGGTCATGGCCCGCAAGGGCGACCTGGGGCAGGAGCTCCCGGCACTGCGTGTGCGTGACATACTTCGCATTTGCTCCGCCTCCGACGGGTTCGAGCTTGATCGGGCCAGGGGGCAGCCACTCACGGGCTGGCTCCAGGATGTGATGGTCGCAATGTACCTTATAGGCCTTATAAGTCTTGGCCAGGTCTGCGATCAAAGGCACCAGCACTCGGAGCTGCAACGGACTGCCCTTTGAGGGGCGCCACTCTTCGACCACGAGGGGACGGATCGTCCCGTCCTTGAAAGAGCCGACGAGCGCGAACGCGGCCGAATCCGAGACCGTTGCGAGGTCGCAACCGGCGGACACCTGGACAAGACCCGAGCCCGGATCGACTGGCCTCGCCAGGGCTGCCTCGATGCTCTCAGCCTGAAAAAAGGCCCTAGAATCATTCGAGAGCCACTCGCAGTCATACTCGCGACGGGCATTCAGGGGGTCGCGCTCACGTTCCCGGCGGACCATCGATAGGATGTGCTCGTCGTCGGAGCGTGCGTCTTCGGTGCGCAGGACTGCCGCGATGGCCGTCCGGGGGGCCTCCCAATTCTTCTGTATGAGGTCATAGAGCAACCCGGACCGGCCCCATGCCGTCGACATGACGACCACGAGACCCCCCGGCATGACGCGAGGGCTGACGGCGCGGAATAGTTCCTCGTCGTTGATGACGCCGGTCGTCGGATCCCTGAAGAAACACGACTCATCCAGGATCGCGGCCACGAGGTTTCGGCCTCGGAGGGCTGAGCCGCCACGAGAGGCAGGCAGGCACTCGATCCGGACGCGGCCGAACGTGACGGAGTCCTTGTCTTCCTCGCGGTGGAGCCCGAGGCCTTTGACGTAGCTCAAGGTTTGCCGAGCCAAGCGGCCATCAGGAGCGCAGATCGCTGCCGAGGCGTACTCGCCATCAGCCAGCCTTGATAGGTCAGCCGTGACGGCACGCCATGCACAGTAGAGGCCGCCGAACAGGTAGCTTTTGCCGGACCTCGCGCCTGCGACGAGGGCCAGGACGTTGCGGGCCTCGGCCGGGATGACATCGCACCCAAAGCACAGGCGCCCGGCCTCGCCGAAGTCGCCAGGGTCGTGCCCGTCGATGGCCACGGCGGCCAGGAGACTCTGTGCAGGTGTCGGCGTGACGCCCACACTCTCCAGCCATCGGAGGAAGGAGCCCGTCATGCCACCCCCAGCCGACGCTTGAGCTCGGCCACCGGGTCAGGGGCGGCCGGTGCAGGCGGCTGGGCGCCGTTCAGGGCGTCCAGGGCTGCCCGCTGGCCTGGGGTAAGGGTCTGCCCGGCGGGCGCCGCTACGGAGCGCCTGGCGGGTCGCCTAGGGGCCTTGCTGGCCAGGGCTGCCTGGCGGTGTGCGGCATCGAGCTCACGACTTGCTTTGGAGAGGTCACCCGAGGCCGCTGCGTTGGCGCTGGCGACGAGCCGGAGCTGGCAGTCGGTGCCCAGCTCGGTCAGACCGTGGCGGGCCATGACCTCGTGCCGGAAGCCAGCAAGGAGCCTGCGGGCCTTCGGGCCAGAGGGGCGTGCAATGCTCCAGGGGCAGTTTCGGTTTGACCGGGGGGCTCGTCGTGTCATCGGTCAGCATAATAGCACGATCGGCCGACCTGTCAAACAGGTTAGCCGGACGATCGCACGGGCTTCTGAGGGCTCAAACAGGGGCTAAGTGCGTGTAATGATGACCGAAATACACGCTAACCCGAACGCCCGGCGCCACCACTAGGCCGGTTTTTGCCCTGCTTCTGGGCCGGGCCTGGGGCGCCACGGGCAACCTGAACGATTACGGGCGCTTACGGCCGGGGGGAGGCCAGTACCGAAAGTCGGTACCGATAACCGCCGGGAACCCGTGGAATCCCGGGCACTTAGGCGCTACGCCATCGGCCACCCAAGCCGACAGCCTGGGGCTCGCGCGCAAGGCCGGCGGGGCAGGAGGTCGGCCGGGGGGCGGGTCTGTCCCCGCCCCGACGCGCGCGCATGCGTGTGAGAGAGGCCAGCCACGCCACGTGACTACATCGCCAGGACGGCGGGCCTGGGCCTGGGCAGGTACAGGGGCGGACGGGCGAGGGGCGGCAGAGCCCTGGTCGACCCTGCCAGGTGGCCGCCCCTGACCGTTTCCCACCGGGCCCCTTAAGGGGGCCCCGTGTGAGGGAAACACCGGTCATCAAGGGAAACGCCGAGGGAAACAGTGGGAAACACCGAGGGAAACGGAGGGAAACGGAGGGAAACGGAGGGAAACCGGTTTCCCAAGGTGAGGGAAACAGGGGTGCCGTTTCCCTGGCCGAGGGAAACGCTCACGGCCGCTCCGGCCGCGGACGGATGGGGATCACGTTGGGCGGGAGGTCGATGTGCTCGTGGTACGGCGGCACGGGCGGGTCATGCAGCAGATAGACGTCGGACCCGTTGTGCTTCTCGCGTTCGATCCAGCCCTGCTGGATCAGCCGCTCCTTGGCGGCCTGGATGTCGGACCCTTTGCCCCCGACCATTTCGGCCAGGTACCGGGCCCCCACGATTCGCCCGGCGTTCTGCCGGAGGGCCTCTTTGATGCGCTCGGCCACCGAGTCTAGGCGGCCCTCCACGGCCGAGGTCTCGGCCTGTCGTCGCTCGACCTGCTCGATGGCGATGGCCGCGCCGTCGTCGCTGATGCCTAGCTCTGGACGGTGGCTGATCGTCAGATAGATCGGTGCGGCCATCTCCCTGTTGTTGGCCTTCGCCCAAGAGACTTTGACCTGCGGGCCCTCCTGCTCGACCTTGAGCACGACGGACGCGGCCGCCTGGATGGCTGTCGATCCTCGCAGGTCGCCAGTGCCCTTGCTTGCATGGTGGATGACCACGAAAGCGCAACCGACGATGCCGGCCACCTTAGTCAATAGGGACATAAAAGACCCCATAGTCGAATCGTTTTCATCGACGCCAGGAATTGCGTCCCGGAGTGGGTCAAGGACGACCAGATCCAACCCCTGGCAGTGGCGCACCAGCCAGTCCTCGGCATCGCGACTGGTCAGATTCCGGCTCGGAAAGGCCATCTTGCGGATGGTCTCATCCGGGGCGTTCGGCGCCATTCCGAGGCCCTGCTTGAGCTGCCGGTACCTGGACGATACGCGCCGGATCCCCTGCTCAAAGTCGATGTGCCCTGCCCGGATCTTGCCCGCAGGATGCCCGCCGCACCAAGGCGCCTTTCCGCCAACTAGGGCCGCAACGAGGCCCTGCATGATGAATGACTTACCGACTCCGCCCAGGCCGTAGACAACGACCGGGCGGGTGCCACGCTCGATGCCCAGCTCCTCGCAAACCCAATCGACTGGTGCAGGCTCGCCGTCGTCGTCTATCCACTCTAGTTCGGCTGTCGGGGGGTGCTCCTCGCGCTCCTCGGCCGCGTGCTCCCTCGCACGGCGGAGGAACTCCTCGACCTGCCGGGCCTCATGCACCTTCGGGCCATTCCGTGCGTCGTTGACCTTGTGGCTGAGCTCCTGGCGAGTCCAACGGGTGATTAGACCGTCACACCTGGGGTTATAGAAAGCCTCCAAGGCGAACACAGCCTCGGCATGTGTCAGGTCGGGCCAGCGGGCGAGCATTGCCCCGACTGTCCCCATGAAGGCCGTTCCGCCGTCGCCCGGGACGGGCGGGGTGGCCTCTGTCTGGAGCCAGATGACCAGATCGGCCGCGTAGGGCTTCGCTGGTAGGCCATCCCAGGCGGTCTCGAGGTCTGCGTCGGACGGTTCGGGAGCGGGAGGCACAGGCGCTCCGACCGCGCCAGAGGCCCTGCCGGGCGCTCCAGGGACTGCCGACAGGGCCACGCTGGCGACCGGAGCTCGGTGCAGGACGTACCGCTCCCGGCCGCCAGCGTGCAGGGTTCCGGGGCAGATCAGCAGGGACCGCGTTGAGCCGTTCTTGCAGGCCATTCGGACATCGACGTCATCGATTCGCTCGCCGTTGCGGCTGTCGACCGGCTCCGAGAGTCTGTAGTATCTGTGGACGTGGTCCCCTCGCGTGACCGTCATGGTCGGGGGTAGGGCCGCGAGCCACTCTGGATCGTCCGAGCGGTCGCGGTCCAGGAAGAGATCCCCCGGCTGTGGGCAAACACCGAAAGCAGTGTCACCCCGCCTGGCGAATTCGAGCAGCGTCCACCATGACCGGGTCTGCTCGTCGTAGGTGCGAGCGGGTTTCTTTGCGCCCGGCTCGGTCGGCACGATTGTGTAACCTAGCTCTAGCATCGTCCAGGCGCCGGCAAGTGCGTCGATGTCGCAACCCGGTCGTTGCAAGGCCTCGACTAGGCAGGCGATGGCCTCGGGGGAGTCGATCGGGACGGCCGCTTCAAAGGCCTCGGGGGCCTCTTGGCGGAGGGCAAAGAGCTGGGCCGTGGCAGAGGGTTGACAGGAGGGCAGTGTTGAGCTATTGTCCAAGACGTTGATTCCTTGGCTCTCGGGTTGGAGCCGGTAGCAGGTTGGGGAAGGCCCCGGGGTAGTCAGGCCCCCCGGGGCCTTCGGCTTTTTCAGCGGTCAGATACTCGCTCCAGGGCGAGCTCCAGCAGGCAGACGAGTTTGCTCACACGGAGCTGCAGGAGCCACTCGGCGTTCCGTCGGGCTCGGTCTAGGTCGTGGGGAGTTTCGGCCCTGGCCAGGTCGGTGAGGGCGGCTTCTATTAGCGATGTCATTATGATGTCTCAATCCAGTGGCTCCTGGTTTGGGTTGTCGGGCTAAGTCGCGGCCGAGGCGGTTGGCCATTCGGGTGTTGCTGCGCTTCATGCGCCCACCGAGTGGCGGTTGAGCCACTCAGCCGCCGGCAGCCACTGCCGCGGGAGGATCGGCTCCGGGTCGTCAGCCTCGGGCTCGGCCGCGACTGGCTCGGGCTCCGAGGCGACCGGGGGCAGGGCGACCGAGGGGCGACCGAGCACGACTGCCCAGCTCTCCAGACCTTCGGGCCTCGGGCAGCTCGGCGGCTTCGGTGCGCCCGTGAGTGGCAGCCCGTCGATTTCCGCAAGGGTCCGGCGGAGCTCCTGCTCGTGGGGCTCTCGGGCTGCTCGCTCGTCGGCCTCGACTCGGGCCTTTTCGGACTTGAAAGCGTCCAGGAGAGCCGGGTAAGTCGCCTCGCCGTGTCGCGCGAAAAAGTAGGCCTGCTTGACTGCCGGATCGATCGGCGCGACCTTGGCGACGGCGGCCGCGATGGCCTCCTGACACTTGGCCTCGGCCGCGGTCCGCAGAGGGCCATGCTCTCTCTCCCTGAGTGCCGAGACCAGAGCATCATAGGTCAGCCACGCCCTCACGGGCGCCAAGGCCTCGTCGACTCGGGCCGTCGCGGCCGCCTGCAGGTCACTCGAGACCGGGCGTGCCCCGCAGTCACCTGCCATGACGTCGATGGCCACCAAGTCCCTCGAGGCCTCGAGGCGTCCTAGCTCGGCGGTCGCCAGTCGGGCGACAAGGCTCTCGTGCAGGGTAGGGGCATTCGCCGTCCAGGCCTCTACGAGGGCCCGGCGCTCCGAGTCCAGGTGCGAGTCCACGAGGGCCCGGGCTTGCTGGGCCTTGGCTAGGGCTTTTTCGGCTCGGCTCACCAAGAGCGTGAGGGCTGCCTGCTCCTGGACGATCTCACGGGCTGCGGCCAGGCCGTCGTCGGACTCCAGGCGCTCCTCCAGGGCTGCGAGGCCGTCGGCTGCCGTCTGCCGGGCGCTCGCCAGGGCCTCGCTGGCCTGGGCTGCCTTGGCGTCGGCTGCCTCGGCACGCTTGTCGAAGCGCTCCTCGAGGTCTCGGAGCTGGGCGGAAAGGTCGGGTTTCAGGGCTTTTTTGGGCATGATCGGTTCCTTTGGCTGGGGGGTGTCTTGGCCAACCATTGCGTGAATTCGGCCAGATCGATCATGACCTGGCCGCTAGGGGATCGCTGCCAAGGCGCCCCAGAGGCACGCCACGCCACGAGAGTGGCCTGCCGGTGCCCGAGCGCCTTGGCGGCTGCTGACTGATTGACGATCATGGCCCCATCTTACCATGGCCGGCCGCAAAGTCAAGCTCAAAACACCCCTCCGGGAATCCTAGCACGCCGGGTGCCCGACACGCTTGCACTTTCAGTGCGCCTGGGGTTGTTCGGGTGGACGACCGTAGTCAGGGGCGCGGGAGGCCAGTACCTAAATAGTACCGAAAATGCCCGGGCCGAATCACGGTTTCCCGGGTTTTCCGCGGTCGGCAAAACCCATGCCCTGCAGGGCTTCCAGCACTTTCGCAGGCAAATTCAGCTGGAACAAGCCGTCGATTGCGCCACTTACAAGCCGAGGGTCGCAGGTTCGAAACCTGTCCCGCCCACAAGCTTTCCAGCAGAAAACAAGGCCGATTCGCCATCGCGATCGATCGGCTGTAACGAAACTGACAGCTCAGGGAAGGGCTGACCGAACCCCTGCTTCAGGACCTCTGCCGCTCGGAGGTAGCGCTGGGTGGTTTCGAAGTTGGCATGGCCGGCCCGCTGCATGATGGTGAGCGGCTGGGTGCCTCGAACCGCTTCCCATGTGACCCCGGTGCTACGCAGGTCATGGAACCGGATGGGAGCCACGCCAGGCCCGCGCTCGAACAGGGCAGGGCGGTCTACTCCCGCAACCTTGAGCAGCCGCTTGAACGACTCGGAGAGGTGTTGCCGGGGCGCCATTGCGAACACGTCGCCTCGCCCGCCGGACTCATCATGCATGGCCTGTAGGAGCGGCAGAAGCGCGGGCTCGATGGGGATCAGGCGAGGGGTCCTGGACTTGGTGGCCTTGAGCTTCCCGGTCGTCACGCTGAAGCTTTTGGTGATCGAGATGGTGCCGTGTTCGAGGTCGACGTCGGACCAATGCAGGGCCCGGAGCTCTCCAGACCGCATGTAGGTGTAGACCGCGACGGCCACAAGACGCCGCCAGGTGAGAGGAACCCGCTCGCACTCGACGAACCGAAGCAGCTCGCTCGGGTAGAGGTATTGCAGGCCAGTGCGGTTGCCACGGTCTGGCCCGCGGACGCTCTCCGCCGGATTGTCGTCGCGGCATCGGAGCGTCGCGACCTTGGAGTCACTCGCATCGCTCGCCATCTTGGTGGCAGTGCCCCAAACGTTGGCCGCCGTCTTCCACGCGATGGCATCGCCCTGGACCTTCTCGTCGAGCTCGGTGGCGAGCCTCCGGAAGTCCTCCCGGGTCCACTCCCGTGGATGCTTGGACCCCAGGACGGCGGCAATGTGGTGCGTCCAGTGGCCGAGCGAAACGTCTGCAGAGGTGAGGCCACGGGCAACGCGGTCGGAGTGCCAGACCTGAACCCAGCCTGCCGCCGTCTCTTTGGCGACACTCGGGCGAGAGCCCCTCTTGCCGCTCTTTGCCGCAAGCTCGCTGGCGTGCGTCGTGCGCTCCTTCGCCATCTCGAGGGACGTGCCCCTGGGGAACGGCGGAAGCCTCTTCCTAGAGCCGTCAGCGAGGGTAACGATGCCTTGCAGGCGCCCGTCAGAGAGCTTGATGATGGTGCCGGTTCTGGGGCGGCCGCCCTTGCTTGTTCGATCTTCGTTGCTACGTGTCATCAATCGGATCTCCTTCGCAGGTCCGGTCAGAGCCAGGGTGTGTCCGCACCGCTGGCTCATTATCGATCATGGAGTAGGTTCGTCTGGGTCGGTGAGTTCATCAACCCGTGCGCGGATTGCTTCGTAGTACACTTCGTGTAGCGGGTTACCGCGCTCCAGTTCAGCGATCAGTTCGTTGTAGTTCGTGCTGCAGTGGCGGTTTCGGGTTGCTACGCCGTTCGACGTGTGTGCGGATCTGTCGCCGATCGCGTACTCTTCGTAGGTAGGCGCGTAATGGTGAGCAACATCGTAGTGCTCTGCCTCCCCAGTCACGCGCACGAGTGCTTCCGCCACCGATCTCGCGTCATCAGCGAGAGTGTCTTCCGCCCACTCTTTCAGGCAGATTGAACAGAACCATTCGTTCTGCAGGCTCAGTTCGCTGCGGGCAGCATCGCTCGCGATTGATGGCAGTCTTAGCTCCTTGACGTTTTGCAGCTCGTCTTGAGTGTTGTTCCCGCAGTCGCATTGCTGCGCTTGCGTGTCAGGTCCATTCGTGCTTGCCATTCGTGTGATTGCTCCAGTCAGGTCCGGTCATGCCCCGGGCTGGTTGCACAGCGCCGGGGTTCTTGTTCAGAGGGTCGCCACCTTGGGGGGTGACTTGGGTTCCACGATGCCGAGTTCGGTGGCCCAGCGTCGAACCGCTCGGCGTAGAATGTCGGAGCGGGTCATCTCCTGGTGTTCGCACAGGGCGGCCAGGATTGCGTCATCGCGCTCGTTCAGCTGAACGCTCGTGATCTTCAGGTTCGGCTCTTTCGTCTTGGGTTTCGGCATGGTCCTACCGGAAAAGCCCCTCGGGCCGGAGCCGGAGGGGCGGGTCTTGGGCGCCTCTCTCAGGGGAGGCGAACTAGGTGACGCGGGAAGCCGTTCACGCTGAGTGCAGCTTCGTGGTCCTGCCAGCGAAGCGCGGCCGCGTTGTCATTCTGGATGGCCCGAAGCTGGCCGGCTCGGGTCAGCTCGAAGAGCGCCTCGTCCATCTCCGCTCGCTCGATGTGGGCCAACTCGGCCCGGAGGGTGGTCAGGGAGACGTAACCCGTCTCGCTCTTGGGCATGTTCGCCAGGGTTGCCAGGGTCTCTTGTGCCGCCGTCATCATGAGAGACGTTATGGATCGTGACTCCCCGGAGGGTCAATAAGGTTTCTGTGTCCGCCGTGTCGATTGTCTCTAAGCGTACGGAATCGCGTACGAATCCGGTGCGAGTTTTCTTGGCGGTTCTGCTACTTTTCCAGCGTTACCGTCGTACGGCCGTACGGTTCCCATGTGAGCCTATTGCGTACGGCCGCCCGTACGGGTCGCCATGAGGGTTATGGTTCTACGTCGCCCGGCGCCGACGGGGATCCGTCGCCCAGGCCTCGAGGAAACGTCTGCTCGAGCAGCTGACGACGGAGCTCCACCACCGGAAATGGCGATGCGTCGCTCAGGCCCTCGGAGACGAGCCTCCCGTCGCTCGGCGCCGTCGTCGACGCATCGAGGCAACGGCGCTACTTGCCGCGCAGCCGAGCCCAGAACTCGCGTTCATTCTGTGCAGGGTAGGTGGAAGGCCGACCATCTTGGGACAGGGATTCTTGGAGCAGGAAAGGTGCTACACTAATCTTGATGACCACCCAGCCCGTTCGTGGTGAATTGCACCGTCTCCTGCCCAGCGGCAGCGTGGACGTGATACCGCTCACCACCGAGCAGTTGGAGGACGCGAGGAACCTCTTCGGGCCCCACGAGCTACCAAACGTGATCTTCTTCTACGCGGACGGAAGCCGCCGGAGGCCGTGGCGCTTCATCGATCCGGACGCCAAGATCCGTCAGCACGTGGACGAGGATGGGAACCTGGTAGTCTCGTTCTAGGGCTGGTCAAGGCCGCTCGCGCGTCCCTTCCGGTAGTTCGGGAGCCACATCAACCGCCGGCAACGTGATCCGAATCGGGAAGCGCCCGTCGCTCCCGAAGACGCGGTGCAACTGGGCGACGACCTCGGGAGGCATGCTCGCCCGGACGGGGCTGGGCGTCTCCGAGGCCTCGAGGCGACGGCTGACGTTCTCGAGTCGCTGCCAGAGGATGAACGACCAGGCGCAGACGTCGACCAGCTCCTCCTGAATCTCGGAAACGAGGTCGTCGGGGCGCTTGGAGAACGAGCGGTCGCCGTACGCTCCGCGGCCCTTGTTGAGGCGGGCAACGACCGTTTGAATGAACTGTGGAAGGGATGCGAGAGGGTCTGGCATGGGGACTTTCATCGAACAGGTGGACGATGGTCGCATCGCGATCCATCATCCGGCATAGCCGCGCAGGGCTTCGAATACTGCGACAAATTCTGCGACGAATACTGCGACCCCCTAAACGTCCTGCGGCGGCGGACCCGGATAGTCACCGTGCCCGAACAGCCAGCGCGCGTAGGTGAGGTTGTCCATGGGCTTCTCGGCCTCGTGGAACTCGCGGATGGCCTCGCTCCAGACGGCCTGAAAAGCGACCGTGACGTCGCCTCCCGGCGTCCGTGGCCCGCCGTCGAGACCTGCTTCGGCGAGGGCGGCGCGCATTGCTTCGTAGGGCCGTTCGAAGTCGCGGCGCGCCCTCTTGACGACCTTCATGGCGCGGCCGTAGCTTCGGGCGGCGCGCTGGATGAGGGCGATGCACTGGCTCCAGGTCTCGTCCCACTCAGTGACATCGGCAGCGGCGCGCTCGAACCGATCGATCGCGGCCTGGACATATCGCGTCTGTTGCCGCTTGCGCTCCCGCTCGAGGTTTTGCTTGCAGCCCTCGACCAAGTAGCGCTTCACGTTGACGACCGTTTCGGCCTCGAGCAGGGCGTTGCTGTCGACGTAGCGCGCTTGCCTGGACGCCTGCTCGCGAATGCAAGCGGCCTGCGCCTGCTCGGCGTCCGTGAGATCCTGCTCGGCGTATCGGACCTTTGCTTCGAGCTCGTCCAGCTTGTGCTGGAGTCGTACCCGGATGATGCTCTCTGCGGGCGCGTCAGTCACTTCACCACCGCTTCTTTCAGGCCCTGGAGGAACCGGGCCGCGACCTTTGCCTTCTCGATGAACGGTCGCGATGCGCTGTCGGTTTCGAGGCCATCCAAGTATTTGACTGTCTTCTCGATTTCGTCTCGCCCCGGCATGCGTTCGATGGCCGCCAGAACGCGCGAGGCGTAGTCGAACCCCGGGGTATTGCTGCGGTCCTGCGCGACCGATGCCGCGGCCTCCCGCGTGGCTGGCGTGTGCGCGTCGAGCGTTGGAGCCGCGCTCAGCTTGACGGGTCCTTGGGACGCCAATTGGCAGACGTCGCGCACGAACTGGCCAGCGCGGAACATCTGCTCGGAGCGGTGGAGATCCTTGTGCCCCGGTGCGTTTGCGCTCAGGTAGTTGTTCGCGCGATCGATCTCGTTGATGCCAGGTTGGCCGTTGATCGCGTCGATGGTCCGAAGCACCGCGTGTTGGTGGTCGTTCACCGGCGGCTGCTCGCCCTGGAACCCCTGCGATGCCGCGATAGGCTCGAGTCCCTGGAGGAAGGGCTTGTTGGTGAGGGCGACGCTGGTCAAGGTCGGTCCCTGGCTGGTGCCCGAAACGGGGTCGATGAAGTTCGGATGAATCGCCACGCTGGTCCAGCGGTACTCGCCCGCTCGAATCTGCTCGGCTGCGCGAGGCGTCCACTCGGTGAGCGCCCAGAGCTCGGTAGCACCGCTGCTCGTGCGAATGTCGAGGTCGTAGATCCAGCCGGTCGCGGGAACGCCGTGCTCGGCAACCCCGGGAAGCTGGAGCCCCTTCTCCGAGGCGTGCTCGTAGTCGAAGGGCACGACGGGACCTCGTCCGTACTGGGGGTTCCGGCGGAAGTTCGCGACAACGGTCTCGAAGGTGTCCCGCGTGAACTCGAAGGGGCGAGTTCCTCCCTGGTAGCCTGCGTAGTTGCCGGCTGTCGCGATGTGAATCCAGCGGCGGCCCTGCTGGGGCGTAGTGCTGAGGAAGAGCGGGACTGGTGGCGCGATGTTGGGTGCTGTGATGTTCATCAGATGATCTCCTCGGTGTACCAAACGAGGTCACTCCAGTTCTCGGGGATCGCTTCAGGAGGTGGCAGAGCATTGGGATTCCCCGTGTCGATGTGGGCGAACCACCCGCCGCCACCTTCGCGCCGCAAGTAGACGAGATGGTGACCGATTCGCGTTGGGATGAAGGTCTGGACGGATGAAGCTCCAACGGGATGGCTCCATCCGACAACCCACGGATGGGGTTGCTCGACCGATGCCGCATGGAAGAGGCGGCCTCCAAGATCTACATCCAAAGGACCAGGGACACCGTTGACCACGCCTTTCAGCGTCACGGGCTCGCCCACTGTGCCGACGTAGCAGCGCATCGGGTATCCCTCACGCGGGTTGATGCGGCACACCCGCCACTTGTAGTAGTGCTTCCAGCGCTGGCCGTAGATGTAGCCCCATTTGTTCGAAGGTCCCCACTGTGTGCTGGCCAGAAACTTCTTGAGCTTTTCGCTCGGCCATCCCGGGTAGGGCGGATTAACCGTCGGGTCCGTACTGGCGAGCAAGAAGCCGACGGGGACGGCTCTCTTCGCAACGTATACAGGGTCGAGCCACTCCCGCACCTCGGCCCCTTCAACTTTTAGATCGAAGTCGGTCATGGGCACCGCGCCTTTCTGGTCCGGATCGCGTCCTCGAAGGTGCGCGCCGTCACCGGGATCACCGGCATGGAGATCTCTGTCGCGACACGCATCAAGCTGGCGCGCGGCGAGGCGAGCAGCATCCCGGGCGTGCATATCCGAACCTCCCCGGTGGAGGCATCGATGACCTCGATGTCGGCAGCGACCAGGGCGCAATCCGCGGGAATGGGGATCGGAGAAACCGTTTCGGTGGCGATGGCAATCGTCTGCTCGAGCTCCCGGCGACGGGTCTCGAGGGCGTCACATCGTGAGAGCGCGGCGTCCCGGAGCTCTTCCGCCGCGGCAAGCTCGCGCTGGAGTGAGCGGCACTCGGCATCAAGGACGGTCAATCGGGAACGGCTCAGGTCCTGGACAGGATCCGGCGTGGTGCTACGACCACCATCAGCCGCGTGGGGCGACAAATGCTGCGTCATCGGGCGAGCCCTCCTTCGCGCAGGTCCGCGAGCTCCGAGTCGGGCACGATATGCACCTGCGCGGACGCGGTCCGCGGATTCGACGCGAGCTGTGCTCGGAGGGATTCGACGAGCTCCGCGTCCGAGCAAAGCACGTCGCCGCGCGTCACCGAGCCAGCGCTGCAAGTGACGGACTCGCACGCCTGGGCGGCGCAAGGCGGCAAGCTGTCGAGGCTCACCACCACGAGATTTGCTCGACCTCCGAGCGTGGCGGCTTGGTCTTCGAGCCGCGGAATTACGACGGACTCGAGGTCCTCGGCGCGCTCGTCCGCGGCCTTCGTTGTGCGTTTGGTTTCGGCAATCTTCTGGCGTAGCTGGTCGGGTGTGGGCATGCGGTTTCTCTCTCTCTCAGAAGCCGTGACGACGGCTCGGTGGAAGCCCCCGCAGTTCAGGGGGGACGTTGAGGATGTGGGCGTTCTGTAAGCTTCGGCGATAACGAGCTTCAGCTGCCGGGGATGTGATGCCAAAACCGCCTTGTTCGCATGTGGACATGCGCCGTAAAGGCTGGCGGTTGTCGGTCCTCCACATAGCGCCGTCGTAGCCGACGGCCGCGTTGGCGTGCTTGATGGCGAGCACCAACGCTGGCGCGAAGTCGGCGTGACGCCCGTCGGAGGTGACGGGCAGGTGGATGGCGATGCCGCTTTGTGTGAGCCGCCGGCGGATGCTTAGGACGTCGCGAGTCAGGACGGGATGCGGCGAGAATTCGAGGCGGTCGGTGTGGACGATCGTCGCCAGGTCCGTGTAGGCGTCCACCTTCGCTTGTTGCGAGAGCTGCTCCGTCTCCAAGAAGAGCCTATAGCGCCGCGCAAGGTCCACGTTCTGCGGACCGGCGTACGCGTCGCAGTGCACTAGCCCCAGCCCGTAGGAGTCGCAGACGTCCGCCATCTCCCGCAGACAATCGTCGGGGCGAGTTCCGCGCCATTCTCGTGCCAGGGCTACTGCGAAGAACCAACGGAGCTCGGCGCCTCCCTCGTCGGCCTGCACTTCTCGGCGAACACGCCGCAAGATGACGAGTGTCGAGGCGTTTCCGCGGGCGCCGCCTCCGGAGAGGTCCGCCCCCGCGACGTACCGAGCCCCGCGCTCCGGCGACAGCTCGAAGGGAAACTCGCGCGTGTTGCGCCGAATTGCCACGGGATTCAGGAGTCCCGACTCGGGATCGGCGAACTCGCCCAAGACGTCCGTCTGATGCGCCGTCGCGTTCTGCTTCTCGAGCCGCGCGCACCGGTCCGGCGTCCACCAAACGGGGTTGAGCATGGGGCCTGTCCCGCGGAGCACCACCATGTGCTCGGTTGGGCGGCGCCAGAACTCTTGGACGAGGTCGTAGACCGGCCCATACGGCGCCCAAGGGCTGCCGATGTAGAGCGCCTGCGCGCCCGGCAAGAGCCGACCGAGCACCGCAGTCCTCGCGTGGCTGAGGTTTACGACCGCATCGTCTGCACCGGTCATGCGGGGCGCCTCGTCGAAGATGACCCCAGCGCTCCACCGGGCCACGAGGCCACCGCCAGCGCGAGCTCCCGCGACGCTCGCCAGCTCGATGGATCGCCCCGACGGATGGCGGATGGTGAGGGTGTCGGCGGTCTCCCCGAGCAGGAGCCCTCGAAGTGCAGGGCTCGCCTTGATGGTCGCGGTCGCCAGCTGGATGGGCACCGAGCTCACGTCCAGCTTGAGGCTGACAATGGAAACCCGCGGAACCTCGCCAGGGCCAAGCCTCGAGACGTCAACGGTCTGGGTCATGACGATGGCCCGAGCCACGGCCATAATGGTCTTGGCTGAGCGAATCGCAGCCAGGAAGACCACCTCGGAGGGCTGCTCCCCGCGCTCGGATGGCAGCTCTGCCAGAGCCTCGGGGCCTCCGACGAACTCGACCACCTCGGGATTCTCGGCCAGCTCCCCGAGCGGGAGGCCATCGAGGATGCGACAGGCGGCGCGCTGGGCTGGGGAAGCCGTCGCGATGCCGAAGCCGCCCGGGCTGGTAAGCAGGCCTTCGGTCGTGATCATGGCCACAGCTCCAGTTCGAGGCGGCGGCGAACCTCGCGAATGGCGGTGAGCTGTGTCCGGTTGGCGGACTGACTCTCAACCAAGTCTTGCGTGTGGGTGAGGGCGTCCGCGGCGCATTCTCTCGCGCTTCTGAGTGTGTTGAAGCTCTGGCGCGTTTTCGCTCCCTGGAGGCACCCGACTGCCTCTGGCCACCCAATCCGCGTTCTGAGAGCGGACCGCCGTTTTCCGGTAGCTGTTTTGATGCTGGTTGGTGAGGCGACGGAATCAAGCATCGTTGCCCCCTCCCTTCGGTTGCGGCTTGGGCTGCCCGAAGTACTCCTCGAGCAGCGCGTGGGGGTTCTCCTTGGGACGGGCGGCCGCCTCCTTGGCGCAGGTCTCGTAGGCCTTCTGGAGCTCGACGCTGGCCCTCGTGAGAGCCTGAGTGCTCTGGGCCATGAGTTCGGGTTTCCCCGTCTCGGCGGCCTTGGCGGCCAGGTACTCGCCGAACGCGACGCCCCAGCCCCAGCCACGGAGGATGCTCCCGACTCCCGCCGACACTCCACCGAACATCTGGTGTAGCTCCGCGACTCGTTGCCGCACCAGTTCTTGCCGACGGCGGTTGTAGGACTCGAAGTCAGGAGCGCACCGAACCTCGTCCCGCACGAAGTCTGGCTTCGCGTGACGGAGCCGAGCCATCTGGCGCGCCGTCTCACTGGACTTGATGCGCCCCTTGGCGTCCCTGCCGGCCTTGACGTTGGTGGTGCCGCCCTTCGGAGGGTCGGGGGTCTCATCGATGGGCGGGGTCTCCCAAACGACGGTGGCGCCGCCTTTGCGCGCCGTACCGTGGGCTTTCCTCCAGGTCATCGAATCCCCCTCAACGCACGGCGCTGAAGGCGTGGCCTCGCCCAAGGGTGCTTGCGGGCTCGGCTGCCCTCGGAAGTGCTGGTCGAGCGGGACCCGCATTCGGTAGGCGCCCGCTCCGCTCGCTCGGCTGGGCTCGACCGTTTGGCGTGCTTAGTCATCGCCCAAACCTCCCTGGCAATGATTCCGCCCACTTAGCCTCGAGGCCCAGCCGATCGGAACCGATTGCGATCGATTGCGGCGAGGAATCCAGCTGAAAACGTGCCGAGTCGGAGCGGATGGCAGCGGGTAACCCACCCGTTGCCTGCCTCGGGCCGCGATTCCGGGCTTGGCGATTCGCGAATTTGCGCGAGCAACCACAATGCCCATTCCTGCCCCGTAACGGCCACTCTGGCGCGGTTTTGGTTCTTGGGGACCCGAGTAGCCCCGAGGGTCCAAAACGACCGCAGGGGCCGAGTATGGCGCCGTCATGGGGTACCTCCGGTCGCCGCGTCATCCTCCCACGGTGGACGCCCGACCTCGTAGTCGCCCCCCTGCACGGGAGCGAGCTTCTTGGCTTGGCCTCTGCCGAAGTCCGTCGCGGAATTCCGGAGCCACGTCCGGAATGCGGCATCCCAATCGACCATCAGGGACCCCTTGGCGCGGTGATGGTCGCGGAACTGGGCTGCCTGATGTGCGAGGTCGAGGTGCTGCTCGCCGGCGTAGACCACGTGCTGAGGGGTCGGAGCCCAGCTCGGGGGGAGCTGGGACCTACGGGTGCACTTGGCGGGCGGCGTGTCTCGGTGTGGTGGTGACATGGCGGTCTTCGGCGGTCGCGCCTCGCGCGACAAAGACTGTGAGGATCTCTGTGAGGATCCCTGTGAGGATCTTCCCCGGACGCCCACGTCCGGTTGGTCCGACCGTGGATGTCCGGTTAGTCGTGTGCTGATGTCCGGTAGGTCGCGGGGACTACCCGGACGCCCACGTCCGTTAGGTCCGTCATCTTTCAGGACGTCAGCGTCCGGTAGGTCGCGGGGACTATCCGGACGCTCATGTCCAGTAGGTCGCTGGCCCAACAACTCGACCCGGTACTCGTCCGACGTGCGGCCTCGACCCTCCTTACGAGAGCGGGCACGGCGGGCGATCCGGACTGGAGAGGTCCCCGCGTCCGCGAGGTGGTCCAGCGTGGCGAGAGCTCTCCGTAGCTGGCGGTCCGAGCATCCGATGGCAGCCGCCATCTTCGACTGCCGCGTAAACCCAATCCCCGTCTTGTGGTCGGCGAGCAGAGCGTAGACCATCACCATGTGACGCAGCTCGCGCGGCAAAGCGCTCTCGCATACGGCGCGCTGCACATCGAGCGTGTGGTGCGTGCTCTGGCCGCGACGACTCATGCGAGCCGAACCTCCACGTACGCCCCGCGCCCGCGCTCGACGAGCCTCCGCATGCAGGCCGCGCCATAGCGCTGCTCGAGCTCGTCCCGACTCCGCCCCGAGGTCAGGACGGTCGGCGCCGCGCGACGATATCGGCTGTCCACGAGCTCGAGGAGCCAGGGATCGCGCTCGTCATGCCGCTCGTATCCGAGCTCGTCGAGCACTAGGATCGTGGCGGACCGCGCCGCCTCGATCTCCGGAGCCTCCCCGCGACCAAGAGGGTGTCCACGTCGCGCCGTCGCGAGCTCGAGCGCAGAAATCCAGCAAATGCCCCGCACGAGCTGGACCTGCGGGTCTGCGACACTCTGCGCCTGTCGCGCCTCCCCGGCGAGGCGATGCGCGAGCGCGATCGTCGTCGCCGTCTTGCCGGTGCCGGTCGCGCCGAACAGGACCAGGGATCCGTGCGCCGGCTGCCATTTTTCCGCGACGCGGCGGAGTGGCGCCGCCACAACGCGGCGGAAGTCGGCGCCGTCCACGCGCGCCCACTCCCACGGCGGCACCGACCGCAGGCCGTAGGCGACGACGGAGTCGATCCGGGCCCGCACCGGATCGACCGGCGCCGCGCGGTACGCACGCCACTCGCCGTGCGTCATCGTCCGCCCGTCTGCCACGTAGTGCTGTGCTCTGCTCCCGTCCGGCAAAAGCGCAGTCAGAACCGCAGGGCGCCCGAGCACTCGGTCCCCCGGGGCGAACCCGCACCAACGCACAGCCCCTGCCGGCAATGGCCATTCCCGCCACGTGTCCGCGTCTGGGCCCTCGACCACAGTCATCGCCGAGACCTCCGGGGCGCCAGCTGCCCCGCGTCTATGCGCTTGACGACATATTCACTAGAGCGCATACTACCCGCATGGTCGAGGTCATCGCCACGGACGAATTCGCGGACTGGTACGGGGACCTCGATGACGCGGGCGCCGAAGATGTCGGAGTCGTTGTGGGGCTGCTGGAGCAGCTCGGTCCGGCGCTGGGTTACCCGAGGTCTAGCGCTATCAATGGTGCGCCTTTTGCGCTTCGGGAGCTCCGCATCCAGAGCCAGGGGCGCCCCCTCCGTGTCTTCTACGCCTTCGATCCGAATCGCCAGGCAGTCCTGCTCATCGGTGGGGACAAGACAGGCGACAACCGATTCTACCAGACCATGGTCCCGCTCGCCGAGCGGCTTTGGAAGGAATACCTCGATGAAACTGAACAAGTGGAATGACCTCAAGGGAGCGCGCCTCAGCCCCGAGCAGGCCAAGCGGGTGCGCCGTCGGGTCGACGCGGAACTGCTCGAGATGAACCTGGGTGAGCTTCGCCGTGAACTCGGTTTGACGCAGGCCGCAGTAGCGGCTGCTGCGGAGATGACGCAGGGCGAACTCTCGCGGCTGGAGCGGCGCGACGACCATCTCGTCTCAACCCTCCGCAAGTGCGTTCGGGCTCTCGGTGGCGAGTTGGAAGTCACCGCCGTTGTAGGTGACAAGCGAGTACGCCTGAACGTCTGAATCACCGTCGTCCCCCCAGCTCGCGCGCGACCTGCTCGTCCCATGAGTCGAGGTCGTCCGCCTTTGTGGTTTTGCGGGGGGGCCTGGGATCGATCGTGCGACCCGCTAGCCATCGATCGACGTCGCTACGCCGCACTAGCGCACGCTGGCGACTGCCTCGCACCGCGGAGAGCTCGCCCGATCGGATGGCTGCCTCGATCGCGGATGCCGCGCCGGGGTACGCCTCGCGTCGACCGCAGCGGTCGAGTAGGGGATCGTCGGGTGCCTGCTCCGGTTCGACCGCCGCTAGATCGGCTGCCACGGCGGCCAGCTCCGCGGATAGGTGTGCGACTCGCGCACGCAGAACCGCTATCGTCTTGCGTTTTGGGGGAGGGATGTTATGGGGCATATGTCTTGACGCTCGGTGATGGCTGCGCCCGGTACCCGCCGGGCGTTGCCGTTTTGTGGGGGTCAGCGAGGGCGGCCGCGACTACGGCGCCGCAGCGGCGCGCGGAGACCGGCTGGATCCGCTGGCCGCGCAGGTAGCGGAGCGCCGTCGTGCGCGACACCTGCGCCAGCCGGGCGAGTCGGTCGACGGGGATCGGACGTGGGGGGTGGGTCTGCACCACGCCAGTAGGGTGGGCGTGCGGGGTGCGTGCGCGCCACCGGGCACTATGTGCGCGGGGTTACTTTTTTGTTGTGCGACGTTTACCGCGCCGCCAGATTCCAGAGAGGGGATGCTCGTTGGCGAAACGGTTCGGCTCTTCGACTTCCAGCCCCCAATGCGCGAGTAGCGCGTTGATGGGGCGCCACTTCGACCTGTGCCAGTTGTCGATGACGGCTTGCGCCGAGCGCAGCTGGTCCGGCGCGAACGGCTTCAGCTCCATGGAGAGGTTGAGCCAGGTCGCGCCTCGTCTTCGCTGAGAGGCGGCCATATCGACAATCGAGCAGAGGAGCGTGGGCGTTGGCGACGCTTCATCGTCCATCCAGCGGTGGAGCTCTTTGAGTGCCTCAAGCCGCGGATGCGCTTGCTCACCCTTGGTGGCTGGCGGGATGCGGTCGAGCTTGCCCTTGGCGTCTTTGAGACGTTCCAGCAGGTCTGGCGGTGCGTCGGGTTCCGCCGCGCTCATCGCGAGATGGATGGCTTCCCAAGCAATGCTCAGCGCCACCCGCTCCACTTCATCGTCCGAGTCCGCTCGATCGCAGGCCGCGACCGCAGCCACGACGGCCTGCAGCGCCCGCACGAGTCGATCCTCCCGCCCTTGCGCGCTTCCGCCGTCTGTTCTACGCTTCGTCATCGGTGATGCCTTGCCGGGCTCGCTGGTCGCCCCTCTGGGTTGCTCCCGGGGGGCGATGCCTTTTTGTAGCAGGTTCAGCCTGCGTCCGCGATTGGCTGTGCGAGCTGCCGGGCGGCCTCGGTGGCGTGCCACCGCCCAGCGTTTCGGTCGAAGACGAGCAGCCCACGCCCTTCCGCGGCGGCGAGTATCATGGTGGCCTTGGGCGCACCCCAACCTAGGCGCTGTCGGATGCTGGCGAAGAACTCCGTCGGTTCGAGCCTCTCTCCTGGCAAGAGCGCCCGCGCTAGTTCTCGCGCCGGCTCCGTCCAGCGTGGGTCCTCGTCGCTCCACGACGACCAGCGCCCTGGCCCCTTGATACGTGGGGGACGACGATCGGGCTTGTGGCGACGGCCGACGCTCGACATGTTGGGATAGTAGCTCCGGTGCTGGTGAATCGTCACGCACTGTCTTCCTCCGCGAGTAGTTGGTCGATGCGCGTCTTGAGTCGGTCCATGATTCCGCGCTTCTCAGCTGCGCGCACGGTGCCGTCGCAGAACCTGTCCTTGCGATGAATCGCGCTCCAGAGTGCGCGGCACTCATACAGCGAGGCTACTTCGATGGCGCCTGGTGCCGCGAGGCGTTCGTAGTTTCGAGGTAGCCAGGTTGACCACTGGAGTGCGCGCAGTTCCGGAACCGTCAGGTAGTAGGGGGTCCAGCGTTCGTTTTCGAAGAAGTCGGTCGCCGCCTTCAGCAGCTCGGCGGGGTCCGAGGATTCGCAAACAAAACTCCCCCGGAACCACCAGTACGCACCCGTCCAGCATTCTCCGACCCAGCGGTCACGCTCGCCTTCGAACGGCACGAACTGCCAGCGGGTGCCATCGGGTGCCGTCGCCTCAACGGGGGTGCAGTTGGTCATGGTTCATCCTCGCAGTTCATCCGCTGCGGGTCACCATCGTCCATCAGCCCCTGCGCTTCTAGCCAGCCGAAGAGCTCGACCACCAACCGGTCCTCGGCCGCTTCCTCGGCCATCCTGATGACGGCTCCGCAGACGTCCGTGACGCTCTCGGCGTCCACGATTCGGTATTCCCGGACGTCTTCCTCGTTGTTACCGAAGAGCCATGCTCCGAGTGAGCGCAGCAACGTCAGCCGCTCCGCATCGGTGCCGCCGTCCAAGTCGAGCACGATGCCTCGCTCAATCTCCAGGGTGAAGCGAATCACGGCGCCACCTCGTTTTCTTCGTCGTCGCACTCGTCTGCTTCGACCAGCGCATCCAGCGATGCAGCGCACTCGATCGCCTTCTCTTCGAGTGCTTCGAGGGCCAGCGCGTGCGCCTCTACCTTCTCGATGATGGCAGCCACGGTGCTGGACCCGAGCGCCTCTTGCAGCTCTGCCAGCGCTTCCTCGATGTCGGAGAGGTGAAGCAAGAGGCCACAGTGGCCCCTTGATCCTTGCTTGCAGCTCTGCCAGCGCTTCCTCGATGTCGGAGAGGGACTCGCGGGCGGCTTCTGCGGCATCCTGTATTGCTACCGCTTCTTCGAGCGTGCTGGCGAGGGTCACTTCGACCCCTTCGGTTTCGTTGCTGGATGTGTCGGTTTCGACGTAGTCCATTTGTCGGCCTTTCTGCGGAGATGGAGCTCCGCCCGCTGCCCTCGACACGAGGTCACGAGCAGTTCGGCGGAGCGTCATCAGCGCAGGTAAGCGAGCTCTTCTTGCGCAGCCGGGTCGAGGCCGACTGCGATCCGGAAGTCGAGCTCGGGAGGCGCGCCGTACTGGAGCCGGTCCAACGTGACGCACTTCGAGCGAGGCTCGGAGGCATGCCGGCAGTAGCAGCGCAGCCCCTTGGCCTCTTCATCCCAGGTGCACGCCGTGACGATCCATGTTGTCGTAACCGGAGGCCTCGAGAGACGAGGAGCCGGGAGGATGACGGCTGTCGTCATGGCTCGACCCTCCCGACGCTGGCGAGCTCGGCCTTGACGGCCGTGGCGACGTCCGTCTTCCACTTGCCCAGGTGCATCCCACCCGTGACGAACCCCCACGCATCCTCGATGGGGAGTTCGGGATCGGCAGCCAGTAGGGCGGCCATGCGCTGGACCACTACCCCTCGGGCCACCCGCCGGTTTCCGGCGTTGCGGTCGCTCGGTTGGTAGGCGCTCACTGGGCACCCCCCGTCAGCTCGGAAGCCATCGACGTTGCGAGGCTCTTTAGGTACGCTCTCAGGGCAGCGTCAGCCGCTCTGCTCCGTGCGATCGAATCGATCGGAGGGTTTCGATCGCGACCAGGAATCGGGTACTTAGCTACGTTGGCCGGATGCGAACTGGAAGCGTGACCGACTTGGAAACCCTCGGAATTGTTGAGAACAACGCCATCCGGGACAGATTCGAAACCTGTCCCGCCCACTACCTTATCAACATTGGACAGGCCAGCTGAAGCGTCGCGGTCGATAGGCTGTAACGAAGGCGGCAACCTCGGCAACGGTTGAGCCGAGCCACGAGTGCCCGTCGACTCCCACCGCCGAGTCTGCGTCGTACACGCCAGACGCCGAGCGGCAAGCCTTGACCGACGGGGACCGTGCTGGACATCATTTCATCTGGAACAGCATGGGCGTGCAGGGAAGTAGGTGGTGGAGCTCGGGCAGCGTGCGGGCCCCTTGCTGCTCGTTGTGGACTTGGCTTGCGGCGATGGTGGCCCTCGTTCTTACCGCCGAGCAGGCTGTGCTTCGGAGGTCGTGGATCGATGCACCCCTCTCGGGCCTCGTTGACGGGCTACGTTGTGCGTTCTGCGACGACTTCATGCGTGCCGCGACGCGGGTTGGACAGGGTGAGACCCTGGCTGCCGTTGCCCTGGTGGCCGCGGCTTGGAGTGCTCGGCGGGGGCAGAAGTGGGTCGTAGGCTACCTCCTGACGGTCGGGCTCGGCGCTGGCATGCTGAGCCTCGGCTTGAAGCTATCTTTTCTGCGGGAACGGCCCGAGATTGCGCTCCGGCTCGTCGCCGCGGGCGGGTATTCGTTCCCGAGTGGGCACAGCTTGGGCGCCATGGCCGTGTACGGCGGCGTCGCGTCCTGCATGGGGTGCTCGTTCCCTCACATGAGAGGGGTGGGGTGGTGCCTATCGTGGGTGCTCATCGTCCTTGTGGGTATCTCGCGCGTGTACCTGGGCGTGCACTACCCATCCGACGTCGTTGCCGGTTGGGCTCTCGGCGGGCTCTGGTTGGCTGGCGTGGCGTTCGCCCTCGATGCCTCACGTTCCCGACGAGTGGATAGAGAGTCGGAGCGCAGTTCAAGCACGATCCGGGCCCGGTCGAGTGCTGATTGATTCACGCAGCTGCCATTTGCGGTGCCGCTGGATGGGCTAGACTGAAAGAGTGGTCCTCCTACCACTGCGGCGGAGACAGCAATGATCGTCGGTGTCCCCAAAGAGATCAAGGCGCACGAGTACAGGGTTGGAATGCTACCCGTAGGGGTCGAGGAGCTCCGGCGCTCCGGGCATCGGGTCCTGATTGAGCAGGGCGCTGGTGCGGGGAGCGGCCTCACCGACGAGGAATATCGTCGGCATGGGGCGAGCATCGTCGACTCCAGGGAGGAGATTTGGGCTCAGGCGGAGCTTGTCGTCAAGGTCAAGGAACCCCAACCCGAAGAGCTTCCTCTGGTGAGGGCGGAACAGCTGCTCTTTACCTATTTTCACTTCGCTGCCGACGAACGTCTCACGAGAGCGATGATCGATTCCGGCGCTTCAGCGGTCGCCTACGAGACGCTTCGCGATACCGAGGGGCGCCGCCCGTTGCTTACTCCGATGAGCGAAGTGGCGGGCCGCATGAGCATCCAGCAAGGGGCCAAGTACCTGGAGCGGCCCCAGGAGGGGCGGGGTATTCTGTTGGGTGGTGTCCCTGGTGTTTTGCCCGCGCACGTTGCCATCCTTGGTGGAGGAGTGGTGGGGCAGAACGCCGCTGGCATAGCCGCGGGCATGGGCGCGAGCGTCGTCATCTTGGATGTCGACGTCGATCGCCTGCGTTTCCTGGATGCCGTCACACCGCCGAACGTCACCACCCTATTCAGTGATCGCCATACGATTCGCGACCAGCTGGCACAGGCAGACTTGGTCATCGGCGCTGTTCTCGTCGAGGGAGCGCGCGCTCCCACACTGGTAGAGCGTAGGGATCTGCGGAACATGAAGCCGGGCGCCGTGATCGTCGACGTCGCGATCGATCAGGGGGGGTGCATCGAGACGAGTCGCCCCACCACCCACGGTCAACCGACCTTCATCGTCGACGGGGTCGTGCACTACTGTGTGACGAACATGCCGGGCGCAGTAGGGCGCACCAGCACGTATGCCTTGAGCAACGTGACGCTTCCGTTCGTCCTGCGTCTGGCCAACAACCGTTTGGCCGCTGGTGGCGCTCTGGATCCAGTTCTAGCCTCAGCGATCAACGTTCACCGCAGTAGGGTGACGAACCGTGCCGTTGCCGATACCTTCGGGCTGCCCTATTCGCCCTACGCGGACTGAACGGCTTCCCCGGCAGAGGTTTCGTATCAGTGGTGGCTCACCGTTGACGCTCGGTGTAGGTGAACTCCTGCACTTGCCGCTCGGTTTGTCGGATTGTCTGCTGTTCGCCGCCCTGAGCAACCTGGACCGTGAACTCGCGTTCGAGCTCGTGGCGGTGGGGCAAGAGCGTTCCTGGTTCCGTGAGGAGTTTGACCCGGATCTCCAGGGACTTGAAATCGAGGCTAGCGCCAGGTGCTCCCATCTGTTGCCGCAGCGCTTGGGCAAGCACGCGGGTCGATGCCTCATCGGGAGTGCCCGTCGTCTCAATGCTCAGGCAGGTTGGCGCGCCCTTGCGGGTACTGCAGGGAACCATTCCCTTGGTGCGTACCTTCGTGGCGATCTTCAGGGGCGGTGCTTCGGGAACCGGAGACAGGTCGCTCATGATCATGGGGACTGTCCCTTTGAGGGGCAGGTCCGAGCCAGCCCACGAGGTGACGAGACTGTCCCAGCCGTTGTGGGCGCGAGCTTGGATGACAGCTGCGAGGAGCAGGGAGAGCTGGTCCTGGGGAGGCGCGCCCGGTGTGCCCTTCACCGTGGCCGCCATCTTCTTGATCAACTCTGCCTGTCCGTCTACCTGCAGGAGCTCACCTTTCTCCGAGACGATCAGCGCGGGGTTGATGAGATCGAGGGGTTGCGGTTTCGGTTGATTGGCACTCGATACAGGCACGGGATTCTCATAGCTGATGCGGAGCCGCCCCTTGCCAGTCTCTGCCACATGGACGTCATAACGGACCGTCGCTTTGACGGGAGCGACGCCGGTGCGCTCCCGGACTTGCGTGAGCTCCAGCTTTCCGAGCTCGCCTGTGGGCCAGTCGAATGCGAGCTCCACGGAGGGGCCCTGCGAGCCTGGGGCTGCGGACGCAGCAGGTTTAGTAACGCTCTCAGAGTGGGGGCGCCTCGTGGACAACCCCTCGGCCCCCGGTGGTGCATGGTTCAACCGCCAAACCGTCGCCGCCGTGACGCTCGCTGCAGCGAGGAAACCCAACCCCAACATCGCGGCGCTCTCTGCTCGCATCGCCCGCGGTTTAGCCGAGAATCAGGCGGGCGCAACGCCAACGCGGCAGATCGAGTCACGTTCACCTGTCTGGTGAGTGGGCCGGTTCGTCGCGTGGCCGGCTCGGTGCACGACGCTCGAGGTACGTCTCGCTGCGCTGCAAAAGCGCAGACCCTCAAGGGGACGCGATGGGTGCGGGTACTGCCACTGCCGCGTCCATGTCGGCTTCGAGGTAGGTCGCCCAGGTGGTCCCGCACCGAGCGTCGTGCGTCCTTTCCAGACCCGCGCACTGCGCGGCGACGAAGGGCGGACCCAGTGCCAAGTACAGGTCTTTGCTCACGAAGGGCAGGTCTTCGCGCTGCAGTGCTTCCAGGCGCTTGATTCGCTTCTCGGCGGTCTGGCGTTCCCGTTCACCGACGTAAGCCTCCAGGTATGCCAAAGCGTAGCGGCGGACCTCCTCATCGTCACTGATGGCGAGGACCCGCTCGAGGAACCGAGCAATAGCAGCTTTCTCACCTGCCCGTGACAGCTGCCCAGCCGCCGTCATGCAGTGGAATGGGAGGAACTCGTCATCTCCGATCATGCCGCATGCGCTGGCCAGCGCGCGAGCACCCTCCAGGCGCCAGCGCCGCTGTTCGTCGACATCGCCGACATGGGGCCATGCCAAGTAGGCCAGGAACTGACCGGCAGTGATCCAGAGCCGATAGTCGCTGGGGCGCTCCTTCATGCCCCGGCGCAGGATGCGCCTCGCCTCGAAGTACGCCTCACGGGGCACCTGGGTGGACTGCATGGTTAGCAGGGTATCCGCGTACCGATATGGATCCCCAAATTTGGGCGCCAGCGCGTTGATGGTTTCAAGGTAGCGCCCGACCTGCTCAAAATGCCGCTTCTCCTTGAAATGGAAGCCCGCGGAAACGAGTACGTGAGCGAACAGGATGTCTGCCAGTGCCGCACGATAGCCAAGGCTCGCTATGACTGTCTGCTCGGGCGAGGGGAGCGGATAGACGTCGCTGGTGACGCGCACATGCTCGTAGGCCTTTGCCAGGCGGGGTTGCGCGTGTCCAACGACGAGGCCACACGCGACCAGTACCCCGAGGCAGAACAGAGCCATGGTGCGGCTCGCGGGGACACGTGCGGTGCTCACGTCGAGGCTCACAGGACACTCCTCCGGACGCAGTCCAGCCTACTCGTCTTCGCGTTCGGAGAAGATCTGAGACGTGAAGCTCATGCTCACGAAAGTCGAATACTCCCCATCCTCGTCCAAATCACCAATCGCGCGTACGACGTACCAGGGCTCTGTCGGCTTTGTGAGATCGTCAAGGCTGACGGTCTCCAGTAGGAGGTTGGTCGCGGTCACGGCGTTCCACGCTGCATCCGCGCTTGCGCCGGTCCCCGCCACACAGCTGTAGCCGTACTGGACAGCTTGTCCCGACGTCACATTCAAGAGCCGCCAGTTGGCTGCCACGCCGTCCCCGGTCTGTTGCCAGGAGTATTTTTTCTTCCCCACCTTGCCGACTTCGCCCTGGGGGTAAATGCTGTCGAACGAGCTCACGGAAGCGTCCAAATACTGGAAGGTCTCGTCTCGCCACGCCTCCTGCGCGGCCTTGATTGCCCCAATCATGTGAACCGCCTCCGTCGATTTCGTAGACTGGATGTAGCGGCGCACGCCATAGGTGGCGATGACGGCAAGCACCCCAACGATGAACACCACCGCCATGAGCTCGACGAGCGTGTAGCCGTGCTGCCGAGCGCCCTGTCTAGCGAAGCTGTGCGACATCATCGCCCTCACTCTAGCAGAAAATTCGCGGCCACACGGACGTCCGGAGCTGCTCCAGCCTCGTGATTCGGTTCGGACGGAGTGCCGCTCCGGGGCGCCCGGGCCAGAAGGTGTGATGCTGCACGACATCGCTGTTCCGACGTGGTTCTTGGGGTTTCGAGCAAGCCCGCGACGCGGCGGCGAGTGCGTTGGGATCTCTGGCCGGACCGCGAGAGCCTCCGGCTTTGCACAACTGGCAAGGAGGAGGAGCGTCTGGTCCGCGCTCGAACCCAGGATCGATTCGGGCACTGTCGGACGTTGGCGACAAGGCGAGCATCACCACGTTCATGTGGGTGCCGCGTTGGGTTGTCTGAGAGCGAGATCGGGGCGTCCCTCCCGAGCAACACTGACTCAAAGTGCTGTCCGCATTGAGGCTGCTGGAGACGTTTGTTAACGTGCGCATCACGATGACGACGCTCGGGACGAAGGCACGTCTCAGGCCGTACCGGGACGAGATCGCACTGGTTGCGCTGGTTGTTTCCGTCGCGATTCTGGCTCATTTTCCGGCGCTATTCGGGCGCTACGTCCTGGATGACCATGCCCTGTTGGTGGACAACCCGCACCTACGGTCCATCCGGGGGCTGAGCACTGTCCTCACATCGGAGCTGTTCGCGGCGAGCGGGGAGGTGCGCAACGTTCCGTACTATCGGCCCTTGAGCGGGGCGCTCTATTGGATCAGCTACCAGCTACTTGGAGTCGATCCATTGCTTCAACATGCATTGAACGTCCTCCTGCACGGGGCAGTCGCAGGGTTGCTGTGCTGGGTGCTGCTCCGTGCAACGAAGGGCCGTCGCCCCGTCGCGACCGCCCTCATCGTGTGCATTGTGTTTGCTGCCCATCCAGCAACTCCGGAGATCGTTGCCTACGTCGGGGGACGGCAAGACATGCTTGGATGGCTGCTCTTGCTTCTGGCGTGGTGGCTCTGCTTGCGCCAGCGGCTCGGGCCAGTGCTTTTGGCCACCGTGGGCGCAATGACCTGCGTCTTGGCCTCCTTGACTCGTGAGTTCTTCTTCGCGACACCCCTACTCCTGGCACCCGTGGTCCTGCTCCGACATGAGCGGCGCACGGTTGCGGTGTTGTCGATCGCCAGCGGTGGCGCCGTCGGGCTCGTCGCGGTGCTGGCGTTGCGCCACGGTCTTCGAATCCAATCTTTTCGGCTCGAGTCGTTCGATGCTGGTGAGATCATGCAGGCAGCGGCCGGAATCCTGTTGCGACTCCTGCACCTCGTGGTTCTCCCCAGCGATGTGTCCGTCGATGTAACGCCCTACTCGCCGAGTGTCACGGCCTCGGTACTCATCTGCACGGCCTTGTCTCTCGCGACGGGCACCACGTTGATGAAGGCCTGGCATGCGCCACCCGTGGCCGCCCTGATAGCCTTCGGCTGGACATGTTTGTGGGCTACGGTCGTGCTCCACATCCCAGTGCTGTTAAAGTACGAGACACTGTCTGATCGGTACGGGTACGGCGTGCTTCTGGGGGCAGCGTGCGGGCTCGTAGCCGTTGCTCAGCGTCTGTCCTCGCCTTCCGGGGTTCGACACGGCGTAGCCGTGGCCGTTGCCTGTGGGCTCGTTCTCGCCATGATTCCCCTCACCTGGGCGCGTGACCTGGAATGGCGAGACGAATCGAGCCTCCAGCAGGCCATGTTCCAACGCCGCCCTTACGACCCAGAATCGCGCCTCGCGGAGGGAATGCGCCTCTTCGTTCGCGAGGACTGGAGCGGCGCCTATCCGCACTGCAAGGCCTACGCTGAGGCAAAACCGGAGTCCGATCGGGCAGGATTGTGCCTCGGGACCATCCTGTTACAGCAAGGCAAGCCGCGCTCGGCCGCGGCGCATCTCGAGCCCTACACCTTTGCGCGCCCCGGTTCCGTGCGCGCTCGCGTGACCCTATTGGAGGCGCTCTTCGCTGCGAATGATCTCGATGCGGTTGAAAGGGTTCTCCGCTACTTTGGCCCCCACGTCGAGAGCTTGCCCGATATGAAAGCAGCAACACAGGAGCGACAACGAAGGAAGCTTCGTGCTACGCAGAGCGACCGTGGTCGCTCCAACAACTGAGCGGCCTACCGACTACTCAGCGCGATCTGTTGCCGGGTGGCGTGGCGGGGCGGGAGCATCCCGGCGTCTGAGCTCCAGGCTGAGCTCGTGGAGCCGCTCGTCGACGGCCGGAGCGCTGAAGTGACGAGAGAGCAATCGCCGCGCCTGTTGCTCGTCTCCGGCGCGATACGCCAGGTCGCCTAGCGCGATCTCTGCTTCTGGCGGCAGAGGGGCTTCGCTGGCGATGAGTGGACGCGCATGGTCATAGGCGAGCCCCCAAGAAGCCGTGAGGGCGTAGAACTGCATGGCTGCAAGGGGCCGGTACTCGGGCGGGGCCTCCATCCAAGCATCGTAGGCTGGCTTGGCAGTTCGGAGCAGGCGCTCGAGGGCCTGAAGGTGTTCGTCGTTCAGTACGGCCTTCGTTGCCTCGAAGGCCTCGTTGGCAAGATCGAAGTCCTTCACCCGGACGGCTGCGGAGACGAGGTGGTACGCACTATAGCTGCCGGTCTGCCAGTTCTGGAGCGATGCTCGCATGGCCTGTCGGGTGCTAGCCGCGTCGCCAATGCGGCTTGCTGCCCGTGCCTCAATGATGAGGAGCTTAGATCTTGCGCGCTCGTGCATGGACATGATGCTTGCGACGTGCGTGCCCGGTTGCAGGATGAGCGTCAGCCCAAGCTCGCGATGTCGGAACTCTGCCGGGCGGTTGTCGTAGGCGCTTCGGGCGAAGTCGCGAAGGCTTGCTAGCGTCGCGTGATCGACGTCGGGAGTCAACCACAAGACTGCCTCAAGCGCAGGGAGCAGCAGGAACACCCTCTGCGCCCGTTCGCTCGTACCTCCGAGGTGTCCGTTTGCGTAAGCTGCGGATCGGAGCGCCGCTCGCGCGCGGCCTTGGCTCAATAGCTCGGTGACCAACTGCATCAGCGCTTGTCCATAGGTGGGATTCCGCTCAAGCTCGCGTGCCCAGAACGCTTCTGCGCTTCGGAAGTCTTGCGAACGGAGGGTGCTTTGGACGGAGAGGGCCAAGATCGCTAGCGCCGCGGTGCTCGCCACTATGGCACGCCAAGCACGTGTGGCTTCTAAAAGTCTCGGGGCGACAAGTTCGATGAGCAGCCAGAGGATCGGAATGAGGGGTACGTAGAGCAGACGCGGAGACATGCTGACCGTGCTGCCCAGATGCGCGAAGAGTACAGCAGGCATCAGCAGGACTCCCGATAGGAGCAGGGCCACGAGGACAGTAGGGCGACGCCTGCGTGCCCAGACGGCCACGCCCAGCAAGGACATGAGGGCTACTCCGCCGAGCACAGCATAGCCCAGCGCGGGCACTACGTGTCCCCCTCTCATCTTGAACACTGCCGCCCCGAGCGTCAGGTCGCTAGGCCACACTGTGAGCCATACACTCCGTCCGAGGGCCTCGAGGGCAAGGCCAGTGCTGTCGACAGTCAGCGCGCGTTCGGCGAACAGGACGGGGCGGGCAGGTGCATAGTCCGAAAGCCACAGATGACGCCCTGCAACGAAGGCGAGCACTAAGCAGACATGAGGCACCACACCCCTGATGGCTTCGCGCCAGCGCACGTCCTGGAGCCGCGGTTTGTCCTGAGCAATCCAAACCTCGACCGCAACGAGTACCGGTAGAACGATCGCGGTCTCTTTCGACAGGTACGCCGCAATGGTCCCCGATACCTCGAGCGCCAGACCCATCTTCTTGCCCCGCAGACGTAGCGCTACTCCGTGCAGCACGACGAGTACCGCTAACGCGAGGAGAAGGTCGGTGCGCCCTGAGATCCAGGCGACGTTCTCGGTGCGCACGGGGTGCACGGCGAAGACCAGGGCTGCGAAGAAGGCAGGGAGGAGCCTCCCAAACCAGCGACGAAAGAGGGCGAAAACGAGCAGGGAGCAGATGCCATGCAGCACGAGATTGACTGCATGAAAGAACGCGGGGATGCCGCCGCTCAGTTCCCAGTCTAGTGCATAGGAGGCGAGCACTAGCGGCCTCCAGTAGAGCATCGTCAAGGGGTCGGGCTTGCCATGGCGTGTCACCGCCCAGAAGTCATGCGTGAACCAGCGCTGCCAGTGCTCAAACCCATGGACGAACGGATTCTTGAGAATCAGGGGAATGTCATCGAAGAGCCACGGTCCGTCGAGGGAAGGAGCAAAGACTAGGACCGCTGCCGCGAAAACCACCAATCCGAGTACACTAGGGCGTGGTACCTGCAGCGGTCGAGTATCGCGATTACTCACGGTCTCCCTGCCTCCTTGGGGTGCGTTGGACTCGGCGTCTGCCAACGCTGAGATCTCTGACTTCGCGGGGCCGCTGTCAGCACCCGGATGAGTCTGCATAGCCAGGCCTGCGGGATCGAGAAGATGGTAAGAGCGTGGACCAACGAGTGTGCCCGGTCTGGGTGAAGGCACCCTCGCGAGAGTACTTACTCGTGGCAATGGGCATTGTTGTCGTCCTAGACGGTGTATGGCCGCTTCAGGATAACTCGTGCTCGGCGTCTGGGGAACGGGGTGTCCAATCGGGGTGAGGCTGTATCCGTGAGCGTACATGATATCTGCGGCGCGCACTGTGGCATACCCGCTTTTGGCGTCTCCACAGAGGGGACGCCCGAGAACGCGGACGACTGTGCCGTGGAGTTGGCTGCGCTCTCGTCCTGGAGTCTCATGCAATGCTTGCGGCGCGACCGCGATAATGGCAGACGTTGCGCAGTGGATGCATTTCGAAGGCGTGGGCTACGATTGATCGTTGACGAGTGCTCAACGCGCCGTGGTCATGACAGGATACTCGCTCATCCAGCGGTCGAACGGAGTAGGTGTATTCAATGGGTTCTAGCTGGTTGTCTGGGACGCTGAAGGGCTTCGTCGCTTGGAGTTTTCTGCTGGGGATTGTCTTGGTGCAGCTGGCAATGGTGGAGGGGGGACACTTCTCGATTGATGAGGTCTTCTACGACTTCCAGACCCGAGCAGCGGCGCAGGGCAACTTCGTGCACATAGAGAATGGGTTCGTGGAGTTCGCGTCCCCGGAGCTTGCGATATACTTCGATCGCGGCATCCTACCGCACGATGGCTACCTCGTCGCAAAGCACCCTCCATTCGGCCCGTGGCTAGCGGCTCCACTCTATCAAAGCGTCGGGTTTCATGCTCTCTTTCTGGTTAGTATTTTGGCGAATGCGGGGACTCTTGTCATCGTCTGGCTGTTGGCGAAGGATCACGGTCTCAAGGGTGGACGCGCCATGGTTGCACCGGGCCTGTTTGCCTTTGCCACGTTCTCCTGGGAGTATGCCATCGGTGCTTGGCCACACATGCTGGCTGTCCTTCTCTCTGCAGCTTCACTTCTGCTTCTGCTCCGCGCGATCGATCGGAGCATGGGAACCGTAAGATATGCTCTCATGGCCGGGTTCTGTGGAGGAGCCCTGGTCGGCGTTAGGTCTGATGGCGCACTGGTGGTATTGGCGCTGCTGTTGATAGCGGTGCTCTCGTCGCCACCAAGATGGAAGATCTCCCTTGGTTTTGTCGGCGGTTCACTGCTTCCCCTCGGTCTGCTGTCCTGGTATCACGGGGAACGCATCGGCGTACCGTTTCCGTTGGTGCGGAATGAGACTGCGAAAGACGTCGCCCTTTACTGGCGCGGTGCGTGGCTTGCTTCGGCGGGCGTTCTCCTTGCCGTTGCACGCACGGAAGGGGGCCGGAGGGCAATGGCGCATGGGGTGAAGCGCTGGCGGTCGCAACAGAAATCCCACCGGGCGATGCAGGTCGGCGGTATCCTGCTCGGCGCAGCCGTTGTGGTGCTTAGCATTCCTGCGTTGCGCCGCTACTTCGCTGGCGCCTGGACGCTCACGTTCGACCTGCGAGCGCTCGATTTGGCCCGGGTCGAGCCGGCCATGACTCGGTCGGTGGGACATGCGGTAATCTACATCGATCATGTGAAGAAGGCGCTCTTGCAGAGCATCCCTTACCTGCCGATCTGCATATTGGCGATCCGCGGAACGGGTGGGGCGGTCTCGAAGTCCTGGCGGCTGGCTGTGCCGCTCCTGGTCCTCATCGCATTCTACTCGGCGACAGCATGGCATGGGGGGCTCGCGCTCAACCTTCGCTATTTTCTTACGGGTCTTCCTGGGGTGAGCGTGTTGGCGGCCATAGCACTACGTCGTGCCCACCGGGAGGCCTCGGACCGCTGGTGGTGGATGGGCGGGTTGATTGCAGGAACTGTGGGACCGTTGCTTCTCTTTGCGGCGCATCGCTACCAGAGCGAGTGGGCGCTGCTCACCTGGCCGTTGGTGCTGTCTCTTGGAGTGCTCCTTGCCGCTACCAGTGCCATGCTGCCCTGGAACCGTGTGAGGGAAGTGGGCCATCGGGTCCTTGCGCTGTTGGTTGTGCCTGCAGCGTTCTGGGCTGCGTTGGTGCATCTTGGGTACGACGTTCCCGCCACTCAGACGGTGCGTGCGAGGCGGGCCGAAGCTGGTCGCTTGCTGGCGCAGAAGATTGAGGGTGATGCTGTGCTATTCGGAATTGACGTGGACCTAATGGCCGGCGTGATCGATGAGGGCAGGGTGATCCTTGCCCTCCCCCTCCAGGACGGGTTTCGCAGCTTTCGCTCGCTTGTCGCACACCACGCATCGCGCGACCGCGCGCTCTATGGCCTGTTTCCTGCCGCCCTTTGGAAGCAACTGGCCGCATCCGGCCAACTCAGTGGGATGGCCGTGGGAGTGCCTGCACCAGTGGAGGGATACTTTTTGGCGCGTCTCACTCCGCGAAGGCATTGAGCAGCACTAGGCGTCCTCCGATCCTGTCGTGCGAGTTGCGGGGCGGCCACCACAGGGGTGAGGTGCAGCCACCTGGCGTACAGGTGAGCGCAATTACATCTCGTGCCCTAGCGTGGGTCTACGTCGCTGCGAGAGTGCGAGGGTGGCGACGATGTGCCGAACGTTCTGAATGGGCACGCCCCTCTGGGTGACGGGGAGGGGCAGTCTCAATTAGTGACTGACCTTCCTTGTCACCCGCGCGGTCGCGCCGGAAGCGTTCACAGCGGTTATGCAGGCCAGCTGGATCGTATCGAAAGCTCCGAGGTTTCCGCGCCGCGCCCGCACCCACCGGGGAGGAGTGACTGATGAACTGTGCCATAACCTCGAAGGTGCTAGGCGTGGCGCGCAAGTTGCTTAAGCAGGTGATGATGTCGCGACGAAGCAAGCGTTACCGTTTGATCACCTGGTTTCTTGGTGACAGAGCAGGTGGTGCTTCGCCACGGCAGCGGGCAAGTCTCTTGGAGTCAAGTTGCTCGAGAATTGGCCGCAGTGTCTTCACCGGCGACCCGCGGCGGTCGTCCCGTTCACTAGCACGGCGCGAGCAGGTTCGGGTGACCTGTGCGCGGCTCCCCTCAGCCTTCACCCAGTGAAAGAGAGAAAACGCATGGCAATAAGGAAGAGTCTGAAGCGCGGCTTCACCCTCGTCGAGCTCATGATCGTTGTGGCGATCATCGGCATTCTGGCCGCTCTCGCCATCTACGGCGTCCGTCGCTACGTGCTCAACGCGAAGTCAGCCGAGGCGCGGAATACGCTAGGTGCCATCGGGAAGTCACAGGTGGCGGCGTACAGCAAGGAATCAGGCGCTACGGCCGTTTTGGCCTTGGGCGCATCTGCTGGGCCAGGCAACAGCCTTTGCCCTGACGGCCCTGCTGTTCCTGGTAGTGTTCCCCAAGGCCAGAAGTACCAGTCTGCTCCGACTGAATGGGGTGCGGGCTGGCGCTGCCTCATGTTCACCATGGAAACTCCTCAGTACTATCAGTATCAGTTTCAGGGCGGGACTGGGGTCGCCACCGGCAGCTTCGCTGCGCATGCGCGTGGTGACCTTGACGGCGACGGCACCACCTCTTGGTTCTCTCTCAGGGGTGCGGCAGAATTGGTCCAGGGCGAAGTGGTCCTTAAGCTGGCGCCGACGATCGACGACGATGGACCCAATGATGACCTAGATGCCTTCGAATGATCTGACCCCCACTTGACGCTCCCCTCCGAGCGACAAAGCGCAGCGCCCGGTTTGGCTCTCTCGAGCCACCGGGCGTTCCGCTTTCAGAACAGCTCGCGTGCGCGCCGCAGCCAGCCGCGGGAGGAGAACCACGAGCGGAGGGCGCGGCGGCCCAGGGCGTAGGAGGTCGCGGAGTAGGGGAACCACGTCGGATCACGGCCGAGGGCGGGGAGGCGCGGGGTGTTGATGTGGCGGAGCTGGCAGAGCTGGCGCAGGGCGTCGGCACCGTGAACGGAGCCGAGGCCGCTCTCCTTGATGCCCGTGAGGGGGACCTCCGGCGCGGCGTAGTGGGACATCACGTCGTTGACAAGGACGGAGGCCGCGTCCAGGCGCGGGGCGATGCGCTCGGCGACCTCGGAGCTCGACGTGAAGAGGTAGGCTGCGAGGCCCAGGGACGAGTCGTTGGCGAGGGCGATACCTTCGTCGATGCTGTCGAAGGGCATGAGGGGCGCGATGGGAGCGAAGGATTCCTCCCGCATCACGCGCATGGTGGAGTCACATCCCGTGAGCACCGTTGGCGGCAGGAAGCGCCCCGGGCCGGGCAGCATCCTGCCGCCGCTGGTGATGCGCGCGCCGCGGTCAATCGCGTCGGCGATGTGGGCGAGGGCCGTCTCCGCCTGGGCTGCCACGGTGATGGCGCCGACGTCCACATGTTTGCGACGAGGGTCTCCGACCCGGAGCTGGGCGGCAAGCTGGGTCACGCGCTCCGCGACAGCCGGGTAGATGCCGCGCTGGGCATAGACGCGCTCCACGGAGATGCAGGCTTGCCCTGCGTTCGTGAAGGCGCCAAAGCAAATGGCCTGGGCGGTGCGCTCGAGATCCGCGTCGTTGAGGACGACGAGGGGCGCCAGGCCTCCCAGTTCGAGGACGCAGGGGATGAGTCGTGCGGCGCAGGCCTGAGCGACGAGACGTCCGTTGGCCACACTGCCCGTGAAGAGGACTTGATCGACCTGGGCGATGAGGGCTTGGGCCGTGGGAGGTGAGCCGACGAGCACCTGGAGCAGGGCTTTGGGCAGCGCCGCGTCGTTCCAGAGTCTCTCGACGAGTAGCGCCGTCAGGGGTGTGTGCTCGCTCGGCTTCACCAGGGCGGCGGAGCCCGTCGCGAGGGCGGCCATGGCGCCGGTGAAAGGGATGAGGAGGGGGTAGTTCCAGGGAGCGATGACCCCGGTGAGAGCACGCGGCTCGTAGCGGACCGTGCTCCGACGATGCTTCAGGAGGTGAAGCTCCACGTCTGTGGGGGCAAGCTCCACTGAGGCCCTGTCGACCAGCCAGGTGATGTAGTCGAGGAGCAGGAAGAGCTCGTGGAGGAGCGCCTCCTGTCGCGCCTTTCCGGTTTCCGACACGAGGGTGTCGACCAGCGTGTCCGTACTCGCGACGAGTACGTCCCGGAACCGTACGAGCTCCTGGAGTCGTGCCGCGACGCCCAGGGCTGCCCAGTCTCGCTGAGCCAATCGTGCAGCGGCCGCCGCCCGTTCGACGGCTGCGTGTGACGCACAGGCGACCTCCGCCAGGGGCTCACCCGTGGCAGGGCAACGGACGACGAGGGTTGCTGGCTGGCCATGCTGCTCCGACATGCCCTGCACCTAGCAGGTGAAGCCCGCCTCACAAGTCGCGTCGCAGTAACTCCCGGTCAGTGCAGGCCCGAGACGGCCCCGCGAAGGGCGAGCGTGGTTCCTTCGGTGGACAGGGTGCCGACCCAGTTTCCCTCGAAGCTCTGGAGCTCCGACTCTTCATTGACGAGGCCTTCGGCGCGAGCCGACCACTCGAGCGTAGCCTCGGAGGACCGTTGGGCGGACGCGCCGCGCAGCGAGATCCAGAGCAGCTCGCAGGCATCGAAACAGACGTCGACCAGGCACTCCTCGCAGGTGCCCAACTCGGCATCATCGCCAGCGGCGAGGGAAAGCTCGCGAGCCACAGCTGGGCAGTCCAGCCGGGTTCCCAAGGCCTCCGGGGCACTCACGGCGCCGACGTGCTCCTCCACAGCGTGTTGGAAGGCGAGAGCCGCCAAGAGGCGACTCGGTTGCCAGTAGAAGCGTCCGCCGAGCATCAAGGCGCTTGAGGACTCGAGCTCCACGTCGACGTCGACTGGTGTGGCCAGCGCTGCTTGGGTTGCGTCCACACCCGCGACGCTTGCCAGCAGGAGGCGCGGCGAGTCGGGATCGGTGAGCAGATCCAAGGTTCCAACGAAAACGTCGCTGCCCGACGACTGCTCGATGCCGCTCTGCATCCATCCCTGCAGCGCGTCAGTGACGTGGGTGGCGCTGCCGCTGCCCCAGAGCTGGCGCAAGACGCTGTCCCAACGGCTCTCGAGCCGCGCGGTGGCGAAGGATGGCGCCAAATCGACTGTCAGGGATTCGGCCATCGCGTCCAGGAAGAGCACGACGTTGTCACCGTCGAGCACCGTGCTGATCGTGGGCTCTATGCTGCGGCTGAGACCATCCCGCCAGGCGTTGTGATCGAGATCCACGTCGAACCGCACGGACAGCGCCGTCGTCTCGACCTGGGCGGGTAGATCGCTCACCATCACTTGGATCTCGGTTATCTCTTCCGGGCGCAGCGCGGGTAGCTCGCTGCAGCCACTCACCGCGCGCTCGTAGCGGACCGTCACCGTGAGGGGCTCATTCGCTGGTAGATCCGTGAGCGTGAGGGGGCCTGCGTCCTCGCTAGTGGTTGATGCCAGCGGCGTGTCCCCTGCCGATGCCGCCAAGCCCCGACAGGTGACGCCCGAGTACACCTCGACCGTCCAGGATGGCGTCTCCCGCTGGCCCGTATAGAAAGGCTGTACCGCCAGCGTGCCCGTGGGTTTGGCGGCGACGCGTAGCTCGGTCTCCGTGCTCACGTCTCCTCCGGTCACACGCACGCGAAACCGGGTGTCCGCCGTGGGCGCGGTCAGCTCGACCGTCGCGAAGCCGTCCTCGTCGGTGTTGACGCGGCCCCTGTCGAGGGAAGCGTCGCGGACCTCATCCAAGAGCGAGAGGCGAAGCTCATAGATGTCTGGCGGCGTTGCCCAGACGGCGAGCTGGACGACCTCCCCCGGCTTGAGGCTCGCACCGCCCTCGTAGTCCACCGTGATGGATTCGGGTGTCTTGGTGGCTTCGCTTGCGCCCATTCCGTCTGGGTCGTTCGATGTATCTGGGAGCGCTCCGGACGTGGCGCGATCCTGATCCGCACTGCCGCACCCTACTGCCAAGAGGCCGGCCAATAACGCTGCTACGTGGGCACTCCGCCGATTCATCGGGCCCTCAGTAAGTCAAGTAGATAGCCAAGCCTATGCCTATTCTCGGGGGAGGCAAGGCGAGTCGAGCGCCAACCACCAATTGTGTCCGTTCTCGGTGGGGCGACTGGTCGGGGTGCTGGGCTGGATTGCCGCCGCCACGGAATAGGCTCGCGCGCCCACGAGGTCCAGAGTCCGCCGTGCCTTCAAGTGGGAAGGAGACGCGAATGCTGCGACCTTCTGTCATGGGGCTTGGGCAGCGGTCGAAATGTGACGATACTGGCTTCATATGCCTTACAGCGATCCGGGCAAGATCAGAGTGCTCGTCGTCGATGATGAGCCCGGCCTGAGAAAGATGCTCGAGATTGCTCTCAGGCGGGAAGGGTACGAGGTCGCAGCGTGTAGGGGAGCCCGCGAGGCGCTCGAGGCGATTGAGCAGAGTCCTCAGCCGTTTCCCGTCGTCCTGACGGACCTTTCGATGCCCGACGGCTCCGGCCTGGATGTCCTCGCTGCCGCTAAAGGGCGGAGCCAAGCATCCGAGGTTATTCTCATTACGGCGCATTCCTCGGTCGAGAACGCCTTGGCCGCCATGCGTGGAGGCGCCTATGACTTCGTCACCAAACCCTTCGAAGCCGCCGAGCTGAACGCCCTGGTCGCCAAGGCCTTCGAGAAGCACGCACTACTCGCCGAGAATGCTCGCCTCAAGGCTCGTTCGCGCGGGCCAGGGGATATCCACGCGGTCGCGCGGAGTCGAGCGATGCGTGAGGTGCTCGACGTGGTTGATCGAGTCGCGCCCATGAGGACGACCGTTTTCATCACGGGCCCGAGCGGGACCGGCAAGGAGCGGGTGGCCCGACGGATCCACCGGATGTCGGACCGTGCGGACAAACCGTTCCTCGTCGTCAACTGCGGCGCCCTTCCCGAAGCGTTGATGGAAAGTGAGCTCTTCGGACATGAAAGAGGGGCGTTTACCGGAGCCGCCCAGAAGCATCACGGTCTCTTTCGCGAAGCGGATGGTGGGACGCTCTTCTTGGACGAAGTCGGCGAACTCCCGGCAAGCTTGCAGGTGAAGCTGCTGCGCGTTCTGCAGGAGCGCCGCGTCCGCGCCGTGGGTGCTGCTGCTGAGATACCAGTGGATGTGCGCGTGCTCGCGGCGACGAATCGAGACGTCGAGGTTGCTGTCGAGCAGGGCGAATTCCGACGTGACCTCTATTATCGCTTGAACGTCATCCGCGTCCGCCTGCCGCCGCTGTGCGAGCGTAGGGACGACATTGCCGCTCTCGCAGAGCAGTTTCTCGCCCGGTTCGCGGCCGAGCATGGCAAGCATGTGACCGGGCTCACTCCGGACGCACTGCGGGCGCTCGAGCGCTACCCCTTCCCCGGCAATGTGCGGGAGCTGGAGAATATCATCGAGCGAGGCGTGGCATTGGCCGGAGCGCGATCCCTGGGGCTCGGGGACTTGCCGCCCGAGGTGAGCGGCATGGCCGGATCCCTGCCGGACGCGAGCTTGAGCATGCCGGAGGATGGCTGCAAGCTGGATGAGGTTCTGGGCGAGGTGGAACGCAGGATGCTGCTCGAGGCACTGGAACGTACCGGCGGGGTGCGCACCCACGCAGCAGAGCTCTTGGGTATTACATTTCGCTCCATTCGGTACCGTCTCAAGAAGCACGGTCTAGCGGGTGATGGACCGGATTATGAGCCGGATTCCAGCTAGAAGCGTGGTCGCCCGTAGAGCGGGGCTGGGTCACACTTGCCTAATATGCGCGCGAGACGACGCCAGCTACCCATCCTCATGAACGTGAAGCGCTCTTGCTCCGCTGGCTTCTCCCTCGCTGAGCTGATGGCTGTCGTCAGCATCGTCGCCATCCTTGCCACGATCGCGATCTACGGTATGCGCCGTTACGTCAATGCGTCGAGGTCCACGGAACCCCGGGCCGTCGTGCAGGCGATCCGCGCGGCTCAGGAGTCCTACCGGGCCGAGTATCACCAGTACCTGGACGTGTCTGAGTCACTTTCCGCCGTCTATCCCCAGTCGAGTCTGGCGGCGGTCGGATCCGAACGCCACCCCTGGAATCGCACGGGGGACGATGCGTTGGCGCAGAACTGGCGGCTGCTGAACCCCGTCGTCAAGCGAAGTGTGAGGTATGGCTACGCATGCGTGGCTGGTCTCCCTGGAGACACGCTGCCGACCCTTGGCACGGCAACCCAGCCAGGCTGGGGAGCGCCGCAAGAGCCCTGGTACGTGATCCAGGCGGTGGGCAGGCTCGATAGCTTGGCTCCAGTCTATGTCGTGGCGTCGAGCTTCAGCCCTGAGCTTTTCTCCGACGATTGAGCCCCGGCGCTCACAGGCTGGCTACGGAGCACCGAATGCACTGGTCGGTCCCACGTCAGCCTGCCCATCTCTCGGAGCCATGCTAGCTTCGGTCGGGTGCGTGCACTGAGCTGGGTCGAGGTTGCGGCGGTTTTCGCGGCGGGAGGGGCAGTACTGGCCGCGTTCATTCCAGCTTTCGTCGAGAACCTGGAAGCAAGCCGCCTTGCCGAGCCGCTCGAGGGGTTGGGCACCATAGCGGCGCGAGCGACGGCGCTGGCCGCAGGGCGCCCTATCGAGCAGTCATATCCGGAGACGGTGGGTTTGACCCCATCTGTCGTTCCTCGCGGTGAGCGAGTCGTCGATCCTCCGGGCACTTGGGACAAGCCGACTTGGCAACGCCTTGGCTTCCGGTTTGACAGACCCCATGCGTTCAGCTTCCTTTTTGAATCTTCCAATGGGAAAGGCATAGCGGCCTTCGAAGCACGCGCACACGGGGATCTCGACGGAGACGGCGTGCTCAGCACCTTCATGGTCCGCGGCGAGTCACGCGACCAGCATCAACCCATGGTGTTCCCGCTGGAGATTGATCGAGAGGTGGAATGAGCCCTACGCACCGCTGGTGCAGCTCGGTGCGCGGCTGGAGACCATGACGACACAGTCGCACGGCACTGCGGGCCTGGACGACCGCAGTGCCGTGGCGCTGCCTTACTCCGAACTACGACTATTGGAAGCGGACGGCGGCCGTAACCGTCTGACCTGGCTGCACGTTGACCGTACGCACCTGGCGACCATGCTCTGGGTGGATGAACACGACGGTGTGCCTTCCCGGGGAAACCTTGATTCCAATCTTCGGCGTGCTGCCGCGCGGGATACCATCCAGCACGACGTTCGATACTGGGATGGAGTTGATATTGAGCGTCCCTTGGCCCGTAGCAGCGGGTGCGGGCGCGGGTGCGGCACGCGGCGCTGAGCGCGGGGCGCGCGGTGCCGGCGACGCTACCCTTGCAGGGGCTTCGTCTGCCTCTTCCTCGGGCTCGAGAGCGATCGTGAAGGTCTTCTCGGCCTTGCCCGCCTCGAACTCGATGGGTGTCTCGAACCGCTGATACCCGTCCTTGACCGCAACGAGCGTGTAGGCCTTGTCCGTCTTGATGTCGACGTTGATGGGGAGATCTGGGATGGGACGGGTTTCCTTCCCGCTCACCAGCCGTACCTTGGCGCCCGCTGCATTCTTGCCGGCTTCGATGATGGCCAGGCCCTTGACGACCTTGGGTTCGAGCGGGCCGATGGTTGTCATCTCGTCGGGCTTGACGAGGACCCTCTGCTCGATGGGCTCGTAGCGTTCGTTCCCAGCCACGCGGATCGTATGATCGCCCGGACTGAGGTCCTTCACGTCCTGAGGCAGCGGGCCGATTTCCCTGCCATCAACCCAAAGCTTGAGTCCTGTTCCCTCAGCCGAGACACGCAGACCGGTTCCGTCGCTGGCAGGTGCCAGCTCGAGGTCCAACACGTACTCCTTGCCCCCCTCGATCGGGGCTGGCTTGTCAGCGGTCTCCTGGTAGCCCGCTGCCGCGACGCGAACCATATGGGTTCCGCTGCTAAGATCCGGCACTCGACATGGCGAGCGATCACAGACCTTCTCGTTGTCGACGAAGACCTCGACTGCATCGATGCGTTTGCTGCTCGGTCCGGCAACGGTGACGATCAGGGTACCACTGTTCGGGAGCAGCAGCACGACGATGGCCACGAACAGGGCGACTGCGAGGCCGCCAACCACGAGCATCAAGCCGGCATTCGAGCGGGCCGGGGCGAGTGCCGGAGGGGGCGCCAGGTGCGCTGCTGCAGGCGCCGTGGAGGGAGGGGGACGACGCGACGTTACCGTGGTCACCTTGCCTGGCGGGGGTGGTGGCGGACGGGAGTCCAGCAGTCCCCCGCCCAACGGCGGCGAGGAAAAGGGCGACGGGTGCGAGGCGGAGAGCGGCTCGGAACGGGGCGTCGCAGGGGCCGGTCGGGATGCCAAAGGCGGAGGCAGTGCTGCCTCATCCGAGCTGGGGCGATCGAATATCGTTGTTTTCTCGTCGTCGTCGTCCCAGTCGATATCGACCGGACCGCTTGCGGCCGCGCCTGGAGACTTGGCCTTGGTGGTCGGCGGCGCTGGTGGGCGCGACAAACCGGGAGATGGCGGCGGCGCCGGGATTCGCGATGCGCCAGGTGGCGGCGGCGGCGCGGGCGTCTTCGCGCCCATACCCGGAAGCGGAGGAGGGGGTGCACTGGTTCGGACCGATGCGCCGCCCCCAGGCGGCGGCGGCGGCGCCGAGAAGCCTAAGGGTGGAGGCGGTGGGGCTGACACTCCCGGAAGAGGGGGCGGCGCTGTCCTTGCTCCCGGGGGAGGTAAAGGATCGAGAACGGGCCGCGATGCCTCCTCACCCGTGGCGGGCGACCGCTGCGGTGCGGGAGACGACGACTTCAGCGGTGCCGTTGGCTCGTCGGAGAAGAGCGCTTGCAGGGGTGACGTTTCCACCGGCGGCGGTGGTGGTGGTGGTACAGCGGCACCCTCATCTACGTCGGATGGGGCTGCCGGCGGGTGGGCATCAGGCTCCGGGAATGGCGCTGCCGTTTCTGCGGCTTGCGCGGGTGCTGGCGGAACAGGTAACCCAAGTAGCGTCTTCTGACGCCCTGGCGCCGCACTTATCCGGCTTGGGGGCGGTGGTGGAGCACTCATTCCGCCGAGGCCACTCGATGCCGAAGGACCCGTGGGGGGAGGAGGCGGCGGCGGAGCTGGGAGGCCTGCCTGGGAGGCTTCTGGTGGCGGCGGCGGTACCGCGGACTTCTGAGGGGGCGGCGGTGGTGCCGCTGACGTGGCGGGTGGCGGTGGGGGTGGTGCCGCGGACTTCGATGGTGGCGGCGGCGGCACTGCGGACTTCTGAGGGGGCGGCGGCGGGGCCGCTGAGGTGGTGGGTGGCGGTGGGGGCTGCGCCGCGGACTTCGATGGCGGCGGGGGGGGAGGGCCAGCAGACTTCTGAGAAGGGTCGAGCGTGACCGCAGCCGCCGGAGGAGGGGGCGGAGGAACGCTGGCTCCCGGAGGGGGTGGGGGCGGTGCGCTCAGCGAAGGGGGCGGAGGTGGGGGAGGTGCCCCGCGACCGCCCATTCCCGGTACAGAGGGAACAGAGGGCCGCTTCATCAACCCTTCGAAGACATCGAGATCAGAACCGCCCTTGTCGCTCATCCGGCTTCTTCTCCTGTTAGCCGGGGCAGGGCCGGCTCGAAGTCATTTGCTCGTACCGAAGACAGTCACACATCGCGGAGCCAAGGATCCCAGGTCGGCAGGCAACCAGGTTCCACGGCTGCGCGGACCAGGGGCGTTCAACACCTGCGGTTGGGCGCGGGTACACTACCTCTCCTCGCGCATCTTGGCGAGCAGATTGTAAAGAATTTCCAGTGCTTTTCTCGATTATTGAGCCTCCGCGCAAGATCTGCCCGTGGAGAGATCCTTGCCGCCAAGGTGGCTTGGAAATTTCTTGTTCGCGCAGAACCGCCAGGGGCTTCGTGGCGTGAGCACACGGGCTGCGCAACGTCCAGGCAGGTGCCTGGACAGCGGGGCGAAGCTCCGGACTCCCGCGTCAGGCTACCGCCCCGCCCGTCGGGAGCTTCGCAGCCTGGGGTGCGTGTTTGGTTGCGCGTGAGGCGAAGCCGCGCCGGAACCTGCGCAGCACGGGCGGGCTACGGCGCCCTGTGCCCGCTTCCCGAGGATTGGGGTTCCTCCCCGACCGCTTCCGTCGGAACCCCAGCGCTCTCCACGGCGTGCGGCTCCGCGTCCGTCAGATCGGTGCTCTGGGGCGTGGGCTCCTTGAAGTAGCGAACTCGCTTCGCCTGCAGGGGCTGCCATTCGGCTGGAGGCACAATCGGTGTGTCTTCGAAAATCCCCCGGACACCGGGGTAGTCAGCCCTGACAAAGACCAGGCCATTGCGCTTTCGGGGTACTCGACGCCCGGCCAGGTCGTACTCCCCGGCGATGAGGGGCTGCATCGGCGCTTCCGGGAACAAACGCTCGTCGCACCCCAGTTGCCTCAAGAGCTCGTCCAGCAATCTCCCCGGGTTAGCCTCGTTCGCTGTATCGTGCAGCTCGGCAAAGACGAGCATGTCATCGCGGTCTATCCCCACCGCAGTCTCGGCAGCACCAGGCACCTCCCGGCCCCGCGCCACCAAGGTTGCGTCCGGGCCTGCCTGCGCCGCGAGCTTCCAACCCGTCGGCGTCCACCACAGTCCCATGCCCTGCTCGTGCTCAGAAAGGCGCCGCACGACGACGAGCTTGTCCCGATGGGTGTCCACGGTCGCCTCAGGCGCGAGAGCACGCGCATCCAGTTTGAGCAAGCGTACTGAGACAGTAGCCCCGAGCAGTCGGCTCGCGAGGCTGCTCGTCGCGATGGCGTAGGGCCAGCCATGTTGGGGCAGCTCGGATGTCTTCCAGGTGCCGGACCCTGCGCTCGGGAGCGGCTCGGTGATGAGGTCCTTCGGGTGCGTTCCGGGCAGGATGGGGCGGAGTGTCAGATAGAAGAAGTCGCGGGACTCACGCTGGATGTAACGGGGAAAGTGCATTAGCCCCATATTACGGATCATCCTTCGACCGAGGTACTCCCACTCAGGCATTCCCGGAACCGTTCCGCGAGCTTCCCAGCGCGGGTCGAGTCGGCGACCAAGGTCCGGAAGGTTGCCCTTCGGAGCCACGTGGTAGAACTCGAGGCCCGTGTGGCCCGGATTCATGTCCAAGTGAATTCCGTAGCTGCAGCGCGCGAGGAGCATCACCTTTGCGAGGTGATCTGCCTCGAGCCGGGAACCGTAGAGGTAGGCGACGAAGTTGTCTTCGGTCATGCAGATCGCGGTGCGGACCGTTCGCGTCTCGTCCTCCCATCCCGGCGGCACCCCACCCCACCAGGTTCGTTTGTATGGGTTCTGTTTCCCGTCGAGGACGAGCGGTGTCAGGTTCTGCCGGAAAGATACTATGTTCTCCGGGATGGACTCGTCCCGTGGCCACGTGCCAAAGCCCGTGACCCCATCATCGAGGCGGGCGACGGTCGCTGCGAATGGCTTCGGAGGCAGGTAGACGACGCCGTCTGCCATCATGCCAAACTCACCGTGTGTCGCCTGGAAGCCACCGTTGAGCGCGGCGACGAAACGCCGAAGAGTCCGGGGGTTTCGAGGTACCAACCCTGGCCCGGTCTCGCCGGTGGCGCTCTTCGGCTCGCGCGTGCCGCTCATGGTGTGGAGCTCGACCTGACGTGGATCCCAGAGCGTGACGAATGCCTGGGACCACTTGCGCTTCGGATCGACGCGGATGAAGGTGAAGGCGAAGGCTGAGGGGGCGTTGTCCGTATGTGGTAGAAAGGGATCATCGCCGAGGGTGCGCCATTGACCCTCGCCCTCGAGTGCTGGCGATAGCTGCGGCGGAATCGGCGGCGGTGGCCAACCCGTGTCCGAGTCGGTGTACTGCGTCGGCTTGAGTGCCGCCAAGTCCCCGAGCTCTTCACTGACGGCCGCCGCTCCGTCGTCCCCGGTGACGTCGCCCAAGAAGCCCTCCACCTTGTCGAGAGCCGCGAATGCTACTGCCTTCACCGCCTGCATTCGGTCGCTTCCGAACCAGGGAATCGCCCGCACCCGATCGACGGCCCAGGTAACCAGGTTGCCCGGGCGCGCTCGCTCGAGCCGTTGCTCGATTAGCGGCGGCTCTACCTTTTCGGTGGTCCCGGGCGCTAACGGTATCGCGACCAAGGATTGATCTGCCTCGACCATCAGCGCGTCGGGGGAGAAGCCCAGAGCCACCTCGCGCGCTGGTGGGTCAATCTTGAAGGCGCGGCGCCGTACCCCTCTGATGCTGCCGAGTTCTTGGAAGTTGGTGACCGCGACCTGCAGGCGCGCCAATGCTCCCCAACCCCCGGAGGTAGGGAGCGGCTCACCAGCGAGATCGACGAGATAGATCAGGTGGGTCCTCCCTCCGCCTCCGATGGTCCAGGCCGCGCGGGTGCCATCAACGACGAGCTGCTGCTCGTCGACTGCCGAGGTGTCGCTCAACGGTGCAACGTCGAGGAGGCGCCACACGGCCCCTCCCGGCGAGAACCTGGCACGGGCCAGGTAGATGTCGGAGAGGGCGTCCTCCTCATGGCCTCGAACGACTGCCCGGCGATGTTGCCACAGCGATGTCAGCCATCCCGGCACCTCGTCGATCCACAACACATCGAGAGGTTCCGCCTCCAGTCCCATCGTTTGGAGGGACCGCGCGAGCGTCCCTGTCGTGTCGGGTGACTCGGGGAGCTTGGGAGACGCGAGCAGCACGTGGAGCGCGAGGCAGAGCGGCAGGAGCAGCAAGAGTGGACGCAGGAGCATCACTATCGAGCCGCCGCGCCGAGTCCCGCCTGACGAGCTCGACCAGGCCGTGCCATCGTTCAGCGGCTCGTCATCTGTGATGGGTTCCTGGACCGATGGGTCATCCACGGCAAGGGGCTTACCACTCGCTTGCTTTGGAAACCAAACGGGTCGCGTTGCCAACTGCAGGTGGCGCCGGTAAGCGGGCCCACTGCGGAATCGCCACGCCAGCATGGACTGCGATGGGGCGCGCGATGTGCTACGTTGCGCCCCGTGAAGCTCCCACGGCGCGCGATATTGCTAGTGGCCGGCCTAGTAGCAGTAGGCTGTCTTTCCCCGACACTGCCATTGCCGCCACCAACGCGGCCTGGTGTGGAGGGCCCGGACGCGCAGGGCAACGTCGTTCTGACCGGCTCGGAGTCTCCGCGGGTCGCGGTCATTGCGGAGAATCTGGAGACGGGTGACATTCGCGGCCAACGAACGGGCTCCGACGGCAGGTACGAGATCACCATTCGGGCCGCGGTCGGCGACGAGATGGCCCTCTATTATCAGCGCGGGGTCGAGACGAGCGACGTGACTTTCTTCACGATTCGTGGCTCGAGCGCGGTACTCGACGACGGACGCGGGGGCAGCGCGGGAGCAGCAGGCGAGCAGCAGGGTGCCGGGGCAGGGGGTGCCGGGGCAGGGGGTGCCCATTCCGATGGCATTGCGGGAGCCTCCGCTGGCGCGTTGGACGGCGGTTGAGGCCCGGGCCTAGGCGAGCGTCCTCAGGCTCACTCGACCGGCGCGACGCCGGACGGTGTTTGACACGGCGCAGCTTGGGGGGGTGGCGGCCCGAGTAGGATCGTCCACCTCGACGACGAGGTCGTAGTCGGAGGCTTGCGTGACGGTGGCCATGTGGATCTCACCGGGCTGGACTGGGCCTCCCGAGATGAACACGCACCCATCTATGCCAGGGGCTTGACCTGCATGCCGGCCTACCATCACCAGTTCGCTCTCCTCGCTGAGCCCCTCGACGAGGATCTCCAACTGCGTGCCAATGAGCGCCTTGTTCTTGCGCTTGCTGATCCGTCTCTGCGTCTCGGAAAGCTTGCGAGCGCGCGCATTGGCTACTCTCGGCGAGACCTTGTTCGGTAGAGCGTGGCTTCGTGTCTCTGCCTCGTCCGAGTAGCGGAAAACGCCAACACGATCGAGCTCGGCCCACCGCAGGAACTGGAGCAGCTCTTCGAACTCCTCCTCAGTCTCCCCCGGGTGTCCGACGATGAACGCGGACCGGAACACGAGGCCGGGAACACGCGCTCGCAAGTGCTCGACGAGCCCCCGCAGACGACCGCCACCATGCCCGCGGCGCATGCGTCGCAGCATGGATTCGGCGGCGTGCTGGAGGGGCATGTCGATGTAGGGGAGGACGCGCGGGTGCTGCGCAAAGAGCTCGACGAGCTGCGCATCGAGCTGCTCCGGGTATAGGTAGTGGACACGGACCCAGCGAATCCCCCGCACGTTTGCGGCACGCTCCACCAACTCGGCCAGTGTCCCTCCACTTCCCTTCGCGTCTCGCCCAAAGGCGACCGTGTCCTGGGACACGAGGTTGACCTCCAGCACACCCGAGGCGGCGAGCTGCTCGATTTCGCGCACGACGTCGTCCACCTGCCGGGAGCGCTGACGCCCGCGCAGCTTCGGGATTACGCAGAAGGAGCAGGTCCGATTGCAGCCCTCAGCGATCTTCACGTAAGCGCTGGCGCCGCGGGTGCTGAGGGTGCGCGGATCCGTGGAGCGTACTATCCAACTCGCAGGATTGCCCACCAATACCCGGGCAGCGTCTCCCTGGAGGACCCGCTCAAGCTTGAGCATGTCGCTCGAGCCCAGGAAGTGATCGACCTCTGGCATGCCGTCTGCCAGCTCCTCGGGGTAGCGCTGGCTCAAGCAGCCGGTCACGACAAGCCGCTCGCAGCGACCCGCTGTCTTCAGCCGAGCGAGGTCCAAGATGGTCTCGATCGATTCCTCCTTGGCCTCCTCGATGAAACCGCAAGTGTTCACGACGATCACCTCAGCCTTCGAAGGATCTCGAACGTGCTGATAACCAGCGCGCTGGGCGACCCCGAGCATCACCTCGCTGTCGACGCGGTTCTTCGGGCAGCCAAGGCTGACGAAATGGATGGTGCGATCCGGCATGGTGCTGGCCTCGAGCTGCGAGCCGCAATGGGGAGCGTCTATTTGGCGCGCATCATCGCGCGCTTGAACCGATCGAACAGGTACACCGCGTCATGGGGCCCGGCCGCCGCTTCCGGATGGAATTGGACACTGAACGCCTGAGCATCCGCTACGGCGAGGCCTTCGCTCGTTCCATCGTTCAGGTGCAAATGAGTCGTCTCGGCGCGCCCGCCCAGCGAGTCGACGTCCACGACGAAACCGTGATTCTGCGTGGTGATTTCGACGCGGCTGGTGGCGAGATCCTTGACGGGCTGATTGAGGCCACGATGACCAAACTTCAACTTGTAGGTCTTGGCGCCTAGGGCTAGCGCCAACAGCTGGTGCCCGAGGCAGATGCCGAACAGCGGCCGCTTGCCCACGAGTTGCTCGATCGTCTTCACGGCATAGCCCACGGCCGCGGGATCCCCGGGACCGCTGGACAGAAAGATGCCGTCGGGGTTCAGCGCCAAGATCTCGTCGGCGGGGGTTGTTGCCGGCACCGCCACGACTTCGCATCCGATATCGACGAGGCAGCGTAGGATGTTGCGCTTGGCCCCGAAGTCCATCGCTACGACGCGGAGGTGGGGCTCCAGAGGCGCAGGTTCCGGTGAAGTGACGGACCACGTGTCGCGCGACTCCGAGAACCGGTACAAGGCTTTCGGCGTCACTTGAGCGACCAGATCCAGCCCTTCCATGCTGGGGGTGCTGCGCGCACGCTCCACCAACACTTCCGGAGCCTCGGTCCCGATGCAGCCATTCTGGGCGCCCCTGTCTCGGATGATTCGTGTCAGTCGGCGGGTATCCACCCCGCCGATCGCGACCACGTTGTGTGCTTTGAGGTACTCATCGAGCGACTGCTCGCTCCGCCAACTCGACGGCATCGCGCTCGGGTCTCTCATCACGAACCCCGCAACCCGGGGACGGTCGTCCACACTCTCTGCATCAGCGGCATTGACGCCCGTGTTGCCGATCTGTGGAGCCGTCATCGTCACGATCTGACCGGTGTACGAAGGGTCGGTGAGCACCTCCTGATACCCGGTCATTCCTGTGGTGAAGACCACTTCTCCGCATGCCGATGCCTCGGCGCCGAAAACGAATCCACTGAAAAGGGTGCCGTCGGCCAAGGCTAGCGTGGCGGCTCTTCCGCTCATTCTTCTCCTCCGAGTCCGTCAAAGGCCACGTGGCCTTCGACTACGGTCATTAGCACTCGCCCCATCAGCTCGCGCTCGAGGAACGGGGTGTTGCGGCTCTTCGAGCGGAACGTGTCCGGATCTGCCCGCCACGCCCGGTCGGGGTCGACCAGGGTCAGGGCAGCGGTGCTGCCGACTCGCAAACTGGGAGGCTCGAGTCCGACGATGCGAGCGGGCTTCGTGCTCATCACCTCGACGAGACGTGCCAGGTTCTGCCCGAACAGGCTTCTCACGAGGCCAAAGCAGAGCTCGAGACCAATCATTCCTGGTGAGGCCTCGGAGAACTCACAGTCCTTCTCGAGCGGCGAGTGGGGCGCGTGGTCCGTCGCAATCGCGTCGACGGTCCCGTCCAACAGAGCGGCTCGGACCTGCTCCAGGTCGTCCACTTCCCGCAGGGGAGGGTTCACCTTGCAGGCCGTATCATAGCCGATGACGGCTTCGTCCGTCAGCAGGAGGTGGTGAGGGGTGACCTCTGCGGTCACCGCGAGGCCGCGCGCCTTTGCTTCGCGGACGAGCTGCATGGTTCCAGCGGTAGAAGCATGCGCGACATGGTAGCGTGCCCCGGTATACCCAGCGAGCAGGATGTCGCGGGCGACGATAATGTCTTCTGCGATCCGCGGCCAGCCCCGGAGGCCCAACTTGGCCGATATGCTCCCCTCATGCATGTCTGCTCCTGCCGTCAGGGACTCGTCCTCGGCATGCTGGATGAGAGGTAGATCGAAGGTCTTGGCGTACTCGAACGCTCGCCGCATGACGGCGCTCGATTGGACACATTTGCCATCGTCGCTCACCGCCACTACGCCGGCCTCCTTGAGCTCGGCCATTTCGGTGAGGTGCTGTCCGCGAAGCCCGACGGTGATGGCCCCGATGGGGTGGAGCCGAGTTCCGCGGTGTCGACTGGCCGCAGCGACCATGAGCTCCGTCACCGCTCGAGAGTCGTTGACCGGGCTCGTGTTGGGCATCGCGCAAACACTTGCGAAGCCACCAGCTGCGGCGGAGCTCAGTCCCGAGGCAATGTCCTCCTTGTACTCATGTCCCGGCTCCCGGAAATGCACATGAATGTCGACGAAGGCGGGAAGGACGCAGAGGCCGGCCGCATCAATGACCCGGACCCCTTCGGCGAGTCGGAGGTCACCTGCGGCGTTCGGGCCGACCCGGGTGATCCGGCCTCCCTCGACGACGATATCCACCACGGCATCCAACTCTACGGTAGGATCCACGGCGCGGGCGCTGCGAATGACGAGGGGAGGCGAGATGGCGGCCAAAGTGGCGGGTAGATAGCACGCAAGCCCCGCCCTGCACGCTGCTCGCGTTCCCGGAGGCCCCTCTCAGCAATCGTCTGATTGTAGGGCCGATTGGACGGCCACGCTTTGCAAACGCCGAATGACGTTCTTCGACGAGCTTCTCGCCCCGCTGCCGAGAGGACGAAGTCACTGGTAAGCGGAGCAAAGTCCCGAAAACTCGCGTGAAGTCGGGAAGAGACGGCGATCCTGTGGGCACAGGCGTGATAGGCTCCCGAGCGCCATGGGTGACAATCCGGCAGATAACGACCGTGCCAAGCTTCCGCGACAGGGTTCTCAGAACAGCACCGGGTCGCTCCCGCCACCGCCTCCGCGGCGCCCTTCCGGGCCACCGCCTTCCAGGGCGGAAGGTAGATCGGCGCCTCCCGCCCCCGTTCGCTCAGGCAAACCGAGTGGAGCTCCGCCGCCCCCTCCGCGTCCCGGCCCCGCATCGCGCGCGCCGGTGCCGCCGCCATCCCGTCCGGGTGAGAGCAACCCCGACGCGCACTCTGCGGCCGCTGGAGAACCGCAAGGGTTGCCCAAGCGTCCGCGACCGAAGCCTCCGCGGCGTCCGGATGTGTCATCACGCATCTCGGAGCCACCGACGGTGGAGCTGCCCGCTCCGGTAGAAGCGGCTGCCGATGCTGCAGCACAGATCGCCGCTCCCGAACCAATCACCGATGCGCCGGTGAACGCGCTGGTGGGGCCCGGCGGAAGTCCCGACGTCACCCCGATGCCCCGCGCCTCCGCGACCCCGGCTGCGCCGGCCGTCGCCGCCACGCTCACCCCTCGTCCCAGCGGCGCGGTGCCCGCGCCTCCGCGCGTCGAGAGGCCAAAACTGTCCACGCTGCCGCCTCCGGGGCTTTCCGATCCCGCGCCGTGGGCGGGCCGGGCGCCGGAGGATCCTGAGGCACGGCGCGCGGTCGAAGCCGAGTTGGGCCGGCAGCTGGAAGAGGCACGCGCCGCGACGATGATCGGTGATCCCAAGGAGTACTCCTTGCGCGAAGCCCGCCAGCTCATCGCGGCTTGTGAGCGCGAGCTCGCCCGGCTCGAGACGGCTCCTGGTCGCGCAGAACCCCATCGCAACGCCAGGCTGCACTATGAGATTGCACGGCAGTACGAGTTTCCGCTCGCCGACTTGGAAGCCTCGGCGGATCACTACAAGCGGGCCCATTCGGCTTGGGCAGACTTTCTCCCAGCGGTGCGCGGCGCGCGCCGGGTGATAGCGCGGCAGGGCAATTTCCAGGCTCTGATGCCGCTCTTTGACGCCGAGATCCGTTTGTCTGCCGATCCGAGGGAGCGCGCCCGCTTGTACGTCGAGAAGGGGCTCGTGCTCGAAGAGCGCTTGGGTCAGGCGCGTGCAGCTCGGGAGGCCTATCGCGCGGCTGTGGCCCAAGACCCGCTGAACCCTGTGGCGCTTGGGGCACTGGAAGCTGCGGAGCGTGCTGCGGGCGCGTGGGCGGAACGGGATGGTGTCATCGAGAAGCTCGCCAACGTTGTGGGGGCCGACGCGCGGCATCGTGCGACGCTCGTGGCCGCGCGAGCGCGCTCCGCGGAGGTTCATCAGCGGGATGAAGCGACTGCTATCGAGCTGTACCGAAGCGCCCTGAACCTCGATCCGCACGCCACCGGTGCCCTGCCGGCGCTCAAGAGACTTCTGTATGCGCACAAGCGTTGGGGGGATCTGGTCTCAGCATTGAAGGTCGAGGCACGGCTCGCGAGCGATCCCCACGTGCGTGCCCTAGCTCTCTATCGCGCTGGTCGTATCGAGAGCGATCGCCTGGGCCAGCTGGACCACGCAATTGTGCTCATGGAGGATGCTGTTCGAAGCGCTCCGAGCGACGTCATGATCCTCGAGGCGCTTGCACATCTATACGACCGTGCAGAACGCTACGACGTGCTGGTGCAGGTGTTGGAGCGGATCGTGACGCTCGGAGCGGCCGTCGCGGACCGCGTCGGAATGCTTCACCGCATCGGCTGGATCCACGAGGAGAAGCTGGGCGATGCGGACGCGGCCATTCGTTGGTACGTTGCCGAGCTGGAGATTGATGCCTCGAGCATGCCCGCCTTGCACGCCCTCTCTCGCCTCTATCGCGAGAGGGAGCAGTGGCCTGCTCTCATCGCCATCCATACCGCAGAGGCAAACGGTGCCTCCGATCCGGTGCGACGGGCCGCCGCCTACGCCAAGGTTGCCGAGCTCTACGAGATGCACTTGCATGATGCCGAGCAGGCAGCCGTGCACCATGCTCACGCACTCGGAGTAGAACCGGGATATCCGCCATCCTTTCAGGCTCTTAGTCGCCTGTATACCCAGGCCGGCAATCATCGTGGCCTCATCGAGCTCTACGAGCGCATGGTAGATCTGGCGGATGATGGCGAGACCAAGATAACGTACCTCTTCAAGATAGGCAGGCTGTACGAGGATGCACTCGGCGCTCCTTCGGCAGCGGTGACGGCCTATCGGCGCATCCTTGATGTAGATTCGAAGCATATCGGAGCGCTTCACGCGATTCAACGTTCGGCGGAGCGCGCGAGCCAATTCAAGGACCTCGTGGAGGCTCTAGAGCTCGAGGCACGCTGTACGGGTGAGCGCAAGCGCGTTGTGGCATTACACCACCGAGCGGGCGAGGTCCTCGAGCAAGGGCTCAATGATCTGGAAGCGGCGCTCCAACGTTACCGGAAGGTGGTCGAGCTGGATCCGCGTTATGAACCGGCGCTCGTGAGTCTGGCCCGGTGCTACGACGCGGCAGGCCGTTGGCAGGAGGTCATCGAGGTGTACGAGCAGACGCTCGCCCTCGAGCCGAAGGGGCTCGCTGCTGCGGCGCTTTGGTACAAGATTGGCGAAGTCTACGACACCCGACTCGGTCGTGAGGATAAGGCGCTGGAGGCCTATAGGAAGGCCGTCGAGCTCGAGCCGGCGCACTCGCCCTCCGTGCGCGCCCTCGAGCGTTCCCTCGGTGCGGCGGAGCAGTGGCTCGAACTCGTTCGACTCCTCGAGCGCTCGGTGGAGCGCGAGGAAGACGAGGTCGTCCAGGCGCGTGCCCTCTTCCGGGCCGGGGAGATCTATGAGCATAAGCTGAGCAAGACGGACAAGGCGATGACCTGCTACGATAGTGCTGTCGCGGCATCGCCTGGGTTTCGCCCGCCGCTCGACGCCCGGGCACGCCTGTTGGCGCAGCAAGGAGCCTGGCAGAAGCTCGTGGATGTCCTCGGTGAGGAGGCTGCGCACGCCAAGGAGCCCGACCTTGCCGTGGCGGCTCTACTGCGACAAGCGGAATTGCTGCGTGACGAGCTGGAACAGCCGGAACGAGCGAGCGCCTCCTTCGAAGCCGCGCTTACGGTTTCTCCCGACCACCTCGGAGCGCTCGTGGCACTGGCAGTGCTCTACGCCGCTGCGGGTAAGCACGAGGAATTGGCGCGAGTGCTAGCGGCTCAGGTGCGGGTCATGACCGATCCGATGGCACGGATTGCTGCACTGAAAGAGCTCGCACGAGTTCAGGGCCTCCACGATCTCGGCGGCGAGCAAGCCCAGCATCAGACCTACGCAGCCATACTCAACCTGGCTCCCAGGGATCCCGAGGCCCTCCTGGGCCTGGAGGGGTTGGCGCTCAGGGCCAGCGACACTCGCTTGCTCGCACAGATCGACGCACAGCTCGTTGATTTGGAGACGGGGGTCCTCGGGGCGGCGTACCGGACTCGGTTGGCCGAGTCTCTGGAAGCAGCAGGAGAAGAGGCGGCCCTGCGACTCTATCGGGAAGCAATAGAGCTCGATCCCGACAACTTCGCTGCCACTCGTGGCCTGACGCGCCTGGCCCGCCGTAACGCTGATGCGTCGCAGCTCGAAGCTGCGGCGGAACAAGAGGCGAGGCTAGCGCACGATATGGCATTGGCGGGAACGCTTCTCGTCGAAGCCTCGGCCCTCCAAGTCAAGGCGGGACAAGGTGAGGCTGCCCTCCGAGCCTTGCGTAGGGCGCTAGAGATCTCGCCAGAGCACGACCTCGCGGCCCGCTCGTTGCGCGAGCTCATGCTAGTGGCGGGGCGAATCCACGAGTTGATAGACTCGCTCGTCCACGCGGCGCAGGCCACGCCGTCGAAGGAGCGGGCTGCTGTCCTTTGGGGACAGGTGGCAGAGCTCCAGGCAGAGACGTTACGGGATGTGCCAGCGGCCGTGGCCACCCTGCAGCGGGTGGTGAAACTGGCTCCTGGACACCAGCCGACCCTCATGCGGCTTGCTGACCTTTATGCATCGGACGCGCAGTGGGCGGCCGCCGTCGATACACTGAGGCGCGCCTTGCCCACTGCGACCCGCGCTGCGGACCAGGCGGCGGTGCAGCTGCGCCTTGCCATCATTCTGCACGACCACCTGTCCGAACCTAAGGCCGCACGAGACGCACTCAATGCGGTTCTCATGGTCGACCCCGGCAACGCCCAAGCCATCGAGCGACTGTTGGCAATTCAGATAAAGGAGCGCCAATACGATGCTGCTTCGAAGACCGCCCAGCGCCTCGTGGATGCAGCTCCGGATCAGGAGGTCCGCGCGCGGGCTCTGGGGCATCGGGCTGAGCTGGAGCGGCGCTTGGGGCATACGACGGAAGCGATTGTCTGCTATCGCGAGGCGGTCGAAGCCGTCGGCTTCGGACAGGTGGCGGAGCGCTTCCGCACGTTCATCGAACAGAAACTGGACGGGGAGGCAGCGAGGTGGGAGGAGTTCGCTCAAGCCCTGGCCGGCTATCTCGAGAGCGGCGCACCGAGCGGGCGAGCTTCGGAGACCTATTTCGAGCTCGGCCGCGTCATGAGTCGTCACCTCGGCAGGCACGAGCAGGCGGCGATAGCGTTGGAGCGCGCATTGGCGCAGGATCCGTCGAACGCGGAGCTGCATTCGGAGCTCGCCTCGGCTCTTGAACGCTCCGGTCGCATCGGCGACGCCATCAGCACTCTGCGCAAGTCGATCCTCGTGGACGTTGGCCGCGTCGAGTCGTGGAGAGAGCTGGCGCGGGCGTTCAGTGTAGCGCAAAGGTCGGCAGAATCGGTCGCGGCCACCAGCGCCATCGTCGCGCTGGGAGCCGCCTCGGAGCCGGAAACGGCGGCCGTCATGGCGAGCCCTGCACGTGCTGCTTCCTGCCCGCCCGGAAGCGTCGATCATGGCCTCATCGGCAGCATTGGGGCGCCCGGGGAGTTGGAGACCGCCGTCGCGCTCCTCGCCTCCTTCCATGACGGGCTCCCCAGGATCTACGGCACCGAGTTCGAGCGCTACGGGTTGACGAGCAGGGACAGGATCGGCGCGCGTGCTCCTCACCCGCTGCGTCAGGTGGTGGACCGAGTCGCGGCAATCCTCAACCTGCCCGAGGTGGACCTGTTCGTTCATCGCGCCCACCAAGGAGGGGCTTCCATCGAGCTGACGGAGACGCCGTCCATTCTCGTGCCGGAGGTGGTCGCGAGCTATCCGGAGCCGTACCAGGTCTTTCTCATGGGTCGCGTGATAGTCAACCTGGCACGGCGTATCCAGGTCGTGGATCGGCTACCGGTGCAGGCGTTGGAGGTGCTCATGACGGCGGCCGCTCGGAATGCCAGTAGCTCCTTCGGTAGTGGGACGGCCGATGAAGAGTATCTGAACGCCCAGGCCAAGAAGGTGAACAAGTCTTTGCCTTGGGGAAGACGGCGGCCACTCGAGGAAGCAGCAGAGGCATATGTTGCAGAACCGGTGACCGATTTTTCAGCGTGGAGTCAGGCGGTGCGGACTACGGCAGCGCGCGCGGCGCTTATCGTCTGCGACGATCTGCCGGCAGCCGTCGAGGTGATCCGACGAACCGAAGGGGATCTAGCCGGGGCGCAAGGGGAGCTCTTGGCGCGGAGCTCCGCTATGATCGCGGATTTGATGCAATTCTGGGTCAGCGAGGCAGCCTTCGCCGCGCGGCGACGCCTCAACCTGTTGTAGTCGTGTCTTGGGTCGGGCGCGGAGCGCAGGCCGGTGACTCGGAGCGATTGTCGTTGACCATCGTCGCCCGCGGCTTGGCTGCGTTTGGGCCGACCTGGCGAGGACGCCAAGTCGGACGAGCCTTGCCGGACGAGCCTTGCCGGACGAGCCTTGCCGGATGACCAGAGTACAGTTATGGCATTGGCGTGAAGTCATACGATCGCGCGCTCGTTATCTCGGTGCTCGCAGTGCTGGCAGTCGCTTGTGGGACGAGACGTCCCGACCCGAACATGGTGCCTGACCCACCGCCAGCACCGCTCGAACCCACCGTTGAAGGGGAGCTTGTTCCGAACGGCTCGCCACCTGAACCCCGGGATTTTGCGGAGGGTCGTGCGCAGGGCGGCAGTCCCAGCTCTGATGCCCGCTCCAACGGGGGCGCGGGTCTCACTGGTATCGGCGGAGGTCAAGGGGGTGTGGACGGCGCCGCGCCGCAGCCCCAGGGAGCGGCAGCGAGGGACTGAAGGTGTAGTTAGTGCATCTCGCGACGTGCACCGCACGAGCACGCGCTTGACGGGCTCGTGCTGCTCCGCGACGTCGTGGTGCCGGTTTCTCACACGCGCGGGCAAGGTGCGCCGTGACACGCCGTGATTCCTGGATTGCACGTCATTACTGGGTAGCGACGGGGCAGATGGTTGCTGTACCCTGGGACGATGAGCGGTGGTGGATATCCTCCTGGCTACGGAAACCCTGGTGGCAACAACCCTCCCGGAGGCTTCGCTCCGCCCGGGGGGCCTGGTGGCTATGGAGCTCCACCGGGTGGGGGTGCTCCTGGGGGCTACGGAGGTCCGCCTGGGCATGCGCCTCCTCCTGGCGGAGGCGGGGGCTCTCAAGGGTATGGGCCGCCAGCAGGTGGGTACGGATACGGCTCTCCGGCGGCAGGACCCTATCCTGGAGCCGCGCATGGGGCAATAAACCCCCATGCACCCTATGGCATCGACCCGGTTTCCGGCCTACCATTCTCGGACAAACAGAAGATTGTTGCCCTCGTTCTGCAGGTATTCCTCGGTGCTTTCGGTGCCGGCCGGTTCTACACGGGGCACACGACCATTGCGGTCGTGCAGCTCGTGGTCAGCTGGGTAACCTGCGGGCTCGGCGCGATTTGGCCGCTGATTGACGGCATCATGATGGCCATGGGCAAAGTGCCCGACGCTCAGGGCCGGCCGCTGCGGGACTAGCGGGAGTTCCCGCTCCCTGACGTGCGCCGCGCGACGGAGTATCCGGCGATGATGGGTTGGCCGGTTCTTTTGTGGAGTGACCGCAAATGCCATCCGGAAAATCCCTTGCGCAGGCCCCCTCGCGTGAGCTACACACGCCTCCCTTAACAGGGACTGAGGCCCACGCGGGTTCAGTGCCTGACGGCGTCACGCGAAGGTGGCGGAACTGGCAGACGCGCTAGATTCAGGTTCTAGTGGGGTTACTCCCGTGGAGGTTCAAGTCCTCTCCTTCGCACCGATAGCAGCATCAGGGGCACCGTTGGTGTCCCGATGCTTGCTCGTGTTCCGATGCGAGTGCTTGGGAACAGGGCAAACCGTGTACCGAGGCGTGTGAGGGCGCGGTGCGAGCACCAGGGAGGGGTGGTGAGGGAGGTCATTGTGAAGCAGTGGCGAACGTCCAGGTGGAGTCCGACCCACGGTATGGACCGTTACCCATCTCGCGTCGAGGCCATCTCGCGTCGAGGCCAAGGGGTGACGCACGACGCCGTGCTCGCTTTGAGCCCCTGAGTTCCTGGGTGGGCGGTTCATCAGGGGGCGCCGCGTGAACTCGCGGCTCGATCTGATGAGGATGCTATGCTCCCGGCCGGCGCCGAGGAGGCCCAACAGGGCGCAGAGGACTTCATGATGCACTTCAATAGGTTCGGATTCGGATGCTTCCTTCTCATCGCTTCGGGAGCACTGTCGGGGTGTTCGGCAAGCGGGGACGAGGAGTGCATCATCGGAACAGAAGGCTGCCTTTGCTATGGCAACGCTAGCTGTGATCCGGGCCTCGTCTGCGAGCCGAATGCGGGCATCTGCACGGTCGCACCAGGGAGCGGAGGTCAGGGCGGAACGACTCCTGGCAGCGGGGGCGGGCAGGCCATTGGCGGCTCTGCGGGAATCCGCGACCCCGGCGGCGTGGGCGGAATGGTCGCGTCGGGTGGGGCTACGTCGGGCGCGGGTGGTTTCAGTACAGCGGGCGCTGGCGGAGCATCGCCCGGCGCTGGTGGCGACCTCACCTCCGGTGGAGCCTCGGGTAGTGGCGGCGCAGGTTTCGCTGGAGCACCGCTCGAAGCGGGGAGCGCGGGTGCCGGTGGGCAGGGCGGTTCACTCCAGGGTGGTAGTGCGGGAGAGGCAGCCGTTGGCGGTGGGACCGCTGGGGCTCCTGCTCCGTCGGGTGGCGCGGGTGGTCTTGGTGGGGGAGGCGGTGCGGCAGGCCAGGCGGGGGACGGCAGCGCAGGCAACGCGGGAGCGGCTGGTGGGGGCTCTATCTCCGATTGGATTGGCGCCTGCTTGAGGGTGGGCTTCGTTGGGGAGGACCGTTCGACAGCGAGCGGCGCTGAGCCGGATCAGATCATCACGTGGCTCGAGGCGCTCGGTGCCGACGTGACACGCATTGGGCCCAATGAGACGCTGACGGATGACCTTTTGGCACCCCTGAATGTCGTGGTTGTCGGCAACATGGAGGCGCGCACGAACGACGGTGAGCCTTACATGGAGCCTGCGATTGATTCGATGACGGCTTGGGTCGAATCAGGGGGTGGGCTGCTGACGCTCGCGGGGTACACTGGCGATGAGTACGCCGTACAGCCCACGAGCGACCTCTTGAGCCTCCTCGGACTTGCCTACGAGTACGAGGGCCGCGGTGCGGGCATCCTGGGAGGTGAGCAGACTCCCAACCCGATCCCCGTCGGGGACGGCGCGACCCATCCGGTGCTGGACCGCGTTTCGCAAGTTGGCATCTACTACGCCTATCCGGTCAGCGGAAATGGCACGGTTCTCCTGGAGCATGAGGGGACGTCTCTCGCCATTGCTCATGAACAGGTGAACGGTCGCGCCATCGCCTTCGCGGACGAATACATCACCCTTGTTTCCGAGTGGCCGAACCACGCGAATCTGGACCATGAGATGTTGTGGCTCAACATGCTCGCCTGGCTCGCTGAGCCGAGCGGATGCGTCCCTGAGGAGTGATGGATTGTGGGCGCCGGCCTGCAGCGTAAGAGCGTCTACCACTCGCGCTGGGGTCACTGTTGGCTCGCCTGACGGCGCGCGATGGCGATGAGCTCCACGTGCGCGGTGCGAGGCAGCATGTCAAAGACGTGCACCTCGCCAAAGCGCCACCCGTGCGTTTCGAGCTGCTTCATATCCCGCGCGAATGAACTGGCATTGCAGCTCATATAGACGACCTGTCCGCGTGATAGGGACGCAATAGCGTTCATCACCGGAGCATCCAAGCCGCGCCGCGGTGGGTTCAACAAGACGAGGTCCGGCTCTTCCGGCCATGCCGGAGCTTGCTTGGAAAGGTCGACCACGGCATAGTCAGCGGAGATCTGCGCATCCGAAGCGTTCCTGCGCGCCAGTTGGATGCTTTCTGGAATGCTGTCGACGCCGATCAGGCGCGGGGTGCAGTCCCGGTGAGCTTGTGCCACCGTGATGCCGAGACCGCCCACGCCGCAGTACCAGTCTACGATGCAGCGCGGTGCCGATGCAGCTCGAGCTGCCCAAGCATACATGGCTTCGGCCACCTCGCTGTTGAGTTGTGAGAACGTGGCGGCGCTGAGATGCAGGGCGGCGGGGCCGATCGCCTCGACGATTGTAGCGTCGCCCCAGACGCAGTGCGAAGGACCTACCCGAAGGGCGTTCCCCCGTTCGCCATTCACGCTATAGGAGATCCCCTTCCAGAGACCGGATTGCCCCAGCTTGGGTATCCACGTGGAAACCCAAGGTGCGACGTCTCCGCCAACGACGAGGTCGAGGAGGGCCTCTCCTGCGCCGTTCGCGCGCAGGGTGACGTAGCGCAGACCGGCGGGATCTGGATGAATCGGGGCATCCAGCTGCCGCAAGGCGTTCTGGAGTTCCTGTGCAAGGTCTGCTAGGGGCGCGCGAACGACTTCGCAACCATCCATCGGAGCGATGTGGTGACTGCGAGGTGAGAACGACCCCAGCATGGCGCGTCCGCGGCCGTCCCGCGCCACGACGAAGTGGCATCGGTTCCGATACCGCTGCTCCGAGACGCTGTCGTGCCAGTGCAAGCTGGGCCCGAGTTGGTGCTTGGCGAGGGATTCGCGAACCCGCTGCATCTTCAATGTGGAAGCAGCTTCCGGCGCAACGTGCGCCAGGGCGCAGCCTCCGCAGCGGCCCCGCGTCGGCCATGCGTGGGGGCAGGTTGGTACCCGATGATGCGGGCCTCGGTGGTGGACCTCTTCGATGTGGCTCCAGCCGACCTCAGAGTGCCGACTGCGTGCATCGAGGCGGACCGTGAGGACGTCTCCAGGCGCTCCGCCCGGGATCCGCAGCTTCAGGGCGGCGAGGTGGACGATGCCCAGCCCTTCCGCGTCGAGGGTCTCCACGACGACTTTGCAGCAATCGCCCACGAGCATCGTGCAGCTATAACACGGAACAGCATGGCGCAGGGAGCCTCCGCTCCGACCTTCTCGTCCCCGTTGCCCGTAGGCCGGAGCCGCGCCCCGCACCGGACCGATTCCGCGAACGGGCTCAGCTGCTGGAGCGCGCGGCACCCCCGTGTGCTGGTGGTGCCTGTTGGACCTTGCGGTCTGGACAGCGGGTGCTTCGCGCGGATTCTCCACCAGCGTTCGAAGAGTCGTTCGGTTGTGCCCGAGCGGGGGCGCGCGCGTACTGGCTGGCGCTACGTAGGACGGTGATGGCTAGCTGTTCGCCAACGGCCCGGCGTAGAGCTTCGCATACTTGAGGCGATACGTCAGAAGGCCCTCCACGCTGGACGATGAGACCGTTTCGCCGCTTTACGTGATCAGGAAACTTATTGCCAGCGCGCAGGATCCTTCCCACGAGTGATGTCCGCGATTCTCCCTGCTGTTCCGCGACAATGACTACCGTCGCGGCCACGAGCAGCTCGGTGAGGACGGGCGGCCAGGACGCTCCTCGCTCGACAAGAACCAGCCATCCCTCTTCCCCCGCGGTGTCCGGCGAGAAACGGACACGCCGAGCGGCACCAAGCTCGCGCCGCGGCTCCGGATCAGAAATCGTAGCGTGCGTCCAAGGCGTCATCCTTGCCTCCTTGCCCTCGAGCAGACAGCTGGATGGCCTGACCAATGAAGACTCCATCCCATTCCGAGGGAGGTCGACCTGGTGGGCACCTGGCTTGCTAGAGCGGAGTTCCAGCTGTTGAGTTGTTCCACTTGCCTCCATTGTCTTTGATGCGCCTGCTCCGCCTGGCTCCGTGCCGACGAGAAGCGGTGTCGTGCACGTCCGCTCCGGTCGCTGTTCGAGTACTCCAACCCTCCGCATGCTGCACTTATTCCGAATCTCCGTGGGCAGACGCTCACGTCTGCCGCTGCTTGCAGTCCGGTTGGGACCAGAGTGGTCGGGTCGGCGGGGTGAGGCAAACTGCCGCAGGGTTCGGCGTTGTCGAGAGATGAACATCAGGCGCGTCGATCGTGGTGCCCCCTGGTGACCTTCGTGGTGCCTGCTCGCGACGAGTGGGCAACAATGTGGCCTCGCGGGTGACCCGTACGCCGGGGCGGGAGCCGCGCGGTGGTTTCAATCCACCCATCCGCGCGGTATGGGTGGAGGCCATGAAGCGAATCGCAGCCTCGGCGCTTGGGATCATGTTGACGGCTTGTTTTTCGACGCACTCTGCCAAGCAGAAACATGCGGACTTCCATCGTTGCGCTGCGGACAGCGTCCACGCGGAAGCCGTCGAGGTGGACGGCAGGGAAGCCGTGCGCACGCAGGGGTGCGGCCACGACGAGCTGTTCTTCTGCATCGGCGCCAAATGCCGTTCGCCGCGGATGCTCGCTGTCCGGCTCTTCAGTGCGAAGCACTCCTGTGAGCAAGACGAAGTGCAAACCAGCTCGGTCGGCAATGTCTGGACCCTGCAAGGTTGCGGTAAGGAGGCGCGCTACCGCTGCGTACCGGCGCCCCGTGATGCTGTTGACTGCCAAGACATCGAATGACCAGCGGATGGCGCGATCCGCGTCATTTCAACGGCCCGAGAGCTGCCGAGAGATGATGTATCGCTGTTGGTCGGTTAGCTTATCGGATGCCTTGCGCAACAGGTCTGCCTCCTCTTGAAGGTGCACGAGGAAGGCCACGTGGAATCGCTCGTAGGTTTCGACAACCTCGGGCAGACGACGGCTCAGGTCGTTGGGTGCCATGCTGCGCAGCAATCCGATCATCTGATCGAGTGCTCCCCTGATGAAGCGATGAGCGTACGCCAACTGCTCCAGGCCGCTCCCATACTCGGGGAGCAGCTCAGACAGAAAGGGGAAGGCGTCGCTCTCCTCGCATCCGAAGTGTGCGGTCAGCTGATCTGCCAACGATGTGGATTGCCTCAGCAGTTCGCCGTGAAGGCGCGAAGCGGAGAAGGTCTTGCTCAGAAGCCCGTTGAGCAGCGCTGTCACGTGCTTGACCTGAGAACCGAGAACGTCGTGATCGTGCTCCAAGAGGTCGACGCCGTCCATTCGTTCGTACCGTAGCATAGCTGCTGCCTTCTCTCCGCTGCGGGGTCAGAGCCAGCGACGGGCCCGCTGTTCCGGTGAGTCAGTCGGGGGCCTCGGCGCTTAACGTCATGACGTGTTGGCGGGCGGCTGCGCGCACTGCTTCGTGCTATCCGGATGGTCGTGCTGTGTGGCGGCCGACGTCATGGAGGTCTCCGTACGTCGTACGGGCGCGGGTCACAGCGAGCCCGTTGCGGCAGGGCTGAGCACCGCCAGGCGGACGCGACGGCCCGTTGCGGCTGTCCGCTCAAGCTCGCGCAACGGTGGTGCTAGTCTTCCCCACGACAGCGCGCAGCAGGTGGCGCTGAGCGACGACGAAGACCGCAAGCGCTGGCATGCTGAGCAGGACATTCCCAGCCATGACGATGTGCCAGCGTACGCCCGTGCCCTGTTCCCGGAGCAGGGCCACGCCGAGCGGCAGCGTTCGGACTGCGTCGTCCGTCGTCATCACGAGGGGCCAGAAGTAGTCGTTCCAGTGATAAACGAAGCTGAAGATGAAGAAGCTGACGAGGGTGGGCTTGAGCAGCGGCGCGAGCAACGAGAACACGATGCGAAGCTCGCCAGCGCCATCCATCCGGGCGGCTTCGATCAACGTGTCTGGCACGCTCAGCAGCGCCTGGCGCACGAGGAACGTGCCGAACGCGCTGACCCCGAAGGGAAGCACCAAACCGAGCATCGTGTTCACTAGGCCAACGTCGGCCATCAGCAAAAAGACCGGGACGAAGCGTACCTGAGCGGGAATGAGCAACGTCGCCACCACAATCACCAGCGCGACTGTTCGACCGCGGAAATCGAGTTTCGCGAGGGCGTAGCCAGCAGGAAGCGCCACACCCATCTGCAAAGCTGCGATTGCGATCGCCATGACTGTCGTGTTGAAGAGGTACCGCCCGACGGGCATGGAGCGCAGTACCTCTCCGTATGCGTCCCAGTTGAGCGTACTGGGGAGGGGGGCCGTGGGTGCTCGGACTATCTCCGAGAGGGTCTTGAAGCTCGTGAGGACCATCCAGGCATAGGGAAGGAGCCAGAGGCTCGCTACCACGAGCAGCAAGACGTTGATCAGCCAGCCGCGAGCCCTCATACAGCACCTCTACGGCGCCAGGTCCAAAGCTGGAGGCCAGTTAGCGCCAGGAGGAGGAAGAAGAAAGCGACGACCTCCGCACTGGCGCGACCCACCCGAAGATTCTGAAATATCTGTTCATAGATGGCATAGACGAAGAAAGTCGTCGAATTACTAGGACCACCCTGAGTCATGACCCGCACCACGTCAAAGACCTGGAAGCTCAGAATCAGCGCAGTAATCTGCACGAACGCCGCCGTGGGTCGAAGTAGGGGCCAGGTGACGTTGGAGAAGGTGCGTAGCCGACCCGCCCCATCGAGCGCGGCAGCCTCGATAAGGCTTCGAGGCACGTCCTGAAGGCCCGCGATGAATAGCACCATCGCATAGCCCGTTATTTTCCAAGCCGTGACGAGGGCGAGCGTGTAGGGAGCGACATCGGGATCACCAAGCCAGTCTGGTGTAGGAAGGCCAAGCCAGCGTGTCAGGTGAGAGAGGATTCCTGCGTCCGCGTCGAGCACCCATAGCCACAAGAGTGCAACGCTCACCCAGCTGACGACGTAAGCACTGAACACCGCGCCCCGAATGAACGCGAAGTAGCGGCCCGGTCGCGCCAGAGCCAGTGCGAGGATGAGGCCTACGCTGGTCGACCCCGCCACGGCCACGATGCTGAAGAGGGCGGTCATCGCGAAGGTGTGGGCGAGCTCGCCCGACTCGATGAGCCATCGATAGTGCGCCAACCCAATGAAACGGGGTGGAGTGAGCAAGTCCCAGGCATAGAGGCTTCGATAGAAGGCGTACACCAACGGGTAGAAGAAGAAGAGCGCCAGCAGCACCATCGTGGGCGCCAGCATGAAATACGGGTCACCCCTCCTCCGAGCTTTCATGGAGCCCCGTCGATGGCTGCTTTTCGAGCCTCCGCCAGAAGGCGGCCGGCGTCCTGGCGCTCGAGCACTGCCCGTTCGAGGCGCGGCTGGATGATCTCTCGCTGAATCCTAAACAGGTCTGTGGACCACGGCCAGGGCATTGCTACCGAGAGCTGGTCGAGTGAAACTCCGTGGTTCGGATGTCGCTCGTAGAATCCGGATGCTCGTAGGCGCACAATAGCCTCTCGGGTGACGGGCAGGTAGCCGGTGCTCGTGGCCCACTCCATTGCCTGCGTTGGCGCGTGCATGAAGCGCAGAAATGCCCACGCGGCCGCCTGTTCGTCGGGCGCGGCACCGCGGGGCATCACCCAGTACGTTCCACCCGTGGGGACGGCGTGCTGCTTGAGCTTGGGGAGTGGCGCGGCAACTACCTGGAAGGGAGCGTTGTCTTCGAGGTATCTGATAAACGCGGTACTCGTCCAGATCATGGCTGCACGCCCGGCTAGAAAGTCCTGGTTCGTTTGTTCCCAGGCGTTGTAGTCGCGACCGGGTGGGGGTTTCATGGAGCCGTCACGGTGCACCATGGACTGCCAGAGCTCCAGCGCTAGTCGCCCTGCGTCGCCCCCCAACACGGGGCGCCCCAGCGGGCCAAACAAGGTGCCGCCAGCCTGACCCACCATTGCTACCCAGAACCACCAGCTGATTGGGCATCCGAAGCCGTAGCGAACCGTCCGTCCTTCGCGGCGAATCGTCAGAGCCCTGGCGGTGGCGCGAAGCTCGCTCCAGGTGGAGGGTGCCTGCCGCCCTGCCTGGCCGAAGAGATCGCCGTTGAGGTACGCGATGGGAGTAGACCGATTGAAGGGCAGCGCAACGAGAGGATGCTCACGGCCCCCCTGCCAGGAGCCGGATTGGCCGAGAGACTCTACGGTGTCCAGGTCGTCTGCTCCTTCGAACCCCTCGAAGCTTTGGAGCACACCGGCGTTTGCCAAGTACGGAACGACCTCTCCAATGACGTGGCTGAGCGCCGGGGCGGCTCGTGCGGCCATGGCGGTGCGGAGCTTCGCCAGCCCCTCATAGTAGTCACCCTGGTAGACTGCGTCTATCTGGAACTCGTCTTGGGTCGTGTTGAAGCGGCGCACCAACCGCTCCAGGACCTCGCGGTTACGACCACCATAAGTGAACCAGAGGCTCGCGCTTTGTCTGCCTCGCCGAGTTGGGTGGGAGCGACAGGCGGCGATGGGAAGAAGGCTGGCGCCTCCGAGGAGTCGCAGGGCCTGCCGTCGAGGCATCGCACCGCGCGCCTTCATTGAGGCTCCGGGAGAGCACGTTCCGTAGTCCCATCGAACCACCGGATATGAGTGAGCGGGAGCCCGACCGGTATCTGGCTTCCGACAGGGGGGGCCTCGAAACCTGGCACCTTCGCGCGCAGACGTTGCCCGAAGACGTCGAGCTCCAAGTGAGTTTCGGCGCCGTGGGGCTCCATCCCTGTCACCGTGCCTGACGTATGCGCCGCGTCGCGGGTTTGCGCTGCCGGGCCAAGAAGGACGTGCTCGGGACGGATACCCAGCACGAGCCGGGATGCTGACGGAGCTGTCTGAAAGGTGAGTGGCCCGAGCCGCGTCCCTGAATCACTGTGCTCCAGGGGGCAGAGATTCATGGGTGGAGAACCGAAGAAGGACGCGACGAAGGTCGAGGCGGGAGCTTCGTAGATGCGCCGCGGCGTGTCGACCTGCTCGAGTCGTCCGTCCCGGAGCAGGGCGATGCGGTGCCCCAGCGTCATGGCCTCGGTTTGGTCGTGTGTGACGTAAATGGCGGTGCTCGCTAGCTGAGACAACAAACGTCCCAACTCGGAGCGCAGCTCGGCCCGCAGGGCTGCGTCCAGGTTGGACAGCGGTTCGTCAAAGAGGAACACCTCGGGTTTGCGGACAAGTGCCCGGCCCATCGCCACGCGCTGCTGCTCTCCTCCGCTGAGTTGGGCGGGGCGCCGCTCCAAGAGCTGCTCAATCCCGAGCAATCGCGCAGCGGACAGCACGGCCCTTTCGCGCTCGGCGCGAGGCAAGCGGCGCATCCGCAGCGGAAACGCGAGGATATCGCGCACCTTCATGTGGGGGTAGAGCGCAAAACCCTGGAAGACCATGGCGACATCGCGAGCCTGAGGAGGCACGCCTCGCATGTCACGATCGCCGATGAAGATCGATCCCGAATCGGGCGCATCGAGTCCTGCCACGAGCCGAAGCGTGGTGCTCTTGCCGCAGCCGGATGGCCCAACGAGACACAACACTTCGCCAGCGGAAATTTCGAGGTCTAGGCGATCGACAGCGGGCCTGCTTGCGTCAGAGAACCTGCGGACGAGTTCGCGAAGTCTAACGGGAGAGGCCATGGCTTCGTGTCTTTGGGCTGTGCTTGGCGCGGTGCGGTGAGCCGCGGAGGGGAGGCATGCGGACTGGGACGATGGTATACCGCCCCACCAGTACTTGGCGAGCGGCCGTGCCGGTCGTTCGGAGCGTAATCTGCAAGGACTCAGTAGCATCGTGTTTCAGGATCGGTGGCGAAGCACTCGAGTGGAAAGGACGGCCGCGTTGCTCGCGGCACTGCTCGCCATTGGTGGCTGCGAGCAGGCGGATGCGAGCTCCCGGACGCCTCCGGCAGGAGCCGCGGCACCGGGCGCCGGACAGGTCCGAGAGGCGACGCTGCCTTCGCGAATGGGTCGTAACATTGAAGGCGGAAGCGGAGAACCGCTGGATATCGACAGGCCGCGCTGCCCCGAAGGAATGGCACTCGTTTCTGGCGGCCCATTCTGGGTTGGCTCGAAGCATGGGACCGAGACGGCGGAGGAGAGTCCCCGGTATCGCACCAAGCTCGCCGCCTTCTGCCTGGATCTCACCGAAGTGACGGTCGCTGCCTACCAGAGCTGTGTCGATACGGGAGACTGCGAGCCAGCTCGAGCCGACTCCACCCTCTGCAATGGCGCACGTCCTGACAGGGAACGCCACCCCATCAACTGTGTCAGCTGGTACCAGGCCGAGGCCTTCTGTGCATGGCGTGAGGCCAGGCTGCCGACAGAGGCAGAATGGGAGTATGCGGCTCGCGGCGGAGAGCGGTACCTGACTTATCCGTGGGGTGACGAGCCTCCGGATGGTAGGACATGCTGGAAGCAGCCGACTTCTTGCGAGGTCGCCAGCTATGCGCCAGGCGCGTTCGGGATCTACGACCTGAGCGGCAACGTCTGGGAGTGGGTGGGCGACGGATTTGGACCCTATCCTTGGCCCGATCCTGACTCGCCGCATCGCGGCTACCGTGGCGGCAGCTTCAGCAGGCGCTTCGAAAAGTGGATGCAGATTCGCCTCAGGAATTGGTGGACTCCCGACAAGCATGGCGCCCATCTCGGGTTTCGCTGCGCTGCACGTGTCGAGAGCGCCGAATGCCCGTTTGGACGGGATGTTCACGGTGACTGCCTCCACGGTGTGCTCGACATCGAGTGCCCACCCGGGAGACGCTTCAACGGCATCCGCTGTGCTCCCAACGAAGCGGTCCGCGATTGCCCGATTGGGCGCCACGTCGAGCCGGGGTTCGGCTGTGTTCGGGACGAGCTTCCGGAGCCGGAACCGGCGGCTGCGGCCAGTTCCAGGGGCGTGAAACGACGCCGTACGAGAACGTTTGACGCAGACTGCCGGGCGAACTACGCAGGGAGGCCCCGCGCCTATCAGTTCTCCGGTGGCACGCATCGAGGCCGGACCCTGGCGGCAACGCGCCGAGGCTGCAAGAATCGGGATGTCGGCGTCGGGTGGAACTCCACCTGTTGTCCGTGACCACGAGCATCTTCGACAAATGACCTCGCTCATCCCATGTCTGTTGGCAATCCTGCTCGGTGCTTGTAGCGGCGCCACACCATCGCCGCGAACGACAAGTATGGAGGACGATCCTGGGGCCACAGGTTCCTCGAGCCCCGCCACATTGAAGCACGAATCTTCTACCGCGAACCGAGATGAAGCGTCGAGCACTCTTCTAATGGAGCCGGGAACCAGCGACCTAGAGCCGCCGCCCGAGCGTTTCCCGTCGGGGCTCGTCGCATCCGGAAGGTACCGGGAGCCCGCCGAAGACATTCCTGCGGGAACGACAGTGCTCCACATCGGCGATTCATTCGCTGGCGCCCTGGGCATCGAATTGAACAAGCTATTCAAGGTTCACGGTGTTCAGGGAAAACTGAAGTTCAAGGTGCCGAGTTACATTCCTGGCTGGGCCTCGGGCAGGGAGCTCTCGGACTACTTGGCGCAGTATGAGCCGGACCTGGTCCTCATTACTCTGGGAGCCAACGAGATGGAGATTGGCGATCCGCAGCAAAGGGCTCCAAAGATTCGCAAGCTCGTTGGGCGGCTGGGGGACACCCCGTGCGTTTGGATCGCCCCAGCTCTGTGGGGCAAGGACAACGGGTTGATGGACGTCGTGCGCGAGAACGTCGCGCCCTGCCGCTTCCTCGACACCAACCAAGTGGTCCAGTACATGCCGCGCGCGGGTGACAAGATCCACCCACACATGAGCGCGCGGCCGGATTGGGCGGAGCTCGTACTGCGTTGGCTCGCTCGAGAGCGCGCTGCCACTACGGAGTGGCCATGGCGGCTCCGCGCGTCGACGGATGACAAGGAGCTTTCCACTCGCCCGCCGCTATAGTCCGATGCGACTCAGATGAGCCTGATGCGCATCCGCTCTCGCGCCACGATTGCGCCGGACCAAGCGCTGCGAGCCTCGCGCTCGAGGTTCTCCATGAAGCCGTCTTCGTGGTTCGGATCATGGTGGAAAATCGCGAGTTGTTTCACGGCGGCAGCTTGACAGAGGCGGACGGCCTCCTGCCACGTGGAGTGCCCCCAGCCGACGTGGTTCGGAAACTCCTGGTCGGTGTAGGTGGAGTCGTAAACGACAAGGTCCGCCCCATCGATCAGCTTCAAGACGCTTTGATCCGGCTTTCCGATGACGTGTTCCGTATCAGTCACGTAAGCGAGCGCCTTGCCTGCGTACTCGACGCGGTAGCCAGTGGCTCCGTTGGGATGATTCAGCGGTGCTGTTTTGACGCCAACCTCCCCGAAGTGGAACCGATCGCCCGCATCGAAGTCCTCGAACGTCAGGGCGGCGCGCATGGCTTCCAGGGGCACTGGGAAAGTGGGTCGAGACATTTGCCCGGCAAAGACCTCCCGCACCCCGCCCTCGTGCCGGAGGTGTCCGGCCATGATGTGGAAGCTCCGCCCAGTCTGAAAGCCCGGAGCGAAGAACGGGAAGCCGTTGATGTGATCCCAGTGAGTGTGCGTCAGCAGAAGGCGTGCCTTACGCACGTCTTCCGCCAAAAAGCGGCGTCCGAGCTCCCGGATCCCCGTGCCCGCGTCGAGTACGAGCCGCTCGTCGCCCAACCGAAGTTCCAGGCAGGACGTGTTGCCGCCGTAGGTCACGTACTGAGGGGAGGGGCACGCGATGCTACCGCGGACGCCCCAGAACTCGACCTCGAAACCCATCCGGCGGAGGATAGCACGAGGCCGGGGGCGAATGGGAGGGCCCGGCGCCGGGAAGAAGCGCTACGGCGGCCTTGGTGTGAGGGGACCTCGCTGTAATCTATTGGCCACGTGGCCTATCGGCTGCTTCAGTCAATCCGGATTTCGTCGACACTGCTGCGGGAATGCGCTAAGGCATCGCCCCCCGGCCCGGGCAACGTGCGCGGCCCGGGCAGCGGGCGCCGCAGTGACGTCGCCGCGCAAGCGAGGAAAAGAGCAGCACATGAAGGACGGCATTCATCCCAAGTACCAGCCCGCGGTCTTCGTCGACGGAGATCACGAGATCGTGACCCGCTCGACGCTGACCTCCGCCGAGAAGAGGGTGATTGGTGGGGTCGAGCACAGCATCATCCACGTGGATATCAGCTCGTACACGCATCCCTTTTACACGGGGAAGCAGCGTATCCTCGACACCGCTGGGCGTGTGGAGCGCTTTCGGCAGCGCTACGCGAAGGCTGGCTCGAAGAGCTAGCGCATTGTCCATTGAGGCCCAGGGACGAGCGGCACCCGCGGGCCTCGTGGCGACCCGCGCGGCCGGACCCTTCAGTCATCCAGGGAATCGAGTTCGGCTTCGAGGCGCCGATCGAGCTCAGCGCTACGATCGTCGTTCGCTCGTGGCGCCGCGGGCCGGGCGTCCCGTCCCTGCCGCAGGCGACGAAGGACGGCCCAGAGTACGCCCGCGCTGACCAGGAGTAGGGCTACTGGCAGCAGCCACCCGCCTGGACTCCGAGGCGCCCCGGACAAGTCCTGACCCGGAACACGCTGCTCGAGTCGCGCACGGATCTCCTCCGTGGAGAGGCCTTCGTCGACCCACTGCCGAATGTCGTGCCGCCATTCCGCGGCCTTCGGGCTTGGGCAGGACGAGAGGGTCCGTCCCGGACAGAACGGGCTCATCGTGTGGCTCGCGATGTCGTCGGCGCGATGCCCGGGGGCCGGCGCTGCAACACTCGGCGCCAGCGCCAGCAGCAGGGCGGCGCAGGCCGCGAGCCACAGCGGCACCCAGCGACGTTGGAGACTCAGCACGCGCACAGCATAGTCGCCTCCGGTCGCCCCCGCCATGGACGTCAGTCGGGGAGTGGCGCGAAGAGGTCGTCCAGATCGTCGGCTGATAGTTCGGGACGCGCAGCACCCAGGAGCGTCTCGGCGAGATGACGCTTCTTCTGCTGAAGCCGAATCATTCGCTCTTCGACGCTGCCGGCGACGATCAGGTTGTACACGAACACGGGGCGGGTTTGGCCGATGCGGTACGCACGGTCCGTCGCTTGGGATTGGGCGGCAGCGTTCCACCACGGATCATAGTGGATCACCGTGTCGGCACGCGTGAGGTTCAGCCCGGTCCCGCCTGCCTTCAGGCTGATGAGGAAGACGCGGGCCTTCCCCGATTGGAACGTTTCCACGGCGCCTTCGCGGTCGATGGTGTTGCCCGTGAGCGTGATGAACTCCACGCCGCGATCGCTCAGGCCGTGCGCCAGCAGCGCGAGCATTCGTGTGAACTGGGAGAAGACGAGGACGCGCCGCTCTTGTTCGAGCTGTCGCGCCAACAGGTCGAAGAACAGATCGAACTTGGCCGATTGCTTCACACGCGTGGCGCTGGGCACCGTCACGAGCCGTGGATCGCAACAAACCTGACGAAGCTTCATCAAGGCGTCGAGGATAGCAACGGTCGATCCCGTGATTCCCTTGTCCTTGATGGCCTTGCGGACATCGGCATGGGCAGCGACGCGAATGCTCTCGTAGAGATCACGTTGAGGTCCTTCCAACTCGACCGGTCTGAGGATCTCTGTCTTTGGCGGTAGGTCCTTGGCGACAGACTCCTTCATGCGCCGCAGAATGAACGGACCAACCCGGTCCCTAAGTTGTGCGAGACGCGCATCGTTCGCCTCCCTTTCGATGGGGTGTCGAAAGTTTTTGGCGAAGGCGCTCAGCTCTCCCAGGAGCTCCGGCATCAGGAAGTGGAACTGAGCCCAGAGTTCCTCGAGGTTGTTCTCGACGGGGGTGCCGGAAAGGCAGAGCCGGTGTCGCGCGTTGAGAGAGCGGACGGCTCGAAACGCAAGGCTACGCGGGTTCTTGATGGCTTGGGCTTCGTCCAGGATCACGATGTGGAATTCCTGTTGCTGGAACACCTCTTGATCCCGAACGACGATGGGGTAGGTCGTGAGCACGACGGGTGCCTTCGAGATGAGGTCGCGCTCCCGTTCGCGCTTTGGCCCATGATAGACACAAGGTCGCAGATGGGGCGCGAACTTCTCGATCTCCCGGCGCCAATTACCAATGAGGCTGGTCGGCATGACGATGAGCGCCGGCAAGTCCAGGCGGTGGGCGGCCTTCTCGGTCGCCAGGTGCGCGATGGTTTGCAGCGTCTTTCCTAGCCCCATATCGTCGGCCAGAACGCCTCCGAAATCCGTGGCCCGGAGCTGCTGCAGCCAGGCTAGCCCCTCCGCCTGGTAGGGGCGAAGCGTGGCACGGAGGCCTGGCGTGTGTGCGGGCGGAAACGAGGTTGCCGTTCGAACCTGCCACCCGCGTCTCAGCAGTGGCTCGGCGCCCCGCCAGCATACCTTCCCGGCATCTTCCTCCAAGGTCTCCTGAAGCTTGGCAAAAGAGGGGGCCTGTGCTCCCGGAAAGCAGACCCGGTCGAGGTTGCGCGTGTCGTTTCGATAGAGCTCGAGGAGCACGCCCAGCAGGCTCTTGAGACGTTCGGGAGCGAGGGTGAGATACCGGTTGTGTCCCACAGGAACTGCACGAAAGCGGGCAGGGAAGCGCAGAAGCGTCTGCAACGAGTCGGCGTCAGGGCTTTGCTCGAAGAGTTCGAGCAGCGTAGGCACCAGATTGATCCGATGCCCGTCGACTTCCACCCCGAGCTCGAGGGCGAACCAGTCTCGGCGCTCCTCGTCTGCCTCCACGTCCGCGTACCAGTCCGGCGCGTCCTCGACCACCTGGTAGGGATAATCTGGATCGACGTCCACCTCCCAGCCGAGAGCCCGAAGCTGAGGCAATGCGTAAGCGGTGAAGGAACACCACGAATGCACGTTGCCGTCGGGGTGAACGAGATAGTCTGCCTCCGAATCTAGTGCCGGAGTGCAGTCATCGAGGCAATCAATCTCGATGGCGCCGAAGCTTTCCAGGAGACATTGCACGCGCCGCTCGGCGTCGAGATTCCGCTCTATCGCCGCGGTGGCGGAGGCACCCGACAACAGTACCCGTGGGCCGTCATCGCGGGGCCGGAGCTCCACCCCCCCGTAATCGAATGCGAGGCTGAGGGCGGGGATGTCTTGGTCTAGGCCCTCAGGTCCGGCGAGCACGGTCTCCAGGTAGAGGCGGACGCGCACGCCAGGAGACGCCAAGCCTGCTGCTATGTTCAGGGACTGCGCAAACACTCAGCGGGTTGGAGCATAGACTCGAATGGATGTCGATCTTTCGCCGGGGATTTCTTCGATCCGAGGGCCCGCCGCGGGGGCAATTCGACCGCTGGGTCGGGGCGCTGTGCCGCTTGCCAGTGCGTGCTCGGCAGCGACGGCTAGACTCTCTCGGTGCGAACGCCGGTGCGAACGTCGGAGCCACCGCGGGAACGTCCATCGGGACGGCACTGCGGGAGCCCGAATCGCGCACCTTCGCTGTGGTTGTTCGTTGGCGTCCCCCTCATCCTCGCCTGTGCCTCGGCGTCTGCCGTGGCGGAAAAGGCGCACGGGGAGGCGCCGTTGCTCTCCGAGCGGGTATTCGAACGCGGGTTCCTGGCGCTTCGAGGCGTGGTTGCGTCTGCGGCGCCGGAGAGCGATCGCGTGCTCGAGATTCCGAGGGTAGAAATCCGTGCCCTGCCACACCCGCTCGCCCTCCTGGACGATGCTGCGTTGAGGCTGGCCCTGCGCCGAGAGCCCGCAGAGCTCGGTAGCGCGGCGCTCGGCGCACCAAACCGCGGCCGTCTTCTCAATGCCGTGCGCTTGCTGGACGGCCCCGGTTGGGAGGTCGTCGATGGGGCGAGGTCCTGGGGCACCGAAGAGACGATCGGCTACCTCGAGGCGGCGCTCAGGGGCTTCCGGGCGCGCTTCCCAGGGGCTCCCCTCGTCTTCGTTGGCGACATGAGCCGACGCCAAGGTGGCTGGTTGCGGCCGCACCGCAGTCATCAGAACGGCCGTGACGTGGATCTCGGTTACCTGTATCGGGGCGGTCCGGCCTGGTATCGGCCCGCCACGAGAGAGACCTTGGAGTTGCGCCAGACCTGGGGACTCCTGCTCTCGGTGCTGAGCGAAGGTGATGTGGAGTACGTCTTCATTGATGGGGGCGTTCAGGCATTGTTGCGCGAGCAAGCAGAGCGCGAGGGATACGATCCGCGGTGGCTCGACCGCCTATTCGGGGGTTTCGAGCGCAAGACGGACGCCGTCGTACGCCACGCCCGTGGGCACCGGACGCACATGCACGTGCGCTACTTCGCGCCCAACTCGTCTGAGACGGGTCGTCGGGTGAAACGACTACTCTAGTCTCCTTGGCTGCGAGGCTCCTGCGGTGCGACCCCCCGCGCAGATGCCTCGGCGTCGGTTGGTCGGCCTGCGTGCTGTCGAGCAGCGGTGCGAGGCGGCGAGTGGCGCAGTCGGTCGCGGTTGGGTACGGTGCCCGCCCAGAAACCCCCGAGAGCACGAGAGCACGACCGCCCGAGAGCACGAGCTCAACGGCAGGATCCTGAGAAGGCGTGGGAAGGTATGAGAAGGAACATCGTTCACATTGGCGCAGGTGAGCTTAACTACGAGATCCGTGGGATCGCCGAACTCGGTCATGAAGTGCAGCGGGTCAGTGGAGAGCCCATTCTTTGGGAGAACATCGGCGATCCGGTTCAGAAGGGCGAGCGCATTCCAGGTTGGATCAAGGACATCGTCGCCGCGGCCGCGCAAGAGGATCGCGCATACGGGTACTGCCCCACACGGGGGCTCGATGCGACCCGTGAGTTCTTGGCGGCCCGCCTGAATGCTCGGCGTGGGGTTCGCATTACGCCCGAGGACATCATCTTCTTCAATGGCCTCGGAGATGCGGTCAGCAAGGTCTACTCCTTGCTCCGCCGCGAAGCACGCGTCATTGGCCCCTCGCCGTCTTACCCGACGCACTCCTCCGCTGAGGCAGCCCACGCCGGTTCGAGCGCTATCGTGTATGAACTTCGCCCTGAGCAGGGATGGATGCCCGACCTGGACGAGCTCCGCAACAAGGTGAAGTATAACGATTCGATTGCGGGACTGATGATCATCAATCCTGACAATCCGACCGGCGCGGTCTATCCTCGGAGAGTCGTCGAAGAGATGGTGGAGATTGCCCGGCAGTACAATCTGTTCATCGTGGCCGACGAGATCTATACGAACATGGTGTTTGATGCGGAGGACTACGTCCCCCTCTCAGATGTCATTGGCGATGTTCCGGCTATTTCCCTGAAGGGTATTTCGAAAGAAATGCCGTGGCCGGGCGGACGCTGTGGTTGGATGGAAGTCTACAATCAGGACCGAAAACCCATGTTTCGGCGCTACGTCCGCTCCATCCTCGACGCGAAAATGCTCGAGGTGTGCTCCACGACGCTGCCTCAGATGGTAATTCCACAGGTTTACAGTGATCCTCGTTTCGAGCGGTGGACCAACGAACGGAACGCGTTCTTCCGGGAACGTGCCGCGCGCGCGGTCGAGATCTTGAAGCAAGCCCCCGAGCTCATCGTGAACAAGCCGAATGGAGCCTTCTACCTAAGCGCGGTTTTTGCCGAGGAATTGCAACCACACATGGCGCTGCACATCGAGCGTGAGAGCGTCGAGCGGTTGGTGCGGCAGCGATGTCAGCCCGGCATTTCTCCTGATCGCAAGTTCGTCTACGAGTTGCTTGGTGCAAGGAATCTCTGCGTCGTCCCACTCTCGAGCTTTATGAGCTCGCTGCACGGGTTCCGTTCCACGCTGCTCGAGCGAGACGACGGAATCTTCGAACGTGCCTATCGCATGATGGCTGATGCGGCGCGTGAATTCGTGGCCAGCGCCTAGGGCCTGTCCCTGAATGCGTGCCCGTGCCCGTGCCCCCCAAGTTGATCGCCGCATTGCGTCAACTGCACTTTTGCGCCGAGAAACGTCATGGTACGGCTCGGCCGTAGATACCAGGTCTCGC
>JAEWRL010000158.1 GCA_023398955.1 Pseudomonadota bacterium
ATCCGCACAATGGTGCTCCCGCAGATGCTGACGGCTGAGAACTGAAAGCTGATTGCCTGCACCAGTCGGCAACAGCCATCCAAGTCTTGCCAACCCCGCCATCAATCTGCCCGGTAAGGGACTAAAAAGCGTCTCGACCGGCGCTCTGACGGCTGTCTTGAGCTCACACTGAAGAATCCGTGGAAGGATGGCACGCGGGCTCTCGTGCTCGAGCCCCACGGCTGCCGCGGCAGCACTCAATTCCAAGCACGCACCAAAACAACTGGATCGCTTGCTGAGTAACGGCAAGGTCCACATCTGGCGCCTGTTCCAACCATGCATCGAGTTCGTCATCCGCAGATCGAGCCTCTCAGCGCTGTGCGCTCACGTAGCCCAGGAACACCGCGATCACGGGTCTTTTCCTCCGATGTCGAGAGCACCCGCAACTGTCCGCGTCGGCGGAGTTGGCGCCGGCACAGGCGCTGACGTCTCGGCGGACACGGCGCGGGCGCGGCTGCAACGGCTGGTTGCAGGCACGATCCGGAGCACCGCCGCCCTCAGCAGGAGCAACGCTCCGCTGGCGCCGCGGCGATCGTCAGGGTCGCGGCGGCATCGTCGCGGCTGAGGCGGGCGCGAATCTCGTTGCGGCGCGAATCCCACCATGCCTGAGCATGCGCGCGGGTCCAACGACCGGAGAGCGGCGTCGCGCGTAGCGCATCGGCGAGCTCGGCCGCGGACTGGAAGCGCCCCTCGGGGCGCTTGCACAGGCAGCGCGCGACGATCGACTCCAGCCCTTCATCTACGCTGACGCCGCTGGCGCGCAGGGGCGCCGGCTCGCTGTGCACGTGGTGCATGAAGAGCTCCATTAGCTTGCCCGTGAAGACGGGCCTCCCCGACAGCAGGAAGTACGCCACGGAGCCGAGCGCGTAGATGTCGGCGCGTGCATCGACGGATTCTGGATCGGTGAGGGCCTCGGGGGCCATGTAGAGGGGCGTGCCTTTGATGGCATTCGTTGTGCTCAGCGTGACGTCGGTCGCAGCCCCGACATCCTTCACCAGGCCGAAGTCGAGGACCTTCACGACGTCGGGGATTCCTCCGCGCTCGCAGAGCATGATGTTGTCCGGCTTGATGTCGCGGTGCACCAGGCCCACACCGTGCGCCTCGCTGAGGGATTCAGCGGTTTGCACGAGGAGGTGCACCGCCCTTTCCTGAGGCAGCGCGCCTTCGAGAGCAACGAGCCTCTCCAGGCTTATTCCTTCGATGTACTCCATGGCGTAGTAGAAGATGCCGTCGCTGGTGCGCCCGAAGTCGAAGATAGCAACCGTGTTGGGGTGGGTGAGACGGCTCGTTTGCCTGACTTCCCGCTCGAAACGCGTGATCGACTGCTCGCCGGCCTTCTCCGGCGGCAGCAGCTTCAACGCCGTGGGCCGACGCAGCATGCGGTGCCGCGCCCGGTACACGGCGCCCATCCCGCCTTCCCCGATCTTCGCCTCGAGCGTGTACTGCCCGAACTCCATCGCTTCACGCACCTTCACCTGCAGTCCGTGGACCACGTGCGAGATCACGCCTGCCATGTACGAGAACGCCAGAGTCGCGAAGCCGCTCGAGGCGAGCGGGAGCACCCACGGCTCGACCGGGTGTCCCTGGCCGAGCTCAGGGCTGCGCACACCCTGCCCGCTGCCCAGCAGCACAGCATTGTGATCGGCGAGGCCTGGCGTCGAGAGCACGAGTCCTTCCCAACCGACGGTCGACGACACCGTCAGAAGCGTGCCCCAGCACAGACCCAGGAGCACCGACAGCCACGCCGGGCTCGGGACGATCGCCGCCCGCAACAGCGTCACGACGCCCATGACCGTCGGAGCGAACATGACCATTGCGCCACCCGCTCCCTCGATCGGCGGGAAGAGCGGCAGCGTCGCGAACATGACCATCATGACGGTGGCCGCAGCGAGCTCGAGTGCGCGGCACTGCCAGGCGGGGCGATCGCCCATGCGGGCGTAAGCCCACACCGCACCAGGGGCGGCCATCGCGACCATCCCCGCGACCCGCGTGCTTCCCAAGAGCGGCTCGCCCGGTGCCGGAGTGGCGAAGTCCAAGACCAGGAGCATGCCGAAGAAGAAGCAGGAGATCCCCGCGAAGAGCGCCACGCGCCGCTGCAGGTAGGCACGAGCATCGAAAAAGGTGCCGTTCATGAGCGCGTGAACCTAGGTACCGCGGGGATGATTCACCTGCAAGTAACCTCTTACGGCATCTGCGATGGACTTCAACGACGGCGCGCTCACGCCCTTGCAAGCGGTTTCGCCGGTGCTTGTCGCAGCGCTGATCCGGGCGGCCGCATGGCATGGCGAGATCGAACCCCGGTCGCGCCGCAGGGGAGCTTCGCTCCCTGAATCCGCGCGAAGTGAGCCTTGCTGCGGTGCATGTCGGAGGGACTCGACATGAGCCCGCTGTGGATCGCCGCCGTAGTGGGCGCTACCACGACGCTTGCCACATTCGGTGCCGGCGCTCTCCGCAATGGCCTCCGCACAGGAAAGGAGTTCAACCCCATGCTGGCCTCGCTGCCGGATCGGACTGCAGAGCTCAAACGCATCACGGGGGTCGCGTCGAACGGCGGCTCGTGTCCTGAATCGCTAGGCCCTTGGGGCGCCACGCTGGCAGACCGGGCATGTTCACCAAAGGCGTGCCCGCTGGACGAATCCTGTGCGAGGGCGAGGAACGTCAACGCGAGCCTCTAGCCCCCTCCCAGCGCACGAGCCTCCCAAGCTCCGACGCAGTCTCGGGACCGTAGATCGAATGGGTAGGATTGGGCGCATGGCGGTACGCCTGCCGGGCGCGGGCGACTGCGTCGGAGCGCTGCGCTCGGCGGAGGTCCTCCACGTCGATGCCATAGAGCCTCGCGGCATTCAGACCGAAGATCTTGCGCTTTGCTTCGGGAGTGAGCGGGGGATACCCGAACCGCTCCTGGAACTCCTGGGATATTTGGAAGGAGCGGAAGGCTTGGATCTGGTCCTGCGGCGACCCGTACCACAGGGCGTCCGTGCCCCACAGAATGCGGTCCTCTCCAAGATGGCGGAGGAGCTTTCCGATCACATGAGCTGCTTGCTCTGGATCTCGCATGACCTCACGCCACACCGAGCCAAGCTCTGCGTACACGTTGCCCAGCTTCCCGACGCCATTGGCCTCGAGGCTCGCGATGAGTGTATTGATCCCGGTTTTACCTTGGGGATCGTAGGGGCCCTCGCGGTGCTCCGATTGGTACCCCGAGTGATAGATGAGGAGCGTGGCTCCTGGGAACGCCCTGGCAGCAGGACCGATGTCCTCCGAGCTCACGAAGGCGTCGGGGGCGCCCGCAACCTGCAGCCCCTTATGGATGGCGAAGAGCGGCAGCCCAGCCCGCAGCCCCTGCTCGAGGATCTTGAGACCAAAGCGAGGGTCGTCCATGCGATAGCCCTGGCCGTCGGGGCTCCAGACGGGATAGAGCTTGAATGCCGAGATACGCTGCTCCTCCACGAGCTGCCGCATCCACTCCGCGCGCTGGCCATCCGACTGTGCTTTGCCCCAGACGACGCCGTGGATCAAGAGTCGCCGCGCGCCGTCCATCTTCTCGAGGTATTCGCGGGTCCGCACTGCTTCTTCCGGCAGGATCGGGTTCATCTCGGGTGTGCCCCAGAGAGCGCTCAGCACCGCCAGGCTCGTATCGCTATCTAGGAAGACCTCCTTCAAGTAGGGTTCTTGCCCGAAGCACTCGAGGTAGGGCTCCGAGCCGCACTTCGCCTGTGGTGTCTCGACGAGGAAGTCGGCCATCGTAGGCCGCGCATCGTCCCACCACTTTCTGTCGAGGCTCACGTGATGGGTCTGCACGTCGAAGATGAACTCGTCGCCGGCCAGGGCCGTGTCCGCTGCGGCGGCGTCGTATGCTGCCTCGGGCGGCACGGCGTAGTGGCCCCCAGCGCAGCCGGTCACTTCATTGAGCGTCAACAGCACCGTCGCAGCGCCTGCGCTCGAGCGCAGAAACTCACGACGCGACAGCCCGGTCCGCGCCGCAGCGCACGCCGACCGTTCCATGGCGGTCCGCTCCACCCAACGTAGGGCAGCCGAGGAGGGTACGGGGTTGTATTCGCCATTCGAGGCGGGTCCCAATTTGATGGGGAGCTTGAGGGGTAACTCGCGGAAAGACTTTTTGAATCCCATGATGGACCGCTCGCCACAGCAACGCTCGTGCCGCTCCGAATGCGTGTGAACCGCGAACATCTGCCTTATTTCCGGCAGCGGCCTGCAACCGTCATTCCACAGCGGCCAGGGTACGATTTGTCCCAGCGGGGCACGTTGCCCCGGCTCTCGCCGCCAACACTACCCGGACGGCCTCGGGCTCAGCCCTCTTCCAGCATTTCAACGACGCTCTTGACGAGCCTGTCGCAGAGAACGTGATGGAGGTTCCGCTCGGCGAACTCGGCACGCCCCTCCGGGGTCGTGAGGTCACAGCCCGTCAGCTCCCGACACTGGCTCGAGCCGTGCGCCGCCTCGAAGCGGGCCGTGAGCGCCTGCGCCTTGCCATACACGGCATCACGGCCGCCCTTGGGATCCGTGGCCATCTCATGGGCATGGCGCAGCCCGAGGACCATATACCCACCGGTCAGGGCTCCGCAGGACTTGCCGAGGCGCGCCATCCCCGCCCCAAAACAGGCCGCTACCCGCAGACAATCCGCCTCTCCCAGCCCCAGCTCGGGCCCGAAGGCACCCAGCACGGCCTGGCTGCAGTTGCATCGTACAAACCCCGCGACAGCGCGTTCCGAACGCTCGGACATGGCCTCGCGAATATACCGAGTGCTCGGCGCTGTCAATCGAGCAGTGGGGCTGCCCGGCGACATGGCGTGGAGGGGGAAGCGCTCCGCGCGCATCTTCAAGTGCTCCGGGAGGGCGCCTCGGCCGCGTCGAGACGGAGCCACGACGTCCGCTGTCACCTGACGTAGCAGGCCAAGCGGGTCTCCACGACGAACAGAGCGGCTTCGGTCGCAATGAGCGAGTTCAGCGCGTCGTGACACGGCACGAACCCCGTGCCGACGAAGGGCTCCGGACCTAGCTCGCCGCGCCGGCACCAGGGCGGGTTCCGGTCACCGGCGCTTCGGTCGAAGTTGGCGACGGTGCCGTCCGACGTCACAGCCATGTAAAGGGACGGCTCGGTGCTCGCTCCGACCGTCGCGTAGAGGGCGGGTTCTGGATCGGTGCACAGCCAGAGCCAGCTCGCCTCGCTGCCACCATAGTCGATCGCCAGCTCTCCGCCGGATCCAATGGCGACGATCCCCAACGCACTGACGGTGACGCTCACGATTGGACTTGGCAGTCCTGCATCTTCCTGCTCCCACATCGTATCCCGCCATACCCAGAGCTCGCCAGCGTCACTCAAGGCGAGGCCGAACCCGGCAAAGAGCTGGAGCCATCGTATGGACGGCGAGGGCGATGCGCCGAGAACGTCCGCCCATCCACCGCCATCATTGCAGAGGAGGCCGCCACTCCCGTAAACGCAGAGCACGCTGCGGTACGTCACGGCCACGCCCACCGGCATCAGATCGGTGGGCAGGCTGCCGCCATCGAGCGGTACGAGCTCGGTCTCCTCGCTGCCAGCCCCGAGGAGTGTGCACCCAGCGGCATCGCAGGCCACCGCGACGACCGCCACCGTCGGGTTGCCCGCCAGGGGCAAGGAATACCCCTCTCCGCCGCTGACCCCCACAACCGTAATCTCACCGGAAGCGCCGTCCCAACGCAGGGTCCGCACGACGACAGGAGACTCGGGTTGCACTTCGTCCGCCCCGACGGGCTTGCGAACCTGGACGACGCGATAGCGCTCGAGGCCCGACGCCGTTCCCTCGACCAGCGCCGTGTCGCCGTCCAGACTGCGAAAGCGGCCACCCTCCACGATGTCCGCCGCCACCACCAGGGGTTCGGAAGGCGGCAAGCGCTCCGAGCATGCCGGCAGCTCGGAGGACTCCGGCCTGACGCAGGCCCGGCCTCGTGAGAAGACGAACGGGTCGAAAGCGCCGCCCACCCCAGTCGGGCCCCCGCCGCTCCCGGTGTCGGAGCTCCCAGTCTGACGCACCCCGCCGTCACACGCAGCGACGATGATCGCGGCCACACACGACACAAGGCTCGTTCGGACAAGCGGATACGCAGAGAGCTTCATTGCTGCTCCGGGACGCTCGGGACGTCGAGAGTTCTGGCGAGGCGAAAGCCGAGACTCGCTCCATAAGAATCATCAGGGAACGCCATACGCGTGCTCGCCTTCGAGGCGTAGGCCGGCATCTTTGTCTGCCCACCACGGCCTACTCGCAGCATTACAGCGCCAGGGTTACTCAGCACGATCTCGGTGCCCTGAATCAGGGTTCCCTGAAAATCGACGTACGGACCTTTCCCATAACCTTCCGGGCTGTAGACATCACTAACCCATTCGTAACAGTTTCCGGAAGTATCGTAGAGGCCCCATGGATTCGGTTGCTTCAATGCAACGGGCTGGACGCGATCCCCCGAGTTACCACAGTACCAGCCGATGGGATCCAGAGCGGGCTCCTGATGGCAGCCACCACCCTCGCGCTTCTGGATATCCCCCGTGAAGAAGGCAGTCGTAGTCCCCGTCCGCGCCGCGTACTCCCACTCGGCCTCTGCGGGCAGCCGGTAACCCTCGCACTCGAAAAGGGTTGCGCTCGTGAGCTTCACCGAGCGGCAGACGAAGCCATCCCCCACCTCTCCGGTGCAGTCCGAGAGCCCATAGCAGGGCGTCAGGCCACGAAGCACCGAGAGATGGTTCGCGAAGGCAACCACATCGAAGAAGCTCACGTTCCCGACGGGGCAATCGTCCTCCAAGCATTGCTCCTCCGCGGAGAATGGGTCGATCTGCCGCGGCAGCTCCCAACCAGTCTCCCTCCACTGCCCGCGGGTGAGCTCCGTCTGCCCCATCTCGAAGGCGCGCGTCAGGGTGACCTGAACCTGAACGTCCGCGACCATGGCAACGAAGAACTCCCCCCGAGGCGCTCCCATGACGAAACAACCCGGCTCGATCCGGCAGAAGCCGCCGTCGCAATCAGGAAGGATCGCGCTAGGCCAATGACAATCTGCCGCAGGCTGGAGGGGCGGCGGCACTGCAGCACCCGCCGAGGTGCCACCCGCCGCCTCGTCCGCAGCCTTCCCGCCGCCACCAGTACTACCGGCAGCAGCTTCGTTCGCGGCGCTGCCCGCGACGGGTGACCCCTGCTGGACACCGCCATCGCAACTGAACACAACAGCTACGAGCCCCAACGAGAGTATGACCAGTCGCGCTTCGTTCATCGCCGTTTCCGTTCTAGTAGTTGACGCCTGCGCCCTGACCGCCTGCGACCCAATCATTGTACTTCGCAGAGCCGAATCCCCACACTGCTTGCACTGCGGCAACGGTGTTGTTCCAGGAAACCAGATCGTAGTTGGCGTCATTGCAGTCGCGCGGCACGCCGTTCACGGCGCAGGTTTGGCGGTAGGCGCTTCGGAAATCGTTCATCCCAAAGACGCTCGAGCTCCATCGGGAGAGATGTGAGTAGAAGGTGAGCCAGTCCAGCTCCGTGCCAGTCAAAGCCTGGTTACACCCATGATTGCGCATCCACGCAAAATGCGGAGAATCCCTATGAAAATGCACCACCACCGGCGGCTGCATCACCGTGCCATCGTCGAGACGGAACTGCTTGTAGTAGGCAAACCTGACGTCTGGTCTCGATAGCGGACTGAAATTGAGTAACCTGACTGCATAGGCGTGGGCAAAGCCCTCTCCTTGCGCGGCTGACGTGAATTCGCGCGATTGCAGGCAGTGCTGACGGAATCCCACAGGTTGCACATGGTCGCACTTGCAGGAAGCCGGCAAACCGACGCTGGAGTTCCCATACTCGGCACCCAAGTCCCCCATCTTCCGGTGCTGGAAATAGTGACCAAACTCGTGCAGGATCCCGGTCTTTCTCGCTCTTCGTCGGAATCGGGGCCGCGTGATTTCGGATAGTTAGCGTGGAGACCGCGGGAAACAGAGCGGATCGTGGAAAGTGTGCTGGCCCATCGACACCGCGCCATTGCGGCGCTCAAACTCTCG
>JAEWRL010000159.1 GCA_023398955.1 Pseudomonadota bacterium
CGAGAGTTTGAGCGCCGCAATGGCGCGGTGTCGATGGGCCAGCACACTTTCCACGATCCGCTCTGTTTCCCGCGGTCTCCACGCTAACTATCCGAAATCACGCGGCCCCGATTCCGACGAAGAGCGAACAAACCGGGGGAGGACCATTCTAGTCTGATGGACCGCAATGAACGTCATCACAGTGTTGAGAGGTCGCGCAAGGTAGAGCGCGTTCTCGGGCTATTCCGGGCTGCGGTGCCGAGCGGCGAGTTGGATTCGCACGATTGGGATAGTCTTCGCGTCTCAGTGCGACTCGTCTACGAGACAGAGGACCTCAAGGCGGTGCTGTCGGCGGAAGGGGGGGCTAACCGTGATCTTGAGATAAGCTACTGGAAGGAAAGTATCGAGGCTGGTATCGAGTTTCTGAGCTGGACGAATTGCCTCGCGAGTATCGTTAGGCGCGTGACGTATCCGAAGGAGCCCTGGGATGGCACAATGGAAGGATTATTCGCGCGGTATGGTCGACTTGCTAGGCGACTCCTTTGGAAGCGGATGACTCCGGGTCGACGAATATCTGTGCTTGTCGAGTTGGGAGGTATCGAACTGTCGATTCTAGGGGGGCTTTGGTGGGTCCAGCCGATTGGACATGATTTAAGTTGCAGTGGGTGCGGCCACGAACTCGGGAGGTGAACATGCGGTTGGCACTCTCGTATCTCGAGCGACCAGTGCCGCTGCCGAAGAAATAGGCAATATTCGTGACGAAGACTGGCCGCTTCCACGCCGTTGGCGACGAGCTGAAGACGCGGCTTTCACTGAGAATGTTCGGTGAGCACGGTGAGCCGGAGCGGGTTGGTGCGGCGATTGGTGGAGCAGCAATCAAGGGGTATCGGAAGGGCGATCGGGTTGGTCGACAATCGACAGCACTTCGTTCGAAGGGGATGTGCATCTACGAGTTTGGCGGAGACGATATGGGTGCACAAGTTCGGGAGTCTCTGGCGATGGAAGGCCCTGTGCCGCCTTGCCCGCCCGCGGATAGCTGACCTGCGACGCGCGCGGTCGTCTCGTCGCGACGACACAAGGGACGCGCAGCACGGTGACGGACTACTTCGACACATGCGGGCCATCTGGACGCGAGCTCGCTTGGCCTTCTGGGCCTTGGCTCGTCACTTCTCGTCCTCCGGCTCCTTGACGAACGGTTCCGGCCGCTCGTGCCGCTCGTCGTCGCTCCAGCTTTGGAGGATGTCGACTTCGCCGACTCGAGCGGTTGGGGTCCGCCCGAGCCTGAAGCGCGTGAGCGTTAACCTGGGATCCGCGCACTCGATGATCGCAGCATCACCTTCACGAGTGAGCATGACCTCATCGGGGTTGGAGAGGCAGGTCTGTCGGGCCATCGGCATGGTGTCGAGAAATCTGCCACGGAGCCGCGGGGGGGCTAAAGGGCCATGGGCGTCCGGGCATTCAGACGGCGCCTGCCGCCCTGGCAGAGCTGCCGTGTTCTTTTGGGGAACCAGAGCGACACGTACTGCGTCTCACCTGCTCCAAGGGGCGCCACGGACGAGAATCCGACCAGATAGTCGCACCGATTGAAACGCTGGCGCCTCGATACCCAGGAAGTTGATGATGGCAAATCCATGGAACGTCAAAGCATTGTTGGTCGTTGGAGGCCTCTCATTGGTGTTGGTGAGCTCTGCAGCAGGCGCCCCGCCCGCGGTGAGCACGGACCTGGAGAGGCTCGGCATGCGGCTCTACAAGGACCGAAACCTCTCGTTCAACGGCACACAGTCGTGCCAGACCTGTCATCACCCAATCTCCGGGTTCGCCGATCCACGTAACGCCCACGCGCCGGAGACGAGCGTCGTCTCGGTTGGCGCTGACGGCGTCAGTCTCGGTGGGCGCAACGCGCCGTCAGCCGCCTACGCCGGCTACAGCCCTCAGCTCGCCCTGACCAATGGCGAGTGGGTCGGTGGTCTTTTCTGGGACGGTCGCGCCTCGGGGTCGCTCCTGGGCGACCCGCTAGCGGAGCAGGCCTTCGGTCCGCCGTTGAATCCAGTGGAGATGGCCATGGAGGACGAGGCCGCCGTGGTTGCAGTCATTCGCCAGGCCGAATACCGCCGGCTCTGGGTTCGAGCATTCGGCGCCGCTTCCTTGGAAAGCGTCGAAGCGGCGTTCACGATGTTTGGGGTCGCTGTGGCCGCCTACGAGCGCTCCGCGGACCTCACCCGGTTCCGCTCCCGGTACGATCTCGCGCGGGACGCCTTCGAACCCGCCGAAATTCGCGGGCTGGCGCTCTTCGAGACCCACTGTGCAGGGTGTCACTCGACGGAGCCGTCCTTCGGTGCGGTTGCGCCCCTCTTCACCAACTATCACTACGCTAACCTCGGCGTACCCCCGAACCCGCTTCTCATCTCCTCACAGCCGGATCTGGGACTGGGAGCCGTGGTGGGCGATGAGGGGCACGACGGCAAGTTCAAGGTCCCAACGCTACGCAACGTCGCGAAGACCGCTCCCTACTCGCACAACGGGCGGTTCGCGACGTTGCGCGAGATGGTGGAGTTCGTCAACGATCGGAGTGGTTACGAGGCCGAGGTCCCGAGGAACGTCGCGACCAGCGTCGGCTCTCTCGGGCTGGACGACAACGACGTGGACGACCTCGTCAGCTTCCTGCGGACGCTCGACGACGAATAGCGCACGCGCCCAGCGCTCGGCTGCTATCCGATGACCTCTGCGGTGAGGAAGAGAACCTGCGAAGCCACGTTGGGGCGAGACGAGCGGTCGACATCGCGCTCATGCCCTTGCGGCCGTCGCTTGTCCGATTGGAGTTGGAACGGACGATGGCTGCTCAGTAGCATCGACCGAGCATCACGTAGGCGTAAGGCTCGTCAACGCAACGTATGCCTATCCTATTGTCGCAACGCCAGAGGTCGGCAGCAGGCGGCGCGTTGCTCGCCGCTCCGGGCTTCGTTCCACGCGATTCGCCGCTGGCCTGTTCCGGGCTTGATCGTGTTACTTGCAAGCGACGAAGCGCTCACCACCTATGTGCAAATTAGCACGGGTGACCCGGTCTGAGTTTCGCCCTCATTGGATTGAATGATGGCCATCTGCACACAAATCCTCGGACGCGTGCAATTGGGCACGGGTGACCCGGTGCCAATTGCACATCACCCCTTCCAGGAGCGGGTGACCCGCTCTTCGGGAGCGACTATGTGCAAATTAGCACGGGTGACCCGGTCTGAGTTTCGCCCTCACTGGATTTAATGGTGGTCATCTGCACACAAATCCTCGGACTCGTGCAAATTAGCACGGGTGACCCGGTGCCAATTGCACATGGCCCCCTTCCAGGAGCGGGTGACCCGCTCCCGCGACGTGATCTGGGCTTGCTGCAGAGCGGGTGACCCGCTTGCGGCGCGCTTTCCGGGGTCACGGACAGCGGGTGACCCGTCTTCAGGGTCGTTCGCGGAGCCGCCCGCCGCGCCCGTGCCGGGCCACCTCCGGCACGTCTCACTGGTGTTCTGGTGGGGGAACGAGAGTCGAGAGTGGCCATTGTGGGGAATACGCTGAGCTGAGCCTGCTCTCAGCAGTGGCTCGTCGATATCTTCCCTCAGCGCACCCTCAGCGCAGGAGCCACTCCTCGGGGAGCAGCTCCACGGAGAAGAGCCACAGAAGCAGGATGGCGACGGGCACCAGCCAGCGCAACGCGAAGTTCCAGACTGGGAAGAGCCGGGCAAGGCGCGAGCCCCGCTTGAACTCCTCTTCGCGGACCTCCCGGGGGATTACCCAGCCGACGAAGATCGCAATGAAGAGACCGCCGAGGGGCAGCAGCCAGTTGGAGGCGAGGTAGTCGGCGGAGTCGAAGAAGTTCTTGCCGAAGATGTTCGCCCATTCTCCGAAGAGGGATCCGCTGCCGGCAATGGCAGAAGGGATGCCGAAGAGGAAGATCAGCGTTCCGGTGAGCAAGACCGTGCGCTCACGGGACCAGCGCAGCTGGTCGATGATCGTCGAGACAACCACCTCGAGGAGAGAGATGGCGGAGCTTAGCGCGGCGAAGAAGAGCAAGAGGAAGAAGATCAGGCTGAGCACGGTCCCGCCAACCATTTGACTGAAGGCGATGGGCATGCTCTGGAACACGAGTCCAGGGCCTGCGGCCCTAGGCATGTTGAAGCTGAAGATGATGGGGAAGAGCACCAAGCAGGCGGTGAGGGCGACGAGAGTATCGAGGACGGCAATGACGATTGACGAGCCGACGATGTCGTGGTCCTTCTCGAGATAGCTGCCATACGTCAGCATGGCGCCCATACCGAGACTCAAGGTGAAGAAGGATTGCCCGAGCGCTTCCAGGACACCCGCGGGGTTCAGCCTGTCCGCGCGGGGGCTGAAGACGAAGGCGACCGCTTCGCCGAACCCCGGCTGAAAGCAGGCGTCGACGAGGAGCACTAGCAGCATGACGAGCAGTGCCGGCATGAGCACTCGTGACCAGGCCTCGATGCCCTTCTGGATCCCGCCGAAGACGATGCCCACGGTCGTGACCATGAAAACGAAGTGCCAGAAGATGTTGATGTCCGTCGCCTGGTAGAGGGCTACGAACGCGCCTTCGATCTGCTCCGGAGTTTTGCCCGCGAAGAAGCGGTTGATGCTCATCAGGGCGTAGCTGAGGGTCCAGCCGCCCACGACGCTGTAGTACGAGAGAATGATGAACCCGGCTACCACCCCCATCCAGCCCACGACCCGCCATGTCGTGCCCTCGTGCGCCAGGCGTTGGAAGGCCCCGACGGGCGAGCGTTGGGCACGCCGTCCAATCAGGATTTCCGCGATCATCACGGGGATGCCGATGAGCGCAATGCTCAGGAGGTAGAGCACCACGAAGAGTCCGCCACCGTTCTCTCCGGTGACATAGGGGAACTTCCAGACGTTACCCAGGCCGACGGCAGATCCCGCAGCAGCCAGGATGAACCCCAGCCTGGAACCCCAATGACCCCGACCGGGACGTTCGCTCAGCATCTTCAGCGCGCTCATGTGTCGAGCGCGGAGGATAAGACGGAGCGTCGGCGCGGGGTAGAGCGACGAGCACGCTCATCGCGAATTCGGCGCGTCCCGCGCGTCCGGGAATGGGCTTCCCTCGGTGTCCGGGAATGGGCTCCCCTCGGTGTCCGGGAACGGGGCTCTCGGTGTGAGCGGGCCTGCCCTAGGGGTCTTGCCTAGCGGCGGACGAACTGGACGCCACGGGAGAGCCCGAAGTCGAAGCGGACGACTCCGTGCGACTGATCGGAGGCCGCGAAGGGAATTGTCCGCGAACGGTGCATGGCGAGGGTTCCAGAGCCTGCCGGCACGTCGCCGCTGGCTGGGACCGTACCCGTGCCGGAGTCATCGCTGAACGCGCAGACCATGCCGAACGCGGCGTCTTCGCTGGACAGCTCCACCCACACGACGTCCCCCGGCGCCCCCACGGACCACGTGAGATCGATGGGTTCTCCGGCGCGGACCGTGCTCACTTCCCCGAGCGGCGTGCCGCCGACGGTTACACCCTCCAGGGTCGGTGGGGCCTCCACGGCGACGTTGAGCGCCGGCACCGACGCGCTGCCGGTCGTGCGAACAAGGTAGCGCGCGCCACCTTGCCAAGCCGCGCTCGTCGGTTCGCGCGACGTATACATCAGGCCGGCGATGGAATCGGTGACTGTCGGGAAGAGCCGTGGGGCGAGCCTCTTGATGTCGCTGCCACTGGCAACCTCCACTGACCCTGCGTCCAATAGCTCCAGCCGTCCCATCTCAGCCAGGGAAACGTTGGCCTCGGCCCTGAGGGCGCGGCACCCGGGAACCTCCGGCAGGTGTGGCTCGAACCCGACGAGACGCATGGCGACCCCGGGATCGACGTTTGCCGGGACGCTGAGGAAGCCTGCAATGGCTTGTCCCACCGCCGCACCCTCGGGCTCGGCGTTGACGCGATGCTCGAGGACCACTGCCGCTTGAACGACGGCGTTCTCCTCGTAGTACTCCGGGCTGTCGTCCACGCTTGCCGAGCACGCCGCTAGCAGAGCGAGCGAGGTCAGCATGAGCGTTGCGGACGATGGATGCACGAAGCGTAGCCTATGGGCTCTCCCGCCCCGACGCAAGCGATGGCGCTGCGAATCCAGGCGCTGCGAGCCGGGCGCCGCCAACCGGACGCTGCCAACCGGGCGCTGCGCGGCCGGCCCGAGGGGACGCCCGCTCCTTCTGCAGCCCGCCTTAGAACTCCGTGCGGAGGGCAGCTGCCGGTTCGAGGGAGAACCCGCCCAAGCTCAGGTCCCGCGAGCGCCCGTCGAGGGAGTCGTACGTGCCCTTGAGCCAATGGTAGGAAACCCCTCCTTCGAGCGCGATCCAGAGCGGCTTGAGCCCAAGGCTCAGACCCACGACGGCGCCCAAGGAGATATCGTGGGTCTTCGCATGAGGGGTGGGGGCTCGGCTCGGCTCTGTCTCCAATGGAACGAAAACGCCGAAGCTCGTCACACTGTACTGATAGCTGGCGCGTGGACCTGCCCAGAACTCGATGAGGCGCGCCGTGCTGCGGATGCCCACCAGCACGGGAACATCCAGGCCCCAGCCCGTCGTGGCGCCCGCATCGACGCCGCCCACGTTCAGGTATGATTCTTGGCTGGCTTGCTGGGTGAAGAGGGCTGAGGCGCCAGCGCCAGCGCTCAGGGCGAGCTGCCTGTCGCTCCAGGCATGTCGCAGATCGGCTCGCACGCTGCGCCCAGTGAAGGCCAGCCCTCCCTCCCTGTCTTGTCCCAAACCGATGCGTAGGGCTGCATAGGGGGAAAGCTCGGGAGCGAGCGCCGCGTAAGCCGCCGTGCCTTGGCCGATGGCGGGCTCCGCTGTCGCCTCTTGGCGGGCGATGGCGTCGCTCACGTCACCGGCAAGGAAGCGCGCTCCCACCCCCGCTCCCGCAGACATTCGATCGGCGGGCAGGGTGTGAGCCGGATGGAGCAACGGACTCGTCCCGCCGCAGGCCGCGAGCAGCAGCACGGCGCCGATCGCGAGGCCCACGGACAGCTTGGCACGCGCCGCGAAGCTCGGTGACGAGCCCTCGCGGCGGGCCAGGGGGGCCAGACGGGCCAGCGGGGCCAGACGGGCCAGGGGGGCCAGCGGGGCCAGACGGGCCAGCGGGGCCAGACGGGCCAGCGGGGCGAAGGGGCCAGAGGGGAGGGCACGGCCGCTGCGACGCCGCTGGCACGCTGCTACCGAGCGACCTGGCGCAAGAGCGGCCAAGAGCGGCTCATTCCTTGCGAAAGCGCGAGGGAAAGCTGTTGCTCTCCGCGGCCTTCTTCAGCTCTTCGTCCTCTGGGTGAAGCTTCAAGGCCCGCGCCAGGAGGTCGGCTTCCGCCTCCGGTCGCGCGGGGTTGGGTAGGCAGCACTCGACGGGACAGACCGCTTGGCACGCCTCGTGGTCGTGGAAACCCACGCACTCCGTACAGAGCTCCGGATCGATGACGTAGATGTCATCCCCCTCGGAGATGGCTTCGTTGGGACACTCCGGCTCGCAGGCGCCGCAGTTGATGCAGTCTTCGGTGATGTAGGTTGCCATGGCAGGTTTTGCAGGAGGTCGGCTTGGCGGACCCCGCTCTCCGCGGCAGGTTTAGAAGCCGGGATGACACATGTCAACTCGGGATCCCATGGAGAACGCCCTCGGCAGCTTCCGCCTGCGTGCTATGGTCCGCTCCCCATGATGCCTCGCCTGGCCCATTTCGCCGCCTTGATTGCCGCCTGTTGGTCCTTTGCCGGCTGCGCGGCGGAGATTGGTGACTCGTGCTCCACGTCCACGGAGTGCTCCGCCCAGGGGGACCGTCTCTGTGACGTCTCGCAGCCCGGGGGGTACTGCACCATGGCGCCCTGCGATGCCGATAGCTGTCCGGGGGAATCCTCCTGCATCGCATTCCGCAATGCGCTCTCGGTTCACCCCTCGTGCGTCCGCGCTGCGGGAGACCAGCGGCTTCAGCGAACCTACTGCATGCGACGGTGCTCGCGGGATCGCGATTGCCGTTCTGGCTACGCGTGCATCGACCTGGCTGAAGGGAACTCCTGGGGGGCGCGCGTCGTCGAGGAGGGGCAGCGCGGCGGCAAGGTCTGTATGGTGCCTGCCTCCTTTGACCCGGACGCTGTCGAGGAGAACGAAGGGCAGGTGTGCTTGGGTGCGGGCGAGGTGCCGATCCCGACCCCGTCGAACGGCGAAGGGGGAGGCGCCGGAGCCTCGCTCGGCTCCAGCGGTGCGGCGGGCAACCTCGTGGGAGCCGCGGGGAGTGCTGGCACCGCCGGTGCGGCTGGCAATGCCGGAGGTGCTGGCAATGCCGGAGGCGCTGGCACCGCGGGTGCGGCTGGCAATGCCGGAGGTGCTGGCACCGCGGGTGCGGCTGGCAATGCCGGAGGCGCTGGCACGACGGGCGGCGCGGGCTAGACGCGGGGTTGCGTCCCTCACTCGGCGAAGAGTCGCACCGAGTGAGCGATGATGAAGTAGTAGCCAAGGACGCGCGGCACTCGCAGCATGACGGCGGGCGCGAAGTCTCGAAACTTCATCCCGACCATCCCAGCGAGCCAGCAAGTGATGGAGAACGGGATGGGCGTAAGCGCGCCCAACATGACGCCGACGCGGCCGTAGCGGGTGACGAGAGCCTGCTGCTCGGGGCGCAGGAGCCTCCGCCGAATTATGCGGACCTGCTTGAGCTTGCCGAGGTGCCCGCCGATCCACCAGCCCACGCACCCCGCCGCAGTGGAGACGACCCCCAGGAGGAAGACCGGCCACAGCCAGTTCTCGGCGAGCTCGCTGCTGGCGATGACGATGAGGGCCACGTCCGGCGGAATGGGACTCGTGATGGCGTCGGCCACGAAGACGAGCGCGGCTAGGCCACCGAGGCCGAGGCTGTCGAACATGACCTGGGCGAAGTGATGGAGCTCTTCCTCATACCAGGCTCCGAGCCCTGCCAAGACGGCGAAGAGCACGACGAGGCCGATGACGCTGTAGATGAGGTTCCGGCGGATATAGGCCCGAAGCTCGGCGTCGGTGACCGCCGCGGCTGCCATGCTGGGCGACACCTCTTTGCGGTCTTCTGAAGATGAGGGATGGGGGCTTAACACGCCCCCAGTGTGGCACCGCCGGCGGCCGGGGCAACACGACAAGCCCGCCCCAGGGGCGGACCAGTGTCGAAACCGGCCGCACTGGTCGATCTGGGGTGTCGCGTCTATGGTTGCCGGGTGTTCCAGCTCCGCACCCTCCCACGCACCCTGCCCGCGGCCCTGCGTGACGCGGGTCACGCCAAGACGGAGGTTCGCGTCTCTGCCGTCGGTGACCTGGGGCACTTCGCGGCGCCGCCCGAGCGCCGCCTGGCCGTCGAGCAGCTGGAACGAAGCCTTGCCCGGGACGCGGAGCACCGCGTGAGAGCGGCTGCCGCAGTCGCCCTCGCGGACCTCGGGGCGCGTGAGGCGGCGCGCGCCTTGCTGGACGCGACAGTGGACGCGCACCCGCGCGTCCGGCAGATGGCCCTGCTCGCGCTGGCGGAGGTCGCGGCGGCCTCGGAGGAGGTGCGGGCGCGCCTCCGCGTGGCGTGCGGCGACGCTCTGCCGGGGCTGCGGTTCCAAGCGCTCATCACAACGGCTCGTCTCGATCCCGCGGCGCTGCCAACGCGCGCGCGAGCGGCGCTCGACGACGACGATCCGCAGATCCGTTACATCGCTGTTCGGCTCTGTGAAGAGGCCGAGGTCGACCTGAGCGCGTCGCCTGAGCTGTTCGACCGCCTGCAGGAGGCGCTTGCGGACGCGGATGCTTCGGTTCGTCTCGCTGCAGCCCTGCTCTTGGTGCGCCACGGTGTGGACAGAGCAGGCGACGTCATCGTCCAGAGCTTGAACGCAAGGCTCGCCATTCAACACGCCGATGACGAGCTTCAGGCGATTACCCAAGCGGGCGACGCGCGCCTCATGGCAGCCCTACCTGGACTTCGGCGTCGTCTCGGGGGGTGGTGGCTTCGCCGTCCCTTCGATTGGAGCGCGAGGGTAGCACTCTGTCAGCTTGGTGAGGCTGATGTCATCGAGCGGTTGCTTCGTGATCTGGGCTCGGGCAATGCTCGGGTCCGCACCATGGCACTCGAGGCCGTGGCACGCTGCAAGCTCGAGCGCGCGCTGCCCTTCGTGAAGCAGCTGGTGCCGGTGGACGAAGAAGAAAGCAAGAGTCACCAGCTTGCCATGGACGCGCTCGCACCGGTGCCTACCTCCGAGGCCTGAGGGCTTGGGACTGCGGGCACGACCCGTGTCAAATCGCCAACGTGTGGGTGGGTGGGGCTCTCGTCCGTTCAACGGTGACGAAAAGCAGAAGGCGGAATTGTTGAGCGCCCTCTCGTGTTCGCCAGGTGCCCCAATCGGCGATAGGCTCAACGGGTCGACGCGGACCGCCATTGGGCGTTCCAGAGCGAAGCGGGGGCGCGGAACACATGCACAACCTTCATAGAGGATTGGCTGCGAGCGGCCGCAGGGCGGCGCGACAGTTTCGATGGCGCGAGCGGCGGCGGGCTTGCCGTTCTCGGTCGAGGGTAGGGGTGAAGGCGGCTCATGACGGCCGCATCGCGGAGTTGCGCCGGGCTGCGGAGGCACTGGCCGCTGGTGACACGCGCATCCAAGCGCCCGTCGGCGCAGACGACGTCGGCCGAATCGGGGAGTCGCTTGTGCACGTAGCGGGTGAGCTGAGTGAGCGCCTCGAACGGGTGGTGGCCCTGGTGCGTCTCACGGAGGGCGTCAACGCCGCCGTGACTCTGGACGACGCCCTCGAGTTTCTCTATTACTCGTTCCGCGCCCTCATCCCCTACGACCGCATCAGCTGCGCTCTCGTCGTTGAACAGGGGAGGTCCTTGCGTGCGGTCTGGGTGAGGAGCCGCCGGACGCGTTCACTCCTGGACGTGGGGTATGAGATGCCCCTCGAAGGCGGCACTCTGAGGGATGTTTTGGCCTCGGGTGAGCCGCGGGTCATCAACGACCTCGAGGGATACCTCCTCGTGAATCCCCACTCGGATTCGACCCGGCGGCTCGTGGAGGAAGGGACCCGTTCGAGTCTCACGTGTCCGCTCGTCGCCATGGGACGTCCCATCGGCTGCTTGTTTTTCTCCAGTTCCACGAAGTATGCGTACCGCGATGAGCACGTTGCGTACTACCAGCAGATCTCCCGGGTGATTGGCTCGGTCGTCGAGAGGACGCTCCTCTACGAGGAGGTGAGCCGCGCTCGCGACGAGCTCGAGGTGGCAAACTCCAGGCTCCGCACCCTTGTGGACGTCGATGGTCTGACCCTGATCCCGAACCGGCGTGCCTTCGATCGATACCTGCAGGGGGCTTGGAGCAGCGCCGTACTGACGCGGACACCGCTCTCCATCCTCATGGTCGACGTGGACTATTTCAAGGCGTTCAACGACGCTTATGGCCACCTCGCCGGCGACGATTGCCTCAGGCGAATCGCTGGCGCGCTAGCTGGGAGCTTACTCCGAGCGGGAGATTTCGTGGCGCGCTTCGGCGGTGAAGAGTTCGCGATCGTCCTGCCGAATACACCGCACGGTCAACTCCCTACGGTTGCGGAGCGCTGCCTTCAGCAGGTGCGTGCGCTCGACATCCGTCACGAGTTCTCGCACGTGGCGAGCGTCGTCACCCTGAGCATTGGCGGCGTCACGTGGGATCCCCGCTGCGACGTCGAGCCCACCGAGGTCCTGCGCCGCGCCGACGAGGCGCTCTACGCGGCCAAGGAGCGGGGCCGCAATCAGTTCGTCCTCCAGCCGTTCCTGCCCGAGGCTCATAGCTGTTAGCAGCTTCCGCATCGGTCGCGGCGTCAGCGACAGGTGCCGATGCGGGGGCAGGAGCAGTGGCTGCAGCGGCATCAGCAGCCGAATCAGCGTGAGCAGCTGCGCTGGTTGCCGTTGCCGACTCAGCGGCGGAGGCTGATTCGGTCGCAGTTTCGGCTCCGGTAGCAATTGCTGGGGGGGAAGCTCTTTCGTCGCATACTGAGAGTTGTCTCCACGCCTTGGTGGCGCACCTTGCGCGCCACCTCCGATGATTCGTGGCGCTCGTCGTGCTTCGGCGCTTGGCAGAACTGACCCAGTTTCGCTCGGCAAAAGTGACCCACCACCGCGAGCAGGTTTTGCGCAGGTCGAGATGCAACCTGAACTCGACCTCGACGAGCACACCGAAGGGTGTTTCGTGGCTTTACCGCTGGGTACGTGGTGGCGTCATGTCCCGGGTAGCCTTCCCAGACTTCGTGGGCGTGCTTCACGAGCCCTCGCGGCTTCGCACGCCGGCCTCGATGTAGCGCGGCCCGCGCTGCGCCTCGCCGTCGCTGTCGGCACCCGCTGCCAGCCTACGCCGCGCTGCGCCCTCGCTCTCGGAGTCTGACGATGGACTCTCCGCGCGGCGAGTTGGCGTCCTCCGCTGGCCGGACGGCGTTCCCTCTCCTTGCGAGGCCTGGCGCTCTTTGGGACCGCGCTGCTGCCGCACCGCAAACCGCCGCGCGCGCTCCCGCTCGAGCAGTACGTCGAGAGCACGTTCCACAATATCGGCGAGAGTCGCGTCGGGAAGCGAGTGGCTGACCAG
>JAEWRL010000001.1 GCA_023398955.1 Pseudomonadota bacterium
CGCTCCGCCGTTCGCCTTCACCTGACGAAATGCCTCCCTGAGGTTTTCATACGTGACGACTCTTTCGAGTGACACGTCCCCTGGGAACGCGATCGCAGCGGGCGTGCTGCGCGGCTTCGGCTGTCCCGCGCCTCAGTCCCGCTCTCCGCGTTCTCTCGATATCCGTGGCCGCCTTCCCTCCTCGCTTCGCGATTCGAACTCAGAGCATAGCTCCAAGCGGAGCCCAAAGAAATTCGAGGCAGCGTTTGTGAGTAGGGACGCGAGTGGCTGGTAGCTGGCCGGTGAACACAGTAGCAGGACGAGCGACAAGGACAGTCGAACTGCGAAAACCGGGCCGGAGCAGAGTGGACAGCCGGGACGGGGACGAAGATGAACCCGCCAGCTCCAACGCCATATTGCGTTTCACGAGGACGGATTCCCCGAGCTCCAAATACGGGCGGCAAAGTGAGGCCATCGACTCGGCGCCATTAGAGGCTCCAGCGGTGGTGATGGGTCGTCCTCCCGGTGAGGTTACGAACCGAGCCGGAGGGCCTCTTCCGACCCCGCTACCTTGCGCGTGCCGCCATGAATCTCTGCTAGAAGTAGTACTCGACGTTGACGTTCCCTCGGTACTCTATCTCGCCGCCTGCGCCCGGGCCGAGTCCGCTCTCCGCGACGCTATCGTTCATGAATGTAGAATTGCGGCTCACGATGAAGTCGAGATAGTTGTAGGTGGGGCCGGCTTCTACGAGGCAGCCGCTCGTGTTGAGCCAAGAGGTCGCCAGCGAGGCGGGGCGCTTCAACAACACACTGTAGTCGTCGTAGCAGGTGATGCGCCGCAGGAAACCGAGGTTCATGTCGAACGTATGGGCCAGGTTGGCAACGACCACCGTTCCCCTTCTAGCCACCTCCCGTGCCGCGGCGAACGCCCCGAGCGTTACGAAACGGCTCGAGCCGCCGGGGGCGCCTGCCGGGGCAAACTCGTACCTAATTCCTTCGAGTTGCAGGTTCCAGGAACCGAAGAAAGCGTTGACATGCCCCGCGACGGCCCAGTGGTGGCCTCGTTCATCGTCGACGGTGCCATAAAGCTGACCGGCGCGCCCAGAAACCCCCAGCTCCAAGGAGCTGCGCTTGCCGAAGCTTGCCTGCCAGGCCGCGCGCGCCACGCCCTGGTTCTGTTCTTCGATGGGGCGCCCATCTATCTCCGCTGCGACGACATCGAAGGAGTAGCGGTCGAGCTTGGAAGGAATAGCCCACTCGGCGTTCTTGAAGAACGCTGCCTGCAGGTTCCAGGGCTCGGCGTCGTAGACGACGCGAACCCCGGTGTCGTAGTCGTCTTCCATGCCAAGGTAGTAGGGTATTCCGAACCAGTAGCTATGCGAAGCGTAAGGGAGCAGGCCGAACGGTGCTTGAGTGACGCCCACGCGGACCTGCCACGCGTCGTCTGGCGCGTAGCCCAACCAGCCATGGTGTATGGCGTGCATGTAAGCGTAGAAGCGATACTGCAGGGAAATCAGTATTCCCTGCAGAGAGCCATCGACGGAAACGCGGAACAGATCGAATCCGAAATCGCCACCGGTGCGCCTGTCGCCGCGGTCGAAGCGGCGGTAGGCGTAGTTCAGCCATAGGGCGCCTCCAATCTCGACCTCCTCTGGGGGAGCCTCGACCCGCTGCGTCGGATAATGCTCCTCTATCGATTTGACGCGTTGGGTGAGCCATGCGCGCTCGCGCTGCTCTTGGCTCCTCGAGTGTTCGAGACTCGTCACCCGCTGTTCGAGCTGCTGCAGCTCCGTGGCGTCGCGGGGACGCGGCCGCCGCCGAGCTCCAGCTTCCTGCGGCTTGGTGTCCGCCTTCGCGGATGGGGCTGCCCTGGGCCTCGTCCTTGCCTTCTGGCGCGGAGTCTCACGCTGGCCTGCCTCCGCGTCTGCCGCTGGCTGCCCGGCTTGCGCGGCCTGCGCGGCTCGTGGTGGCTGCGCGGCTTGCGCTGGCTCCGTCCGCGGACTGGTCGGAGCGACCGGGTGTTGCGCCACGGCCCCGAGAGGGTACAGGGCAAGTCCGAGAACACTGTAAGCCGCCTTGTCGTGCTTCATGGTTGCCTCCTGCGAGCCCCATGCGGGCGCCAGTGAGCCACTGGTGGCTCAGCGAACCGTCATCACGTTGCAGGGCGCGAAGCGTACGATTCTTTCCGCGACGCTGCCGAGGCGCACATTGTGAGCGGGTGCGCGCCCGTGGGTGCCCAGCGCGATGAGATCGTAGTCGCCTTCTTGAGCGACCGAGAGGATGACACGGTAGGGGATTCCTATCTCGAGTCGAATGTTGACGCGCTCGCGGACGCTGTGCGGAAGCGCCCGGGTGTACGCCTCCAGGGCCTTCCTCGCGGCGTCCTTTAGTTTGCCCTCTAGGTGCTTGGATTCTCGCGACTCGCCCCAGATCCACTCATCAATGGGGAGATAGTCGGCTGGCGGGAGGGTCACGTGCAGCACGTCCACCTTGACGTCGCCCCCGAGGCGATCGGCAAGTTGGCAGGCGAGCCCGATGGCTCGAAGAGAATGCTCGGAGTAGTCGGTGGGCACGAGGATTCGCTGCAGGTGGTACTCCGGTATCGCGATGGGCCTGCCTGTCTTTGTGCGGGGTTTCACGTCAGTGTCCTGTATCGCCACGCCAGCCGGGCCGCTTTCGATCGGGGCTCCCGTCGCGACCCAGTGTGCATCCTCGGCTACTTCCTCCCGCTCGATTGCCTGCAGTGCGCGCCCAAGTTCGCCTCGTTCGGTCTTCGTGACACCGCGCGGGGCACGCCCTGAGGCCAGGGGAACTCCGCCAGCGAGCGCCAACCGCGGACCGATCTCGAGCTCCGCGACTTCTGCCTCTTCCCGAAGGGCCCGAAGCAGGCTGAACGCAATGCCGATAAGCACGAGACAGAAAGGCAATCCAATCGCGACCACCGCGGACTGAAGTGCGGAGAGAGCTTGGCTGCCCCCGGCGTAAAGGAGGACGCCAGCGCAGGTTCCTTCTGCCACCGCCCAAAAGACACGCTGCCAAACTGGGGGATTGGGGTGCCCGCCGGAAGTGATCATGTCCACCACGAACGAGGCGGAGTCGCTGGACGTCACGAAAAAGATGGCGACAACGGTGGCCGCCAGGAGCGAGACGAACGCCGACAACGGAAGCCGCTCGAGCACGACGAAGATGGCTGTGGAGACGTCATCCGTTACGGCTTTCGCAATGCCTCCCGCTCCAAAGAGCTCCATGTGGAGTGCCGTGCCACCGAAGACGCTGAACCAAACGAAGGTAACGACGACAGGGACCAGGAGCACACCTAGGATGAACTCGCGGATGGTCCTGCCCCTCGAGACCCGGGCAATGAACATTCCTACGAACGGCGACCAAGCGATCCACCAACCCCAATAGAAGAGCGTCCAGCTCTTCATCCACCCGGCGTCCTGCTCGCTGAGGGAGACGAGATGAAACGTACGGGTGAAGACGGTACCTACGTAGCGCCCGAGGTTCTCGACGAAGCTGTTGACGATGAAGAGGGTCGGGCCAGTAATGAGCACGAATAGCATCAGGAGAGCTGCCAGCCCAAGGTTGAGCTCACTTAGCCGGCGAATGCCTTTCTTCACGCCCGTGGCGAGGGACACCGTTGCCGCCAGTGTGATGATGGCGATGAGCCACAGCTGAGTCGAGGTGTTGTGCGGGACCTCGAACAGATAGGCGAGGCCGGCGCTCACCTGCATCGCACCGAGCCCGAGTGAGGTGGCGAGGCCGAAAAGCGTTCCGAACACAGCAAGGATGTCAATGACGTGTCCCGGCCAGCCATGAATGCGTTCCCCAAGCAGGGGGTGGAAGCAGGAGCGAATGCTGAGGGGAAGCCCCTTTCGGTAGGAGAAATACGCGATACCGAGCCCCATGAGCACGTAGACCGCCCAGGCATGAACCCCCCAGTGAAAAAAGGTGATCGGTAGCGCGTTTTGAGCGGCGCGCTCGGACATGCCGGGGGCTCCAGGCGGGTTCGCATAGTGGAGCATCGGCTCGGCGACACCATAGAACACGAGCCCGATTCCCATGCCGGCGCTAAAAAGCATGGCGAACCACGTCAAGAGGGAGAACTCGGGCCGCTCGTCGTCGTCGCCCAGACGGATTCCAGCGTAGCGGCTCATCATCAGCCATAGGGCTAAAACGACGAAAAATGCTACGGAGATAACGTAGAGCCAACCGAAGCGTGTGGAGACCCACTCCAGAATCGCCGGAAGGACCACCGACGCCACGTCCGTGGCAAGCACGCCGAAGGCCACGAACGCCAGGAGGAGGCCGCCTGCGATAAGGAAGACAGGCGGATTGATAGCCACCTTCGGAGCATCGCGTGACATGTGTTCCTGTGTAGCGGCTCAAGGTCCACGATCGAACCCCGATTGTAGGAGAAAGCGATCGTCTGGGCCGCACGGTTGCTCTGCCTCAGCGCCCAAGCACACTTGGGTGCAGATCCCTGTTTGATATCGAGTTGTTGCGGCACCACGTTCGTCATGCTGCCTGCTTGACGATGGCGTCGTGAGTCCTGGTGGGGACCGGCTGGGCGGAGAGACGGAATTGGGGCAACTGGGCGAGGTAGGCAGCGAAGCCATCCCACATCCCGTTGATGAGGACACAGCGCACGTGGAGGATTGCCTCGGAGCGATCTCGGCTCCAGCGCATTCCCGGACCATCGAGCCGAGCGCCGACGAGCTTGCCTGGCCCGCGGCGGACGGGGACGCTCGACGTCTTTGACGGCGGGCGTGACGTGGTTGACCCTACGGGAGCTGCGCGGGACGTCGCCGCTCGGATACACCGTTGCATTTCACCCTTCGCATCGCTGATGCTCGCCACGCGGGCACCTCGTCGGGGTTTGGTCACGTCTGGTAACCGCGACTATTCCCAGACGACGGGGCCCGTCCATCCATCATGTGAACGGCGGATGCGGAAACGCTGCTGACGTCAGCCGCTCAGAGCGGGAACTGCACGCGACTCTGCTCGAGCCGGAGGTCGTCAAGCTCGACATGTTGCGATAGCGAAACCTCCCGGTCAGTCCTCGTGTGCCGCTCTGTCCTTATCTCACGCTCCATCAGCGCCGTTCTCCCGTGATGGCGTCGACATCGCCTGACGGACGGATCGCCATGAACGCGCTCGACATGGAGGACTTCGACAGTTTCTACGTGGACGACCTCGTGTCCGTGCAGTGCGACAGGATCGACAGGACGCACCGCAAGC
>JAEWRL010000032.1 GCA_023398955.1 Pseudomonadota bacterium
GGCTGCACTGATCCACGCGCTCGCTTCCGCGGTGAGCACCGCGTCGCCCCACTACGTGACTTACACCACCGCGCTCCTGCGGCGCGGAGCGCGTCGACGCCACTACCCGTATTCCGACGAAGAGCCAAAAATCCCCTGACCGATTCGAGTTCGGTTTGCCGGCTTGTGGTGATGTGTGTGTTGTCGTACCTACGTGAAAGCGGCGAGGTGCAGGTGGCTAGTCGAGTCGGCTCCCTAGTTCACAGTTCGTGGGCAAGTCACCGGTTAAAGCTATCAGCCGGCTTGATCTGCTTGTTACAAGTGGAACGTGAGCTCCAAAGCTCAACGTTGTGCACAATGGTCTGATCCGGTGCATCGTCTAGCTCGCCTCCGTCGAGTTGTCGTCGCGAATGTCCCTCGTTGCTGCCGGACTAGGCCATAGTGAGCGTTTGCATAGCGCGTGAATAGGGTACATCTGTACCAGTCTCTTCGCTTCGTGGACGGACAAAGGAGTGGTGCCGGTGTGAGCGCTAGCGGGATACGTGTCAATGAGTTGACGCTGTGTGTGGATCATGCTGTGGTGCGAGGCTCGTGCGGGAGCAGCTTTCTGCGCTCAGACCGCCGTAGCGATGTGAAGCGGGGCACCTGCATCCATCAAGTCTTCTGGCGGTATGTTGTTGCCGTCGCAGCGGGGATCCGCGCCAAGCCCGTCCGGTTGGGTCACTCGACAAGGCGCATGGAGAGGAGTGTCGAACATGCCCAGGAGGGGGGCAGTACGCAGGCGGTTGCAAGGAGCGGAAGGGCTCGAGTCGGACGGGTGGTGTTGGAGCTGTAGCGGCCGGGTCGCGCTGCCGCTGCCTTCTCTGGATGTGATGAAGCTCCCGACCTGGCTAAGTATACCAAGTAGGGGTCGCTATTCGGTCGTGTATACGCTCGCACTAGCAGTGCAAAAGGGGACGAGCCGCCTCCAATGGAGACGGCTCAAGGAGCCCCCGCGACGTCGTCCGTCGCGGGGGGCTGAGGTTTGCTTCACCTCGCGTTGTCGCTCCGAGGCTCATCGGCCCGGATCTGGAGCGTTCCGGAAACGGGCAGCGCGTCGAGGCGGCACGTCAGTGAGCCGTCACGGTTCACGTAGGCGACGCCGACCTTGGTCCAGAAGGACCGCTCTCCTTTCTCGGTAATGGCGAAGACGGTGCGGGTATCGTTGCGTTGCTGATTGTTGGCCATGTTCAGGACTCCTTGCTGTTGGTTTCAGTGAACGAGGGATGCGTGTGGCGTGACACGGGCGAGGTAGGTGCCGGCGGCACGTTCAAGCTCGAATCGAAGCTCGGGCGATTGGCGTTGGGCAGCGCTCGTGAGCGCTTGGCTCACGCCGAAGGCCGTCGGCGACGGTTCTCGCCGCCAGGCGTCGAGGACAGGCGCGGTGAGGCGAAGCGGGATCCGGTGGTCCTCCAGGAGCTCGTGAACCGTGGACTCGACGTCCCTGACGGCGACCGTCGTGGAACGTCGCAGTACGCCCCCAGCGATGCGGTAGCGGCTGGGCAATGCGGAGAGGCGACTGGTGAAGGCCTCCACGAGCTTGCCGTGTGCGAGACCTCGATGCGCCCTCTTGATGAAGACCGCATCGTCAAGGGGTGCCGTCATGCCGTTCTTGCAGAGGAGCCGAATCAGGCTGAGTGAAGCGAAGAGCGACGCAAAGCCGACGCCCGAATTTCGAACAACCAGGCCGCCCCACACGTCGCCCACTTCGGCGGAGTCCCCGCCGCGGAACGCATGACCGATGAGCACGACATAGCTCGTCGTGCGGTCGGTCGCATCTACGCGATGGATGCGAAGGTCTGGCTCGATTCGGGCAAGGGACGTGTAGAGCGCCTCGGCAACGAAGGAGTCGGCGATCGGCGAGTAGCCCGGAGTCACCATGGCGCGCAGCGTGCGGCTCGGTGCTCCCGGAGCGAGTCGCTCCGGGAGGGTCGTTCGCAGGCGGATGGAGCTTTCACGCCGGCAAAGCCGACGATTGACCTCCTCAGCGCGCTCCTCACCGTCCGCCGGTGAGAACCAGCGGTCCCAACGAACGCCGAGCAACTGAGAGAACTGCCGCCGCGACCAGTCGGTGAACTCAAGTCGACGACCGTCAGGGACCAGCATCTCGCCCGTCGGCTCCATGCGGAGATCCTTGAGCGGAACGACAGTATCGGACTCCTCCCGCGCCTCAATGACGTGGAAGTGCTGGATGAGGTCGGGCAGTGAACGATGCTCCTCGTGAACTAAGGGGTGAAGCAGTTGTGAAATGTGCGATAGGGCCATGAGAGCCTCCGGATGAAGACGTGAGATCCCATGCGTGAGCACCATGCTCGCGCGCGGGAGACGCGCCCCGAACTAAGGAGTGGCCCAGGGAGGAGGACAGAGGATTGTCTCCCCTCCCCGGGCGAGTGGGTGTCGATCAGACGCCGATGGCGGCCGGCGGAGTCGCCGATGGTGCTGGCATTGCTCCGAGTTCCGCCTGCTCGCCGAGGCACCGCGCCGCGAACTCGCAGTCGCGGCACCTGGCTCCCGGAGATGGCGGGAAGTGCCCCGCGTGGATGGCGGCTTCGATGTCTTTGGCGGCTTCGAAGAACCAACGGTTGTCTGCTTCCCCGCGTTCCACCCTATGCAGTTCGACGCGCGGCCTCTTTTGCCGGAGGAGCGTATGGACGGTGACCCTGGAGGGGCCGCCATGGAGCACGTTCGCTGCCGCGACGATGGCGCCGATAGGCAGATGTCGCTTGAGGCTAAGCTTGCTCCACCCGCGTGCCGTGGTCTTCAGGTGCACGATCTTGTCGCCGTTTCCGATGATGAGGTCGAAGGAACCGACGAGCGGACGCTCGATGTATTCGCTGGTTTCTGGATCCGAGATATCTACCTTGAATGGCTGCTCCACCGCGATGACCGGAAGGTCGCCGTACTCCGCGAGGTATGCTCGGACGAGGGCCTGCGCGGTCGCCTCGATGGACTCCGGCGTTTCGTTCCTCCAGCGCACCTTCGCGACACAGGTCTCCGCGAGGAGATCTGCTGCCGCGACGGCGTCCGCGTCCTCCATCGTTGGCTCTTGTCCTGCGAGTCGCTCCGTGAACCACCAAATGATCGCGCCACGAACGACCGCGTCGAGGATCTGGCTCACCGAGCGACGCTCTGGCTCCGCTCGGTCAATGTGCCGGAACTTGAATCGCCGTGGGCAGAGCGCATAGCTTGCGAGCTGCTCGCCCGAGGTCGTCGCCGGGAGCTCAAGCATGACGGGCTCCATGCGACGGTCGGTGCGAGCGGCCATTGCTCTGCTGTTTCAGTGCATCAATGGCCCGCGACGCCTGCGCGCGCGTGGCCTCGTCGAGGCGGCGCACACCCAGGGCATTGAGGACACGCTGTAGCGCGCCATCGCGGTCTCCGAGATTGAGCGCCAGGCGGAAAAGCGCCTTGCGCTGGGCTTCGGAGATGCCATCGCTCCTTTCGGAGGTCATTCCATCTGGGGTTTCAGCGCGACTCCGGGATCTCAGGGGCTGGCGACATGTGGTCGTCCCGTCGTCCTTCGAGGCTGAGACCGTGCCATCGCTATGCCGGGTTCTTGGGTTCGCAGCCGTGGGACTCGTTTCCAGCGTCTCTTCATCACACTCGATCGAGACGCCGATGCGGATCACCAGGTACTCTTTGGTGCTCATGGCGCATCTCCTTCCGTCAATGTGTGCTGGGGGCTTCAGGTGGATGCTCGACGGCGCTGGCGAGGAGGCCCATCTCACTGAGCGAGACGTAGCCGGACTCGGCCACAACGATGTGGTCAACGAGATCGATTCCGAGGACGGCTGCGACCCGTGCAACAGACCTGGTGAACTGCAGGTCCTCCACAGAGGGTGTCGGATCCCCGGACGGGTGGTTGTGTACGAGGACGAACGCGGATGCCGCCACCCGCACCATGGGCGTCAAGATGTCTCGCGGCATCACCGCAAGGCTCGCGCTGCCTCCCTTTGAGAGGAGTAGCACGGTCTTGACGCGCAAGTTGCTCGTGAGTGCGAAGCCGAGAAGGACCTCCACGTCGAGGCTCGTGAGCCCTGACGGCAGATGGTCGAGTACGGCACGCGCGCAGTCCGTCGAAGGACGCGGCGTCGTCAGCATCGTCCCGATGTCGCGCGCCAAGATGACGCGCTCCGCGACAACCGCAGGAAACGCGCAGGTTGCTGCGAGCTCCGCCACAGAAGCGGAACGCAGGCGGTCACTTCCGATGCGGTGAACGATGCGTCTCGCATCGCGAAGCCCCACGAGACCGGTGAGCGCCGTGAGGAGGCGCGAATCCCCAGGGTTCGGCAACGCCTTTCCGAGCGTGGTTTTCGCAATCTGATCTTTGAGTAAAAGGTGCATGGTCTACGGCCTTTCTTGGTCAAGGTGACCGAGCGCATGCCGTCACGAGGACAGCAGGCACTCGGTGGACTCGACGCCGCGTAGAGCAGCGACCGCCGCGCGTGCGCGTGGGCGTCACGAGATTCAAAGGCGTCCGCACGTTCTCGACGAGATGATGTCTACCCGTCATTCTCCTGAGATGGAGACGAAGCGACCCGAAGCCGTGTTGGGCTATGCAGCGCCGGACCGGCCGCGTGCTTCCGGCACGGTGGGACGACCTTCCCCTGCGGGCATCTTCCCGTCGCGCGATGGAATGGACGCCGAGGCAAAACCGATGACGTCCGGCGAGAAAGCGCAGGCAGAATTCTTGGAGTGGGACCTCGGTGCGGGTTCGATCACCCGCGCGGGCATCTACGACGAGGACGAGTAGCGCCGGGGATGTTGGAAGCCGGGGTGCTTTCGGGGCTGCGGGAGGCGGCCCTCAAGGGTTTGACGCCTCGACGCACGACGGGTATCGTGAAGCGAGTGGCCGATACGGCCGAAACTCGCTATGTTAGGACTCCGTACACGTTCCCGGAGAGCACGCATACCCGGCATCAATCTCGACGGACTGACCGACGCTCAGCGCGAACTCGTCTCGCGCTTCGTTCGCGTACTCCGCGCATTGAAGTGCAGGCAAGGGCGCATTCCGTGCCGCCTAGCCGGGTCGTGAACGCAAGGGCCTCCGCTGCTCGCAGCGCAATCCGCAACCCTGGCAGTCCCCAGCTGACGGAGCCATCGGTGGCGCCCCATCGGGGGCCAGTGTGGGGTTGCTGGTTGGGCCCTGCCGAGGCGATGGAGATTCGATTCGAGGAGCACCACTGGGTACTCGATTCAGAGTCGAAATCGATACCTCGTGCGGAGGCAAGTGGTGCTCCAAGTGGTGCTCCACGTATGGCAAGTGGTGCTCCCCGAACGTCCGGTGTGAGAACGAAGGGCGCGATTGCGCTGCAGCGTCGCTCCCCGACAGTGCGTAAAGTCCCGGATTTCCCACAAAAAGCTGAAGGCCAACATCGCTGCTGGCCTTCAAGTCGCGGAGCGGGAGAAGGGATTCGAACCCTCGACGTCAACCTTGGCAAGGTTGCACTCTACCGCTGAGTTACTCCCGCGTTGGGGACCGCTTCTCTACAGGTGCCACGTCGGCATGTCAAGCAATCCCGATGACTGGCGGTGAATTTGGATGGGGTGAGACTCGCTTTGCCGGGCCCACTGGCCGCTACTAGACTGCCGGGTTGACCGAGGCCGGCTCGAGGTCGCCCGCTCCAACAGGAAATGGCTGCAGTGTCGAGTGCGCGCCTGCTGTGCTGGCCAAGCGTTCGCGGGCGCGAGCGGCTCCCGCGAGCCACGAGTTGCCCATGAGCTTCCAACCGACGATGCTCAGGCCCAAGGAGACCTCTGCGAGCAAACCGAGCCAAGCTCCCGGCGCGCCCCAGCCGAGATGCACCCCGAGGGCGTAGGCGGCCGGCAAGGTGACGAACCAGGCGCAGGCGACCGAGACCAGGGCCGCGAAGCGTTCGCTGCCAGCACCGCGCAGGACGGCCCTGACGACGGCGTAGAGACCGAAGACGCTCGTGAGGAGGGCAGAGAGGTGCAGGAGCGACGTGGCTGCTTCGCGGACCGGCGCGTCGGGTGTGAAGGCGCGGGCCAGTTGGCTACCGAAGCCAACCAAGAGGGCACCGCAGAGCGCCACGTAGATCATGTTGAGCAACGCGGCGCGTCCCGCGACGCGACGCACGAGACGGTCCTCCCCGGCGCCCACTGCCTGCCCGGCGAGCACGCTCGCTGCTTCGGCCACGGCCGTGGCGGGGAGGAACGCGAAGTGACTGAGCTGGATGGCGATCTGGTGAGCCGCGAGCTGCACCTCACCCATGCGCGCGATGAGGGCTGCCAGGGCGCTGAAGGCGCTGACGTCGAGGAAGAACTCGAGGGCCAGCGGCCAGCCCGTGATGACGAGCTGACGGAGGCGCTGTTCCCGCAGCGGACCGAGCCGGATGCTGCCGCGCCGCGCCGTCTCGGCGAGGATGGCGAGCTCGATGACCTGGGCGGCAATGGTGGCCAGCGCTGCGCCCTGCACGCCAAGCCCCAGCCCGAAGATGAGCAAGGCGTTCAGCGGGATGTTCGCCAGGTTCGCGACGATGGAGGCCGTCATCGGGCGACGGCTGTCACCCAGACCATAGCTCGCCTCGCGGAGGGCGAAGGCCGCCAGGACGGCGGGTGCGCCCCAGGAGCGGAGGCGCAAATAGTCGGCTGCCAAGGCGCCCGATGCGGCGCTTGGGGACCACGCCCGCACCAGTCCTTCCCCTGCGTAGCCCAGGAGCAGGGCGAGGACACCCAAGACGAGGGCTATGACGAGGCCGGCCGAGACGTACTCGTCGGCGTTCTGGCGATGGCCCGCGCCAGCAGACTGCGAGACGAGGATCTTCACTGCTCGCATCATGCCGATGCCGAAGCAAAGGCACGTGAAGGCGACGACGCCCCCAAAGGCGACGCCCGAGAGCGCTGCTGCCCCGAGCCGGCCGACGAAGAGCGTGTCGACAACCGTCATGACGCTGTACGACAGCATCGAGACGGCGATGGGCCACGCCAGCCGCACCAGCTCGGGGAACAGTTTCCGCTTCCAAAGAAGGTGTTCTTGCGAGGGTTGACTCTTGATCATGCGACCTCCGGAGGGCTGCTGTTGCCTTGGTGCGGGGCACGTAAGGGGAGGGGACGAAGGGAGGAGACGAAGTGACGAGACGAGGGGAAAGGCGCTCCTGGAAGCGCCGGGAGGGGGGGACGAAATGCAAGAAAGCCGCGGGACCCGAGGGCGCCGCGGCTGACGAAGGAGCCGATGCTGGAACGTCTATCGACTCATGAATCCGCCTCCGCGACGCGCGCCCATGCCATGCCGGTTACCGGCACGGTGATGTGGTTGCAATGTCGGAAACGCTTCATTGAGCCCCCACGGTGCCACCTCCGGCGGCTGTCGTCAAAGACAATTTCAGGTCCCCTGGATAGTTACTAGGACGGTGCGGCGATGGCGGGGCCCATCGAAGTCGCAGAGGAAGACGTTCTGCCACGTAGAGAGCCCAAGCAGGCCGCCTCGCACGGGCACGACCTCGCTCGGGCCCACGAGGCCCGCTTGGATGTGCGCTGCGCCATTGTTGTCCACGTGGTCGTGGCGCCAGACGCCCGCTGGGGCGAGCTTGTCCAGACAGTCGAGGACGTCCAGCGTGATGTTCGGGTCGTCGTTCTCCTGAATCATCACCGCCGCCGTGGCGCCCTGAGCATAGAGGGCGCAGAGGCCGTCATGGATCCCGGACCGCCGCACGTGTTCGCGGACGTCACCGGTGATGTCGACGAGCTCTCGGGGACGAGAGGTAGAGGTTTCGATAGTGCCGAGGTACTGCTTCATCACGAACGAGTTTCCGTCACTGTGCGAGAGACGCGAGGGGGCGTTAGCGGAGACGCGAGGGGGCGTTAGCAGAGCAGGGCGTCCAGGGCGCCGGGGGCCGCGAGGTTCGGGAAAGCGCAGTGAGCGCCAGCGCTCAGGAGCTCTTCCGGCGAGAAGGAGCCTGTGCCGACCCCGAGGCACTCTGCACCGACCTCGCGCGCCGCGTGCACGTCCTTGGGCGTGTCGCCGATGACGACGACGCGACAGTCCTCGAGCTTGGCCCCCAAGCGTGCGGCACCCCGCTCTGCCCCGCAGCGGATAAGCGTGGGGCGGTCGCTGCTATCGCAGCCGTAACCCCCGAAATCGAAATAGTGCAGGAGCCCCGCGTGCTGCAGCTTGAGACGGGCGCCAGCCTCGATGTTGCCCGTGCCCACGCCCAGGGCCGCGCCCGCGCGGCGCGCCGCGTCCAGGGCCTGCACCACCCCCACATGCACCGTGCAGCCTCGCGCCCCGCAGGCATCGAGCTCCGCCGCCAGGAGCGGGATATAGAGATCCAGCACCGCTTGGATGCGCGCTTCGGTGACCTCCACACCCAGGCCCCCGAGCCCCAGACGCGCGATGAGCCCGTCGGTCATGCCATCGAAGCGGATGCCCTTGCAGGCCTCGTCGCGGCCGTGGAGCGCCTTGAAGGCTGCATCCAGGGCGCGACGACCCGCGCCCGGGGTCGAGACGAGCGTGCCGTCGATGTCGAAGAGCAGGACAGTCGGACGCGGAAGGGGCATGCGCCCGGGCTATAGCAGAGCCAGACGGGAAGGCGCGGCGGGGAACCTCGTCAGACGCCCACCGTGGAGACGGCTGACCGAGCAATTAGCGACAAGTCGAACAAGCACGAGTTCTTGGTGCGACAGGCCGCCCGGCCCTTGTCCGTACATGCTGCCCAGACGACGGAAACGGCGCGGCCAAAGTGCGGCGCGGGCGGATCGACGGCTCGTCCCCGCCAACCAGGGCTTGCGCGCGGCGTGCGCAACATGCGTCAATCGGCGGCGAACGAACAGTAGGAGGCAAGTCCACGATGCGTCATCTCATTGCTTCAACCATCGCGCTCACCACAGTGCTCGGCGCTGGCACCAGCCTGGCCCAGTCCCTCGGTGAGCAGGGCGACCTGGTGCTCGGCTTCGAGCGCATGTTCGGGATCCACTGGTGGCACAACAACTACGAACCGGATGGCGCCGGCGACGACGAAAGCAGCAGCGGGACGGTCGTCGGTTTCGGCTGGCACCGACACGGAGGCAGCTACAACGCGCCGCGCATAGGCTTCGATGGCTTCATCATCGACCAGCTGAGCCTCGGCGGCTCCCTCGGCTTCTACACCCGAGGTGGTGACGATGACGGCGATGGCCTGATCCTCTACCCTCGCGTGGGCTATGCCATGCCTCTGAGCGCGGATTGGGTCTTCTGGCCACGCGGCGGCATTTCCTATTCTGACTTGGACGAGGTCACCCGCACCGCCCTCAGCGGCGAAGGCCAGTTCCTTTGGTTCCCCCAGCCAAGCTGGGCCATCATGTTCGGTCCCACCCTCGACCTTGGCGTCGGTGGCTCCGTTCCCGGCGGTGACTTCACCGACCACAACTTCGGCGTGCAGTTCGGCGGGGTGGGGATCTTCTAGGGGCTTCAGATCGGGCTCCAAGAACCAGCTGGCCTGGTTCCAGGGAGCATCCCCGCCCATCGGTGCCATTCGTGCGTGACGAATGGCAGGGGGGCGAGGTGTCAGCGGCAGTGGTCGGCGGCGCGCCGTTTTGCTAGAGGCAGCCGGGCGCGCGAGGTACATCAGTGAGTGATTGGCGTGATCTGCTGCTGAGCGGGGTCTCATCCCTGGGGAGCTTTGGCCTTGTCGTTGGGCTGGCGCTGCTCGTCGCACTCCGGGTGCTGATGCCCGCGGCGGAGCGACGGAGCCTGCGCGTGCCCGTGGTCCTGCTGATCGTGCACGTTGTGGCGCGTGGCGCTCGGGTGTTCGCCGGAGATGGTTCCCTCCTCGGGAAGTCCTTGGCGGTGACGGCGCTCTTCTGTCTCCTGGCGGCGATTGGCCGCCTGGGGTTTCAGCTCGTCGTCGACTGGTTTCTGGGTCAGCGCTTGGGCCGCCCGCTCCCGCGGATCTTCCGCGAGATCATCCAGGTATGCGTCTTCATTGGGGTGGCCCTCGTCACCCTGCGCGCCCTGGGGGTCGAGCCGGGTTCCCTGCTGACGACCTCCGCGTTGCTGACGGCCGTGCTCGGCCTCTCCATGCAGGACACTCTCGGGAACCTCTTTGCGGGCCTGGCCGTGCAAACGGAGCGGCCCTTTGCAGTGGGGGACTTCATCCAGTTCCAGGAAGGGGGAGAGCTCATCGGCAAGGTGACGGAGATCAACTGGCGCGCGACGAAGATTGTCACGAACGACCTCGTGGAGGTCATCGTTCCCAACGGCACGCTCGCGAAGGCGCCGCTCAAGAACTTCAGTCGCCCCACGCCCGTCACTCGCCGTATCGTCAGGGTACAGGCCCAGTACGAGGCGCCACCGGGCCGCGTGCGGCGGGCTATTGCCGAGGCCGTCCACGGGAGCCAGGGGGTGCTGACCTCCCCGGCGCCGCGCATTCTCATCAACGCCTTTGCTGACAGCGGCGTCGAGTACGTCGCCCAGTTCTACATAACGGACTTCGAAAATCGCCTGCTCGTCGAGTCCGAGGTGCGTCAGCGCATCTGGTACGCCCTGCAGCGGGCAGGTATCTCCATCCCCTTCCCAATTCGGGACGTGCGCTTCCGGGATATGGCGACCGAGCAAAAGGAGCGCCCCACGGACGTGGAATCGCGCTTGCGAACCCTCAGGGGGGCGGAGTTCTTCGACGCCCTACCGGCCGCGACCCTCGAGCAGCTTGCCGAGGTCGTTGCAGAAAGGACCTACGAGGCAGGCGAGCTCATCGTTCGCCAGGGCGACACGGGGACGGAGCTCTTCGTCGTCAGCTGTGGCGAGGTCGCCGTCCTCGTCGAGCGGGAGGGAGAGGCGCCTCACCAGCTGGCGCGGCTTGGGCCGGGGCGTGTCTTTGGGGAGGTGGCTGCCATGACCGGGGAGCGCCGTATGGCCACCATCGAGGCGCTGCGAAACACGTCGCTGCTCGTCGTGGGGCAAGGGGACTTCCAGAGCGTGACGCAGGACTCGCCGGAGCTCGCTGCCCGCATCTCTCAGGTGCTCACCGAAAGGTAGGCGCAGCTCAGCCAGATTCCGCCGGGCCCCGAGCGAAATGGCGAGGAGGCGCTGAGTCGCGCGCTGCTCCACAGAATTCGGCAGTTCTTCTCCCTCTGACGTTGACAGCCGCCGGGCCGTCCGCTAGCCACACTTCCCCCATTTTCCCTCTGGAGGTCTCCGTTGAATCCCGAATCATCCCTCGACTTCGCCAAGGGCGGTGGGCTCGTCACGGCCGTTGCAGTGGACGCCGACAGCGGTGACGTCTTGATGCTCGCCTACATGAACGAGGAGTCGTTCAGGCTCACGCTGGAGACGGGGCGCGTGCACTACTGGTCCCGCTCTCGCAACAAGCTCTGGAAAAAGGGGGAGAGCAGCGGCAACATGCAGGAGCTCGTCGAGCTCCGGGTGGACTGCGACATGGACGCCGTCGTGGTACGCGTCCGCCAGCAGGGCCCCGCCTGCCACGAGGGATACAAGAGCTGCTTCTATCGAACCGTCGAGGCGGACGGCAGCCTTCGCGTGAATCAAGAGCGCCTGATGACCCCGGAACAGATGTACGGAGCGGGGAAATGACCATCCTCAAGATCGGCTTGCCCAAGGGTAGCCTGCAGGATTCCACGGTAGAGCTCTTCGCCAAGGCGGGCTGGAACATCAACGTCTCCAGTCGGAACTACTTCCCCACCATCGACGACGATGAGATCGAGTGCATGCTCATCCGGCCTCAGGAGATGGCGCGCTACGTCGAGCTGGGCCTCATCGACGCGGCAGTGACGGGTCTCGACTGGATCCTGAAGCGCAAGGTCGTGCAGGTCCAAGAGCTCGTCTACAGCAAGCAGCTGCGCCGGCCAGTGCGCTGGGTGGTCGCCGTGCCAAGCGATTCGTCAATCCGCAGCGTCGCGGACCTGCAGGGCAAGCGCATCGCCACGGAGGCGGTGGAGCTCACCGAGCAGTTCCTGGCTGACAACGGCATCACGGCCCAGGTCGAGTTCTCCTGGGGCGCCACCGAGGTGAAGCCACCCCATCTGGCTGACGCCATCGTCGAGGTGACGGAGACGGGTAGCTCTCTGAAGGCGAACAACCTGCGCATCGTCCATGAGATCATGCAGTCCACGACACAGCTCATCGCCAACGAGGCAGCCTGGCAGGACGAGTGGAAGCGCCGGAAGATAGGCAGCATCGCGCTCCTGTTGAAGGCGGCTTTGGATGCTCGTGGACGCGTGGGCCTGATGCTGAACGTCGAGGAGCGGAACCTCGCCAGGGTGGAGGGTATCCTGCCGTCGCTCAAGAGCCCGACCATCGGCAAGCTCCAAGCGGAAGGTTGGTACAGCGTGAGCACGATCCTGGATAGGGGCGTCGTCCGCGATCTCATCCCGCAGCTCAAGGAGTGCGGCGCCGAGGACATCGTCGAGTACCCCTTGAACAAGGTGGTCGAGTAGCAGGCTTCCCTGCCGAGCGACCCTCGGCTCAAGCAGGACGGGACTCCTCGCGAAGCGGGGGGTGGTGTCACGCCCCGCTCCTGCCGCCCCGCGCCGGAACGATGGGGGTGCGCAGGACACCCGGGTTCAGGCTAGGGCCAACGACTACCGAGCGCCGTGGTGCGCACGTTGTGGGCGGACCCGCGGCCGCCTCATGATCGAGCGGCTTGCAAGGGGCACGACGCTGGCGTCACTATGGAAGCGGTATGCCCCGTTTCCCCGGTCCCCACAGTCAACGGCTGCTCCATGAGCTGGGACGCTATGTCATCGCCGATCCTCAGCCCTTCGTCGTCGACGTCGCGGCATCCCAGGGGATGTGGTTGGCTACGGTAGACGGTGACCGTATCTTCGACTGGGCAGGGTATTATGGCTCGAAGCTCCTGAGTCATAACCATCCTTGTCTTCAAGAGCCGCAGTACCAGGAGCAGCTGCTCATCGCAGCAAACAACAAGGTCCCGAATCCTGACTTCTTGACGCCAGCGTGCCTCGCCTACTATCGCCTGTTGCACGAGCTGGCCCCGCGCTGCATGAGAGGCGAAACCCTGGAGGTCTACGTCGTCAACTCCGGGGCGGAGGCGGTGGAGAACATGATGAAGTACCTCATCAATCTCCATGCGGAGAAGATGCGTGCCGCTGGCAAGCAGCCGTTGGTGCGGCGTTTCATCTACTTCGACAGGGCGTTCCATGGACGCACCATTGGCGCGCTCAACGTGACGAACCTCGGCCATGATCCCATCGTCACGAAGGACTTTCACGAGTTTATCCCGGGCAACATCCGCGTCCCCTTTCCCCACGTCGACAACTCCCGCCCCGAGGCCGAGAACGACGGGGAGATCCGCCAAACCATCGACATCGTCGAACGTTGCCTGGCCCGTTACCGCGATGAGGTGGTGGGCATCATCCTCGAGCCCATCCAGGGCGCCGGGGGACACCGCATGGCCAGGCCAGCTTTCTTCCAACGGCTGAGCGAGCTGGCGGCGGAGTACGAGGTCGGGCTCGCCTTCGACGAGGTGCAGACGGCCGGTGGCCAGTGCGGCGCGGTGTTCGCCATCGACTGCCTCGCGCTGCCGCACCCGCCAGACGCCGTGGCCGTTGCCAAGAAGTTCGGCAACGGAGCCATCTTCATGAAGCGCCCCATGGTCGACTACGGGGTCCTGGACAGCACGTGGGGCGGCAGTCTGACTGACATGGTCCGCTTCGTACAAGAAATGATGTTCGTGCGACGGGCAGACCTCATCCGCAAGGTGCAGCCCAAGACGGACCTCCTGGTTGCTGGCTTGGGAGAGCTTCAGGAGCGTTTCCCTGGGCTTATCTTCAATGTACGCGGCCTGGGCTTGTACCAGGGGTTCAGTTTACGGAACCCGGAGCACAAGCATCGGCTCATCGAGCAAGCGCTGGAGGAGGAGTCGTTGCTGCTGCTCGGCGCTGGGGCGCAGACGATTCGCCTCCGGCCGCCGCTCGATGTCAGCGAGGCGGATATCAGCCTATTCCTCGAGATGCTGCAGCGCCGCCTCGCTGCTCTGGCGGCCTGAGCGCCCGCAGCTCCCAGAGTCTGCGCCAGGGCGGTGACCGCGAGAGGGCCGTTGGCGGCGCGACCCCTGCAAGGAGATCGCGCCGCCCCGGCGAACTGCGTTCCGTCAATTCCCGGCTGGTACGTATCTCGGGTTGATCACGCAGCTCCTGTGCTTGGGGCCACCATCCCGAATGCACTGGGTTTGAATGGCCGTTGATCTTGGTGCCCCGGTCGAAGTGCCGGGAACCGCTACTGCTGAGTCGCGTCCTCAGCGCAGGGGGCCAGAAAAAAGAGAACCCGCCCCATGGCCTAACAGGAGCTCGGCGCCCGGCTGGCCATGGTGAGGGTGCGCGTCAGGGCTCGTCGCTGCTGCCGAGGCGCGAAGGAGTGACCTTGACGCGCTTGAAACGCCGTATCGTCACCTGGCCGCTGGGCGCGCCACTCTTCTTGGCCACGTCGCTGACCCGGCAGTAGTGCACCTCCACCCGGGGCGCCCCCCGCGCCTTACTGTACCAGGCTGCAAGCTGGGCGGCGCCCTCCACGACGCCAGCGGGTACGTCGTTCCCATCCGGGTTCCGGACGATGACGTGGCTGCCGGGCGTGCCGCCGCCCACATGCAGCCAAATGTCGCGCTTCGACGCGACGCGAAAGGTCAGGTAGTCATTGTCACTGTCGGCGCGACCCACGAGCACCTCCCAGCCCTCGACGCAGACCGTGCGATAAGGCCGACCCTTGCTGCTCACCGGGAAGCTCTACGCTCAGTGGTTGCAGATGCGATCGCGCGCCGTGCTGAGCCGACCGCCCTGCTCGTCGAACTTGCCGCGCTGGGCGAGGAAGTCGATGAGCTCCGCGATCGTCATGTCTTCGCGCGAGCATGTGTGAAAGCGTGCTTCGGGGCCGAAGCGGGCCGTCATGATCTGCTCCAGCTCCTGGCGCGACAGCCCCTGGGGGTGCTCGAGCATCATCTCCATGACTTCGTGACCGTGAATCGATGGCATTGACTATTCCTGACGCAGGATAGGGCCGAGCCTTGCATGGCCGCGGCGAGCGCGCCACCAGGGTCCCCCCTTGGGGTGCTGGGGGGCATCTGCTACGGTCGCGCTGCTGTGTCTCGTCGCGCCATCCCGCTCTTCCCGACCACACTTCGCGCCGGAGTGCGCTCCGGGGCGCGCGCCGGTGGCAGTCTCCTGGTGCTCCTCGCGCTGTCTCCCGTGCCGGGCTGCGGAGATGGCGACCTTGCAACGGCAGCAGATGGAGGAGCAGGGGAGAGCGGGCACGGTGGTTCCCCTGGCGCAGCGGGGAGCACGCCCGGGGAAGTCGGAGGTCGAGCGGGAGCCAGCGGCGGTGCGGCGGAGGGCTCCTGCGGGGACGGTGTCGTCGACGACGGGGAGAGTTGCGACGGCAGCGTCGCGCTCAAGGCTTCCTGCCAGAGCCTTGGCTTCGCTGCGGGGGAGGCCCGCTGCCGCGAGGATTGCAGCGGTTACGACTCGAGCGCGTGCGAGAGCGCGGCGGCCATCGCCGTCGGGGATCGTCACGCCTGCTACCTCTCTCCCGCCGGGGCCGTCCGCTGCTGGGGCGACAACAGCTTTGGTCAGCTCGGGCAAGGTGACCACAGGGCGCGCGGCGACCAACCTGGAGAGCTCGGCGGCCAGCTCGTTCCCGTCGACCTGGGTACGGAAAGGCGCGCCGTGGCGATCGCAGCCGGCCTCACCCACACGTGCGCGCTCCTCGATGGCGGCGCGCTCAAGTGCTGGGGAGCCGCGCACGCAGGGCAGCTCGGGCTGGGCGACACGGAAGCCCGCGGGGACGAGCCCGGTGAGATGGGGGATGCGTTGCCAATCGTGGAGCTGGGCGAAGGCGCTCGCGTCGTGAGCGTCACCGCTGGCTACCTGAACACCTGCGTGAGCCTCGAGACGGACGAGATCAAGTGTTGGGGCGACAACCAGTTCGGGCAGCTTGGTCTCGGGGACACGGAAGCACGCGGGGACGAGGCCGCTGAGGTGGGCGAAGTGCTGCCTACGGTCGACCTCGGCGGGACCGCTGCGGTCGCTGTCCTTCAGATTGGATTCGGTAGCGTCTGCGCCTTGCTCAGGGATGGTAGGGTGAAGTGTTGGGGCGCCAACTCCCACGGCGAGCTCGGCTTGGGCGACACGGAAGCCCGCGGCGACGAGCCCGGCGAGATGGGCGACGCGCTGCCCTCCGTGGAGCTCGGAAGGGAGTTCGAGGTGCGCTCCCTGGGTGGCGGCATGTGGCACCGCTGCGCCGTAGGGTACGCCGGTGAGGTCAAGTGTTGGGGCTACAACGTCTTGGGGCAGCTCGGCCTCGGTGACCGCGAGGCCCGCGGGGACCAACCCGGTGAGATGGGTGATGCTCTGCCGGCAGTCGCGCTCCCCGCCGGGACGGGGGTTCGCGAGGTTGCAGCCGGGAGCGTCTTCACGTGCGCGCGCAGCGAGCAGGATCGGGTCTATTGCTGGGGCGGTAATGGCGAGGGCAGCATCGGCCTGCCCGGGGTAAGGCAAATCGGCGTCGCTCCGGGGGAGCTCGGCGCGGAGATGCCGTCGCTCGACCTTGGCGAGAACCTCGTCGCGCGCCAGCTCGTCGCCCGCACCGGCACGGCATGTGTCCTGTTCGGGAGGCGGAGCGGGGAGGATGGTCCCGACGCGCAGGACGAGCTTGCTGGGGTCAAGTGCTGGGGCGCAAACAGCGCTGGACAGCTTGGACTCGGGGACACCGCCCCGCGGGGCATCGAGCCGGGTAGCATGGGCGACGCGCTGCCCTTCGTCGATCTCCCTTGAATCATGGGCTGTACGCACCTCAGGAGGCGCGCAGCGGAGTGTGGGCGAATCCCCAGCCTCCTCGGTTTGCTCGGAGCAACCCTCGCCTGCAGCGGCCCCGAGATGCCAGGCAGCGCCCCGGACGGGCCAGGGTTCGTCGTGACGACGGCCGCCATCGCCGGGGGCGAGGTGGCGGCAGGCGCCGCGGGCGCAGTGGTGGGCATCTATACCTATCAGAACGGGGAGCCGGCGATCTGCACGGGCAGCCTCCTGCTCCCGAACCTCGTGCTCACGGCCCATCACTGTGTGGCCGAGACGAACGACGCTGACGACTGCGAGAGCGCTCGCTTCGTAGACCCGCTGGAGCCCGAAGCCCTGCGCGTGACCCTTGCCGGCGAGATGTACCCCGAGGTCCTCGCCGACGCTGTCGATGTCGAGGGCATCCACTCGCCCGGCTCGGCGGATCAGGATGATCCCGTTTGCGGCGCGGATCTGGCGCTGCTGCGCCTCGTCCCTGCCTGGCGGGACACGCCCACCCTTTCGCCGCGCTGGGTCAGCCTCGATGCGGACGAATCTTTGACGGCAGTCGGCTACGGCAGCGACGGCGAGGTCTTCGGAGTGCGCCGCCAGAGCGCGCCCTTCGAAGTGGAGTGCATCGGGAACGCCTGCGGAGCCGAGCTGTCGGAAGGCGAGTTCGTCGCAGGTACCTCCACCCTGCGCGGTGATTCGGGGGGGCCAGCGCTCTCCGAGGACGGCGAGCTGGCGGGCGTCCTTTCACGTCACGACCTGGGGCTTGGGGTTTACCAGAGCCTCGCGCCGTGGCGCGCTTGGATAGAGGCGGTCGTCGACGACGCTGCCAAGGACGGTGGCTACGCGCGGCCGTCTTGGCTCATCCAGGAAGGTGCTGGCGGAGCCGACGGCTCGTCTTCCGCAGCGAGCGGGACCGCAGGTGCGGCGGGCAGCGGCGCGGCGCGGCTTCCCGAAACTGCCCAGTGGAACGCCGTCCCGAGCTGCGCCACCCGGCGGCGTAGCGCTGTGGGCAGCGGGCTCGTCGCGCTCGCGCTGGCCACGCTGGCTCTTGCCTTCGCACGTTTCACCGGGAACACTGCGGCATCATGAAGCACGAGGGAATCACAGGGACGCTGATGGGAGATGGCAGGGAAGGCGGCGGGCCTTGGCGTTCCTGCTCGCGGGTTCTCGCGACGTTGCTCGTGCTGGGCGCCTCTTTCGGCGGGTTCGGGGGCTGCGGCGAGGAGGAGAGTGCCAGCAGCGATGGAGACCCCTGCGAGCCGGGAGCACGCCGTGATTGCGACTGCGACGAGCTTCACTCGGGGACGCAGCTGTGTCGTGGAGATGGCCTGGACTACCTGTCCTGTGACTGCACGACCGCCGCGGCGGGGGGCGCTGGAGGGGTCGGCGGCTCGCAAGATGCTGGGGCGGGACAGTGCGTCGAGGAGGCAGACGCTTGTAGGCGCTCTGGGGACTGCTGTGGGTTTCCGGACGCGGCCTGCGTGGCGACCAGCGTGACGCCAGCCGGTAACGCGGCTCCCGAAGGCGGTGCGAGCCTTGGAGAGCCCAATGCCGACGAGGACGCATCCAGCGGCCTATGCGCGTCGACCTGTGACGCCAACGCGAAGTGCGTCTCGGGTTGCTGTGCGGTGCTCGATGACTACTCGGGGGCTTGCACGGCTGCGAGACTATGTGGTGACGGTTCCTGTCGGGAGAACGGATTCAGCTGCGACGACAGCGCCGACTGCTGCGACTTCGACGAGGAGAGTCCTGGATCCTATTGCCTCGACCTGGAGCGCGGTGGGCCCGGTGTGTGCGCGGCACGCTGCGACGACGACGGGGACTGCGAGTCGGAGTGCTGCCTGCCGCTCGCGAACGGGGACAGCGCTTGCTTTCCCACCGAAGACTGTTGACGGGGGCGAAGGTGGCGGAGCAAGTCGCGGAGCTGGCGGTCACGACGACCCCGGCGCAGCCCCTGAGCGAGCGACAGTGATGCCGATGAACGGCGCCAGAGCGCGCGCTCGCCCGCCAGGGGCTGGGCCGTCAGCGTCCGAGAACCGCGCTCGCTCAGTTAGTCGAGCAACACGACGCGCCAGAACGGGCCAACACCATTGCCGCCTTTGCCGATGATGGTGCGGCCATCGCTGCTGATGAAATGCGCGACAGCCACCTCCGTCACGTCGATTGGGAGCTCGAAGCCGCGGGCGGCGAGCTCGTCGAAGATGGTCCGCACCCCGCCGGTTCGATCCCAGAGAACGCCTTCCTGGACGCTCGCGTTCACCTTGGTAGCCCAGCCAACGACGCGCCGGCCGTCGGCCGAGATGTCGCTCGGGTTCATGGCGGTAAGATTGGGCGGGAGTGAGATCAGCTCAAATGAGCGGTTCTGCGAGATGAACGGGAAGGTTTCTCCGCCGATCCCCACGAGCACCGCTCCCAGGCCAACGAACACGCTGCCGTCCCTGCTGATGGCGCGGATGCGTCCCCACGTCCAGTCGTCAGGGTAGGGCGGCGTGAAGACGTCCCCGCTTTGGCTGAACCAGACGGCGTCTCCCCGAGTGTCCTCTGGCGCGTTCCCGTAGAGGGCCCTTCCGTCCGCGGAGAGCCCGGAAGCGCCAACGACCGCTGTCGTATACGTTGAAGATCCGGTTGACCTGCGATACATCTGCGCTCTGATTGGGGTAGAGCCGTAATCCGTATAGACGACGAGGTCTCCCGTCTCTGACATGCCGCTGATCGGAGTGCCGAAGGGGAGCTTCGTGGGAGTTGTCGCGTTGGGCCACCAGTAGGGCCTGAGCGCCGTGTCCTCCGTGCAGTCTGGGGGATCATTGCAGTAGAGGGTCCCGGCGATGACGGACCCGTCCTCGCTGACGAAGGTCGCATCGCCTCCGGCGCCGAAACCGCCCAGGAAGGTCACGGCACCTGACACATCGACCTTGATGGGGAAGTCATCCATCGTCTCGTCGTCGAAGGCTTGGCCAACGAGCGTGTTCCCGTCGCCGCTCAGGTCGTTGAACGAGATGCTTTCCACGTCGCTGAGGAGTCCTGCTTGGCCGGGAGCCTCCGTGAAAGAAATGAGCTCATAGGTGGCGCGGCAGCCGCATTCACCACCGCAGTCTTGACTCGTTTCCCCCTGGGAGGGGTCCCAGGCGTCGTTATCGCAATGAGCGGGCATGCAGCTCCGTGCGCCCCCTTCGAACCCGAGCTTCGTGACAGCAGCCGCGGTGCAAACTAGGTCTGCCTCGCACTGATCGTTGCTGGTGCAGGCTCCCTCGCCAGTGCCACAGGGGCATTCGTTGCTGCACGCGGCACCCGAGGCGCACCCGCAGACCCCGCTGTCGTCGCACGTCCTCACCTCACCGCAGGAGGTTCCAGAGGGCTCGAAGGCGGCGGTGCAGTAGTCCACCTCGTTCACACACGCGCCGAACTCCGCGCACTGGCCCACAACGAGGTCCTCGGGATAGCTGGCACAGTCGTTCGAGTCGGGGCAATCGATCGGATCGCAGCGGAGATCCCTGGCTGGCGTGCGAGTACAGCTTCCGTCGGCGGCGCAGCCCTGGCAGAGGCCGTCGCAGGCGGATTCGCAACAGACGTAGCCCTCGTTCGGCCCTGGGACGCAGGCTCCGGACGCGCAATCGTTGTTCCGGAGGCATGCCTCCCCCAGCGCTGCTGGCTCTTCGCTCCCCGCGGCGCCAGCGGCCCCGCCTTCGGAGCCGCCGCTCCCACCGATCGCTCTCCCACCCGAACCGCTGCTCCCGCCCGCGTCCGCGCCCGCGCCCGCATTGCCTCCGGCTTGAACACGACCCCCGGAACCTCCGACGAGTGCGGGGCTCCCCCCGGCGCCGCTCATCGCCGAGCCGGCCGTGTTGGCGTCGCCCGCGCCGCCATCGGGTCCGCTGCCGGCAGTGCTGGGACCGCCCGCGGCGCCACCAGCTCCGCTGGCTCGCCCTCCGAGTCCATCGGCTCCCGCCACTGCGGTCGAGTCGCCTTCGCCGCCTTCGCCGCCTTCGCCGCCTTCGCCGCCTTCACCGCCGGCGCTCTGCGCGCCTGCGCTGCTGACGTCCCGTCCCCCGGACCCCTCGTCGTGTGGCTTGCGACCGCCGGTTTCAGACCCTGGATCAACATCGGTCCCTGCGGTGCCCGCCGCGCCAGCGGAGCTCGAGGTCCCGAACTCGTTGCCCCCACAACCTTGTTGCCCGAGCAGTGCCAATCCTAGCGCAAACCAGAGGCCACGGAGCCTGTTCATCGTCACGTTTCCGTCCTCCCTCTATCGCCCTGGGCCGCCCGAGGCAGCACCGTTCCACTCAGCAAAGAAAGCAATGAGAAGCATATCCCACCATAGCCCGCTCGACGGATCGAGTCACCCGAATGGGAGGTCCCCTCTACGAGCGTCGCCGAGGCGCATCTCGCGTGTGCTGGGAAACGCACTGTGACCGCTGGGTCAGTTTGTTCGCGCCGGGTTCGTTTGCTTGCGCCGCGGCGACGACAGCTCCCGCTCTGGCCTTCTGGCCTGGAGCTTCAGGTCACCCGCGCCAGCACCACGAGGAACAGCTGCTCTTCATCAGTGAAGGTATGCAACCGACGGAAACCAGACCGGCCAAGCAGGTGGTCTACCATGGCATCGTCGTACTTGTGGCTCGATTCGGTGTGGATGCGCTCTCCCGCTCGAAAGGCGACATCCAACCCCAGGCCTTCGATGTGGACGAGCTGATCCACCTTGCTCTCGAGATAGAGCTCCAGGCGCGAAAGCGACTCATTCCAGACGACGACGTGCTCGAATCGCTCGAGCTCGAAGCGTCCACCAAGCTCGCGATTGATCCGCGCCAGGATGTTCTTGTTGAATCTCGCTGTGACACCTTGCGCGTCATCGTAGGCCGGGATGAGCCGCTGCAGGGTCTTGCGACGGTCCATGCCCAAGAGGAGCCATCCGCCACTGCCGACCGCCTCGCGAACCCCGCGCAGCAAGCCCAGGGCTTCGGGTTCCTCGTAGTTGCCGAGCGAGCTGCCAATGAAGAGCACGAGCTTGGGTGAGGGGAGCCGGCTGGCGGCAACAAGTGCATCCTCGCTGTGCATCACCCAGGGGGCTACCTGTACGAGCGGCTCCTCCTGGCCAATGCGGCGGCACGCTAGCTCGAGCGCCGAGGGAGAGACGTCGACGGGATGGAACGTACAACCACCTTGCTGGGCCGCGATGGCGCCCAAGAGGATTTGGCTCTTCGTCGCGGTGCCGGCACCGAGCTCGATGACCTGGAGTCGCTCGCGCCCCGTGGGGCACACGTGGCCAGCGATGACGTGGCGCTGCGCTTCGAAGATAGTCCGCTCGGTTCGGGTGACGTAGTACTCCGGCAACTCGGTGATGAGCTCGAAGAGCCCTGAGCCCTCGGCGTCGTAGAGGAGCCAGGATGGCAGCCGCTTGGGGCGATGCTGAAGCCCTGCTCGGACCACCTCGGCCACTCCGCGCACGCCTGGATCGAGCGCGTCGTCGCCGCGTTCCAGGTGCTCGGGAGGGCTTGGTAACAGCTCCCCCGAGAGCGGCACTCGCCGGCGCACGCCCGAGGCCCCCGATTGGAGACGCCCAGTGGAGGGCGTCTCGTCAGCGTCCAGCGCGGTGTTTCTCGTCCCTGTGGCGGTGACTCTGCTCATTGTCAGTACCCTCGTATCGACGCCTCAGGCGTCCTTGGCCAGCCGAAACCCCGAAACCTGGAAGCGGGTGTGGGCGTGCCAGAAGTTGCGATAGCTCGGACGCACGTGATCCCTTGGGGTGAGGTGGGAGCCGCCGCGCAGAACCTTCTGGTTTACCATGAATTTGCCGTTGTATTCCCCGAGCGCGCCGGGGCCCGCTCGGTACCCCGGGTAGGGGTCGTAGCTCGAGCTGGTCCATTCCCAGGCATCGCCGAAGAGCTGTCCCGGAAGGTCTGCCAGTGACCCGCTCGGACGACGCACGTCGTAAGCGAGCGGGCGCAAGGAGCCGGACTCCAAGAGGTTGCCCCTCGGTTCCACGCCGCTGGCGGCGGCTTCCCACTCCCGTTCCGTCGGCAGGCGCCCACCGAGGAAGCGCGCGACGGCGTCCGCCTCGTAGTAGGACACGTTGGTGACCGGCTCGTCGTCGATCAGCGCCCGCATCCCCTGAAGCCCAAACACTTGGTAGTCACTGCCGTCCGAGTACCAATAGAGCGGCGCCTCGACCGCGTTCGCCTGGACGAAATCGAAGCCCTCCGAGAGCCACAGCTCTGGTGTGCGGTATCCCCCGGCAGCGATGAACTCCTTCATCTCGCCGACTGTCACCAAGCGACGCGAGAGGGCGAACGGCTCCAGCCAAGCTCGATGACGCGGGCGCTCGTTGTCGAAGGAGAACCCTGCGCCGTCAGCCCCGATCTGGACGAGCCCGCCCTCGAACTCGACGAACTCGGATCTCGCTGTAAGACTGTGCTGGGGGGCGGTTGCCGTGCTCGTCTCAGTCGAGCTCCCTGGGAGCGCCGGCGCATAGGCGAGCGGCCGAGACGCACCGATATCCATCGCAGAGTAAGCGGGAAACAGTGGGTTCTCACTGAAGGCGTTCAAAATGTCGGTCAACATCAGTTCTTGATGCTGCTGTTCGTGTGCCAGTCCGAGTTCGACGATGGGACTCAGCGCTTCGAGTTCTTTCCTGTCGGCCTTCGTTAGAAGCTCCAGCATTCGCTCGTCGACGGCGCGACGGTACCGGGTCACCTCCTCCGCGGTGGGGCGCGAGAGCATGCCTCGCTTTGGACGTGGGTGGCGGCTGCCTACCGTCACATAGTAGGAGTTGAAGAGGTGCTTGTAACTCGCATTGACGACTGGTACTCCGCGGGGCGCCAGCACGAAGGTCTCGAAGAACCACGTAACATGCGCGCGGTGCCACTTGGTGGGGCTGCAAGACGTCATGGACTGCAGCTGCTGGTCTTCAGCGGTCAGGGGAGCCGTGATACGCTCAGTGGTGGCGCGCACCGCTGCGTAGCGCTCATGCAGGGCCGCCGCCGAAGGGGTTGCAGCATCAGCTCCCTCGACGCTCCCTCCACGGTCCTTTGTCTCCACCGTCCTCAATAGATTCTGCAAGCGAAGTCTCCCTTCGGACGTGCCTTGGTGTTGCGGGCGGCGGGACCCGCTCCATTCCTCTGCCGGTGCATGGGGCTCAACACGGTCATGTCCAGCGCACCACCCGCCGGCCTAGTTACATTTTCGAGCCCTTTGTGCGGTGGTCACCGGGGACGAACGCGGCAAGCCGCGGCGAATACGCAAGTTGGGGCGCGATGCCCCAGTATCAGGTCCGATTGGCCGCTCCGTTTGACGTGGGCGAGAACCTGCGTCACCTTCTTGGCCCCGATCAGGTCCCGCTGCGCCCGCCCTTGTCTTCGCGAGCCCGAGCGGCATCTCCCCGAGCGCCGCGTCCGGCCGACGCGATGATGGCGAGGCGCAGTACCGGCTCGAGATGCATGAGGCTCTCTCCGACGTTCGCGGCATTCCGCCCTGTCATACCGGCGCCGCTCAGTGCATTCCCCGCGCGCATCCCCGAGAGTAACAATGTTCCGCTGGTTCGAATCACGCCTCGATCCCTTTCCCACCGCCGAGCCCACCCAGCCACCGAAGTCGCTCCTTGCTTTCTGCCATCACTACACGCGGGGAGCTTGGCGACCGATAGCCATCATGGCGGCGCTGACCTCCACGATGGCGGTCGTCGAGGTCTCGCTCTTCGGGTTCCTCGGCAACATCGTCGACTGGCTTTCCCAGTACTCGCCAGACACCTTGCTTCGCGAGGCCGGCACGAAGCTGCTGCTCATTGCCCTCTTGATCGTCGTCGTGCTGCCTCTGACGGCACTCTTTCAGTCCTCAGTGCTTCACCAAACCTTACTGGGGAACTATCCCATGAGGATAAGGTGGAACGTTCACCGCTACCTGCTGCACCAGTCCCTGACCTACTTCCAGAATGAGTTTGCGGGCCGCATCGCGACGAAGTTGATGCAGACGGCCCTCGCCGTGCGCGAGAGTGTCATCAAGGTGCTCGACGTCCTCAATTACGTGGCCGTCTATTTCGGTGGTGCGGTGGTCATCGCCGCGAGCGCCGATGTGCGGCTCATCGCGCCCTTGCTGTCGTGGCTCGCGGGCTACGTCGCGCTCCTCTGGTACTTCGTGCCACGTCTGCGGGCCGTGTCCGAGAAGCAGGCGGATGCGCGATCGGTGATGACGGGTCGAATCGTCGATAGTTACACCAACATAGCGACCGTCAAGCTCTTCTCCCATTCTCAGCGAGAGGAGAGCTACGCGAAGGAGAGCATGGGCGCCTTCTTGTCGACGGTCTATGGCCAGATGCGCTTGGTGACCGTCTTCTGGGTGTGCCTGTACCTGCTCAATGCGCTCCTACTAGTCTCCGTAGGAGCGGTCGCGTTGCTGCTTTGGACCGACGACGCCATCAAGATCGGGACCGTTGCCATGGCGGTCGGGTTCGTTCTGCGTCTCAGCGGCATGTCGCAATGGATCATGTGGGAGGTCTCGATGCTCTTCGAGAACATCGGGACGGTTCAGGATGGGATGTCGTCGATCTCCGTCGAGCAGCGCGTCAAGGACAGGCCTGGGGCGCCTCCGCTGCGCGTGGACCAAGGGCGCATCAGCATTCGTGGAGTCTGCTTCCGCTACGGCGACGGACCGCTCGTCTTCAATGGCCTCGACATCGAGATTGCTCCGGGCGAGCGCGTCGGAATCGTCGGGCGTTCGGGGGCTGGTAAATCGACGCTCGTCAACCTCTTGTTGAGGTTCTACGATCGGGACGACGGGTGCATCGAGATCGATGGCCAGGACATCGCGGAGATCAGCCAGGAGTCCCTGCGAGCGAGTATCGGCGTCGTCACGCAGGATACCTCGCTCCTACACCGCTCCGTTGGGGAAAACATCCTTTATGGTCGTCCCGAGGCGTCCCGCGAAGCGATGTGCGCGGCCGCTGCTCGGGCAGAGGCCGACGGCTTCATCGCCGAGCTCCGGGACGTCAAGGGACGGACCGCTTACGACGCGCACGTCGGGGAACGGGGGGTGACGCTCTCGGGCGGTCAGCGTCAGCGTATCGCGATAGCACGCGTCATGCTGAAAGACGCACCTATCCTCATCCTCGATGAAGCGACCTCGGCGCTCGACTCGGAGATAGAGGCCGCCATCCAGGGTAGCCTGGACCGGCTGATGGAAGGCAAGACGGTGATTGCCATTGCCCACCGCCTCTCGACGATCGCCGCGATGGACCGCCTGATCGTGCTCGACGAGGGGCGTGTCGTCGAGGAGGGAACCCACCACCAGCTCTTGCGCTCCGCGGGGCTCTACGCCCGCCTCTGGAAGCGTCAATCCGGCGGGTTTCTCGGCCTCTCGCCGGCCACCGCTGCTGCCGAGTGAGGGACGTGACCGCCAAGTGTGCCTCGCCCGCGGTTGGGTTCGTGGCCGGCTCGGGTGGGTGGGGCCGGACGAGCCCCGTCAGCCGGACCCATCGTGCGAAGCCGGTCGAAGCATGCCCGGACAAGATGGCCAGGCCTGCCCCACGGGGAATACGAACGGCTTGCCACTGGTTCCACTGCGGTACGTAAGCGACTCGCGAGAGCACGCGTGCGTCCCTCTGAGCGTCACGTGGGCGGTGCCGCGCTGCTGGCGCCTCGACTTGAAAGTACGATGACGATCGAGAATAGTCCGTCCATGTTGAACGATCGTAGTGCTGCGTCGAGCCACCCGAGTTCCCCCGGGAGTCCCCGGTGACCGAGGCCGAGCCGGTACAGTCGGCAGCCGCGCCTCCCCGCAGGGCGCGGGTATGGTGGAGCGTGGCGGTCATCTCTGTCGTCGCCGTCGTGCTGGCGGTGCTGACCGTGACGGGCGTTCTCGGCGGCGGCGGGACGAACGAGCAGACCGCATCGGCGCGGAGCGGGTCGCGTCCACCCGCGGTGGGGACGGCCGTTGCTCAGCGCGCCTCGCTCACCGTGACGGCGGAGCACCGGGGGGAGACCAAAGCCACCGTCGCGGAGCTCTCCTCTAGAGTCACCGGGCGCGTCACCGAGATCCGGGTCGACCTCGGTGATGTATTCAAGAAAGGTGACCTGCTTGCGCGTATCGATGCCACCTTGGCGGAGCGACAAGCAGCCGAGGCGCGTGCCGAGGTGTCCTCTGGCGAGGCCGCGCTGCAGCGGGCTACCGCGGAGTTGGCTGCAGCCCGCGTCGAGCTGGAGCGGGGACAGAATCTTTATTCCGAGCGGCTCGTCTCCGAGCAGGAGCTGGATGCCCGGAGGTCTGCGGTGCAAATCGCCGAGGCGCAGGTCTCGGCGGCGAAGGCCCAGCAGAAACAGGCCGCGGCGCGCGTCGCGCTGTCGTATCAGAACGTCACTGAGGCGCGCCTTGTCGCGCCCTTCGATGGCGCAGTGGCGGAGCGCCACTTGGATCCCGGATCGCTCGTCCAGCTCGGCTCGCCAGTGCTGCGCCTGGTCAAGAAGGAGCCGCTCCGCGTCAGCTTCCGCGTACCCGAACGCGACCTTTCTCACGTGAAGGCGGGCATGCCCATCGAGGTCACGACCCAGGCGACGGGCCCGCGCCGCTTCAGCGGCGTCGTGACGCGCCGCTCGGCGGAGGTGGGGCGGCTCGACAGGAGCGTGACCGTGGAAGGTGTGTTGGCGGAAGAGACTCCGCTGCTCCTGCCCGGAATGTATGCCGTCGTTCACCTGGTGCTGCGCACGCTCGAGGACGTCGTGGTGGTGCCAAGTGCCGCGCTGGTGGAACGATCCACGCCGGAAGGCGAGAGCACCGGCGTCTACGTCGTCGAGGGCACGCGCGCGAAGTGGCGTGACGTGCGAATCCTCGGGAGCGCGGAGAGCACCACGGCGGTCGAGCCGCTGAACGAGGGAGCCGTGGTCATCACCCTGGGCCCCGACAACCTGCGGGATGGTGGTGAGGTCCGTGTGGCCGGGGACGACAAGCGGTGAAGGGGCTCATCCGCCTCGCCGTGAGCCGTCCCGTCGGCGTCACGATCATCTATCTGGCGATCGCGCTCTTTGGCATCGTCGCACTGCGGCGGCTCGCGGTCGACCTCATGCCGGCGGTGGATGTCCCGCGCGTCTCGATCACGACCACCTACGAGGGGGTCGCGCCCGAGGAGATCGAGACCCTGGTGACTCGTCCCATCGAGCAAGCCACGTCTACCATCGAAGGAGTGGAGCGCATCGAGGCCGTCTCCTCCGAGGGGCTGAGCCGCGTCCAGCTCCAGTTCGCCTGGGGCACCGAGCTCGACCAGGCGCTCGACGATATCCGGGTCGCGATCGACCGCATCCGCGCACGCCTGCCCGAAGACGCCGATCCTCCGAACGTCTACAAGTTCGATCTGGCATCGGTCCCCGTGGCTTTCTTGGGGGTAGTGGGCGGCGGGGATCAGCGCCGCCTCAAGTACCTCGCCGAGGACGAGCTGAGCCGAGCTCTGGAGCGCGTCCCCGGGGTTGCGTCGGTCACTGTCGATGGTGGCCTCGATCGAGAGATCCGCGTCTCCCTCGACAGCAGCCGTCTCGTCGCGCTCGGGGTGTCGGCGAACCAGGTCGCTGAGGCTCTGGCTAGGGAGAATCGCACCGTCTCGGCCGGCGACATGGAAGACCGGGGACGAGAGGTCGTCATCCGCACTGCCGGAGAGTTCGAGAGCATCGATGAGATCTCCCAAGTCGTCGTGACGACCCGCGACGGGGCGCCGGTGCAGGTACAGGATCTTGGTGTCGTCATCGACACGATCCGAAAGGTTCGCAGCCGACTCTTCATCGATGGCGAGCCAGGCATCCGCATGCGCGTCTACAAGCAATCCGGAGCGAACTCCGTCGAGGTTGCGGCGACCGTGCGCGACGAGATCGCGCACCTCAATGATCTGTACTCTGGGCGGGCGAAGCTAGAAATGCTGTGGGATTCGTCGGATTTCATCAAATCGGCGGTCACCAACGTGCAATCCAGCGCTGGCATCGGCGCTCTCCTCGCAGGACTCGTCCTGCTCCTCTTCTTGAGGAACGTGCGTGCTACCCTCGTCGTAGCGACAGCAATACCCCTCAGCATCGTGGCGACGTTCGCCCTGATGTACTACCGCGGCATGACCCTCAACGTCATCTCTTTCGGAGGGCTGGCGCTCGGCATCGGGATGCTCGTCGACGGAGCGATCGTCATTCTCGAGAGCATCTATCACAAGCGGTCCCAGGGTTCGGCCAGTCGCGAGGCTGCGGTGGAGGGAGCCAGTGAGGTCTCCAGCGCCGTCGTTGCCGGAACCTTGACGACGCTCGCGGTGTTCGTTCCCGTCGTCTTCGTGGGGGGGTTCGCGGGGGTCTTCTTCACCGAGATGGCGCTCGTCGTGACGTTCTCATTGCTCTGCGCCCTGGCGGTCGCGCTTTCCTTGGTGCCCATGTTGGCCGCGCGTCTGCTGCGAGAGCCGAAGGCCGAAAGCTCCGAGAAGCCAAGACGCCCGATGCTGCTGACGCGGCTTGGCGGGCGTGCCGCGGCGGTGTTCGGGCGGGCCCTGGAGCGTCTCGACGAGGCCTACGAGCGACTGCTGCGCGGGACACTGGCAGCGCCCTGGGCTATCGTGGTCGGGGCTGTCGTGCTGCTCGGCTCGAGCCTTGCCCTCGCGCCCCGCATCGGGGTCGAGCTGATGCCGGAGGCGGACGAAGGGCGCGTCGATGTCTCCGTCGAGCTGCCGGTGGGGACCCCGCTCGACGTCACCACCACCGTCATCAAGGACGTCGAGAGACGCATCCTCGGGGCGCTCCGTCCGGGCGAGCTCGAACACACGATGACAAGCTCCGGGCCGCCTGCCTGGTGGCGACCGGGCGGCAGCAACGAGGGGAGCGTCGACGTGACCCTCGTGCCCGTATCCGACAGAACCCGCGGTATTGCAGAGATCGAAGCCGCGGTGCGCCGCGCCGTCGATGGGGTTCCCGGCGCGAAGATTCAAGTGCGTCTTGGTTCGGCCAATATCCTGACGCGTATCGTGCGGCGTGGCGCGGATCGCCTGGCAGTGGAGATCCGGGGGCATGACCTAGTCGTCGCGGATGGCCTTGGGCGGCGCGTTGCCGAGATCATGGAGAGCGTTCCTGGGATTACATTCGCCCGCCCCGACCGCGAGCTCGGGCAGCTGGAGAGAGTCCTGCACGTCGATCGCGAGAGGGCCGCGGAGCTCGGTCTGGGGAGTGCCGACGTGGCTTCGGCCGTCGAGCACTACGTGCTGGGCCGCGTCGCTACGCGCTACCGCGACGAAGGCGACGAGTTCGACATCCGAGTCCAGCTCGGTGGGTCCGAGCGGGAGCGCTTGGAGCAGCTCCCCAATTTGCCCATTGTCACGCCCACCGGTGAGCGTGTCGCCTTGCAGTCGCTCGTGCGCGTCGAAGAGCGCCGTGGCCCTTCATCCATTTCTCGTATCAACCAAGAGCGAACCCTTCGCATCGACGCTGGCACGGCCGATCGCCCCTTGGACGAGATCGCGAGCGACCTTCGAGCTCGACTGGCGGGCTTGGCTGTTCCGGAGGGTTTTGCCATCGAGCTGAGTGGGGAGCTCTCGGAGCAAGAGGAAACCTTCGAGTCATTGCTCATTGGCATTCTGCTCGCTCTGTTCCTCGTGTACGCGACCATGGCGGTCCAGTTCGAGTCGGTGCGGCACCCGCTCGTCGTCATGGTGTCCGTGCCCTTCGCATTCATCGGCGTCGTCCTCACGCTGCTCGCGACCGGCACCACCTTGAACATGAACTCCTTCCTCGGCGCCATCGTGCTCGTTGGCATCGTGGTCAACAATGCCATCGTGCTCGTAGATTATACGAATCTACTGCGGCGGGAGCACGGTTTGCCCGTGATCGAGGCGGTTCTCACCGCGGGCCGGCGGCGCCTGAGGCCGATCCTGATGACCACTCTGACTACTGCGATGGGGCTCCTTCCCCTGGCGTTCGGAGCAGTGGAGGGGAGTGAGATTCAAGCCCCGTTGGCTCGCACGGTCGTTGGCGGTCTGGCGACCTCCACCTTGGTCACGCTACTCTTGGTACCAAGCGTGTATGTACTCGTCGAAGGGGGATTCAGGCGGAGTCGACGGACGCGACAATTGGCGTCCGAGGGTGGGCGTCAGCTGCCCAGCGAGGCCTGACCGTGCGCTCCAGGGCTCGTCCGACACGCCGCTGCCGAGAGCCGCGACCGGTAGCCCCATGCTGGCTCGCAGCAGCTGCTGGGCCAGCACCGCACCTTGCATGCGTACCGGAACAGTCACGCGAATTGCTCCTCCCACTGTCGCTTCGCCCTCGAAGGTGTAGGGGACCAGCTGCTTTGCTTGGGCGGTCGCCATTGCTGCCGGCAGGTTCAGCCAAGGGAGCTCCAGGTCCACGAAGAAGCGTTGCCAGGCCTCGCCGGGCAGGACTACGCTCGTTCGCGTGCTCGCGGTGCCGAGGGGGACGATTCCATCGAGCACGATACGTCCCGAGACGGCTTGCACGGTGAGGCTGTAGCTGTTCGGGTTGTACGCGCTCATGTCCGTCCGCAGGCGCACGCCAGGGAAGCCCACGCCCGTCACTTGGACCGAGTGCGGCGTCAAAGTGGGCATCTCTGGCGTACACGCGACGGTGAGCACCAGGAAGAGGACGAGGAACCCCCAAGGGACGAGCCGCATCGCGTGAGAATACCGCAGCGGGCGGGGCGCATACACGTCCAAGTCCAGGAAGAACCCCATTCGGCCTGCCAGCTCACCCCGAACCGTGCCCTCAGCGGCGTTCCGACTGGAGCTGCTTAGTTTATCACGAGCTGACTGCGGTACATGCCCATGCCGCACTGGAAGGCGAGGGTACGGGACTCCTTTGCAGGAACCTGTACGTCCACTGGTTGGTTCAAGGGGAGAGGCTTCTTGAGCCCGAGCTCAGGGAACGCCACCTCCGTGGCGCAGGTCTTCTCGGTGGTGCGCGTGAAGCGGAGGGTGACGGGATCGCCCCTGGGGACCTCGATGCGGCTGGGTTGGAACCCTTCTTCGTTCACGGCGACGGAAACGGGGCCGCCCTGGGGCGCAGTGTCAGTCTTCCGCTCTGCCGCTTCCTCCTTCATGTGGGCAGACGCCTGGCTGGAATGGGCAGGGTCATGAGCGGCGTCCGAACTGTCGCAGGCGGCCAAGGTAAAGGCCGAGAGGGCGAGGAATGTGGAGGCTGTTTTCAACATGGTGACGGAGCCAGCAAGGGCTGTGCCGGCACCGCAGGGCTCCACATTGACGGGAACAGGTCCGGTACGAAAGCGCCGGTTGGTGGATATTCGAAGGTGGACTCGAGACTATTCTCAAGCGTGGAGCCTCATGCTTCGGAGGTTGTTGAACCTGAGCGGTCGGCGGGTCGCACTGTGCCGCGGCTGCTGTTCAGAAGTACCACCGGGCATCGCCGTACGCTGTGTAGGGATAGAGCCCGAACTCGCTGCTTGGTGTCCCGCCCTCCATCGGACTGCCCATCCCCACGATTGCGCCCACGCCGAGGGAGGTGTTGTCGCTCGTGCTCCAAGCCGCGCTGGGCATGAGCAGGAACGAGGGGTCCCGGAGGTTTGCGAGTGTCGAAAGACCTACCGAGACGAGCTCGCTCAGCTCGTACTCGAGACCTAACGCGGCGTAGTAGCGGCCCAGCAGGAAAACCTCACCCTGCTGCCACCCGGGTGCAAGTGCCGCGAGCAGGTAGTCGCGGGGTGAGGCGGCACCCTCCCCGTTGTAGTGGAGCTCGAGGATGGTGCTAAGGCCAGCCGCGAAGTAGTAGTGACCACCGACGGTGGCACGCCATGCGTTTTGGACCATCGGCAGGCCCTCGCCCAGGGGAGGGTCGGGTGTCGCGCGGTCATAGGCCTCCCGGCTCCACCGTCTGTAGAACACCTCCCCATAGAAGGTTGCATCGAACAGGTCGCCCGAGACGTCTACGGCGGCTGTCGGTGCGCGATAGGACGTGCCCGCATAAGTCGAGACGTCCAGGCCAGGGAAGCTATGCCTGAACCGACCTAGATAGGTTCCCTCCGCGAGGGTGTCGCGATGACCGACCGCGATGGCCTCCAGTTCGCTCGCTTCGCCAAGCGGCACGGTCACGCGGACGGCGTCGAGCCCCTGCTTGAACTCGGTGTCCAGGCTTGCCGGGGAGAACGGGGAAAAGATGTCGGTGCTTGGGAGGATACGGGCGCTACCGTGGCTGACCGCCTGGCGCCCCACGCGGATGTCAGCGAGTCCGGTCATGAAGAGTACGTTCAAGCGATCCAGGTCGTGCTCGAGCCGGAAGCGTGCGCCGCTCGCGATCTCGCGCTGCACATCCGCGACGCGGAGCAGTGATTGCCGAGGTCGAACGAGCCCACCGTCTGCCGCGCCAAACGCTCCCACCGCGCTTGGGTCGTCAAAGACGATGGGAAATAGATGGTAGGCTCCCTCGAATGCGAGCACGTCCAAGGCGCTGCCTTCCAGGGTGAGGCGCAGACTCCCGACCGCCGCCCACAGGTTCTCAGCGTGTCCTGCGCCGAGGTCCCGGGTGCGCGCATACGTCGGGAAGAGCTTGGCCGTGCCGAACGCCGCGACGCTGCCGGTGTCGCCCTCCACCTCGTAGATGGCATCGGCGGTCTCCGCGCTCCCAAGCCCGAGAAGCAGCCCGAGCAGAGTGGCCGCCCTGTGTTTCCAGCAGACTCTGCGGGGCAAGTGAGGGGGAGCAGCCATCGGGATGGTTCCAGAGAGAGCAGGTCCGCTACTGCCTCTCGTCGGATTCGATGTGGCCATCGCGAAGGTGTATGAGTCGGCTGGCGTTGCGCATTACCTTCTCGTCATGGGTGGAGAAGATAAAGGTGGCGCCCTCCGACATGTTGATGGAGCGCATCATTCGTACCAGCTCTTCACCCGTGTGACTGTCCAGGTTCGCCGTAGGTTCATCAGCGAGGACGATGGCCGGCCGCGACGCCAACGCGCGCGCTACCGCGACCCGCTGCTGCTGGCCGCCCGAGAGCTCGTGAGGCCGCCGCTGAGACATGCCCTGCAGTCCCAGTGCATCCAGGAGCGCTACTCCCCGGGCGCGCCGCTCCTGCTTGTCGGCGCCAGCGATCATCATGACGTACTCGACGTTCTCCAGCACCGTGAGCACGGGGATCAGGTTGTAGGCTTGGAAGACGAAGCCGAGACGATCACGTCGCAGGTCCGAGAGCTGTGCGTTGCTCATCCTCGACAGGTCGTGCCCCTCCACGCTGATGCTTCCTGATGTGGGTACATCGAGGGCGCCCACCACGTTCAGCAGCGTCGACTTGCCCGAACCCGAAGGCCCCGCAATCGCGACGAACTCCCCAGCGGTGACCTCGAGGGTAATCCCATCCAGCGCGTGGACGGTCTCTCCCTTCGTCTCGTAGTAGCGCTTGACGTCAATCAGTTGCAGAACGGGGGACACTAGCTTGCCTCCTCTCAGATTTGTCGGAGCGCCTTCATTGGCTCGACAAGGGCGGCGCGTCGCGCTGTGCCGAGGGCCGTGAGCACCGTCAGGAGCCAGAATACCGCCGAGACCAACACCACCGCCGCGACGTCAAACTCGAACAGAATGGTCCGATCGAAGCTGATCCCATATCCCTCGACGCCTCCGATGGTGATTCCATAGATGGACAATGGCCAGTAGAAGAGAAGCCCGAGCACGTTGCCGATGAGCACTCCGATGGCTCCCAGGCAGGCCGCTTCCACCAAGATGAGAGCCATCAGGCGCCTAGGGCGGGTTCCGATCGCTCGCAGGATGCCGAACTCGCGGTAGCGTTCCAGGAACGACATCGTCATCGTGTTCACGATCCCGAAGGCTGCGATCAAGAAGACGACGAGAACGCTCAGCCACATGATCTTGTTGTTCAAGTCGAGGGCTGACGCGAGAGCTCGCTGCACCTCTTGCCACGGCCGTACTGTGCGTCCGGGCCCTTCCAAAGGGCGAAGGACCGCTGCGATCGCGGCCTGCTCATCGGCTGGAACGCGGAGATCCAGCGCGATCTCGTGGACTCCCTGTTGCAGCCCGAGCAGCTGGCGCGCTGCGGGCAAGGGAACCAACGCGGCTTGTCGGTCGACGTAGGCATTGCTCGAGTAGAGCAGCCCGGAAATGCGAGCCAAGTGGCTGTTCAGAGCCCCGCTCTCCACGTCGGCTGCGGTGAGGACGAGCTTGTCGCCCACGCTCAGCTCGAGCGCCTCCGCGAGCTTGACCCCAATGAGGACGTGATGCGGCTCACTGGGCCAAGCGCCGCGGCTGAGCTTCGACTCCAAGTTCGTGACCCTTCTTTCCCTCTCGAGGTCGATACCCACGAGGTCGACGCGCGCGGTGCGGTCACCCATCGTAGCCATGCCGGGGCCGTAGACGCGTGGGGTTGCCGCCGCCACCCCCGGCAGCTTTGATGCGGTTTCTACGAGCTCCGCGCCGCCACTCAGGGTGAACTCGGCCTGCTGCGTCTCCGCGTAGCGAGAGTCGTGAACCTGCGCTTCGCCGGTCCAGGCCTTCGTCGTCGCCTCTAGGGCGAAGGTAAGGAAGCCCTTGATATAGGCGAACCCGATGATGAAAAGGGCAAGCCCGAGTCCAATGGCAAAGGCTGTGATCATGGTGCGTTGCCAGTTGCGCCAGACGTTGCGCCACGCGAAGCTGACGAGCTCTCTCATCGGTCAGGACATCCGTAGGGCTGCCAAGGGGTTCAAGCGAGCGGCGCGCTGCGCTGGCCAGAGCCCCGCCAGGAGGCAAGCGCCGAATATCAGCAGCGGCGTCCAGAGCGTACCAAACGCCGTGTGAGCGCCAGTCACTGCGTCGAAGGATACGCCCCCGAAATCCACCGGTTCGGGCAGGGGGATCACCAGCCAGCTCGTCAGGGCGGCGCCGACCCCCGTCCCCACCGCGATACCTGCCGATGCGAGCCAAGCCACCTCCCAGAGCACGATGCTGGAGACCTGCCTGCGAGAGGTGCCAAGAGCACGCATGATGCCAATCTCCCGCGTGCGCTCGAAGATTGACATCAGCATGGCGTTCGCCACGCCGAGCACAGCCATGAGCATGACGACCCAGAGCATGATCTGCCCGCTGTCCCGGTCCGCCTCGATGGAGTCAGCGAGGCCCGGATTGAGCTCGACCCAGCTCGCAAGTCTGTATTCCTTCGGGCGTGGTAGCTGCTGGAAGACTTCGGCGAGCTCGCCCGTGGAGTGTACCGTGCCGATGAGCCGGTGAACGCGCTCGCCCAGGGAAAGCACCTCTTGAGCGTCCGACAAGCGAACCAACACCAAGGCACCATCGAGTTCCGAGCTGTCAGAATCGAGTATGCCTTCCACCTGGAACAGCTCGGCGGCGATCGAACCATCGGCGGCTTGCCCGACGAAGCTCACCTCGCTGCCGAGGTCGGCCTCAAGCCGCTTGGCGACGCCGCTTCCAAGGATGATCGGTAATGGCTCTCCCGCAGAGGCCTCGCGGTGTGGGGGGAGCCAGCGACCGCGTTTGACCATACTGCGCAGCTTCGTCGTTCGCTCCTCTCGGACAGGATCGACGCCCAGCAGCCCGACGCCGACGGTCCGATTTCCCAGAGCTACGAGCCCCGCCGTCTCGACCCTCGCGGTGACGCCTTGCACGCCGGGGACTCGAGACATCGCATCGAGAAGCCGCTCCGCATCGTCAATCGTCTTGAAGAGGGTCGGCTTCTCATTGAAGTCGCCGTTCAGCAGCTGGAAGTGGCCCAGCATTCCACGTGTCGCTCCGTCAATGAAGATTGCGTAGGTGCCCTGGGATATCCCGTTCATCCACACTGCCAAGGCTGTACCAACGACGAGCATCAGGCCCGTCAGGACGGTCCGTCTTGGTTGCCGCGCCAGATTACGCAGGCCCATTCGCATCGATAGCGGCATCGGTTCATCCAGTCGCGCCGGGAAGGCCTTAGCGGCCGCGCTTGAGCGAGGTGAGAGAGAAGAGGCTGTCGCTCACTGGAACGTCGAACCTCAGCTCCTTGTACGTTACCACCGTTCGATTCCCTCTCTTGTCTTCTGTCAGAGGCGTCAGCGTCATTCGGGTAGGGATCCTCCTGCCATCCAACACCTTCACCTGGTCAAAGGTCATGACCCGCGCCTTGCGTCCCTTTTCGTCGTAGAACTCCTGGCGGAGGGGGTAGTAGTGGGACTCGTCGACACAGACGAGCACTCGGTCCCAGGCGACGGCGGCATTCCTCTTCGCCCGATAGTCGATGCACTTCTGGCCCCGCGGAGCAGAACCCGCGAGCGTGGCCGAGTAGTCGCCCTGCCAGCTGCTTTCGCGAACCATGTCGTCATTGGTGAAGTCGCTGCCCATCCAGGAGCTCATCATCATCGAAGGGGGCACGCGTATGGTCTTCTTGATCTTTGGCAGGTAGTTCCACATCTCCGGACCCTTCTTCAGGGTAGCGGTGCCGCGCTCCTTCTTCGGCGAGAGGATGCGCACCAATGTGGCGTCCATTCCCCGTGTCCAGATTTCCATTTCCAGTGTTCGCTGGTAGTTGGGCGTGGTCACCTCCATGACCATGGTCCCCTGGCTCGACTCGGAGCGATAGAGTCGGTCGAGGGCGCGGCTGATGCGATCCGCCTCGGAGGACGCGCTGCCCGCCGTCAGCATGAGCAAGGCGACGGCGGCCGCCAAGAGTCGTATCACATGGGTTCGCGCAGCTCTCGCTAGCGCACTGGCGCGCCGGGCCTCTCGCTCGGGGCGCGCCGCAGCGAGTGGGGCGACCCGTGGTGCGTAGGAGTCCCCGAAGCTGTGGCGTGGAGTCGGGCCTACCGGACCCGGACGATGGGGATAACGAGTCATCGACGATCCTGACTGAGCAGTGAGGCACCCGACTGTCCGACGAGCAGCCGTCTTTCCATGTGCGGTCCAAAGGCTGCCGGATTACACTGAAGACCGCAGGTTCGACCACCAGTCTACAGCCGCCCCGCCTGCCGTCAAGCTACAAGGACGATTTCCGGTCGGTGCCTGCGGTCAGAGGACTATGACAAGACGTGGAGTTGGAGAAATGCAAGCAGTGCGCCTGGCGCGCGCGCCTCAGCGTAACGGCCCAAAGGAGGGTTCCGAGGAGCTGTGGGCGATGCGCACGAGCAGTGGTCTGCTTCCCCGCTTTGCAAGTCTTCCGGCTGACAAGCAGGCGAGGATCATGAGCGCGGCAACTGCGGAGTTCGTCGAGCACGGTTTCTCGGGCGCTTCCCTGAACCGGATCATCCGAAAGGCACGGATCAGCAAGGGCGCGATGTACTACTACTTTCACGACAAGGCTCATCTGTACGTTGCGCTCCTGGCCAGCGCGTATGAAGAGCTTCTCCGGGACAACCCTCCCCCGGACCTCGAGTCTCTCGATGCGCAGGGCTTCTGGCCAGAGATCGAGGCCTACGCGGTGAAGCTCTTCGAAGCCTACCAGGCGAACCCAGGGCTCGCGAGGCTCCTCCGGACGGCTCACGGGGTGCATCGCGAGAAGGGGGCTCCCGCCATCGAGGACCTCCGCGATCTCGGAAAGGATCAGCTTCGAGCCATCTTCGCCCGCGGCCAGGTGCTGGGCCTGATCCGTCGAGACATGCCCCTGGAGCTGATCGTCACCATGTGGTCCAGCATTGACTCCGTCGCGGACGTCTGGCTCCTCGAGATGTGGGATTCCCTCGACCCGATCCAGCGGGAGCGACACGTTCCGATGATGGTCGATCTCGCCCGTCGCATGTGGGCGCCCTAGAGCCCCCTCCCTTTGTGCTAACGTCGAAGGTAGCCAACGTCAGAAGAAGCGTCGCCATGCAGAGCGGTCCCGAAGCTTCCAGCGCAGTTCGAGCGGAGGACGTCGACCCCGTCCTCGGTCGCGCCCGCTGCGAGCTTTCTGGAGGCAGCGGTGAGGTGGCCTACGTGGGGCAATTGACGCCCCAGGGAGCCGTGCTAATCGGGCTGAGTTCCCTCATCCCTGGGACTTTGCTGTCGGTCGAGTTCGAGGTTGGCCCCGTCCGCATTCCTCCGCTGTCTGCGCAGGTGATCGGCATGCGGCGAGCCTCGGATGGTCGCGGCGCGGTCGAGCATAGCATCCGTTTTCGCGCCATGAGCGCCGCCGCGCGCGATGCCCTAACGGCGGCCCTTGCCGAGCGCCCGGATTCGGCCGGTGCTGTCGGTGCTGTTGCAGTAAACGAGCGGCGTGACAGGCCTCGGGTGTGGTTCCACTGTCCGGCGGTGGCGATCCTTACCGTGGGCGCAGCGGAGTGGATCGGGAGCGTCGTGTCTCTGAGCCACGGCGGCGCGTTCGTTGCCGTCGACTTGTCGCATGCGCACCAGGAGCTCGTTCCCGGTGGGCTTCTGCATCTCGATATCGCCCTACACAGCGTCCCCGAGCGACTCTCGTTGCAGGCCAGAGTCGTGCGTTTCAATGGACCCGCCGAGCCTGCGGGGATAGGGGTTCGGTTCGTCGACCCCTCCGCGTTGACGCGAGCACGCGTGGATGGCGTCGTCCGCTATGTTCAGGGGTCTTAGAGCGCCCGAGGAGGGCTGTGACCGCCGCCGGCCCCTTGCGCCGAGCGCACCCTGCCGCAAATAGAATCCGTGAAGCGCGACTCACGGCTCATTGGCCTGTCCTCAGAACACCATCATGCCCTCGTTCTCGCGCGCACCATCGAGCGCCAAGTCGAGACGTGGTCCACATCGAACGGCAAGGCCCTGCGCGAGCGCTTCGATCGCGAGCTGGAGCCTCACTTCCACACGGAGGAACAGCTCCTGCTCCCGGGCCTCCGCGCCGCCGGGAAGGTCGAACTATGCGAACGTCTCGAGGCGGACCACTCTCGCCTTCGGAGCACGGCTGCGCTGGCGGCCGCTGGCGACGGAGAAGCGGCTCGGGCGTTCGGGCTGCATTTGGCCGAGCACGTCCGCTTCGAGGAGCGATCTGTGTTCCCAGTCTGTGAATCGGTGCTTCCAGACCATGTCCTCGATGAGGTTGCGCGTCGCGCACCGAAGGAGCCGTAGGATTAGGCAGCATCGAGAACAACGGGCTTGCCCGCATCTGTCAGGAGGGAGACGTATCAAACGAGTCGGCTATCGCAGAGCGCGACGTAGCTACGCGTTATCCCCAGCTGGTCCAACCTATCAGCGTCCGACTGCAGGCAATCGTTGAGGTCAGGGTCTCCGCAATCGAAGGATCGGAGCGCTTCTTGCTCGATTGGACTCAATGTCCGGAGCTGTCGGAAGGCCAGCAGATCGCGGTCAATAGTGCGGCTTGACGACACGCAATCCCAGCGACTTGGGCTGCATCATCCTCGCAAGACGCGAACCCCCTGTTTTTCAGAGCCACCTTCCGGACTTCCGCGGCCCGAGGCATCCGGGCGTGGTGCTTCTGAAGCCCGACCCGGAGCGCCGCGCATCGGGTGGCGAGTTCGCTACCAAGACCCGGATTCGGGCAAGACCGTCAAAGAGACGCTGGACCCTTCGCTCACTACTTCGGAGTCCCGTGCCGACTGGGCCGTGCGCAAGAGTCGGGCCCTCGCCAAGCGTCGCTTGGAGATTGAGCAGGGCGCGCCCCGCGCCACCCGAACGGCGCTTGGCGAGGCCATCGAAGGTTACTACCGCGCCCACCCGAGACTCCGTGCAAGCACTCTGGCCGCCTACCGCAATGCCACGGACAAGTTTCTCGAATGGTGTGGCAAGCACGGGGTGAAGACGACGGACGATATCACCCGGGCGCGTCTGCTCGCGGGGCGGGAAACGCTCGTGAGCCAACCAAAGCACGCACCCGCCAAGGGCGGTAAGCGGGGCGCTCGCAAGGCCAGGGAAGGCGCGCCCCGGTCGGCGTTCTCAATCAACCGTGAGCTCGCCTCCGTTCGAGCGGTGCTCGGGTATCTAGGGGAGCTCGACTTGCCGTCTCGAGTGCGGCAGGGCGACTTGCGGCGCGGGCTCCGGAAGCTCCCCACCGACTTGGAGCGGGTGACGTATCTTCGCGCGCCGGAGATTGCGGCTCTGCTGGCAGCTGCCGAGCGCCATGACAACGACCGTTTCGCTGAGACCCGAGCGGAGCATGCAGGGGAGGGGGAGCGCGGTTTGACGGCGAGGCACGACCCGATCGCGCCCTTCGTTTTGGGCGTGCTGCTCTCGGGCATGCGCGTAGCCGAGGCCATCAGCTTAGACGTCTCCGAGCTGGCGCTCGATGGGGACGGCGCCGGCGGCGGGGCGGGTGGTGCTCGGGGAGTGCCCCCGAAGCCTGTGCGTCGTTAGGCTCGCTTTCCTTGTCTCTTCGCAAGTTCAGCAAGCATCTGAGGATGCCGTTTCTCTCGAAATGCGTCAGGCATGACGTCGGGATGAGGACAAGCGGCGAAGACGTCAATGCCTCGCTCGTCGTATACCTTGAGAGCATGCGGCGAGCAGGCAATCTCGAATAGTTTCTTCACGTGGTTGAGAGCTTCGCGAGGACTGCCCCCCGCAAGCTCTTCAAGAAAGTGACGGCATGACGCTATCGCTGCGCGCAGCTGCTTCCGTCCGTGATCGTTATCGTAGAGGTGTGGTAGTCCGACGACGTTCGCAACGCGGCTTTGCACGGTGAGCACCGGATTGAGAAGTGGCACCTCTACGGGAGTAGCGCCCTCGATCGTCACAGACACTGCGGAGTCGATGATTGCTGCGTCCTCATCAGCCTTCTTTTTCTTCTTCACCCCGAAGACGGTTGTCATGAAGTCAACCTTGAGATCTCGGCCATCCTGCAGTTCATAGCGCAGGATACCGGTTTGGACCGCGTTCATCTGGTCAGGGTCCGGGGTGATCACCTTCGCTCGGGGGCCAAGGGTCTTTGCCCAGTTGAGCATCACCCCTCGTGTCGCGAATACGTCAAGGTCTTTGCTCGCGAACGGCGCTTGAGCCCTCAGCTGCTCGTCGCAGTCTATGTACAGCTCCGCGAAGGCGTTGACGGCTTGACCCCCGACCACAACGAAGCCGCCTGCCGGGACTCTGCTGAGAAGCTCTGCTACATTCGTCGGCGGTGAACTGAACTGCGTCGTCGTCATCCACGCTGCGACGTTACTTCGGCGCGCGGACGTGCTGCCAGTCGATACGAGCGATCCGAATCAGAGAGTTCTCTCGTCGTAGTTGATCCCGACTCTTCCGCCCGGAATTCAGAGCTCGCACATCTGACGCACGCGAAACCTGCTTCTCGCGTTGCCGTGCTTCAAACGAGACCGCGAACTGGTCCACGGTATTGCTCCTTCAATGGGGCCGCCGTCGATGAACGGCGGGAGGGTGTCGGAGATATGGAGGCTCTCCGCAGCCGTCTAGAGAAGAATGCGGCCTCCAAGTTAGGCCGTCAACGTCCGGTGCGCCCCCCGGTACCGGCGCCGGTCAAAGAGTACCAGCAACGTTCCCGCTCCGCCCTCCCGATCGCCAATCCCCCCTGTTTTTCAGAGCCACCTTCCGGACTCGAACCGGAGACCTATGGTTTACGAAACCATTGCTCTACCAACTGAGCTAAGGTGGCGAAAAGCCGCGGGAGCATATCCTGGGGGAGCGGCGAGTCAAGGGACAGTGAGTGCCTCCTGCAAGGGGGCTCAAGCGGTCCGGCTACCCGGACATGTGCTGAACTGTTGAGCGCCCCTTTCCGCAACGGCAGGGACTCGGTTTGGCTCTCGCCACCCGAGGGCGGGTACCAAGGGAGGGAGCGGGCGTCTGTTGTGGTCGCTGGGACCACGACATCGCGGAAATGAGGGATGCCGCCCTGAGCCGAGGCTTATTGGCTGCGTGTCCTGGCCGTTGGCCTCGTACTGAGCGCAATGGGTCGCCCTTGGCGCGTGCAGGACACCACAGACTCGATGCTTCGCCATGGCCTGGGTGGCTGGGGAGCCCGATCGAGGTTGACGACGATGAAAGCTCTCGCGAACGGTAAGCAGTGGTGGAAGGTCGCCGCACGGGCGGTGTTGATCACGGCGTCGATAATGGGCATCGGTTGCGGCGGTGATCCGAGAGCCTCGGAAGCTGGTGAGACAGCCGTCCCCGTCTCCGCTCATGGCGCGGCGGGCTTCTCGGTAGATGCAGGAGCGTGCTCTGAGGAAGGCGCCGTAGCATCCTGTTCGGAACACCTCGGCGAGTATGGTGGGGTGCTCAGCTGCTATCTCGGGGAGCGGCGCTGCGTGGAGGGCCGCTGGAGCAGCTGTGCCGCGGGCGAGGTGGTCAACCTCTCCGCGGCTGCGGTGCGGGGGGACCGCAGCGGCTTCTTGGCTCTGGCGCCACCGGGGCAGTGCCTCAATAACCCCTGTGACCCAGAGTGCTGGACCTTCGACGAGACGCCCGACGCGGCGTTGCGACCCGACGCGGGTTCTGCCAGTGTCATCTGGCCCGGGGGAAGTCTGTCGGATTATCCCGGAGGGCTCGTCAATAAGGCGATCAAGGAGCCGTGTCAGTGGGCCGAGGACTGCCAGTTCAACCGCAAGTGTCAGCACCCGGTCACGGGCGCGGGCTGCCTACACAGCAAATGCATGGCAGGGCCTCCCCTGGACGCGGAATGCGACCCCTGCGTCGAGGCGATCTGCGAGGTGGACCCGAGCTGTTGCGACGTGACGCCCAGCGGTCCGCAGATCGACTACTCCAACAACTGCAAAGGGCACGATCCCTGCGAGGAGGGCGGACAGCTCAAGGCAAGCTGTCACGACTGCGTCGCAGATATTTGCGCTGAGGATCCCTATTGCTGCGAGGGAGGTGGGCACTGGGTGACGCGAAGGGTCGAGGTTTGCTCCGGGCACGGCTACTGGAAGACGTGCTGGATGGAGTGGCAGCAGGTCTGGGAAGAAGGCTCGTGGGACTCACATTGCGTCGAGCTGGTCGAAGAAGCGTGCGGCCTCACCTGCCCTTGGGGGTCGGGTACGGTGAACGGCCCGAGCGAGCCGCTGGGCTTCTGGTCGGACACGTGCGTTTCCATGGTCGACACCGTCTGTGGTGCCGAGTGCGGCGAGACGACTCCCTCCCAATGTGTCCACGACGTGTGCAGTACCGGCGCAGCGCTCGACGCGATGTGCCACAGCTGCGCGCGCGCAGTGTGCGAGAAGGACCCGAGCTGCTGCATCAGCGGCTGGGATGCGGCGTGCGTGGCGCGCGTGTCGCACGAGTGCGGCCAGTCCTGTCCGGTGACAATGACCGATCCCCCACCCGAGCAGGGCCTGTGCGTGCCATGGCTTCCCAGCCAGCAGCGCGAGAGCTGCGACGGTGTCGACCTCACCGGCGGCGTCGTGTGTAACGGGGTGGTCCCCGTGTGCAATCACGGCACCAAGACTGCTCCAGCAGGCATCCGCGTCGTGCACTTTCCTGGGAACTCCCCCCATTACCCAGTGCATCAGCCCGATCAGGATCATCCCCAGATGCGTGAGTGCTTCACGAGCCGGCCCATCCCACCGGGTCAATGCTTGGGGCTGGAGGACTGCGCGGACATCGATGATGGAAATAGGGCGATCATGGTGAACCCGCCGGATCCGGAAGGGGCCTCGACGACCTACCACGTGGAAGAGTGTCTGGTCACCGACAACTGGACGCTGCGGTCGGGCGGCGTCGAGTGTGTGGAACCCGTGTGCTCTGGAGGCGAAAGCGAGTCCGTGATCCGTCGCGTCAACCTCCTGCTCGTCATGGACAAGTCTGGCTCGATGAAAGGGTCGAAGTGGAACGGGGCCGCCGCCGCCATCAAGGGCTTTGCTCGCTCGCCCGATTCGGCGGGTTTGCACCTCGCCCTGGAGTTCTTCGCGCTTGCGAACAAGACGACGGGCTGGGGGTCCAACAGGCGCTCGATCAACGGCGAAGGCTGCGGCGACTCCAGCTGCGACTCCGCTCCCTGCGCCATCCCCATGGTTCCCTTGGGGGTTCTCCTCAGGGAGAGCGGCGCGGCAGATCCCCAGGAGCAAGCCATCGTTGCCGCGGTGGATAGCGTGGGCCCAGATAGCAACACCCCGACCCATCCGGCGCTGAAGGGAGGGCTCGAGTGGGCCGTGGCAGGTCGGATCGCGAACCCCGAAGATGTCTATGCGGTCGTTCTCATTACCGACGGCGAGCCCTATGACTTCCTGGGATGTGAGAAAGATAAGGCAAGAATTGCGCGCCTTTCCTATGATGCCTACGTGGGCTATGGTATCAAGACATACACGGTGGGCATGGATGGTGCGGACGTTGGCTTCCTCAATATGATCGCGAACGCTGGCGGGACCGGCTCCGCTTTCGTTATTACCACTGGTGGGGACGTCGAGAATGAGCTCATTGACACGTTCCAGGCTATCGCTCGTGAGAATGCTCAGTGTGTCTTCCCGCTAGAGAATGCTGATGCTATCGATCCCTATGACGGCAGTGTTCACTTCTACTCGAGCCTCAACGGGGCGACTCAGGCTCTTCCCTATCTCGATGGGCCTGACGAATGTGGGGATGGTTGGTACTTCGACGACCCGGCTAGTCCCACCGCTGTGCATCTCTGTGGCAATACCTGTGAGGTCGTGCAGACGGACGATCGTGCCAGGATAGATCTGGGTTTTGGCTGCGCGAAGCCATACACGACGACACAGCGCACGGAGAACTATCTGGCGTCGTGCCCAGAGGGGAAGGGCGCCCAGTGGGGGTATCTCACCTACGATGCGACGGTCATCGAAGATTCTCGGATCCTCATCGAGGTGAGGACCGCGCGCTCGGAGGAGGAGCTAGAGTCGAAGCCCTTCGTGCAGCTCGCTCACATCGGAGACGGTGGCACCGATCCAGCTGTGTGTTCGTTGTTCGGCCCCCTACCGAAATGCCCCATAGCGCTCTTCCCTGCGCTAGGCGGGGTGCCGGGCGCACGCTATGACAACCTGCAGCTCAGGATTACCATGGATCCCGCGAGCGACGAGTACAAGGCGCCCGCGCTGAACGATTGGGAGATCACCTATTCATGTGGCTACGACGAATAGCGCCCTTCGCTGTTCTCCTTGGGGCTTCGGCGGCGCTGGGCTGCGGCGATGACGGGCGACCATCGAGCGGAGGTCCGGATGGCTCAGGTGGCTCGGCCTCCGTCGCGGGTGCTGCTGGAGCAGTGTCCCTGGGCGGCGGTGGTGGCTTCGTACCCTCCGTGGGGGGCTCGGCGGGCACGGACGCCGTCGGGGGTAGCGCCGGGGCAGGCGGGACTCCGCAGGCTGGAGCCGCTGGCAGCGTTGCGGGCTCGGCGGGGACACCGCCCATCGCGGCGGTTTGCGGCAACGCTACCCGGGAGGGCGGCGAGCAGTGCGACCAGGCCGATCTTGGTGGGGTGGAGTGCAGCGATCTCGGTTTCGAGGGAGGTTCTCTCCGCTGTGACGGCGATTGCAGGCTCGTAGTGAGTGACTGTACGGGGCAGGAGCAGTGCTTCGATGGTCGTGATAACGACGGAGACAGGGACATCGACTGTGCCGACGACGACTGCGCGCTGCTCTGCAGCGATTCATGCTCAACGACCGGCGTTGCTGACGAGAATGGCATTGTCGAGGGTACCTTGGTGGGGCGAAGCTCGGACCTGGTGCCAACTTGTGCGCGTAGCACCGGTCTCGGGGAAGTCGTCTATGCTGTGTTGGCAAGTGCGGACGGAGTCATCGAGGCCCGGTTGGAGGCGAGCGTGGCCACGACCCTCTCTGCGCGGTACGACTGCGCTGACGAGGCGAGCGAAGCGGCTTGTTCGGGCGCCGGCATCGTCGAGGTGCCTGTCAGTGAAGGCGAGACTGTCCACTTCATTGTCGAGGGAGAGGCGAGTGATGGGTTCGGGTTCTTCGAGCTGACCTTGCAGCATAGGACCGTCGGCTGCGGCAACGCGGTGCGAGAGGCCGGAGAGGGGTGTGACGACGGGAACACGGAAGATGGAGACGGCTGCAGTGCCCTCTGCGAGGTCGAATCCTCCGAAGTGGAGTCGAATCGCAGCTTCAATCGTGCCACCCCTTACGTGTACCCGTTCTTCGCAGAGATTAGCGACGAGACGGATCACGATTACGTGAGCTTCGAAGTCGACGAGCCGCCCACGGGGTTTCGAATCGGAACTTACGATTTCGGCGATGCTGCCTGCTCCAAGTACGAGCTGGATAGCACGCTCAAACTCTATGCTCCCGACACGTCTACGCTTCTCGCCGAGGACGATGATGGAGGACAGGGTTACTGTGCTTCCCTGGATATCCCGGTGTATGGGGCCGAGCCCGGCATCTACTATGTCGTCGTGAGCTCATCCCCGACCGGGGCCGTCTTTCAGTTCCCGTACATTTTGAATGTGGAGGTCGAACTCTGCGGGAACGACATCCTCAGCCCTGGTGAGGAGTGCGACGACGGCAACCGCGAGGACTACGACGGGTGCAGCGCCGTCTGCACTGATGAGCGGCCTGAGACGTAAGAGGACTTGGCAGCGTCCAGAGCCGCGATGCTGAAGGTCGCGCTGGTTCTGGCTAGGCCGGCTTAGGCTGTTCGGGGCTTGATGGAGGCGGCGAGCCGTCTAGCGTTTCATCGAGCACCTGGACCTCCCGGGGATCCAGGGGGAGGCTGGCTGCTCGTGCGCTGTCCCGGATGCTTTCCGGCCGGCGCGTGCCGACGACGGGCATGAGCCACGGTGATTTGGCGAGCATCCATGCCAGGATCATCCGATAAGCCGAAACGCGCCGGCGCCGCGCGAGCTCCGCCAGCTTGCCATGGGTGGGGAGCACGGGCGCGCCCAGGGTCCCCCCGAAGGGCGAATACGCGATGAATGCAATGCCACTTCGGGTGCAATGGTCCATCACACCGTTACTTTCCGCGCGACGATCCGCGACGTTGTAGCGGTGCTGGACGCTCGCAATCGGGGTGATGGCTGAGGCCGCGACGATGTGCTGCACCGTCACATTGCAGAGCCCGATGTGGCGCACCTTGCCTTCGTCTCGAAGGCGAGCCAGCGCGCCGACGCTGTCCGAGAAGGGGACGCGGGAATCCGGCGCATGCAGCTGGAGCAGATCCAGCGTCTCCACGCCCAAGGCCTTGAGACTGGCATGGGCGGCATTGCGAAGCACCTCGGGGTGAGCGTCCACTGTCCAGGCTCCTCCGGGGCGCAGGCACCCACACTTCGTCGCGATGAACAGCTCGCGCCGCCGCGGCCCCAGAATCCGTCGCAGGAGTTCTTCGTTGTGGTTGAACTCTGTCGCGTCCAGGCAATAGGCATCCGCGGTATCAATCCAATTGATTCCTGCTTCTAGTGCCGCATGGATTGTGATGGCGGCCTGATCCGAGGGCGGCCTACCCGAGATACTCAGGAGCATGCCCCCCAAGCCGATGGCGCTGATCGAGGGTCCCTGTTGTCCTAGCCGTCTTTGCTGCATGGCGAGTCATTGGGCCGAGCACTGGGCTCGGCACTTCCTCTGCCATTCTAGAGTGCTTCGGAAGCGGGGGGCACCACCGAGCGGAATAGAGTGGAGCGGCGTGCTGCTCGCTCCTCCGTCATCGCCTCCTTTCATCCCCGAGCGAGGGAACTTCAGAGGGGGTGCTTTCTGGTACTCGGATTCACGCCAAGACGACGGGCGGTAGACGCAGCTTCTCGAGTAATTTCTTTAGGTTGCGCATTGCGACAACTCCTTGGCCGGTGCGCGGGCACGCACCCACCGTGTGTGCTGGAAGATTACACTTGCGTAAGGGGTCGAGCAAGCAAACGGACAGAGGGGACCGGTGGGCCGGTGTGGTAGTGTGCGGCGGGGCCGCCCGCATTTGCACCGGACGCGGCGGCTGTGCCTCGCCATTGCCATCTGGACCTCCTGGCCTTACTTCCGCGGGGTGACTGCACGTTCATTTCCGGTGTTCCCTGTACGCCGGGCTATCTGGAGCCTCGGAATGGCGGCACTCGTCCTCGCCGGAAGCTCGTGCAAGGACCGCCCGCCGCCCCCGGAGCTTGGTCGGGTACCAGCGTTCACACTGCGGGATCAGCAGGGTACACGGGTGACCGAACACACCGTGAGCAAGGGTGCCTGGGCGCTCGCATTCATCTTCACGCGGTGTCCGACCGTCTGCCCGCGGGTGACCCGGGCAATGAAACAGTTGCAAGCCGATGCTGGCGACCGAGGGGTCGAGCTGCGGCTAGTGAGCGTCAGCGTAGATCCCGAGCACGACAGTCCGGAGGTGCTTCGGGAGTATGCTGCGCGGTTTCACGCCAATACCTCGACGTGGCGGTTTCTCACGGGTGACCCGAGCGTGGTCCAAGAGCTCGCTGATGGCGTGAAGATCGCGCTGGAGGGGGCTGCCAATGAGTCGGCCGAGCACTTCGGAATCACCCATGGCTCCCACCTGGTTCTCATCGATGGCAAGGGCACGATTCGCGGCTACTACGGCACATCCGACCCGCTGGATCTGCAGCGCCTACTCGAGGATGCTGGCCGCATCGAGAGCGAGACCTCCTCTTGAGCGCTGGCGCGCCGCTCGGAAGCCACGGTGGGTGGGGCCGTTCGCCTCAGCCGGTTGGCGGCGGAGGGTCGTTGAGGGCACTCGGGTTCCGAGCTACGTGTGCTTCGATGAGTCGCCGCGTTGCTCAGCTCTCTAACGGACTCGGGGCCCTCGTCGCCGCGGCTGCGTTGGTCTCCTGTGCGACCCTGCAGCCCGCGACCCCGACGAGGGCTCGGGTCGTAGCCGAGCCAGCGCCTCGACCGCCCCAGCCGACCACCGCCCCAGAGCCGCTGAGCGCGCGGGAGCGCGGCCTCAGTGCGCGGCTCGCTCCTGTCGTGCGTCATTTGGCCGAAGAGATCGGGGAGCGCAACTTCGTCAGGCCTTGGGAGCTGGCAGCAGCGGCGGACTACCTGGTGAATCACCTCGAAGAGCGGGGCCTTGCAGTGCAACGCCGTGGCTTCGAGCTAGAGGGCGGCTACGTGATGGCTCAGAACCTGGCTGTGACGTTACCAGGCGCGGACGGTGGTCGCGAATGGGTCGTCGTCGGGGCTGCTTACGATTCTCGGGTCGGGGCGGATGGTTCCCTGGGTGATGCGACCGCAGCGGCCGCTTTGGTGGAGTTGGCCCAAGCCTTCCGGACGAGCCGGATGCAGCGCTCGCTGCGCCTCGTTTGGTTCGGCAACAGCACCCCGGAGAACGGAGCAAACGAGTCCCTGGGCGGTGCACACTTCGCCCGCCAGATGGCGGCGGCCGAAGAGCGCGTGGTTGCCATGCTCGAGCTGCGCAGTCTGGCCGTCGGGAAAGCGGGCGACCTCGGCTCCTGGGAGGTGCTCGTCGAGAGCGACGAAGCGTCCTCGCAGCTGGGGACAGCCGTGGCCAAGGAGCTGGTGGGGCACCTGCCGGCGCCGCTCGGAGTTCGTCGCCGTGCCGCTGATCTCGGTCAGGGACAGGCGCCCGCCGCGTGGGCCTTTCGTGCCCTCGGGAATCGCGCCGTTTCGGTCTTCGTAGCACCGCGGTCCGGGACGGTGCGCCACCTGAGCGCTGTGGACTTCGACGCAACAGCGAGGATCGTCGGTGCAGTGGAGGACGTTCTGCGAGGCATGCTCGGCACGGGGCGGCTTCCCCCTGCCGATGCCCCCGCCCCTGCTGGTTCAAACGCATGCTGTACCGCTTCAACCAGTCGCTCAGTTCGACTGGTCGAAGGCTAGGGCCTGTCCCTGAATGCGTGCCCGTGCCCGGCGCTGTACGCCGAAAACTTTTCCATGGTGCTTGAGGCATGCTCCAGGGAGCGCAGCATGCTTCGACTTCAACTGAACGACGGTCAGTGGTCAAAGTTGGCTCTTGTGCTGGAAGGCCAGCGCGGAGCGGGGCGCCGG
>JAEWRL010000251.1 GCA_023398955.1 Pseudomonadota bacterium
GGGAAATCTGCACGTCCGGATCTGAGAGGGGCCGGGGGCAACCCCGGCCTACTCGCTATAGCCTGCCCTCCGGTTGCATTTGGCGTTGCCAGTTCCCCTGTTTGGTTCCGGCTCCGCCGGGTTAGGAGATTCAGCGACAGTCGGGTGGCCAAGAACTTGCCCGGCGCTTGGATTCCATGCGATCCGAGAGGCGTCATGGGAGCGTCTTGTGAAGTCTGTATGGCGCGACAGGCGGACCCGATAGCTTCTCGGCTGCGCCGAGTCGTGCTCGATGGGCGCCTCGTCCGGCTCTGCGATGCCCACGCAAACGAGTGTCTTGCATCGGCCGTTCGAAGCGTTGACGGGCTCCGATCTCTGTTCCATGAGCGAGACGGTCGCCGTTCGCTCCTCCCGCGACGGGCGAAGCTCGACAGGCGCGTCTTTCCCCCGCGCCCCGAGGGACGACGTGCGAGCCTGGGACGACGCTCGACGGACTGATTGGCTCTGCGTCCAAGGCAGCTCTTTCTTGGTCCGGCGGGCCGATGTGTGAAGACGGGCACCCTCGGGCAAACTCGCACTTGCGCATTGACGAAGGCGCCGCTAGCTTTCGCCGCCATTCCCAATGGCAACGGCAGTTATTCGCAGCGGTAATAGGCAATACCAGGTTTCCGAGGGCGAGACGATTTCGGTGGAACGTCTCGTAGGAGATCCTGGCAGCAAGGTGCTTTTCGATCAGGTGTTGGCAGTACTCGGCGAAGCGCCGCAGTTCGGCAAGCCGCTCCTCGAAGGGGCAAAGGTCGAGGGCGAAATAGTAGCTCACGGGCGCGGAGAAAAGCTCGTGATCTTCAAGTTCAAGCGGCGCAAGCGCTCGCATCGCAAGGCGGGGCACCGCCAGGCGTTCACCGCGGTGAAGATCACAAGCGTGGAGGTTTGATCCATGGCTCATAAGAAAGGCGGCGGGTCCACCCGCAATGGTCGCGGCTCGAATCCGCAGTTTCGCGGCGTCAAGGTGTTTGGCGGCCAGTCCGTGAACGCGGGTAGTATCCTCGTTCGTCAGGTCGGTCAAACCATCAATCCTGGTCGCAACGTTGGCGTTGGGCGCGACTTCACGCTGTTCGCACTCGTCGACGGTGTGGTTACCTACGAGCACGCCTCGCGCACCAAGAAGAAGGTCAGCGTCTATCCGGCCGCGTCTCAGGCTGACTGAAGCTTCTGGCTGACTTCAAGCTCGTCGTAGCGGATATCGACGGCACGCTCCTCAGCCGCAGTGGTGTCGTCCATGCGGATGACGCCAGCGCCATTGGGCGGCTGCGGGAGCGTGGCGTTCACGTTACGCTATGCACCGGGCGCATGTACTCGGGGACGCGCAAGCTGGCGCGGCAGCTGGGGATCGCTGGCCCGGTGGGCTGCATTGATGGTAGCTATATTGCCGACTGCAAGAGCCATCTTGCGCTCGCTTCCGTTTCTTTGCCCGGCGAGTGCTTGGGGGCCGTGCTGCAGACGGTAGGCAGACGCGACCTGAAGACTTACGTCTTCGCCAATGACTGCTTGCACTATGACGATGCGGGGCGCGACTACGCGAGCTTCATGAGCGCTTGGAGTACCGAGCTCGTCAGGGTGGAGAGCGTGCTCGATCTGGCGCGTTGGGATGGACGGGCTTGCGTGCACGGGCTGGCCTGTCTGGGGCCGAGGTCTGCCGTGGAGTTGGCGGTCGAAGGTGTCAGGGCGTGCGGCGGAGCGCTCGTCCAGGTTTTTGGATTTCCGCTCCCGCACGATCCCGAGCTGCGGACATGGGGAATGATCGTTCGCGGTGCTCGCGCCACGAAGGCGACCGCAATGGAGTGGATTGCTGCTCACCACGGACTGGCTCTCGAGCAAACCGTAGCGATCGGAGACTGGTTGAACGACATTCCGATGCTGAAGGCGGCGGGGCGCTCCTTTGCCATGGCGCAAGCCGAGGATGTCGTCAAAGCAGCGGCGAGTGACGTTCTGGAGGCAGACGACATTCGTGGAGGAGCGCTCTACGAAGCAGCTCGGCGCGCCGGCCTACTGTAGAACAGGTGCCCCGTGGCATCGCGACAGCTGGCCGTGGTTGGGCATAGGTGAGCAACTTGGAGCGGCCACGCCCTTCGGAAGCCCCTATCATTCGCGGGCAGCGGCGAACGGCGCTCAGAGCTAGCCAAGCGCGTCACCAAGAACATGGCAAAGATCCTGGTCCTTCCCCCGCACCTTGCCAGCCAGATCGCTGCCGGAGAGGTGGTGGAGCGTCCTGCGAGCGTCGTCAAGGAGCTTGTTGAGAACGCGCTCGATGCGGGGGCGTCGCGTTGCGACATCGCCATCGAGGCAGGAGGCGTCGCCCGTCTTTGCGTTACCGACGACGGGGCGGGGATGGGCGAGGACGACGCTCTGCTGTGCCTTCAGCGTCATGCAACGAGCAAGATCCGCGCTTTCGAGGACCTTCTGGCTTTGTCCAGCCACGGCTTTCGCGGCGAGGCGATGCCCAGCATCGCATCGGTGAGTCGTCTGACCATCTCGACGCGAGAGGCTCGCGCCGACGCTGGGGTCGAAGTCACTGTTGAAGGCGGGGGCCCCCCAGTCTCACGACCCGTAGGGAGACCGCAGGGAACAAGCGTCGAAGTGCGCGATTTGTTCTTTAATGTGCCAGCGCGTCGCAAGTTCCTGCGCTCTACGGGAACCGAGGCTGGTCACGTCACGGAGGTCGTCGAGGCACTTGCCCTGACTCGATCGGATGTCAGTTTCACGCTCCAGCGCGATGGAAGGCAGGTCCGCGAGTTCCTCAGGGCAGAATCTCGCCACGTAAGGGTTGCGCAGACTCTCCCGGAGGAGGAGCTCGTGCGGTGCGAGGGTACGCGCGGTCCTCTGCGAATCGAGGCATTCTTATCGCGCCCCGAGCGTGCGCGCCAAGGCGCTCAGGGTCTTCGCTTCATCGTCAATGGTCGGAGCATCAGGGACCGCATGTTGGCAGCAACGGTCGCCCAGGCCTACGGGAGCGTTCTCGAACGTGGGAGATACCCGCGCGGCGTCGTCTATCTCGACATCGAAAGCGCACTCGTGGATGTGAACGTACATCCCCAGAAGGCGGAGGTCCGCTTCGTCGAGCCCCGCGCCGTCGCAGATGCCGTCCACGCGGTGCTCACCCGCGTGCTGGCCAATACCTTCTCGTCACCCCATCGTGATGACCTCCGAAGGGGCGCGCGCCCACCTTCGGGAACGAGCAGCGGTTCCGTCGCGCGAGAGGACGCCACCGCAGGAGCTCGAGTCGTCGAGGGCACCGTCACGAGGTTGGGTCGTCCCGAGGTGGACCCCCCATCCAGGGCATACCCCGACCTCGGGTCGGCGCCGGGGTTGGCGGCGTCCTCCAGCTCTCTGTCTCCGCCTCCCTCTCCTGGAGGTGCTGCGTCACGGGATGTCGCCACAGAGCTGCTCACGAGGAAGGTGGTTCCCGCGTCCGCACCGCTTCTGGCCATCCGTGATGCTGTCAACACGTCGAGCCGGCCGCGCCAGGACGTGCGGTGGTCGGCACTGCGCTTCGTCGCGCAGCTCCGGCAGATGTATTTGCTCTGTGAGGATGACGAGGGTATCCACGTCATTGACCAGCATGCAGCGGCCGAACGGGTCAACTTCGATCGCCTGCGACGACAGTTTCGCTCCGCTTCCGTTAAGTCCCAGGCCCTGCTATTTCCGGTTACTCTCGCCGTGTTGCCTTCCGAGCTCGATTGCATCCAGGAGTACGCCGAGAGCATCGCCGAGATGGGCATCGACGTTCGCCCGCGCGGTGCTGAGATGGTCAGCGTGCACGCCGTCCCAACGCTCCTGCAGCGTGCCAGCCCCGAGCGCCTGATCCGTGATCTGGTGGCCGAACTCGGGAGATCCGGCGGGCGTGATTTCTCTGCGTCCGTCGATCTGGCCCTTGCGACAATGGCCTGCCACGGATCGCTGCGCTCGGGCGACCCCGTTTCGCCCGAGGCCGCCGCCGCCCTCTTGAAGGCGCTCGACGAGGCAGATTTTGCAGGCTATTGTCCGCATGGGCGGCCGATCGTCACGTCCATGAGCTACATGGAGCTCGATCGCAAAGTGGGGCGCCGGTAGATGGCTCTCTTGGTCGTTGTCGGTCCGACTGGTTCTGGCAAGACTGAGCTCGCCGTACAGCTCGCGGAACACCTTGGCGGTGAGGTGGTGAGCGCTGATAGCGTGCAACTCTACCGCGGTTTCGACATCGGTTCCGGCAAGCCCACCTCGGAGGAACTCGCCAGGGCTCCTCATCACCTGGTCGGGACCGTTGAGCCGCTCGCGCCCATGGACGCGGCACGCTGGGCCGAGCTGGCGGAGGCTGCCATTCATGAGATACGTGGCAGAGGCAAGGTTCCCATCGTGTGTGGCGGCACCTTCCTTTACGTTAGGGCGCTTCTCTTTGGACTGGCTCCTGCCCCTCCCGCCGACGATGGAGTGCGTGAGCGCCATCGTCGTATCGCTGAGCAAGATGGCAGATGCGCCCTTTACGATCGACTTCGACGGGTCGATCCGGTCACGGCGTTGCGCCTGGACCCCAACGACCTCGTGCGGGTCAGCCGTGCCCTCGAGGTTTACGAGCTGAGCGGAGTGCCCATGTGTGAGTGGCAAAGCCGGCACGGCTTTCGCGAGCCACGCCACGCAGCGCGTCTTCTCGGCGTCGGCCTGCCGCGCGACGAGTTGAACCAGCGTATCAGCCGTCGTGTGGAAGGGATGCTCAACGCCGGCTGGGTCGAGGAGGTCCGTGGCTTGATTGCAGCGGGGTATCGCCAAGCTCGAGCGATGCAGGCGGTTGGCTACCGGCAAGTGGCGGCCGCCTTGGAGCAGCCGGGCGACGTGGACCAAGAGGCCATCGAGGAGGCGATCTGTCGTGCAACGCGCATCTATGCTCGACGCCAACGCACCTGGCTCCGTCGCCAACCCGTTCAATGGATCGAGCCCGGGACTGAGATCGACGTGTTGGCGAACTCCTTGGAGGCGAACGGGGATAGCCCCCGACGGGTTGAAGGGTCCACATAAGTCGATCTCGCGCCCGACCCCTGGCCGGAGCGGTGCGCGCTGGGCTCGCCTCTGCGCAGCGCGAAGCACGCCAGGCTCTTTCAGATAGCGACTTCCGCCGCGTAGCGGCTTCGCACTGCCCGTATAATCTCCCGGCGCGATGCTGCGGGCGTTGTGCTGTTGGTAGAATATTCCGGGCTGCCCCAGGCAGGTCAGCTCTTGGAACGGCGCGTTGGCTTGGATACCATCCACCCATGGCAAAGCTGTTCTGGACGAGCGCGGTGTGTTTGGTGGTTGGCTGCGGCGGCGCTTCTGGTGAAGTGCATCACGCGAAGACTCCTGCGGAGATCCTTGCCGAGCAGGAGCGCATGGCAACCCAGGATTCCAACCAGGGGAACCAGGTAGATGATGAGGGTTCCATCGAGGACTACGACATCGAGGGGGACTCCGATGAGAAGAAGCCGTTCGACGACAATCAGGCCGAAGTCGAGCTGAAGCGAGCCGCGCGTTCCGCGGAAACCTGCGGAGGCGTCGTAGAAGGTGGACCCCGCGGCACGGCCAGCATCCACATCGTTTTCGGAAACAACGGCCACGTCAAGGAGTCGAGCATCGAGGCGCCTTTCGCCGACACTGCAGTAGGAGCGTGTGTCCTCCGAGCCATGGACGCGGTGATCGTCCCGGCGTTCGACGGTCCGGACAAGTCCATGACCTGGACCTTGGACGTCAAAGAAGCCGAGAAGAAGGAACAGGAATGATGCTCTTGTATCAGGGCGCCTGGGCCGGTGCTCTGGCCTCTGCCGTACCGCTAGCCGGTAGCGGTCTCCAGGCGCTGTATTGCGACCGCGGTCAGGGGCGATGACGAGTCCTCGCGCTGGCGTGGCTCCTCGTGTTCAGCGCGACCTCCACCACCTCGTCACGAAGCGGGCTATGGTTCAGGGGCCCGATGGATAACGCGTCTTGTCCGGTCTGCCATGAGACCAATATACCGAACGCGCGGTTCTGCGCCTCGTGCGGTGCAGCACTGAGCACGGACGCCGAGGATGTCGAGCGCCTCGTGGGGACGCTCGTCGGCGGTCGATTTCGCATCACCCGCGTGATCGCCGAGGGGGGCATGGGGGTCGTCTATGCTGCGGAGCAGAAGCTCGGCTCGCATGTGCGAGAGGTGGCCGTCAAGACGCTCCTTCCCAGCTTGTCTCGGGATCACTCGACAGTGCAGCGCTTTTACCGCGAGTCGGGAACCGTCGCTCAGCTCGAGCATCCGAATACGATAAAGATCTTCGATTTCGGCGAGGCTCCGGACGGGTCGCTGTACATCGCGATGGAGTACGTCCGCGGACAGTCGCTGGCCGAAGCGATTCAAGCGGGTCCGCTCCCTGTCGAGCGAGTCGTTGACATCGTCCTGCAAGTATGCGGCGCGCTGCATGAAGCACACGAACAGGGCATTGTCCATCGCGACCTGAAGCCGGACAACATCGTCCTCACCGAACGAGCGGGGCGCCGAGATTTCGTCAAGCTCCTCGACTTTGGGATTGCGGCGCGCACCACCATCACCGCCGCGCACGAGACCAAGCTGACGCAGCAGGGCATGGTCCTCGGGACCCCCCCGTACATGAGTCCCGAGCAGTTCGCAGGAGAGAAGCTCGACCGGAGGAGTGATCTCTACTCCCTCGGGATTATTGCGTTCGAAATGCTTAGCGGGAGGCTGCCGTTCGAAGCCGAGACTCCCTGGGCGTGGGCACACAAGCACATGGCGGAACCCCTTCCGGAGCTTCCTCCGCACGTTCCCGAGAACGTGGTGCATGCAGTTCGCAGTGCTGCCGCCAAGCAGCGGGACCGGCGGCCCGGGAACGCCGTGGAGTTCGCTGCAATGCTTGCAGAGTCGCTCTCCTCGACCAGATCCGAGGGCCTCTTCGGGTCGCACGGCTCCCAGCACCGGTACGGCACATCGAGCACGGAGCCATCACCCCCGCGCGGGACGACAGCGCCGAATGCGACCGCTGTCGGCACTGAGGTGGCTCTTCGGGGGTCACCTTTCGCGCACGCCGACGGACAACCTGGCGCTCATGGGGTCCAGGCTGGCGGTGGTTATGGAGTCGCACCGCGGACGGCTCCTGGCTCCCCAGCGCTTTCTTCACCCTGGGTCGGCGGCACGCCGCAGTACGCAGCGCCTACATCGCGGCGTCAGCGGCGCTCGAGCTGGAGCGTCGTGCTCGGAGTCGCGCTCGCGGCGCTGATTGCAGGGTCGGCGGGTGCCGCCGCCTGGCTGGCGCCGACATGGATTGGTGACGAGCCCCCGCCGGATGTGACGGCTACCCCTGCAGACAGGTTGCGGGAGATCGTGGAGCTACCGCCCTCGGTCGTCTCGGAATCACGTACTCCGAAGACACCGGAGCCCACCCCAGCGCCGCGCCGACAGACAGATGCTCCGGTGCCCCAGCCAGAACCGACGCCTACAGCCACCAGCGCGCCAGGGCCCATTCCGCCAATCACTGCGCCCCCGCTTCCCACCCTGCCTCCTTTTCAGTTCCCGTTTCCAACACCAACCCCTGCTCCCCAACCCACCCAGACGCCGCAGCCCACGCCGACGCCGCAACCCACCCAGACGCCGCAGCCCACGCCGCAGCCCACGCCCCCAGCAGGTGCTGACGGAACCGCGCTCTGCCTCGAGGCGCGTCGCCGCGCGAATCGCCTGAATATCGAGGGTGCCGTGCAAGCCTACAGACAGTGCGACCAGAGCGGCGGTAGTGAGGGCGCCAAGCAGGCTGCTCTGGCGGCCATTCGCACGAAAGCAGCCGTGGCAGTCCGGAACCGTGCCAACGCGGGAAACTGTGACTCGGCCTCGAGTGCGGTCAGTGCAGCATCCTCTGTTGGCGCCGGCGATCTCGCCAACGCTGAATGGCAGAACACCAACTGTCCGAGGTAGAAGCCGTCCCCGTCTCGGGGGAGTGTCTTCAACGCCGAGCCCGATCGGTTGGAGCGAAGGGTACTTTGTCCAGCGGACGGGCTTTTCATCGAACAAAGATTGTGTTCCACCCTGGTAATGGAGCGCTTGGTCGGGCTGTGTGACAGGCAGTCCCAGTGAGGATTCCTCTGGAGGCAAGCGGCGAATAGGAGCCATCTCGAAGGCGGGCAACAGCTACTTACGCGCACTGCTTGTCCAATCAGCGTGGACCATCCCAGTCGGGCTCCTGGCACCTCCGTGCCCTGGGCTCGAGCTCGAATCCCTCCTTTGAAGACACTCCTAGAGGAGCCAGAGGCCAAGGACGAGGAGCCCGGCCGCAAATGCCACCGAGGCCATGGCCGCCGCTTCCCAGGGGCCAGTTCGGGAGTCGGGAAAGCGCAACTCGATCGAAGCGAATCGGCTGGCCTCGCGCTGGCGACGCCCGGAAAGGGCCAGGTTGGCTGCGCGCAGAGCTGGATCCAGATGCTCGTCAGTCATCGCGAGAACGCATACTCTCGAGGGTAGGGCCTTGTCGAGCGGGTACCGAAACTCCAGGGCGGAGGGCGTGTGCTTCGCTCATGGGCGTGTCACGGTCTCCCGGTCAGCCCACCATGCCCGAAACCGCTCTTGGGCAGCGCAGAGCTCCTCGGCCGGTAGGTCCTCGCGATATCCAAACGTCTCCCGGGTCAACGCCCGGAGCTCCTCAGAGGAAGCTCTACGTACCGCCGGTTGATGGTGAGCCAGAGCGTCGACGAGCCACTCCCACCGTGGGCGCGTCCGATTGGCCTTCCACCAACGACCCCAAGCGTCGGCATCCGAGCCGAAGGTCTGGCGGCAGACGACGCCAAGTGCCCACTCGGCCGACCGGGCTGTATCGTTGTCCTTGTCGTGGAGTGCATCCAATAGCAGCGGCACCACGAAAGGGTGACGGATCTCTGCCAGGTACTCGAAGGCGGTGAGCCGAATCGATTTATCGCTGCCAGGCTCGACCATCGTTCGCAGCGCACGCTCGACGAGGGGTTGCCCCGACTCGCTTTCCAATAGCTGTCTGAGCGCTGCCGCAGCCGCCTGGCGTACCGCCACCTCGCGATCACCCAGGCGCGCAAGAATGGCTCGGACAGATTCGGGTGAAGGGATTTCCCCGAGCACCAAGGTCGCCCATTGCCTGATCTGTGGTTGTGCGTCGACAGTACGCCCCACGACCGCAGGAACGCTGGCGTCGCCGATACGCACCAGGGCCTCCATCGCTATCCCACAGTCGGAGGCCTTCAAGGGGGGGGGTGGCAGAGAGTCACGGGTCACGGGGCCCGGGAAATGGAACATGAGCGGAGCGATTGATGCTTTCCCGTTACCGACGACCTGCTGCAGGCTTGACCGATCCCCCTGGAGCAAGCGTTCGATCAGGTAAGGCAGCTCCTCGATGTCGCTCGCCTCCGAGGGCGGGGGCTCGCTCCGCAGAGCAGGACTCGTTGGAGAACGGGGAACCTCCGCTTCCTTCACGTTTGTCTCGCCGGGAACGTGGGTCGTCTGCTGAGCTGCTGGTAGGGACAATGGCTGGAGTGGAGGCGGCTCCTCCTTGTCGCTGGCTCGGCTCGTCTGCGTCGTGATGGTCGGGAGCGCTCCGCCCTGCGAGCGCTTGCGCTGGCGAAGGAGACGCTCCAGGGCCCTGGACACCAGCGGAGCGAATGCGATGAGGTCCCCGATCTGTGGTAGCTCCACGTCGCTCTCTCCGTGGTCTCCGTAGAGCAAGAGCACGGGACGCTCACGAAGAACCACGGGGACGACTGCCACCGTCCTGCCCGGAGTGCGGCGAAGGTCTCGCGCGAGGGCTGCATCGAGACCTTCGAAGGAAAGCACGGCCACCTGCCAACGTCCGGTGCGCCAGGCGCGGCCGAGAATGCTCTCTAGATCGAGCGGCACTCCGATCGCGTTGACGCGCTGGCTATCTGCCCCGGACCCGTATGCGTCCCAACCTTCCGCGATGTCGCCGTGTACGACGAAAAGGGCGGCGTATTCGAAGTACTGCGCCGCGAAGTCGAAGAACGCCCGGATGATCGTGTCCCGATCGGTTGCGTCGAGCAGGTCCGCCTCCGCGCGTGCGGCTGTATATGGACCACGGTGCCTGCTGCGAGGTGCTGGCTCGCTCTTCGCGCCCTGCACAAGGGCCGCGCCCTTGGTGCTGAAACGGTTAGGGGGCTGCGGTGCCTGATCCGCGCCTCGCGGCCGCACCGAGGGGTAGGGGTCCGGCCTTCCTTCGAGAACGGCAAACAAGCGTTCGAACCGCCGGTCCAGGGGCATGCCGTAGTCGCGCGCCAGCGCTTCGTCGATGCGCGCAGCGAGTGCTGCCTTCTGAATGACGTGGCGCCCACAGTGGGCCTGGAGATCGGTCACGACGACCTCGGGCAACGAGGACGACACCGCGACGACGAGCTCGTCTGCCCCGGCCTCGAGGGGGATGCAGCCGTGGACCCGCGCGACCTCTTCCGGCACCCAGCTCCGGAGTTCCTTGTTCGCGCGCGGGAGCGCACCGTGTCCCGCTGGGGGAAGTCCCAACGCCTCGGCCTGAAGCTGGTGGAGGCGCTGCTCGGAGAGAGCATTCAGCTCCAGCAGGTTCGTGGCCAGATCCCCCCCGTGAAGGGCCTGGCGGGCTAGCGCTTCTTCGACGAGGGTCGCTGAGGCGGCATCGTGCTGCAAAATGGTCGAAGCAAGGCTCGGCATCTAGTCGCGCTGGTCCGTGAGTCTTCGTGACGATTCTCCCGGCGCGCTTCCCATTGTCAACGACGAGACGCCGCAAGGTTGCGATCTGGCGGGCCGTCTGTCCTGCCGATTGGCTAGCGCCCCCCTGGCCGATGTCTGACCGCCGGAGGCCTCGCGGGTTCTGGCTACGCGGGGCTAGGTTCTCCTGTGAGGCGGCTCGCTGCTAGCGTCTTCAGGTTCGCCACGGGACGAGCTCCGAAGTGCCCGATCACCTCCGCTGCTGCGAGCCCGCCGAGCACGGCGCAGTCAAGCGCGTTGCGCTGAGACGTCAGACCGTGGAGAAACCCTGCTGCGAAGAGGTCACCTGCCCCTGTCGTGTCGACGACGCTCGCCGCTGGCTCGGCGGGGACGTCCAAGACCGACCCGTCCCAAGCGACTGTGCACCCCTCGGCTCCGCGCGTCACGGCGACGATGTGGACCTGTTCCTTCGCCAGCCTGACTGCGGCGTTGAGATCGTCAGTCTGGTAGAGCCCGAGCAGCTCCGACTCGTTCGCAAACAAGACGTCCACGTGACCATGAACGAAGCTGAGGAACGTGTCGCGGTGGCGCTGCACACAGAAGCTGTCGGAGAGCGAAAGCGCTACCCGGCCACCGGCCGCATGTGCGTGCTCTGCGGCCACGATGAACGCCTCCTTCGCCCGTGGCGGGTCCCAAAGGTAGCCTTCCAGATAGGTCACCTGGCTGCGAGCGATCATCTCGCGGTTCACGTCTTCGGGGCCAAGCTCGATGCACGCCCCGAGGTAGGTGCACAGGGTGCGCTGAGCATCTGGCGTAATCAACACGATGCAGCGCGCCGTTGCGGTTCCCTGTTCACTGGGGGGTGTTCCGAACTCCACACCGGTAGCGCTCAGGTCACGAGCGAATACTTCGCCAAAAAGGTCCTTGCCGACCTTCCCGACGTAGCCTGCTCGGCAGCCCAGGGCGCCCAGCCCTGCGATAGTGTTCGCCGCGGAGCCCCCGCTCCGTTGCTCCGTCTGGCGCAGCTTGCTGGAGAGGGCAATCGCGCGGTCCGCATCGATCAGCTCCATGGCGCCCTTGACCAGCCCCTCCTCGCGGATGAAGTCCTCATCGACCGCGCTCAGGACGTCGACAATCGCGTTGCCGATACCGGTGACGTGTAGTTGTTGCTGGGTCATGGCACTGTTCGCATTCTCTCCGGGACGTTCCCCTCGCTTCTCCCCCTGTAGAGTGGGTTTCGCTACATCCGTCAACCCGCGCGCGCCGGGGCGCCGATGGCCTACTGGTAGGTCAGCCGGTCGGTGACTTCGCTCGAACCCATCGAGACCGTTCGGTACTCTCACGTCCAATGACGGCACCCTTCCCCCACCACTACCAGGTTTCTGTGGCATTGAGCGAGGCGAGCCTAGCAGAAGGCTTCGTCGATTCACCCGGCAGCGAGTCGCTGCACGTCGGGCCCCCGCCCCAGTTCGGCGGACGCGAGGGGCATCATAGCCCCGAGGACCTCCTGCTCGCCGCTCTGGCTACCTGCCACATGACCACCCTAGTGGCTCTGTCACGTCGCGCGAGCTGTCCGCTCCTCGGTTACGGGGCGCGAGCTAGCGCGACACTCGCGAAAACGAGTGAGGGGCTCCGTTTCACGTCGATTGGCTTACGTGTCGAGGCCGTCACCCAGGTTGGCAGGGAGCAGGAACTGCAGCGGCTCATCGAGCGAGCCGAGCAGTACTGTATTGTCAGCAAAGCGCTGAACCTGACGGTCGAGGTGGAATCCACCGTCGGAACCGGTTCCTAACCTTAGCCACATCAGGAAGCTCCCAGCGTACTCGCGAGAACGCCGGCCAACAGCCACTGGCCGAGAGCCAGGTAGATCACGATCCCTAGCACGTCGACAATCGTCGCGATGAACGGCGTCGAGCTCGTCGCTGGGTCGAGCCCCAGTCGTGTCAGGGCGATGGGCATCATGGCGCCAATCACGCATCCCATGACGACGATCATCACGATCGTGCAAGCAACCAGCACGGCCACGTCGGCTCCATCGCCCGAGACTACGACGCGTAACACACCAAAAGCAGCTAGCAATACGCCAAGCACCAGGCCCTGGCCTAGCTCCCGCAGCAGCACTCGCCACCAATCCCTGACGTCGATTTCTCCTACGGCTAGACCGCGAATGACCAGTGTCGAAGACTGCGACCCCGAGTTGCCTCCAGCGGAGACGAGCAACGGGACGTAGAATGCGAGGTGCGCGAAACTCAAGAGCACATCGTCATAGGCGCGCATGGCGCTGGTCGTGAAGAAGCCGCCAACGAACAGGACGAGCAGCCACGGCGCGCGCTTGCGCAAGTAGGTGCCGAATGGCGCCGCGAAGTAGCCCTCTTGGATTGGTTCCACAGCGCCCATCTTATGGACGTCTTCGGACTGCTCTTCGGTGAGCACGTCGAGAATGTCGTCCGAGGTGATGGCGCCGAGCAGTTCACCCCGCTCGCTGACGACGGGAAGCGCATCGAGATCGTACTTGGCCAGCTTTCTCGCGACTTCTTCCTGGTCCATTCCCGGGGGAACATTGATGACGTTTCGCCGCATCACCTCGTCGACACGCTGGTTCGGGTCGGCCATCAGAAGGTCGCGCATGGACATGACCCCGACCAACTGTTCGTTGGCTCCGATCATGTAGACCACGTTGACTGTCTCAGCAGCCTCTGCCCGCGCCCTGACCTCCGCGATCACTTCGCCCACTAGCAGTCCCGGGGCGACCGTGATGATGTCGGTGGTCATGAGCCCGCCCGCGCTGGTGGGAGACCAGCGAGTGAGCTCTTTGACGTCCTGCGCTGCCTCCGGGTCGATCTTCTGGAGGCGTTGAAGCAGCGGCTTGACGAGTCTGTCCTCGATCTCGCCGAAGAAGTCCGCGCGTTCGTCCGAATCCATCTCCATGGCGATGCGCGCCATCGCCTCGAGATCGATGCGTCGGGCGAGGAGTACCTGACGCTCCTCGTCCAGGCGCTCGAATACTTGTGCCGCGTAGTCGGAGGGCAGCTGCACGAGCAGTTGCATGGCGCGTTCATCATCGAAGTCGCCGATGACGTCAGCGATGTCTTCGGGGTGGATTTCCTCGAGCAGCTCGCGAACCTCGGTCGGGTTTTCCCGGACGAGTGCCTCGAGTTCCGGTCCAATGAGCCGGGCCAAGCGCATAGGCGCCACCTAGCAGAAAAGTGGTCGTCGGCGCAGGGGAGAGGCTACCTGGTGGCGCTTACCTGCTCCCGAGCTCCTGCGATCTGCAGGGGCGACCGGTGGACGGGCCGTTGCCTAGCCCCTTGCCCTGACGTTGGCTGCTCAAAGACGCGCTAATTCGCGAGAAACCACTTGACGTCCGGCTTGATTTCCAGGTGCAGATGATCGCTATGAGGATCGTCGAAGTGGGGTGATAGGGAGTAGTGGAAGATGCGCTGATCGTACGCTTCGCAGAGGATGCTGAGGAGCTCACGACCGTAACGCCCCACCAGCTTTCGAGCGCTTGTTCCGCAGGTTTTTGCTCCAATGCTGGAACTCCAGTGCGGGCCCACCGCCAAGACCTGACCATTGCGCTTCTTGAGCGCGCCCACGTCAATGGCCATGCCACCCGGGTGTCTCGTTTGCGGAGCGTTGGGATCCATCGGCACGGAGGTGGGTGGACGGTACATCGTGAAATGGATGACCTCGACGACATCATGCTGCGCAAGGATTCGGCAGAAGTCGTCCAGCGCTAGCGCGAGACGTCCGTCGAGGATGTCGAAAGGAGTCCTCGCTGCTTCATGATCCGGCAGCACGGAGTGGATCCGGACCCCGTACAGCGTGCCCGTCAGCTTGATGGGCAAGCGGACGCCCTTCATTGGCGGTGTGGTACGTTCGAACGGAATGCCCCGGCGATTCAACTCCGCCAGTGTCTGCTCGTTGGTGAGATTGGCATACTGATAAGCCGGCGAACTGGTCGCCTCCTCCACTGCCGGGATCTCGAGGTACTTGTTCGACGCAACAGCGGGAGCGGACAGAAGCGCCAGCGCAAGGGCGTAGCGGTATCCTGTCATGCGTGACGGCCGGCGACAGACCATGAGAGCGCGAAGACTGACGCATCCTCCCTGGAGTGCAAAGTTTCCCGATATGGGTCCGGCGCCCCGCGGATCCAGTTCGGTCGTGGTCGGCTGGCCTTTGGGCTGGTGTCCTGCCCTTGCCCGGTCGGGTGCGGGAGATTCGAGGCGCCGTTGCTCGTGACCTGCTGGTTTCCTGCCGATCTGCTGCTGTCAGTCGAACTGCTCCGCAGCTTGAAGTAAAACGCCGCAGGATTCCATGACAGCCGTGAACGATAGTCGACGCCGCGCCGTTTTTAGCTGGGCGCTCTATGACTGGGCAAACTCCGCCTTCGCTTGCACCGTGCTGGCGGGGTTCTTCCCGGTCTTCTTTAAGAGCTTCTGGAGCGCCGGGGTGCCAGCTACCGAAAGCACGTTTCGGCTTGGACTCGTCAACTCCGCCTCCAGCATGGTCATTGCGCTGACGGCGCCGGTGTTGGGTGCCCTGGCTGATACCGGCCGCGCGCGCAAGCGATGGCTGCTCGGCGGTTTGGTGCTCGGCGTCTCCGCGACTGCGTCACTCTTCTTCGTCGGCAAGGGGCAGTGGGCTGGTGCGGCGCTTCTCTTCGCGATCGCGAGTATCGGTTGGATGGGTGCCAACGTCTTCTACGACTCGCTATTGATGTTCGTTGCCCCTCCAGAGCGGCGCGATAGGGCCTCAGCGCTCGGTTACGCGCTTGGCTACTTGGGCGGAGGCCTGCTGTTTGCGGTGAACGTCGCGATGACGCTTTCTCCCAAGACGTTTGGGCTGGCCGATGCCGCTGAAGCCGTGCGCATTTCCTTCGTCAGTGTTGCGCTGTGGTGGGCTGTATTCGCAGTGCCGCTCTTCCTCTTCGTGCCCGAGGGGATCGGAGGGCAGCGGCAGCCGTGGCGTGTCGTCGTTGTCGAAAGCGCGCGTCGCCTGCGCCACACCTTCGGCGAAATCCGCAAGCTTCCCCAGGTATATGGGTTCTTGCTGGCGTACTGGCTCTACATCGACGGCGTGGACACCATTATGCGTATGGCCGTCGATTATGGGATGGCAATCGGGCTCGGCAGCAAAGACTTGATCACCGCGCTGCTCATCACCCAATTCGTCGGCTTTCCTTCGGCACTTGCCTTCGGTTACTTGGGGGAAAAGGTCGGGGCAAAGCTCGGTATCAGCATCGGAATCGTTGTCTATGGTGGCGTGACGGTGTACGCGGGGTTTCTTCGTGACGCTTCAGGCTTCTATATCCTCGCTGTCGTCGTTGGGCTTGTGCAAGGAGGAATCCAGGCGCTGAGTCGCTCCCTCTACGCGCGATTGATCCCGCCGAGCGAGGCGAGTGAGTTCTTTGGTTTCTACAACATGTTGGGGAAATTCGCGGCCATCGCGGGTCCACTCCTGATGGGCGTGGTGAGCGTAGCGACGGGCAGTCCGCGCTGGTCCGTGCTGAGCTTGCTGGTGCTATTCGCCCTCGGTGGTTGGCTTCTGACGCGCATCGACGTCCGGCAGGGTGAGGTGGACGCGCGAGCGTGGGACGAGCGGGCCCGCGCCGGGGTCTCGTAGTCGCTGCGCTCGCCGGAACGGGTTTGGGAGCGTCGCCCTTGGTTGACGATTGACCCGAGATCATTGTGGTTCTGGTTGGCCGGTTTTCTGCTTATTTCGGGACTAGCCGGGAGCCCGCGTGCTAGCGGGTGTCGAATGCGTCGTGGAGTGGCTGCATGGCTAGCTGCTGGGATCCTTTTCAGCGTCGCCGTGCCCGCAGGGGCGGTGGCGGGCGACCAGGACGGCGCACACGTGCAGGGCGAGGTCGTCCATGATGGAGTTGGGGCTCCACTCGCCGTATCGGAGGTGGTCCTGTCTCCCGGTGTCCGGCTCGTCATGAACCCCGACCCCACCTCGAAGACCTTGGCGTCGTGCCTCATCGTGCCAGCCGGCACTCGTGCCGAGCAACCGGGGGAGACAGGCCTTGCCGAACTGTCTCTCGCCCATGTGCTGGAGCAAACGTCGCGAGAGACGGAGCCGGATTCAGCAACTCTCTTGGTCTCCCGAGGGGCAGTCATGGCGAACGCTGTCGGGCGGAACATCGCTTCGTACTGCGTCACCCTGCCTCCGCGTGAGCTCCCGCTCGCGTTGTGGCTTGCCGCGCTCCGGCTGCGGACACCCTTGCCAACGAGCGATAGCTTCGCCCGCCTCGGCCCCGCCCTGAGAGAATCGGCGCTGCGCGCCCTGGCGGAATCGCCGAGCCTCGCTGGTGGGAACAAGTTGGAGCAGCTGACCTTTGAGGGTTATCGCGGCGCTGACATGCCACCGGTCTCGGCGGCCTCTTTGCTCGAAGACCGAGCGAGCCGCAATTTTTCGGCGTTCTTCGCGCGAACCTATCACGATTCGGAAGCAGTCGTCTCCCTCGTGGGTCGCTTCGAGCCCGAACAGGCACAACGACTCGCGCACCAGCACTTGACAGGCATAGGCGCGAGGGCACGAATCGCGCACGGTTACGGCGAAGGTACTGCGCGACACACGAGCGAACGCTACTCGATGATCGTGCACCCTGAAGCCAGCCACGTCGAGCTCTACTTGGGCTGGGAGGGACCCGAGTCGGGCACCAGAGAACACGACGCGCTCGCGCTTGCCAACGCGGTGCTCTCCCTCGGTGGCGGCTCGCGGCTCGCCGAGCGCCTGGTGCGTCGGAACCGATGGGCATCCGAGGTCGATGGGTGGGTGCGGGATGCCCGTGGGCCGGAGCTCTTTGGGATCCGAATCCGCGTCAGCAAGCGAATGGATCTCGAACTTGTGCTGAAAGCGATCGCTGCCGAGATCCAGGGCCTTGGCGCCAAAGGTCCTTCGCCAGAAGAGCTGAAGCGTGGACGCTCCCTGCTACGTCAGCGGTTCCTGCAGACAATGGACGCCCCGCTCGATCGCGCTCGCTACCTTGGGTCGCTCGCATTGCTCTTCGGCGACACCGCGCGTGCTCAGCAGCGGCTCGAAGAGCTGGAGCAGATATCCCCCTCGGAAATCGCCTCGGTGGTTCGATCTCGTCTGGTGCCGTCTCGCCAGAGTCTCGTTGAGGTGTACCCGAAGGGATACCCCATCCAGCAGTCCGTGGCGCAGATGAAGCGGTACTATTTGGTGCGCAGCGGCGACACGCTGATCGGTATCGCCAAAGCCCATGGCGCCTCTTTGGCGGAGCTGCTCCGGGTCAACAACCTGAAGCGCACCAACCCGATCTTCCCAGGCCAGAAGCTCGTCATTCCGTCGGGGGCCAAGCCGCCGCCGAAGCCCACTGAGTACACCGTTCGCCGGGGGGACACCCTTTCTGGGATCGCGCGTAAGCACGGGGTATCGGTTCGCGAGATCACCATCGCCAACGGAATCAGCCGGAAGAAGCCCATCATTACTGGGCAAAAGCTGGTGATTCCACCGAAGCAGAAGCAATGACCGGCCTACGGGTGCTAGCTTCGTGCAAATGAAGGCGACGAGCACCGACCAACATGCGGGAACGCTGTCTGGAACGGGTGCGGCCACGTTGGACCGCATTTCCATCAGCGGTCTCGAGGTGGACTGTGTCATTGGAGTCTACGCGGCGGAGAGGGAGCGTGCACAACCGCTGCGGATCGATCTCGAGCTTGCTCTGGACACTCGGCGCTCGGCATTGTCGGAGTGCCTGGAGGACACCATCGATTATGAGTTTCTTGCCGCGCAGGTCACATTCATCCTGAAGGGCGCGCGGTTTTGTCTGCTCGAGACCGCAGCGCACGCGCTGACGCGATACCTGCTCGCGCCTCCGCCACCGGGCAAATCTGCTGTCGCGAGGGCCCAACACGTGGCGCTTCGCTTGACCAAGCCTCACGCCCTGGGCGGGCGAGCTCTTCCCGCCCTCCAGGTCGAGCGCAGCGCTTCGGAGGTGCAGCTCGGAGTGGAGCGACGCCCATTTGGTACGGTCGATGTCATTCATGAGACGAGCGCTGCGGGGATCTATAGGCTGAATCTGGCTCCCAGTGCCGAAATCCCCCTCCACGTGCATCGCCGAATGTCAGAGTCGGAGATGGTGCTAGGTCGCGGCCTGCTATGCCAGGAACAACTTGCGGAGCGTGGCAGCATCCGCCATTGGCGGTTGGGGAGCGCGCACAGCTACCGGAACCCGACTGACGGATACGAGTCCATTCTCTGCATCGATCGGCCCCCCTTCGTAGAATCGGATGAAGTCGTCGTCTCAGGCACGCCAGACGCGACGATTCCGAGCACGGGTGGTGCTGGCGACGAGAGTTGACCGCGTATCGGCGAGCCGAACGCCTGGTTTGTGCAGAGTTCCAGGGATGGGCTCGTCGCTGGGGGGTGAGGCATGGCACGATGGTCCTGCGAGCCCCCTACGCGCTTTTCCTCTAGACCCGAAGAGAAACCGACAGTGTCCGCGGATTCTCGAGACAGCATTCTCATCGTCGATGACGAGCCCGCCATTGCGCGGGCGCTGAAGCGAATGCTGAAGGATTGGCCAAGCGTTGTCGTTTGTACCGATGCGGCGATGGCCCTGACGCTGCTTCGCGCTGGTACCCGATTCGGCGCGATTGTCTGCGACATGCACATGCCAGGAATGTCTGGCGAGGAATTCTACCTGAAGGTTCGCGAAGAGTTCGGAGGGCTGGAGCGCCGGATTATCTTTATGACGGGAGGTGTCTCCACCGATGATGCGACTGCCTTCCTGGCGGGTGTGGAGAACACGTGTGTTTCCAAGCCAATATCTCGCAGTACCCTCGAGCATGCAGTCAGGCGTATCTGTTCTTCGGTGAGCGCTGATGGCGCCTCCCTGAGTTGATTTGCGGCGTGTTGCCCTCCGCTTCGGGATTCTCTACTCGTCCCGTTCGGTGCGCGCCGAGATGTGCCGGTAGCGCGGCGCCTGCCCAGGGCCGGAGTCGTCGATCCAGTAGGTCGGTGCTTCCCTCACATCGAAGTGCAGGAACGTCGAGTTGGGGTAGTAGCCAACGCCCACATTGCCAAGCGTTCGAAGATAGTCTCGTACGACGTGATTCGGGACTCCGACGACCCTGAAGTCGACGGCGCGTCCCACCTTGTGCTTCGATTCGCGCGCGAAGCTCCGGCTCCGGTAGCCGCTGACGATACGTAGCGGCCGCCCGCCGAAGGTGTCGCTTATCGTGGCGAGCAGAGAGAGCAGGTCCGACGCCATGAGTTTGTCCCGATGAGGCCAAGCCAACACTCTGGAGACCGCGTCTCGCGCTGCTGGCAAGACTCGGTTTCCCTTACCGACCAGGTAGCCCTTCCAGCTCGCGTGGTGCCCGATGATGTGAACGTAGCCTCGCCGCCATGGCGGCTTTTTGTAGGCCAACCAGGACGCACGGGTCCGCGTCGTCTTCCTGCCCACTGCAGGATTCTGCGTACTCGCGGGCGGCTGACGCCTGGCTCGGCGCCGAGCGTCGCTCCCATCTTCATCACCGGGCGCCGGGATGACTAGGACCTGACCCGGGTGAATGGGGTCAGTTCTATCCATGCCATTGGCTCCACAGAGGGCGTCAACGCTGACGTTGTACCGCTTCGCTATGGATCCGAGCCGCTGGCCCGAGTAGACCGTGTGGGTTCGAAGGGTCGGGGTCCTTGGCTCCTTAGCAGACTTGGTCGCCTCAGGGCTCCGCGGCGGAATCGGCTTTCGTTCCTCCGCCTGCTTACGCTCCCCGTCAAGGTAGCCACTGTCCACCAGTCGGCGTGCGGCTGTTCCCTCCGCATCGGAGCGGTCTGGTACGATCAGCTTCTGCCCGGGTCGGATGAGAGAACACTTCTCAATCCGGTTGGCATAGCAGAGGGCTGCGACGCTAACGTTGTAGCGCTTGGCGATCGAGCCCAGCCGTTGTCCGGCATGGACGGTGTGGGTACGGACGCTCTCGGCAGCTGCCTCTCCGTCCACCGCTAGAAGGAACAGCGCGATCAGAGCTAGCGTTTGGATCAACCGGCGCATGAAGCCAAGCCTTACTGGCGTGAGGTGCGTCAGTAAAGGGCAGGAGCCCAGAAGATGGCATTGGTTGGCCACCGGGTTTGTCAACTCCTGGGTCCTTGGTCAGGGAGACTCAACCCTCTGCCGCTCCCTGCGGCTCTTGTAGGGACGAGAGCTCGCACTCCAGCGTTTCCCATTCCTCCATCCACTGGGACACCTGGGTCTGAAGGCTGCGCTCCTCCTCGCGGAGCCTCTCCACCTCCGCGTTGCTGGTGCGTTCGAAGAATCCGGGAGAGCAGTAGAGTTGTTGGATGGCTGAAACTCTGCCCTCTGCGGCGGCAATGCGATCGAGCAGGGCGTCGCGCTGCTGCGGGAGAGCCTTGAGACGATTCTTGCGCCGCTTGACCTCTTCGCGTGCGAGGCGACTCGCTTCGCGGTCGTCCTGCTCGGCGTCACGCTGGCTGGCTCGTTGGCGAAGACCTACTGCGGATGCATCTAGGTGGTCGTCGCCGCAATGGCTCAGGTACTCGTCGAACGTCCCCGGAAAGTCGCGGTGCCCCAGCGCATTCAGCTCCACGATGCGGGTGGCGAGCGAGGAGACGAACCATCTGTCGTGGGAGACGAAGATCACGGTTCCTGGGTACTGGCGTAGGGCGTTCGAGAGCGCTCCAATGCTTTCGACGTCGAGATGGTTCGTCGGCTCATCGAGAACCAAGACATTGGGTTCCTCCAGCGCCAGTTTGGCGAAAACTAGGCGCGCGGCCTCGCCGCCGGAGAGCATCCCGAGGCGCTTGTCGACATCGTCGCCCGAGAACAGAGCCAAGCCCAAACGACCGCGGATCTCCGAGGTGGTGGCGAGGGGCTTGTTGCTCCACAGGAATTCCAAGGCACTTTGCGACGGGTCTTGCAGGACCTCCTGGTGATTCTGGGGAAAGTAGCCGAACTTGACGGCGTGGCCCCACGCTACGGACCCGCAATCTGCCGCGATATCGCTCGCGAGGATGCGGAGAAGCGTTGACTTGCCTACGCCGTTGGGACCAATGACTGCCACACGCTCGCCTCGTCGCACTTGCAGTGACACATCGCAGAGGACGCGTTTGGAGCCATAGCTCTTGCCAATCTGCTCCGTCTTCAGCACGTCCTTGCCGCTTGGGCGCTGCTCCGCGAAAGCAAATCGAGGAGTACGTCGCGTGGAACGCTTTGCCTCGGGAATCTCCATCCGCTCGAGCTGCTTGGCCCTGCTTTGCGCTTGTCTTGCCTTCGTCGCCTTTGCCCGGAAGCGTTCGACGAACGCGCGCTTCTCGGCAACGAGCTTCTCTACGCGGGCACTCTCAGCCTGCATTCGCAGCTCCGTCTCCTGCTTCTGCTGAACGAAGCTGGAGTAGTTTCCCGTGTAGAGCGTGACCGACCCGTAATCTACGTCTAGGATGTGCGTGGTAACATTGTCCAGGAACCGTTGGTCGTGCGAGATGACCACCAGACAACCGCTGTAGATGCTGAGGAACTTCTCGAGCCATCGGATCGATAGGATGTCCAGATGGTTCGTTGGCTCATCAAGCAGAAGCACGTCCGGATTCCCTACGAGCACCTGCGCTAGAAGCACTCTCAGTCTAAATCCGCCTGACAGCTTCGACATGGTGTCGGCTTGAGCGTCAGCGGAGATGCCGAGGCCGGTCAAGATCCCGCTGGCACGCGCCTCTAGGGTGTAGCCACCGTTCATCGCTATCAGCTCCTCGAGCTCCGCGATGCGCGACGGGTTGGCTGCGCCGCCGTTCGTTTGTTGTCGCTGCTCGACCAAAAGTGGCCACACACGCCCATCCCCCATCATGGCCACCTCCACCACGCGCGCGCTCTCGCTTGCGAACTGGTCCTGCCGCAGTGTCCCGACGCGAGCCTCTTTCGGGACCAGGACTTGCCCTTCGCTCGCTGCCTCCGCGCCCGTGAGAATGTTCAGGAGAGTGGACTTGCCCGACCCGTTGGCACCGACGAGGCCATAGCGGTTCCCAGAGTTCAGCGTTAGGGTTACGTCACAGAAAAGATCGCGCGCCCCGAAGCTCTTCGATATTTGGCACAGAGAAAGCATGCTTGCGCGGCGAACCCTAGCAGCTGGACGTCCGCGGGCACGGAAACTCGCTCGATCCAGTCGCGTCGACAGCCGCCATGGTCCACGGCGTTTCGCCGCCGCCGGGCGCGCGCCACGCAGCAACTAGAGCAGCCGGAGCGTCTCCTCCGGGTTTCGGTGGCGTCACGGAGCGATACGGCGCGGCCCGCTCAGCAACACACGTACGCGCCCTGGCCGCTGCCCCAAGGCTGTTCGTCCTCCGGGTTCCCCCTAGGACGCAGCGGGAAACCGCTAGGGAATGTTATAGATGACGGCGCCGCGCGATGGGTCGTCCCGTGGCTACGTACGCCTGCAGACCTGCGACCAGAGCCCGCGCTTCCCGGAAGCTCGCATCGCCCTCGCCGGGGGCGCGCGGCATTATTCCAGCACCGCTTGGCATGCTTCTTTCTTTCGCTGATCACTTTCGCTCGCGGCGCGCCGTCTACGGCACTTTCCGGCGCGGGATTAGCGAAATCGACAGCGGCGGTGGTGCCCGCCCACGCTCTGGTGCAGCGCCGGCGGCGAGCCATTGGGCGCCTGTCCAAGGTCGCCTCGGGCGAGATTTCTGACAATGGGGAAATGCGCGGCTCGTGGGTGAACGCTCTTGACGCGGATTCTCTATGGGCTTACGGTTAGGGAGTCCGGTTCAGGCAAGCACCGGGGGCCGAACGTCACCCCGAAAGGTCATCCTCGAATCGAGGATTCAGCGGCACCACACGGGCAAGCCTGGAGTTGGATCGGAAACGCGAAAGGAGGTGTCCTGCGCCCGAACAGCTCCTGGAATGGTACCAGTTGCGAATTTGCGGTGCAGTTTAGGCTGTGCAGGACGAACGACCTAGTGTTCCAGAACAAAAGGTACTGTAACGGTTAAGCCGTAACGCTCTCGTCGTTCTCCGGAGGAGCGGCGTCGAGCATGGTGAAGCGAACTGGGAGCTCGGGTGGAATGGCCAGCCACCGGAAGCTCCCGTTCGCGTATTTGGGGTGCCTGTTGGTTTACGGAGCAGGCGTGATCTGCTTGCTCCGCGGCCGACAGATGGGGGGGCTGATCTGTGCCAGTAGCTCGAGCTGGGCCACGGCGGCGACGGTCGCGGCCTCCACTCGGAGGACACCCTCGACAATGCGAGTGCGCGCGAATCCGCTGTCGTCGAAGCTCCGTAGCTCTAACTCCGTCCAGCCCCCTTCGGGGCCAATGGCTAGGCAGATTCGCGGTGGCCGCTGGTGGTCTGGTTCGGGACCCGTCTTGGCTCTGGGTCCTTCGCTCGCTTCCAGCCAAGCCTCGTGCAAGAACTGCGTTGCGCGTGGGTGGCAAACGAAGGCCAAGGTCGGGTGCGCTTCGAGACGTGCTCTGAGCGTCTCGCGAACGAACGGCACGAAGAGCTGGTGCACCTCGAGTTGGGGAAGGCTTGCGTGACCGCCTTGCTCGGCCCCCAACCACATCTCTTCCCGCATGAATTCTGGCACTAGCTTTGGAGAGCCAAAGTAGCCCTTGTCCACCTTCCATGCGTTCACGAGATCAATTCGTGCGACGGCTAGCGCAGCGAGACTCGAGAGAAGCCGTGGAATGACCTTGGGTCGCGGCAGAGCTACGACGACCTCGATGGAGCGTGGCTGCAAGCCCCGAGTCAACTTCACCTGGAGGACGACCGAGTGCTCCTCTACTGCAAGCACTGTTGCGTTCCCCGTTCCGCGCCCGAGCACGCCCGCTCGCACGTTCGAGCCGCATTGGATGCCAAGCACCCGCTTTAGGTGATCGGCGCGACGTCCTGAGAGCCGGGCGACCCCGTGCGAGTCCACCGCGTCAGGAGCAAGGAGAAGCAGGTTCACGGTGGGATGGTGCCACCCCGTGGGCCTCTGTGGTATGCCGGACCCGTGTCTTGGGATGCGCCCGAATTGCTCCTGGCGGTTGGCCTTGGTGGAGGTGCTGCATTTCTGGGGTCGATGCCAGTCGCCGGGCCACTGGCAGTGCTCGTGCTTCAACGCGCCGTGAGCGGTCAGCGGGCCAGTGCGATGGCGGCTGCGGCTGGTGGTGGCCTCGTCGAGGGCGCTTATGCCCTCGGAATTGGATTGACCCTGCCCCTGGTGATGAGGGAGATCGAGGTGGTCGTTCCCGTTTCCCGGGGGCTGGGGGCGATTGTCATCGCGGGCATCGGGATCGCGCTCGTCCTCAAGCCGCACTTCTTCGAGTCGCCGGGTCGGGAGGGGAAGCGCCGCAGTTTGCTCGCAGGGGTTGCGGTTACTGCGGTGAATCCAACGCTCCTCGCCTCATGGACCGTGGTCATCAGCACCTTGTACGCCAACGGGTGGCTTCGCTTGACGTCCTACTCCGCGTTTCCCTTCGCCATTGGTGTCGTGCTTGGCACCACGGGCTGGTTCGTGCTCGTCGCGCTGCTCGGGAACAGGTTTGAGAAGCGGATGACGCTCTCGAAACGCCGACTAATGATCCGCGTACTTGGAGGCGTGCTGCTCCTGGGGGGGCTCTACTTCGGGATCCGGTTTGCTATCGCTGCTCCGTGGCGATGACGCACGCACCTCACCGCGCCGCGGATATTCCCGATTCCTTTCTTTGTCTGACTCCGCTCCTCCTGAGAGCGGCCGATTGGGCGAGGATCGTTTGGGTGAAGACGCGTGCGCGAGTGCGAGGCGCGCATTGGGTCGGTGTTGTCACCCGGCGTGCATCGGGTTACAGACATCCAGAGCGACCCGAGTGACTGCCGGGCGACTGGCCTCCGTGCAATTCATATGGAAAACCTGGACTACGGAATCATCGGCAATGGCAAGTCTTGTGCCCTGGTGTCGCGGAAAGCGTCCATCGATTGGTGCTGCTTGGCGGACTTCGACTCGCCGTCTGTCTTTGCTGCTCTGCTCGATAAGCAACGAGGCGGGCGGTTCTCCGTCGATGCCGTGGGTGATGAATGCCAGGCGAGCCAAGAGTATATTCGCCGGACCAACATCCTGCGGACGCGGTTCACGTCTGCCGCGGGGGACTTCGAGGTCATTGACTTCATGCCCCGCTACCGCACCGAGCAGGGAGGATATCATTGTCCGCCGGACGTGATTCGCATGCTGCGTCCGCTCAGGGGAACTCCGCAGCTACGGGTGGTCTACGACCCGCGGCTCGGATACGGCGAGTGTCCAACTCGGCTCATCCAGTCCCCGAGGTACCTCAAGGCCGAGACGGCCGGCGGACCCCACGAATCGGTGTACCTCTACAGCAGCTTCGACTTGACGGCTGTGCAGGCGGGGGCTGCGTTGCCCCTCGAGAAGCCGGAGTTCCTGTGGCTAGCCTACGACCAGAAGATAGGTGACGTCGACGGCGACCGCGTCGAATTGGAGCTGGAGCGCACCAAGGTCTACTGGATGGCCTGGTCCGCCAGGACGACCCGTCCCTATGCTTACCGCGCCGAGGTGGAGCGCTCGGCCCTGGTCTTGAAGCTCCTGAGCTACCAGCGCACTGGCGCAATGCTCGCTGCAGCAACGACAAGCCTCCCCGAGACGATCGGGGAGCCCAGGAACTGGGACTACCGGTTCTGCTGGATCCGCGACGCGAGCATGACCATCCGTACTTTAGTCAATATCGGACATCACTATGTTGCGAGGCGGTTCTTCGAGTTCCTTCTCGATGTGGCGACGACCAAGGATGATCGGCTCCAGATCATGTACGGGATCCGTGGTCAGAAGGAGCTCGAGGAGCGCACGCTGGATTGGCTCGAGGGCTACGAGGGGTCGCGTCCTGTTCGAGTCGGGAACGCTGCCTGGTGCCAGCAACAGAACGATATCTATGGTGTTCTTCTTGATGTTCTCTATGAGGGGTTCGTTCTCTTCCGGGACGAAACCAGCAGTATCGAATCGCTTTGGACGATGACGCGCGGCATCGTGCGTCATATCGACGCCGAGTGGACCCGGCCCGATCAGGGGATCTGGGAGATTCGAGGGGAGCCCAGGCACTTCACCTTCTCGAAAGTCATGTGCTGGGTCGGGATGGATCGCGCCGTGCGCATTGCCACGATGCTCGGGATGGACGACTACGCCCTGGATTGGGCCGTGCTCCGCGGGCGGATCCGCAGCGATATCATGGATGCCGGGTGGAGTAGAGAGGTAGGTGCGTTCACCCAGAGCTACGGATCATCTGAGCTGGATGCCGCGAATCTGCTCTTCAATCGCCTCGGCTTCCTTGCAGCCGACGATCCACGCTGGATAGCTACCGTAAGAGCGACTCATGCCGCCCTGTGCCGCGATGGGTTGATGTACCGGTACAAGAATGAAGACGACTTTGGCACTCCGAGTAGCTCTTTTACGGTCTGCTCGTTCTGGATGGTTCAGGCGCTGCACAGCATCGGCGAAACGCGGCTTGCGCGGGACATGTTCGAGCGCCTCCTCGCGTGCTCCAACCACGTCGGGCTCTTCAGTGAAGATATTGATTTTCGCAGCGGCAGGCTGTTGGGCAACTTCCCGCAGGCATACAGTCACCTCGCGCTGATCGATACGGCGTTCTTGTTCAATGAGGTGCCTCTCCACGCCGACCACCTCCTGAGCCGCCCGGGTGTGCTCGACCTGCGGTTCGTGGACCCGGCTCACGAGAAGCCGCGCTGGCGCTGAGTCGGTGTGCCGTGGGGCGACCGTTCTGGCACGTGGCGGGCCAGAGCGGATGCGGGCGTCCATGGCTGGTGGTTGCCGGACCGCGTCCGTCGCTTCACGCTTGGCGGAGCCCATGCCGACCATCGAGACCGATTTCACGCCCATCGTCTACGAGGATCCCGTGCGGCAACGCCCGGAGCAGCGGGCTCCTCACCAGCATTTCGATCGGCTAGAGTTCGCGCTCGAGGCGCTTCGGGTACTCAGACCAGCACGGACTCGGGTCGCGGTCTTCCCGAGCCGCCGCCTCGAGGTGCAGCAGGGGCGAGATTTGGGGCGGGGGGAGGGAGCCCGTTGGGTCATGATGGGGGTTCCCGAGGACGCCAGTCCGGAGAGCATCGTTATGGCGCTCACCGAGATTGGCCACGCGCCCGGACAGTCGTACGTCATGAGTGTTCTGCTTGGTGTAGCCGCCGGGATGGCTGCAGTGAACTAGCGAGTGTCTTCAAAGGAGGGGTTCGAGCCCGAGCCAGAAGTCTTCAAGACCATGGCGGTGAGCATAGCGACGATGCGCAGCAGAAGACGTCGGGCGCGGGTTCGGAGCGGCTCATCGGCGAGTTCGAGTACTGCGAGTGCGTCGATGATGGTGCGGATTGGGTCGCCGAGCGACGCGCGAATCGGTAGAAGCGCGCCTTGTCGCAGCAGCGAATTCGCCAGCTATGGGTCTGTCCTTCCGAGCGGGCGAGTCGAGGTGGGTTATCGGCTCGCACCCAGGTTGTCGAGGCCGAACGTCACGGTCCCCTTCGGTTGCCCATTGCGCGGCAAAGGCTCGGGCGTGATGAGGTATCGGCGCAATAAGTAGAGTTGCTCGTCTTGTACGAAGCGCAGGCGGGCCACCATCATGGCGATCTGCCCCATCGTGAATACCAGCACTGCCAGCCCGAACAGGAAAGCCGCGACGAACCCAGCCCAGGTGTGGGGCCAGAACTTCCCGGCAGTGATGCGGTGCCAAAGAAAGAAGGCGCTCAGGCCCACCGAGCACAACGCGAGTGTCGCCGCGCCCGCGTTGAATAGCGCTGCAGGCCGGTAGTTCCGAACGGCAGCCAGAATGATGGAAATGGAATTGTAGCCGTATTTGAAGAGATTCGACGCGACGCGGGACTTGCCGTGTTCTCGAACCCCGCGGACGGCGATTGGGACCTCGCGGATGGCAAACCCGCTCAGCGACAAGACCAAGAAGGTCTCTTGGGTGTAGGTGAAACGCCCAGTCAGCACGAGCCTGAGGAGCGTCTCATGCGAGTAGGATCTGAACCCGCAAGAGACGTCGTAGAACCGCTCTCCGCAGATTCGGCTAACGATGGCAGACATCCCAAAGTTACCAAGTTTCTTGATCCAAGGCATGGTCGGGTGGAGCTTGCGGTCGATGAACCGGGAGGCCGTTGCCATGTCGGCCTCTCCCGCGAGCACCGGAACGATGAGCGTTCGAATGTCTTGGGGGTCGAACTGACCATCGGAGTCGATGTTCACGGCCAGGTCTGCGCGCCGTCGTAGGGCGTAGGCGAGGCCGCTCTGGAGGGCGGCGCCGACGCCGAGGTTCCGCCCATGGCGAATGACCTGGGCTCCCGCTTGCCGAGCCAGCTCCGATGTTGCATCTGTCGAGCCGTCGTCGATTACGACGACCTCGGTCTCCGACACTCCAGGGATGTCGCGTGGGACGCGGGCGATGACGGAGGCGATCGTGGCGGCTTCGTTCAAGGCCGGCATCATCACGATCAGCCGCCTCCGCCCTTGCTGAGCGGGGTCAAAGCCCGAACTCGGCGCGGGCTCGGCGGTCGCTACTACTGATTCAGGGGCGGGCGCGGGATCGACAGCCATGGCGCCCCGAGGCTACCAGATGTCGACCTGCGCTTCGAGCCGAACAATCAACGGAAGTCGGCCAGCTCCTCTCCAGGGACCTCCTTGCGTAGCCCGAGGAGCGACTTGATGCGCAGGACCCGGACCAAGAACCACCGCAAGTAGCGTGACGTGAATGGTAGGAACTCCACGCTCAGCTTGCGGAGGCGCAGGGCCCGATAACGGCCCTGCCGCTGAAGGCGCACCTTTGCTTCCGTGCCCGCGTGGAACTGCTCCACTTCCGGGAGCGGTCGAAGGCGCGCGGCTACGCGATTTGGAGCCTGCATCCGCGGGGTGAATAAGCCACGCTCCCGGCGGAACTCCGCGTAGGCGTAGGCGAAGTCGCCGTAGGCGACACGCCGCGTCTGGGACTCCTCAATGTCCTCGGGACGAGCCGGTGTCAGGCGGATTCGCCCTTGCTCCGCCAATCGTTCGAGGTGCTGCCTGGTCTCGGGGCGGCGGCAGATGACCAGGCTGATCCCCGTACGGGTCCGAAGCGTACTCGGCAACCAGGCATCGCCGACGACGACATCAGCGAGGTAGTTCGTATGGTTGATGCACAGGTGACAGCGCGGAAGATTGAACGAGCGATCGAAGGCCACCTGATAGTTGAAGCTGACGCGTCGGTTGACGCGCGTGATGCCGTGCCTGGTAACCAGGCGTAGGGGCCCCACGGGACCACCGCCCCGATAGCTCACGTCCTGGAGCTCGTCGAAGGGAACGCCACTGAACCTGCAGATGGCTTCGAGAGCATGGTGAGTGTAGGTCCAGCCGCAGATGAGCCCGATCGTCGTGTGAATTCGCTCCCGCAGCTCGGGTGCATGGCGAAGGATGTACTGGAAGATACCTTCGAGCTGACAGGGAATGGCCGTCAGCACGTAGCGCCCCGGGTTCGCCGCAAGAATCTCGATGACTCCGCTCAGATCGAGAGCGTGATAGACCGAGCCGGGGAGCTCATCGATCTCAGCCGGATCCGTGATGAGCGCGGGTCGGTACTCTAGCCCCTGTGCATGCTTGATCGAGATGACCCCTGAAACCTCTGGTTGGGCGAGATAGGAATGCAATAGTTCCTTGATGAGACCGCCAGAACTGGCGCGCAGGTTTCGAGAGTGATCCGTGCTTTGAGCGAGAAAGACTGAATCGATGGCCCCAAGCGGCGTTTGCTCGGCTCCCGGGAAGAGCTCTGCGAGCAGCCCATCGAAGTCGACCTGGTAGCCAGGGCACACATCTCTCGCTTGCGAGTTGCCGGCGCCGTTCGGCGACAGCATGCGCTTCTCTGGATGGAGCTCGAGCTTCAACCCTGGACTCGCAGCGACGCACGCTCCGCAGCCCACGCACATGTCGTTTCGAACGACCTCTTCAAGACCCTCGGAGTCAGGCATGGCTACAGGCTTAGACGAGGTGGGCCGTCGGTGCCAGGTCTTCTCCGAGGTGGTGCGCCGCCACCAGAATGGGAGAACGCGACCCTCCTCGGAGTGATCGGGAAACGCACTCAGGCACCCGAGGCCACGGAGGCGCCGTTCGCCAACGCCGCGGGCGGATGCCGGCGAAGCCACCACATCCCTACGAGAGCGGAACCCACCTCGGCCAGAGTCATCCAGAGACGTGCCAAGAGCGCCAGCGCAGCAGCCGTGCCCGGGCCGATTAGAGGTGCGAGCAGCAGGGTCAAGATGCTTTCTCGCACGCCGACACCCGAGGGCGCGACGAGCACTGCGATCCCAGCCACACCGGCGAGGGCGTACGCCGCAGTCAGCTCCGCCACGGCAGCAAAGGGAAGCTGCACCAGAGAGCGGCTCAGTAGCCAGAAGCCGACGCCGAGCACCAGCCAGCATGCCACCATCCGCGCCACGTCCCCCAGGGTGTCCCACCAGCGCAGGGCGGGCAGGTCCATCTGGGACGCTGATCGGGACCAGCGCGCCCCGAGCCTCAGCAGGACGCCAAGCACCCGAGGATGGGCCGCAGCCAGAGCGCTGAGGGCCGTGAGGAGCACGGAGACCCTGAGCTGGGGACCAGCGGGCAGATCCGTCGTCAGGAGCGCCCACGCGAAGAGCAGCGGAGCGGCGATGAACAGTGCCGCCATCTCGAGCACGAACGCTACGCCGACACTGCTGGCACTCGCGCCCAGGCGGCGGTACACGTAGACTCTTCCGAGGACGAGCAGCACCTTCCCCGGCACGTATTTACCGAGGCTCGAGCCTAACCAACAGGCCACGTCGAGCTTCAAGGAATACCTCCCCACTATCCTCCGCACGATGAGGTGCCAGAGTGCGCCGCGTGCTACGAAGTAAAGGACGGCGAGTACCAAGGCGGCGCCAAGGCTCAGCCACTGCGGCTGAAACTCCAGCGCGCGGACCCCGCTCCAGTTGTGCACCAGAGTGCGGGCCACGAAACCCAGGGTCAAGAGCACGACGAAGACCTGAAGCACACGGAATAGGTGGCGTCTCAGTTTAGCGTCCTGCGCGATTCTATGGGCCATCATACCTTCGCCTCGTTCAGGAGCTCGAGAGCCACGCGCAGATTGCCGAAGGAGGACTCCGTCACTTCGGGAAGGCGTGCCGCGATTTGGGCGCGGAGCGCCTCCGCGCGTTCGTCCAGCTCGGTGAAGCGCCGAGCGAGGGTGTCGAAGTCGACCTCGGCGTAGTCGAGCGCGAAGTGCTGCAGGTCGAACGCCTCCAGGACCTCGATATACTTATGGGACCACCCGATGAGGAGGCTTGGCACCCCCATCGACAATCCGGAGATCATTGCATGGAACCTGGATGCCACGAGGAGGTCACAGTGCCCAATCAGTGCCCTCAACGAGTCGGCATGGTGGAGTCCCTCCACGAAGAAGCAGTGCTCGGGATGACGGAGGAGCTCGTGGACGGCCCTGCACGTGGGCAGGTCGTTGTTCTTCTTGCTGCTGCTTTCAGGCAACGTCGAATGGGCGAGAAGAAGCACGCGGCGGCCCTTCTCCTGAATGAGCCAATCGATGAAGCGCGCCATGAGTGCGGGATAGCTCCGCCCATTTGCGGTGCAGTAGTCATCTACGACACTGCTCGCCGAGACTGCCACCCAGGGGCGGTCTCCGGTCGGCGCGGTTCCGAGTAGTTGTGCTGCCCGCTGCCGCGTCTCTCCAGAGACCTTCATCATGAAGGCTGCATCGGTGAACTGGTGCACCTTGCCGCGCGGCACTCCGAGATCCAGGAGGTGCTTTTCCGTGATACGTCCGCGCGCCACGATGCGGTCGACACACCGGAGACACAGGCGTGCCGCGGCTCGGTTGAGGGGAGTCTCGAAGGGCCCCATGGCTTGAGCGAATTTCATGCTCTTGGTTCCGAGCAGCGCTGGCAACAGGGCGACAGTGATATTATAGACGAGTATCCCGAGCCCCCGCCCATCCACGAAGCTGATGCCTGAAAGGTCGATGACCAGGTCTGCCCTTTGTATCGCGCGTACTGGCTCGGGCAGTAGCGCGTAAGGTAGTGTGATCCCCAGCGCGCGCCCGGCACGGACCGCTAGGGCAGCTGGCAGCGCGCCGAGCAGCATGCGGGGGGGACCAAACGGCACGATCGCGAGCGCTGAATTGTCGTTCTCTGCCCGATCGGCGCGAGGGTAGAGGCTCAGGAGCTTAGCGTCGAGCTGTTCCAGCGCATCCGTCAAGCGCTCCACCGTCGCACGGAGCATGGACTCCGCTCCGCGATTGCCAGTGATCGAAGCACCAATGATGACGACGGATTTCTTGCTTTGGTTGGGCATGGCCGGTTCGAACGCTAGTCGAGGGCAGGGGCCTGCGCCTAGCAGCTTGGACCACTGGTCCTGAAACGCGCCCGACCGTTCGGAACTCAGGTGAAGGATGACAGGTCGACCGTTCGTTCATGTGTGTTTGCGCGGCCCTGAAGCCGGAGCAGGTAGCGGGAGCGTCTCCCTCTGCGACGCGAGCCGTTCGCACCTGTCGCTTCTTGAAACAGTGGGGCGGCGGAGCCGAACGTTGGGTCTTCGGAGGCAGCGCGGTTTGGTTCGTTGCTAGCGGCATGCTCCCTGCACGCCCAAGGGCTCATGAGCGCAGGACCCAATAGGCGGGCGCAGGAGCGACGTTCCTCCCCTCGGTTCTCTCTCGACGTACCAGTTCTACTCGCGAGCGAGCGCGGGTGGGGTATCGCGCGAGCCCGCGACTTGTCACGTGGAGGTATTGCAATCGTTGGTTCGAATGCCCGTGCCCTTGCAGGCTTGGGAATCACGAACCTGTACTTCGAACTGCCCAAGCTGGTGGGAATCGAGGCAGAGGCGCAGCTCGTATGGGTGGCGGATTCGGAGTGTGCGTTCGAGTTTCGGGGGTGCTCGCACGATGCCCAGGTAGCGTTGCGCGCATGGCTGCACGCCTGTGTCCTGCGAACGGTGCGTTCTGGCAAGGCACCAAGGTGCGAGGTGTCAGCGCGCGGCGTGAAGGGGTGAGCACCAGGGCTGGAGGCCCCGCAACGTCACTTCCGCATCAAGGCTGCGGAACCCTCACGGAGCGGCGCTCACCGCGCGCAGGGCGGCGAGCGACAGCGCACTGACGTCTGCCTGGCAGGTTGGTCCGCGATCGAGGTGCGCGTACCTGAGCGACTCCCGAAAGGTTTGACCCAGCCGCTAGATGGAGGAAGGAATTTGCTTTAGGTGTGGCGCACTGATAGCTCCGCGTCGCCTGTACGATGCCTCGCTTCCCAACATGCCCGGTCGTCTACGTCGCAGACGATTGTCCCGATGTGCGGGAGCTGATGCGCCTCTGGCTGGAGTCTCTCGGCTGTCAGCCTCGGTGTTTTGGCGATGGGGAGGCCCTGTGCGACGGTGTCGAGCGGTGCATCCCAGATCTCGTCTTTCTCGATCTCATGATGCCCAGAATGTCCGGAATGGAAGCGCTGGGAAGACTGAAGGCGCGCAACGTCATCTGTCCCGTCATCGTCCTCAGCGCCGTGGACGACGTAAAAACCGTCGTCCAAGCAGTGCAGCTGGGAGCCCGGGACTACGAGACGAAGCCCCTGTCGCTCCATAGAATCGAAGTGCTCGTGCGCGACACTCTCGAGTCCAAAGGACCCCTCCCTCTTGCGAGCGATTCTGGCGGTATTGTAGGTAATTCTCCTGCGATGCGCCCAGTTCACGACGCCATCGAGCGCTGCTCGTCCAGTCAGATTTCGGTTCTCATCTCCGGCGAAAGTGGGACCGGAAAAGAGCTCGTTGCCCGGGCGATCCACCGCAGGAGCAGACGCTTGGATGGGCCCTTCGTCGCGATCAATTGCGGAGCGATCCCGGAAAGCCTTCAGGAGAGCGAGCTCTTCGGGCATGAACGAGGGGCGTTCACGGGGGCCGTGGCCGCCCACCAGGGCTACTTCGAACGAGCGCAGGCGGGAACAGTCTTCCTGGACGAAGTCAGCGCCTTGAGCCCCTCGGCGCAGAAGAGGCTCCTGCGGGTGCTGCAGGAACGTCAGGTCCAACGCCTCGGCGGCTCGAAGCTGATCGATCTCCAGCTGCGGGTCATCTCAGCGACGAATCAACCGCTTCATCACGAGGTGAGAAGAGGCGCCTTTCGGCGCGATCTCTATTACCGCCTGGCCGTCTTTCCCATCGAGGTTCCCCCGCTTCGCGAACGCAAAGGCGACATCCTGCTGCTCGCAGAACACTTCGCCGAGAAGCATTTCGGCTGTCCCGAGCTGGCCGTCTCACCAGAGGTTCGGGATATTCTCGAAAGGCATTCGTGGCCAGGGAATGTCAGGGAGCTGGAGAACGTCGTGCAATACGCGTTGGTCAGCACAGGTAGCCTGCGTACCGCGGATGCGCTGCCGCGCCTGCTTCATATGGAGGAAGATTGGCAGGAAGAGACGAGCGACGTCCGATCGGTGCGGTGTCGGAGTCACGATCTGCGGGACATTGAGCGTGCTACCATTGCCGACGCTCTCTGCTTCGCCAATGGCAACCTATCGGAAGCCGCGCGCCGGCTGGGTATGAGCCGGGCTACGCTCTACCGAAAGCTCGCGAGGTACCGCGCCGAAGGTGAGAAGGCGCGAAAGCTCGCCTAGTCAGCTGCAGGCACAGTCAGCACCGAGCAGTGAGCATGTTGGAGGACAGATTCGGCGACACTGCCGAGCGCGATGCGCGCGATGCCCGTACGCCCACGGCTCCCCAGCACGATCAGCTCGGCTTCTCGCTCCTCGGCGAGTCGCAGGATCGTCTCGTCGGTTCGCGACTCAGCGGTGACGAGCGTCTCTCCCTCCGCTCCGAAGCGCTCGAGCTGATCGCCCAGTAACCGTGCTGCGGTCTCCAGAACCCCCTGCAGGGTCTCGTCGTCGGGCTGCGGGTTCACGGGGCCAAGTGGGCCCAGGCCGGACCAGAAGGGTGTCGGCGTCTCCACATTGTGGTGGAGGATCAGGTGGAACCCGAGGGTCTTAGCCTCTTTCGCCGCGTAGCTGACACCGAGCAGCGCTGGATTCGACAGATCGGTTGCGGCAAAGAGCTTCCTGGTACGGACGTGCGGACGAGCCACCAGCACCGGACAGTGCGCGGCGCGAACGACACGAGCCGCCACGCTGCCGAGTAACCGGCGCTTCAGGCTGGTGTGTCCCCGATTTCCGACCACGAGCAACCTCGCCCCGTGTTCCTCGGCTTTGGCCGCAAGGCTCGCGTACGGCGTGTCGGAGAAATCGACCTCGACCGAGATCTGGTCCGGAGCCAGGTCGGTGTGCTCTTCGGCGAGCGCCATCAGCCGATCGGTCAGCTGCCGTCCCAACGGAATCTCGTCCATGGCGTCCCGGGCGCTCAACTGCGGAAAGACGGGATGGATAGGCGCCGGCATATGCACGACGTGCACCATCCGTAGCTCACAGTTGGCCGCTTTGGCGCGCTCCGCACCCTGTCGCAAGGCTTCGATCGCGCTCTCGCTGAAATCGCTTGCAACGATGATGGGACCCAGGTCGTTCGTTTCGTCGCTCGTCATGGCCTTGATCATAAAGCAACTGTGGCGTTTGCCACCCACGTTCTTGGTCGCGCGCCGTGCTCACCCCGCCTTCCCGCATGCTGTCAGGCCATCCGAGTGCCGGCTGCCTCTCCGGACTGCCGCCCCGGATGGCGCAAGCCTGTTCAGGGAAGCCTCACACGGCGCCGTTTGCCCTCGCACTCGACGAAGTAACGCCGTCGCGCCCCAGGGGCCCGCGGGTCGGCGTGTGTGAGACCCCTGTGTCGAATAGCGGCGTGGAAACGCCTGGCGCTCAACTCGAGATGCCAAAGGGTGAACACGCCACGCTCGTAGCCGAAGGTCAGGCCGTCGTCTTCCCGGTACAATCCCTTCGCGCTGCGCCCGTAGCCGCGGAAGGTGATGTCTGCGGCGGGGCTGTCAGCCGTGTGTTGGACCACCGCCGCCAGAGGAAGGATCGCTCCGTCGCGCACGAAGGCGGGTACCTGCCCGCCGCCCCACGCGACGCTATGATAGCGACCACCGCGCAAGGGCGGTCCTCCCTCGAACGGGTGCCACAGTCCCTTGGGCAGGTATACAGCGCGTCGCGAGTGCCCTCGGTATAGGATTGGTGCCACGAGCACGTCGCGCCCGAAGAAGAACTGGTCTTCAATCTCAGCGGCGATTGGATCGTTCCCAGCATGCCACTCGAGAGGGCGCATGAGCGGAGCTCCCTTGTCGAGGTGCTCCGCAAATAGTTGTTCTATGTACGGGAGCAAGCGGTAACGCGCCTCTATCAGGTGACGAATGTTGGACTCCACGGCCTCCCCGAACGCCCACGGCTCCTGGGCGCGATTCTCCATCGCGCAATGGTTCCGGAAGAACGGATAGAAGATTCCCAGCTGATACCAGCGGGTTAGGAGCTCTCCATCGCAGTTTTCGCCAAATCCTCCCACGTCCACCCCGCAGAATGGGATACCCGAGAGTCCGACACTGAGCAACATGGGAATGCTCTGGCGGAGGTGTTCGAACCACGACTTGTTGTCGCCGAGCCAGACGGCACCGTAGCGCTGCATGCCGGCGTAGCAGGATCGTGTCAGAACGAACGGGCGCAGCTCAGGGTCCCTTCCCCGTTGCGCGTCCCAGGACGCGCGGGCCATGGCTTGACCATATACATTTCGTAGCTCCAGGTGTCCTGCGAGCGCCTTAGTGCTTCCGGGGTGGGCGATACGGTGAAGAAAGGGCTGCTCGCGATCAGGAGGCAGCTGGTGAGCGTCCGGTGCCAGCGGGCGTTGGTGATCGAAGATGGAAGGCTCGTTCATGTCGTTCCAGATCCCCGCGATCCCGCGGGACAGCAGGAAGCCGAGCTCGTCCTGCCACCACTTGCGCACCTCATCGTTGATGAAGTCTGGAAAGCAGCAGGGACCTGCCCACACGGGGCCTACGAAGGGTCGACCATCAGGGCGAACGCAGAACGCGCCGCGTCGTCGACCCTCCAAGTACAAGCGGTCCTTGATATCGCGTTTGACGCCCGGATCGACGATGGTGACGACGCGGAATCCGTCGCGGCCGAGCCTGGACACCGTTCGTTCAAAGTGCGGAAAGCGCTCTTCCGAGACGGTGAATGCGCGGTATTCCTCCATGTAGTCGATGTCGAGCACGATGGCATCGCACGGGATCTTGCGATCTCTGAACTCGCGCGCAATCTCCAGTACACGCTGCTCGGTGGGATAGCTCCAGCGACTCTGCTGGTGTCCGAGGCTCCAGCGCGGGGGGAGTGCCTGGCGTCCGGTTAACCTGGTGTAGGCCGCCACGACATCCGCCAGCGGAGCCGGCCCAAGCACGTAGACTTCCCAGCCGCGCCGCGTCAATAGCTCGATACGGCCTTCCGCGTGCTCCTCGGGAGCCAGGATCCAGCGTTGAGGTGCGGGACTGTCGACGAATATCCCTACTGTGGACTCTCCCTCGCGCACAAGGAGGAAGGGGATGCTCTTGTACATAGAGTCGGTAGACTCCGTGTGATTCGGATCATCCAGCGTCATGAGCGTATGGACGCGGCCGCGCCGATTCAGTCCGCCATAGCGCTCTCCCAACCCAAGGCAGCGCGCCCCTACCGGTAGATCGAAGCGGAGGACGGTGCGGCCCTCTGCTTCACGCCACCACTGAAGGTGTAAGGGAATGCTCGCCGAGGTGACCCGCTTCCATTCCGTCGCTGCTGCTGGGTCGAGGGCCCAGCTCGGACCCGCACGGACCCCGCCGCGTGGTGGTACGGCGATACGCAGAGCAGCGACGCCATCGACGGGCGCTGCGTGCAAGGTGTGCCGCATCCTGCGTCCGGGTTTGCGGGGCCGCACCGACGAGGGCCCTTTGGTCGCCTCGTCGCGTGCTGCCTTCCACCATCCTTGGGTCCGTGGCTGATGGCTCGTTCGCTTCATGACTCCGATCCTTCGATGTGCGCAGCAGCTTGCTCGGATGGTGCAGTCCTATGCAGTCTGGTGCGTTTCGCGCTGACGCTTCGACTCGCGCCGCCAGAGGAGCAACAGCGCCCCGCCGATGATCCCCGCGGTCAAGCCGCCGCCAATCTTCATGATGCGTCCCGCTGCCATTCCGTAGCCGCCTTTCTTGGGATCGTAGGCGCTACAGTAGAGGATCAAACGATCGACAGTACTGCCGATCTCTCCTTGCGAGGCCTCCATCAACGCGAGCTCAAGAGTGCGCGGCGCGTACTCGATGCCGTACAGATAGCGCGTCAGCGTTCCCTGGGGCGACGCCAACGCGAGCGCGGCCGCATGATAGTATTGATCCTCCTCTGGAGCGTAGCGGTAACCAATGCCGAGCGCATCCGCGAGGGTACGGATATTCGTGGCGCTTCCCGTCAAGAACCGCCAGCCCTCGGCTGCACCCTCGTCACCATACCTCGCGAGGTACCGCGCGCGTGTCTGCCGCGCCGAGCTGGGGCTCTCGGAGGGGTCGAGGGAGACGGTGATGACTCGATAGCTCTCGGCGAGCCTCAAGTCCATCCTGCGCAGCCCCTCGACGAGGCCGTTCAGCTGCAGGCTGCAGAGCATCGGACAACTGGAGTAGTTCAACGTGACGATGACGGGCACCGCCGCGCCGAAGAAATCCCCGAGGCGGACCTTCCTGCCGCTCTCGTCGAAGAACTCGAGGTCGAGAGGCACGGCCGCTCCAACACGCTCGGTGACGCCCACGCCCTGAAGGTGCGCAGGCGGCTGCGGCGCATCAGTGGTCCGCGCCCCTACCGGCGCACCCGGGTCTGGTGCACACAAGCCGTCGCGGGGCACTGCGGCCATCGCCGCCATGAGCGCGAGCACTATCAGCGGCCATGGGATGATGATCCGGTGTATGCGTCTCGAGTTCGTCATCGCAGCTCCTCGTCGTAGGCGCCCTCTCCAAGGCGCTGACTGGCGGGCTGTCCTCGGACCAGTCATGTCGACGAACCATCTCCGTGCAGCAGGCCTGGGCCTTGGGGCCTTACCTCCTCGTAGTCCCGCGTCCACACGTCCGCCATGGCGAAAAGAATCAGCGTTGCCAGCAGTATCACCGCGATGGCGCCGGCCAAACGGTGTGCTGCTGACATCTCGATCAGGTGCATGAAGTAGAGCGCAACGATGATCGACTTCATCGCCGCGATGCCGAGGGCGACAGGCCACTCAGCGGCACCGAGGGAGACGAAAGAGAGGCCGAAGGTGATGCCGGTCAGCGCCAACAGCGCGGTGTAGGCGGCGGTATACTTCGTCGTGGTCATCTTTGCGCTGCTCACCGGCCTCATCCTTTCGTCAGATAGAAGAGTGGCCAAAGGAACAGCCAAATGATGTCCACTAGGTGCCAGTACATAGCCCCATTTTCGAGCAGCTGGGGCGCCGCGGAGACGATCTGCCCTTTCTGGACGAGACGTCCAATCGTCGCCAGTGTCATCACTCCGATGATGACGTGCAGGGCGTGGAGGCCCGTCATCAGGTAGTAGAGGGTCCAGAACGCTGCAAGCCCCGGTTCTCGCTGTTTCTCACTGAACCAATCGCCCTGTGCACCAGGGAAGATGCCGTGGTGGAAGTGATCATAGTACTCGTACCCTTTCACACCCAGAAACACGAGACCGAGAAGCGCCGTTGTGAAAACGAGCCGAGCCGCTCCCCGCGGGTTGTCATGTCGCAGACGGTGGACCGCCAACGCCACGATGAAGCTGCTGGTCACGAGCACGAGGGTGTTGCCGGAGCCCCACCAGAAGGTGTTCTCGGACACGCCCCTGGCGAAAGCAGCCGGTGCCTGCGCTCGGTAAGACGAGTAAACGGTGAAGAGAGCGCCGAAGAAGAGCACTTCGCTCGCGAGGAATACCCACATTCCGAGGGTTGCCGCCAGGCGTTGGCGCTCGGACGATTCGAAGTGGTCCTCGTGGGGAGCACGCTCAGTCACTCGGGTGCTCCTCGGGGCTGGAGGGGGGCGCGCCGAGGTCCATGCGGCCCCTCGGATCGGGTGCACTCTGAGAGTAGTCGTAGGGACCGCGTTCGAAGCAGGGGCTCCCTCTCCAGTTGTGCTTCGAAGGGGGGCTTCCTGTGTACCACTCGTAGCTGGCTGACCACCATGGGTTGTCCCCGGCGGGTGCCCCGTAGCGGACCGACCACAACAGGTAGGCTAACGTCGAGGACAGCCCGGCGAGGAGAGCCCACGCCCCCGCGGTCGAGACGACGTGCAGAGCCTGGAACTGCTCTGGATAGTTGGCATAGCGCCGCGGCATCCCCATGTTGCCCAGCAAGAACTGGGGCACGAAGGTGAGCACGAAGCCTCCGAAGACCAGTAGAGCGGACGGGAACGCCCACTTCTCGGGATACATTCGACCGGTCGCCTTGGGGAACCAGTAGTGTGTCGCTGCCAGGTACGCGGTCAGAGAGCCGCCGACCATGATGAAGTGGAAGTGAGCCACCACGAAGTAAGTGTCGTGCCAGTGCACGTCGAGACTCATCGTAGCGACGGCGACTCCCGTCATCCCCCCGAAAACGAAGAGGAAGAAGAACGCGAAGACGTATAACATTGGCGTCTTGAAGGATATCGAGCCCCGATACATCGTCCCCACCCAGGTGAAGACCTTGATGGCGGAGAATATCGCGACCAGCATCGACAGGATCCCGAATGCACCCGCGTCGAAGACCGACATGCCAGCCGTGAACATGTGATGTCCCCACGTCAAGAATCCGACGAACGCGATCCCAAACGTCGAGACTGCGATGGCCGTGTAGCTGAGAGGGTTCTTGTGCGAAAAGGTGCAGACCACCTCGCTGATGACGCCCATCGCTGGTAGTATCATGATGTACACGGCTGGGTGCGAGTAGAACCAGAAGAGATGCTGGTAAAGGACGGGATCGCCTCCCCGCGCTGGGTCGAAGACTCCCCAGTCGAGTACCGCGTCTATCCCCGCGAGGGCGAGCGTTATTCCCAGGACGGGTGTGGCCAAGACCTGGATGATGCTCGTTCCGTAGATTGCCCACGCAAACAGGGGCATGTCGAAGAGCTTCATTCCCTTGGTGCGCATCGTGTGTACGGTCGTGATGAAGTTCACACCCGTGATGATCGTGCTCCAGCCGAGGATGAAGACGCCCAGGAGTACGGGGAACACTGCCGTTGCTGTCTCCGAGCTGTACGGCACGTAGAAGGTCCAGCCCGTGTCGGTGCCCCCGATGAACATGCCAGCCAAGGTGACCGCAGCCCCCAAGGCATAGATGTAGAAGCTTGCGAGGTTGAGCCTTGGAAAGGCCACGTCTCGCGCCCCGAGCATCAGCGGGACGAGGAAGTTGCCGAAACCCGCAGGGATGGAAGGAATCAGGAACAACCAGACCATCGTAACGCCATGAAGTGTGAAGAGCCGGTTGTAGGTGGTCTCTCCGAAATGAGTCTCCCTTGGCGTGAGGAGCTCGAGGCGGAGCAGCAACGCGAAGAGTCCACCCAGGGCCAGCGCGGCGGCCGTAGCGACGAAGAACATCACTCCAATTCGCTTATGATCGCGAGTAAGGAGCCAGCTCTGTAGCCCGTGCTCCGCGAGGTAGCTGTCGCTCGACGGCGTCTTCATGGTGCTCCCTGGTCGACTGCGCCAGCGGGCGTGGCGTTGGGCTGGCTTCCCTGAGCAGCGCCCTCCAGGGCCTCGCCATCCATCGGCTTCACCCGAGCGTCGGGCAGACGCACGCGAGGCTCGGGCGCGTCGCGGCGCAGGGACTTGATGAACTCCACGATAGCGGCAGCGTCGGGCTGCTTGAGGACACCGAGGTACGTCGGCATGACGGGCGGGAAGCCCTCCACGACGTCCGTCAGGGGCTCCATCATCGAGCGGGTCAGGTACTCCTCGTCGGCGACGACGGTTTGGCCACTTTGTAGCTGGACCGCCTTGCCAAAGAGGTTTCTCCAGGTGGGACCAATGTGAGGCTGTCCGTCGATTGTGTGGCAGGCAAGGCAGCCGTTCGCGCTGGCTGCTCGTCGGCCCTGCTCGGCCATGCTCGTCGTGCCCTCCCCGACGCGGGAGACGCGCCACCCGGCCAGCGCTGCTCGCGCGCCGGCTTCCGCCACGAGGGGTGGCTTCCCTCCGTCAAGCCAGCTCTCGTAGTCGACCGAGCCGAGCGCGACCACGCTGGCCCACATTCTGGAGTGCGACGTGCCACAGAACTCGGCACAATAGACGTCGAAGATCCCCTCGCTGCGGGCACGGAACCAGGTCGTCGTGTAGCGGCCAGGGAGCAGGTCCTGCTTGATGCGGAAGGCGGGCACGTAGAAGCTGTGAATCACGTCGCGGGACGTCATTACGAGACGAACGTCGCGGTCGACGGGAACGACGAGCAGCCCAACGGTTGCCCGACCGTCAGGATACGAGAACTTCCACATCCACTGTTTCGCGACCACGTAGACCTCCTGCGCTGCCGGTGGCGGTGAGGCGTAGGCAATGTATTGAAGAAACCCGATGACCCACCAGAGGATGAACAGCCCGAGCAGCACCCCGATGAAAGTGAACTCCATGCGCTTGGTGGCCTGAACACGAGGCGTCGTCGTGGGTTCTCCGCGCCGGCGAAAGCGGATCAAGAACCATCCGGCGGTAGCGAAGACGATCAACGAGCCGAGCATGGTCACCGAGATGACGAAGAAATGAAGCCGATCGATCGAGTCGGCGAAGCCGGTGGCCGCTTCGGGGAGGAAAAGAAGCTTGCGCAGGAGCTCGTCGGTGTTCATCGGTCATCATCCTCGCTGCCGCTCAGCGGGGTGGTCGTCGCCATTTGAGTCGCCCGTGGCCGGCCGCGGTTGGCTTCACCCCCTGGCTCGAGCGGTGCGCCTCGGCCCTCCCACACCACGGCATTGGGGGCGACCCGATCACCCCAGGAGAGCGGCCCGCTCTGGGCATCGCGCAGCAGCCACTCTGCCGCTTCGTCGATGGGGATTCGCGCGACCTTATCACGCTCCACCCAGCCCCAGGACTGCAGGCGCTCGATGGCCTCGCGCTGGTGGTCGAGCCCCGCTCCCACGCGACGGATCAAGGAGCTCTCGATGCGCGCTGAACTCGTCATGGGTGCTCGGGCCGAGTCCGTCGTGTTCCTCCCGTGAGCCTCCCGACGCGCTTGAAGGACGAGCGCCATCACCGCCACGGCGGCCGTTCCGATCGCAATAACGATCCCACCTGCGAGCACGGCGGTCTTGCCGGAGACATCCTGCGCCTCCTGGCGCACTGCGGAGCGCCCTTCGCTCTCCGTCATGCTTGGCTCTCATAGTTAAGGCCACGCTCGCGGAGGGGATCCTTCACGGGGACGGAATGAACATGCCTGCCACGGAGCTCCGCGAGCAATACGGTCGTGCTGGCGACCGCCGCCAAGGCAACCACGTCCAGCCAGTGCACCATCGGCCCGCGTGGATGGAGAGCCGGGAGGACGAGGTAGTGAATGTCGACCGCATGCGCGAGAACGAGCCATGTGCTGATGAGCACGAAGGTCTCCGGGTGCCTTTTGGCGGGCCTCGAGAGCAGCGCGAGGAAAGGGAGCGCGAACTGGACGACGAGGAGCGTGATGCCCTGCCATTCCCAGCCGTTGCGCCAGCGCCTAAGGTGCCACAGGTGTTCGACTGGGATGTTGGCGATCCACTGCTGCAGGAGATGGCACCAGGCCATGTATGCCCAGAAGATCACGAGAGCGAGCTGGAGCCGGCCGACGGCATGATAGTGGTCGGCGTGGACCTCCTTGGGCACCCCGCCGCGCCCACGCACGAGGACCGTCATTACACCGAGCAGTCCGAGCGCTGCAAGGAGGCCGCCCGTGAAGATGTACACGCCGTACAGATTCGAGTACCAGGCGGGCTCGAGGGACATCAGCCAATCCCAAGCTGCCAGGCTGATCACGAGCCCCAATGCGACGAGCCCGCCGACCGCCAGCTTCACCATACTCCTCCGCTGGCGGGTAGCTTCTTGAGGTTCGCGTGCGCTGTCCTGCCGAACCGACTTGCGGTAGAGGAGCTCCGAGAAGAGCACGAATAGTCCCATGTAGGCGATGGACCGTGCCGTGAAGAAGGGAGAGTTCAGCCAGACGAGCTTCTTCTCGACGTGATGGCTCACCAGGGGAGAAAGGTCGTGCGGGTGGACCCAGGGATACAGTTCCTCTGCCAACACGAGCACCGGCGCGATGCCGAGTGCCAAGAACGGAAGCACCCCCACGACCCGCTCGCAGTGGCGGCGCAGGGGCACGAACCAGCCGGCGTTGCTGGCGTGGCCGATCATCAATAGGAAGAGCGTGCCCACCACGGTGCTGAGGACAGAGAAGAAGGCGAAAAGGTAAGAGAAAGCCGCCTGCTGGCGCTCCGTGACGAATCCAACGACCAGCGCGGCCGTCGAGAGGAGCGCGACCGCGATGAGGGCGAGACGCAGCGAACGGGTCACGGCAGCCTCCCCAGGGCTCGACCACGGAGGTCAGCTGGAAGCTCCGCCAGGGGTGCGTACTGGCTCCGCTGGAGCACCTTCACGTAGGCGATGACGGCCCATCGATCCACGACGTCCAATTTGGCGGCGTAGCTGGGCATGAACCCATATCCATGGGTGACGATGTGGAAGAGCCGGCCCGGGGGGAGCTGCCGCAGGCGCGCCTGGTGCAGCGACGGCGGTGGGCGCTGCATATTGCGCGTGACCATGGGGTTCCCGTACCCGGCCTTCCCGTGACAGGCCCCACAGAAGCGCTCGAAGCGGTCCCTTCCACGAGAAAGGAGCGCCCGCGACGGGCGAACCGGGAGGGTGGTCACGAAGTAGCCATTGGCGACGCCGGTGAGGTACTGCGGATCATGGACCTCGGCATCGAAGGGGACGGTGCCCTCGGGTGGCCGCCGCATTGTCATGCGGTCTTGAAAGAAGTGGCTCTCCTCGTAAATGTCATAGCGCGGGACCTCGAGCATGCGGTTCAGGTCCGGATCTGGCCGCCTGAATGCCTCCTCGCCGTGGCATGCGACGGCAGCCAGCCCTGCGAAGGCGAGCGAACCCACCAGCCAGCCCTGCTGGAGCCGGTCAGTGAAGTGGGCCAACCCCGGGCCAGTCATGCCGCAGGTTCTCCCTGTGGTTGCGCCGGACTCTTACCGTCGAGATTGCAAACCATCAGGGCGCCTGCCCCGTGTAGGGCAGCTCGAGCCTCGTCGCTCTTCGCCCCAGGCTCGGCGTCTGCGACCTCGAGAAGGAAACGGTCCACGGAGACCAGGCGGAAGCTCTCCAGTTCATCAATCGGATGATAGAGCCGCGGCAACCCACTGAGCAGCAAGGCGCCGAAGAAGGCTGCGCATCCCGCGAAGAGGATGAGGGTCTCGAAGGTGATGGGAACGAACGCCAGCACCGCGTGATCGGGCCTGCCGCCAACATTGAGTGGGTAATCGTGGACGTTCGTGTACCAAAGCACGAAGTAAGCTGTGCATGCTCCTACGATTCCAGCGGCGAAGACCAGCCACGGTAGAGGAGAGCGCCGGATCCGGAGCGCCTCCTCGATCTCCTTGACGGGGTAGGGCATGTAGACCTCCATTCGCTTGATGCCCTGGGTGCGGAGGACGCCGATGGCGTTTGCACAAGCACGCGGCTCGTCGAATTCAGCTATCAACGTGTGTTGCATGGGGGAGCACCCTCGTGGTGGCGGTCGTGCGACAGCTCTCGATTCACCTCCTTCGTTTCTTGGATGGGGATGAACGGGACGAACCGAAGCATGAGTAGAAAGAGGAGAAAGAAGAAGCAGATGGACCCGCCCAGGATCGCGGCGTCGACGAGGGTCGGACTGTACATGTCCCAACTCGATGGCAGAAAGTCGCGGTGCTGGGCCGTGACCACCAGCATGAAGCGCTCCATCCACATCCCGAGCTGTACGAAGCATGCGACCGCGAACAGGGCCCAAGGGCTGTTACGTACACGCCGGAACCAGAGGGGTTGGACGGCAACGACATTGCAGAAGATTGTCACCCAGAACGCCCATGCGAAGGGACCCGTCGGGCGCACGTGGAAGACCATGTAGCGATCGTAGTCGTCGCCGCTGTACCAGGCGATGCAGTGCTCGGCGACGTAGCTGTAGGTGACGATCATGCCCGTGAGGAGGATCATCTTTGCCATCAGGTCGAGGTGACGAGTGGTGATCACGTACTCGAGCCGGTAGAGCTTGCGAATCGGCACCGCGAGCTGGACGACCATCGCGAATCCGCTGAAGATGGCCCCTGCCACGAAGTAGGGCGGAAAGAGGATGGAATGCCAGCCAGGTAACATGGCGATAGCGAAATCGAGTGAAACGATGCTGTGCACCGACAGGACGAGGGGAGTCGCCAAGCCGGCCAGCATGAGCTGGGCCGATTTTTGGTGGCGCCACTGGCGGGAGGTCCCACGCCAGCCAAGCGCCAAGAGTCCGTAGATGCGGCGCCGATGCCTGCCCTGGATCTGGTCGCGCACCACGGCGAAGTCAGGGATAGCACCCAGGTACCAGAAGAGGAGAGAGAGGAGGCTGTACGTCGTGACGGCGGCTACATCCCACGGTAGGGTGCTCATGAACTGAGGCCAGACGTCCATCGTGGACGGATAGGGGACGAGCCAGTAGAAGAACCATGGGCGCCCAAGGTGTAGGATTGGCATGAGCCCGGCTTGAACCAGGGCGAATAGCGTCATCCCCTCTGCAAGGCGATTCAACGAGGTGCGCCACTTCTGCTCCAGTAGCAACAAAACGGCGCTGATGAAGGTCCCCGCGTGGCCTATCCCAATCCACCAGACGAAGTTCGTGATGGCGAAGGCCCATGCGACCGGAATGTTGTTGCCCCAGGTTCCGATGCCCGTGACGAAGGTGTAGCCGACCGCCAGGAAGAGCACGCCGGTCCCGAGGGCGCACACGAGCAGCAGCGCCGTGAAGCGACGGCTCTTGTGGAACATGACCCCGTAGAGTCGATCCGTCAGGGCGCGGTCGGTGAAGGGCCCGCCCAAGAGCTGCGTCTCCGCGGCGGTCACGAGGGTACCTCCTCGTTCTGATTGTCGATGCGGGCGAGATAACGAGTTCGCGGCTGAGTACCGAGATCGTTTAGGACCCCATAGGTGCGCAGGTTTCGGTGTTCCTGGGAGACCCGCGAATCTGCATCCGAGACCATGCCAAATACGATGGCGTTGGTCGGGCATACTTGCTCACATGCCGTCTGAACGTCACCGTCCCGGACGGGGCGGTGCTCGAGCTTTGCATCGATCTGAGTCCTACGGATGCGCTGCACACAGTAGGTGCACTTCTCCATGACTCCTCGCGCCCGGACCGTCACGTCTGGGTTGTAGGCCAGCTTTTTGATCTCGGGTGGATCCTGGTTCCAATCATAGTAGTTGAATCTGCGGACCTTGTAAGGGCAATTGTTCGAGCAGAAGCGGGTCCCGACGCATCGATTGTAGACCATCTCATTCAGCCCGTCCTTGCTATGCACTGTGGCGTTGACCGGGCAGACGTACTCGCATGGTGCCTTCTCGCAGTGTTGACAGAGCATGGGCTGGGATACCCTCTTTGGTGCGTGCTCCGGGCCTTCGATATAGGTGTCGATGCGTAGCCAATGCATCTCACGGCCCATCCCGACCATCGATTTGCCGACGGAGGGGATGTTGTTCTCCGCCTGACACGCCACCACGCAGGCAGAGCATCCGGTGCAGCGGTTCAGATCGATCGCCATTCCCCACTGCGGATGGTCCCCACTCCGCGGCGAAAGCAGAGTGGGTGGGGTTTCGTCCAGGCGCTCGGCGAAAAGGGGCTCCCTCTGCCATTCCTGCTGGGTCTTGTGCAGGACGAGCTCGCGTCCGTGCATGCTCTTCTCCTCTTGCGTCGTGACGAGGCGATAGGTGTCGCCGGTGCGGCGGACCGCGACATCCAGGATAGTCCACGGGTGTTCCCTTTGCCGGAGGGGGCCCACGTCCGTGCCGACCCCTCGCGCGACCGATTCCGCGCCCTGTCTGCCCCAGCCGAACCAGATCGCAATCGCATCGTGAGCCTGGCCGGGAGACACGAGGACGGGCACGCGGATGGCACGATCCCCTTTGGCGATCTCGACGACGTCGCCGCGGGTGAGCCCGAGCCGTCGCGCCGTGGCGGGCGCGACGAGCGCTGCATTGTCCCACACGAGCTTGGAGATCGGTTCTGGTAGCTCCAGGAGCCAGGGGTTGTTCGCTAGGCGCCCATCCTCGAGCCGCGGATCGGGAATGATGTCGAGCTCGATGGTGCCTTCCCGCGTCGAGGCGTCGAGGTCCGTGACGAGGTCGGCAAGTGCGGAGTAGTCGGCGCTGGCGCGCGTTCGAGGAGGCCTTCCTGGCTCGAGGATGCCGCGTCGGAGCGCGTCCACGAAGCTGACGTCCGCGTCCGGCGAAGCGCCTTGGCCGTCGAAGGCGTCTTCACAGTGTCGTCTCAGCAACGCCCGCCCCGACAGCTGGGGCATGCCTGCCAACACCGCGAGGACCTCCTCGACGCTCTTGCCGCCGTAGAGCGGCCGGATCAGCGGCTGTCGCATGGATATGGTGCCGTCGTACCCACGCTCGTTGCCCCAAGACTCGAGGAAGTGCGCTTCATGGAGGAACCAAGTCGCCGAAGGGGCCGTCTCGTTCTCGTGGAGGGAGAGATAGACGCGGGCCCTGGCTTGGGACAGGCGCCTCGCGAAATCGCAGTCTCGGGGCAGCGTGTAGGCAGGGTTGCCGCCCAAGACGAAGGCCGTCTGAATCTCGCCGGTGTCGAGCCCTTCGAGGAAGGGGGCAACATCGTAGGCATCAGTGCCGGCGCGTAGCAGGGTGGACGGCGCGTACTCGACGGTGGTTCCGACGTTGCCCAAGAGGTCGTTGAGAGCAATCGTCGCAGCGTGGACGAGCACACTCTGGTGGTCGCCCGCAATGATGATGGACCGTCCTCGGTGTGAGGCAAGATCCTTGCCGAGTGCCCGCACCCAGGAGCGCTCGTGAGCGTTCAAGGCGTCCCAGACGGTTCTCGATCGGGGGAGGAGACCCGTGGGGAGCGCGGCGGGCCCGTCGCTGGCGACCACGTGCAGCAACGCGACAGCGATGCGGTCCACCTTACTGGCAGGAACGGCAAGACGATGATCGGCGGTGGCGCCGGTCACGCTGACGGCGCTCTCGACGGTGTAGAGGCGGTTCAGCTTACCGTCCGGGGTCTCGATGTGCTTCGCCTTGGCGAAGTCATGCGCCCAGCGGACGCTCATGGGCATGGCGGCGAGGAAGTTCGCGTCCAGGGCGAGGACGACGTCCGCCTTGTCGAACTGATAATGTGGGTCGAGTGCCTGTCCCAGGATTCGCTCGGAAGCAAGCCATCGCGAGCGCGGAGCCAGACTAGGATCGAAGTACACCTCGAGCTCTGGTCGCACCGTGGTGAGGCGCTCCAGGAGCCAATTCACGAGGGGCGAAGCCGTGGGCCGGAGCATCAGGAGCTCACGTCCTCGGCGTTCAGGCTTACTGGTACGCGCGGCGGCCCCGCCTGCGAACGCTTCTACGAAGGCCGAGAAGGGTATCGTACTCGAGCCGCCCCAGCTCGCCTTCGCCCGATCCGGATCATAGAGGGTGAGTACCTCGGCTTGCTCTTGGATGAGAGTCTTCCCAAAGCTGGCGGGGTGATGCGGGTGGCCTTCAATCTTCGTGGGGCGACCGGTGTGGCTAGCGACGAGTAGACCCATCCCGTAGCCTTGCCGGCTAGTGGAGGTGGCATAGTACTGCGTCCTTCCTGGGATGACCTCGGGCGGGCGGTCCACGTAGGGAATGATCTGCTCCTGAGGTGCCTTGTTGCACGCCTCCAGCCCCGCCGCGACAGCCGCCGTGCCGAGGGTACCGAGGAAGCGGCGCCGCGACAGTTGGGAGGTGGGTACGACGTCGGCGCTGGCAGACGGCCCGGGGACTCCGTCTCTACTCATCGATGGCACCCCGTGCAATGGGTGGGTGGCTGAATACTCAGCTGCTCGCGTAGCCTCTTCCCCATCGTTCGCTGCGGTTCTGAAGGAACGTAACCCATCTCGGTGACGAGCTCCGGGGGGCGTAGATAGCGCTCCGGGTCGCGGTGGCAGTCCAGGCACCACCCCATGTGAAGCGTTTCCGTTTTGGCGACAGCGCCCATTAGGTCCACTCTCCCGTGGCAAGTCTCGCACCCGACCCCTCGAGTAACGTGCGCGCCGTGGCTGAAGTACACGAAGTCGGGGAGATCATGCACCCGCTGCCAAGCAATGGGTTCGTTTCTATAGTAGCTGCGCCGGACCGGTTCGAGCTGGGGGCTGTCCTTCCAGATCTGCGCGTGACAACCCATACAGGTCGCAGTGTCCGGCATGCCCGCAGAGGGGGAACGGTCGCTGTCGTAGTGGCAGTACTGGCAGTCGATTCCATCGTCGCGGACGTGATGGCGGTGGTCGAACTGTATCGGTTGATCGCGGGCATTCCCGATATCCGTGTGCAACGGACTGCGCACCCAAGCCATGAGCAGCGCTGGGGACCCGATAATGACGATGACAGCGAGGAGCAGTGCGACTCGGAAGAGGCTATCCGCACGCGCTGTGAACGGTGCCGGAGAACCTCCGTGCTCGTGTTCCTCCGACAAGGCATCACCGTGCGACGGTTGAGGTGGATGTGCCGGACCTCGCCGAAAGCCGCCGAGCGGCGGGACTTGAACGGTCTCTCTCTGTGTTTCGATGCGCTTTCGCGTGGCTGCGAGGCTCGCTGCTTGGAGGCGCCATTGCCACCGGCCCTATGCGAATTCCGTGCGCATGCCTTTCAAGGCCTACCTTCGGCGCCGAGGCCGCCGCGCGGGAGGCCACTCGCGCTGCGGACAACTGCCTTGGTGGGTGCGGTGCGTGTGTGTCATTTGGCAACGAAGCGGGCCTGCGGTGCGGCGAGCTGCCCCGCGGTCGCGTTCATGACGCGCGGTCGGCGGGCCGCAGAGGCAGCCGCGGGTCCGGGGAACGCTCCGCGTGCGCCGCACCCCCGCAGGCGGTAGCCTGGCTCGGCGATGGGCAGGCAGCTTCTGATCTGGGGTGCAGGGGGCCACGCCAAGGTGGTCAGTGAGATCGCGCACGCCACGGGATGGGAGGTGTACGGCTACGTCGACAGCGATAGTCGTCGCGTTGGGGAGCTCGTGAAACCTGGGGGCGCAGCCATCCTCTATGACAGCGCCGCTCTCTTTCGAATCCTGGAGCGGAAGAGGCGTCCATTCGCCGCTGTCAGCCTCGCCTTTGGAGACAACGACGCGCGGCTCCAGGCTGCAGAGCGGCTGAGGGGAGAGATCGACCTTCCAGCGCTGGTGCACCCCTCTGCGGTGCTGAGTCCTTCGTGCAGCATCGGCGCGGGCAGCGTCGTCATGCCGCGCGTGGTGGTGAATGCCCAGGCGCGGGTCGGAGTGGCGGCCATCCTGAACACTGGCTGCATCGTCGAGCACGACTGCCTCGTCGGGGATGGCGTCCATGTCTCTCCGCACGCGACGCTCGCTGGTGCCGTGACCGTCGGAGCGTGCAGCTGGATCGGCGCTGGCGCCACCGTCATCCAGGGCATCACCATCGGCAGCTCGACGACCGTGGGGGCGGGTGCCGTGGTGATCCGCGACGCTGGCGACAACCTCACGCTTGTTGGCTCTCCCGCGCGGCCCGTCTAGACCTAGGTTTCGCTCATGGGGGGGGCTCGCTGGCTCTCACGGGTTCATGCCCGCGTGTCCATGCTCACCCGCAGCGTTGGCATCAACGAGCAGTCGAAGCTGCTCGGGCATCGGGTAGACCACCTTCGGGCCCCGCTTCATGTCATCGAAGTGCTGTCACAGCTCCCAGTCGAAACCGAGCCTCCTAAGGAACCGCCCGAACCCCACTAGACCTCCGACTCCTGTGCGCGAGCGCGATGGTCGGGGCCCGGTTCTAACGAACGTGAAGGACACGGTCCCCTCTAGCACGAGGCGACATGTTAGGCGCGGGACTCCGCGGCGTGTGCTGTCTGTTGAGGTAGCCAATGGCCTCCAGGGGGAGGGAGGGCTCTTCGAGGCCAGGTATGCTGGGGGAGGTTGGAGGTAAGGCTTCCGGGTCTCGGTGCCTTTGAACCACCTGTCCCGTGACCCTGAACCTCCACTCAGAGGGCGTGTCTGCCGCCTCCGCGAAGAGGAAGCAGAGCGCCCCGAGCCCTGCGCTGAGGAGTCCGCCGCGGACGAAGGCGGTTCCAGGTGGCGCGTCATCGAGGGTGAGGCCCGTCACGACGAAACCCGCTCCCGTCACCCCAAGCACCCATCCCGAAGACTTCCAGATGGCCGCGCTCGAGTGCGAACCAGGATCGTGCTCGTGGCCGACGATACGCACGTTCGTGACGGCATCGCCGTGGTGCTTCGTCATGAGCTCCGTGAGCTCGGGATCGAGGGTCATCGAGGCTGAGGTCGCCTCATGGCGCGGCGCGGAGTAGACACGCTCGAACTCGAAGGTGTCGACCATCTCGTACTGCTCTTCGTCGACGATCCGACCCGCGCGGTCGACGTACCGGGACGAAGCAGAGACGGGGTATCCACGTTCATGAGGCTCGAGGGTGACGGTCAGCCGCGTCGTGTAGCAACCGGCCGAGCCGAGGGCGAGGGCCATCAGGAGCGTTCGCACGGCCGAAACGGAACCGCGCACCATCACCACACAGTCGGATTTCACCAGGGTTGCCACACTATCTCGCCGGGAGGTCCAGGTCTGCATCGGCGAGGCCTGACGCCAGGCTAAGTCCGGGCTTCGGGGGACGTCAAGCGGTCTAGGAGCACCAGCTTCGAAGCGACTGTGGTGGGTTCCCGCGTGGAACGCCGGGCCCTTCTTTGGCGTGCCGCAGCGGCCGTTGCCTCGAACTTGAGGGTGGAGAACAATGGACGCCATGAAGCCGTGCCTCATTCTGGTCACCGGAGACCCCACTCCGAGCGCCCAGCGACAGCGCGGCAGTTTCGCCGACATGATACGGGCCGCAGCTGGCGAGTCGGGACGTGTGCGCTGGGAAGAGCTGGATCTCAGGGTCTTGCGAGACGTTCCCTCCCCCCTGGAGCACAGCGCGGTGATCGTCACGGGATCGCCGTCGATGGTGACCGACGAGGAGCCATGGATGACCCTTGGAATGGCGTACCTGTGCGAGCTCGTCGCTGCGGGCGTTCCCGTCCTGGGGATCTGCTTTGGGCATCAGCTGCTCGCCAAGGCCATGGGCGGGCACGTGGCTCTCAATCCCAAGGGACGGGAGATCGGCAGCGTCGCGGTCGAGGTAACGGCCGAGAACCCACTCATCGTTGGCAAGCCACCGCTGTCGGTGAACATGACTCACCTGCAGGCTGTCGTGGGGCTGCCCGCGGGTGCACGAGTGATCGCGCGCACGAGCAGAGACCCCCATGCCGCCGTGCAGTTTGGAGGGGCGGCGTGGGGCGTCCAGTTTCATCCGGAAATGGACGCTGAGATCCTGCGGTGTTACATCCGGGAACGCCGGGAGGCGCTGTGGCAAGAGGGGCTCGACCCGGTCGCCCTCGAGCGCGGGCTGCAGGATGCGCTGGCAGGCCGCGCCGTCATCTGCCGCTTCCTCCTGCACCACGGGTTGGGCTAGTCGGCGGCCAGGGAAGCTGGTAAGTGGGGCGTACTGCCGGGTGCTCTAGGCCAGGCTGCCCTGCCGCACGACCCGTCCTTCGGCGAGCTCCAAGGCGCGGTCGATGCGGGGGGGGAGCTCGGCCTGCTCGTGGGAGACGTAGATCATGGCCGCTCCGAGGCGCTCGATTGCTCGATCGAGGGCGGCGAGGAAGGCTCGGCGAGCGGCCTCATCGAGGCCTTGGCAGGGTTCGTCGAGGAGCAGGAGGACGGGCTCGTTGACGCAGGCGCGCGCCAGGAGCACGAGGCGCCGCTCGAGGGGCCCGAGGCGCTGGAGTGGCGTCTCAGGGTCCTGCCCGTAGCCGATCCTGGCGAGCCATGCCCGAGCGTGGAGGCAAGCGTCGACCGACGCGCTTGCATGCAGCCCCAAGGTACCGAAGAAGCCGCTCAGAGCGGCTTCGATGGCCGGCACGGCGCCTGGGTAATGCGCGTCAAGCTCCGGGGACACCCAGCCCACCCGGCGCTTCAACTCCCAGATGCTGGTTCCCGGCGCGAGACGTCGTCCAGCGACGACGACGTGATTACGGTGCGCCTGAGGGTTGTCTCCCATCATCAGGCTGAGAAGGGTGCTCTTGCCCGAACCATTAGGTCCGAGCAGCGCCCACTGCTCTCCACTGCGGATGGTCCAGCTGACGTTCTGGAGGATCGTCGTGCCGACTTGATGGACACTCGCGTCGCGGAGTTCCAGGACCGTGTCTCGGGGCGCGCCTGGCGCCGATGGCTCCTCGGACGAGTTGGTACTTCGCGGGCGCCCAGCCTGGGGCTCGTTGGCGGGTGTCGCTTCTGCTGCCGAGAAACGTCGTGGGCCCATGTAGCTGACCTGCCGGTCACGGACCTCGAGTTCGTGACTGACGCAGGTTGGCAGATCGGCGTCCCGCGCGACGACGTAAAGCACGCCCGTCCCCTGCCGCGGTAAGCTCTCCAGCAGCTCCGCGACTCGAGCTCGGGTCGAGACGTCGAGGCCCGCAAACGGCTCATCGACGATGAGCAAGCCTGGATCGCACATCAACGCACGAGCCAGGAGGAGGCGGTGCAGCTCTCCGTTCGAGAGGGCATGGAGTGGTTTCTCTAGCAGCGGAGCCAGCGAGAAGCGCTGCACCTCCCGGTCCCGGGCCTGCTCGAAGCGGGCGATCTCGGCGCTGTCCAGGATGGCGTAGGCGCTGCGGCTCTCTACCTCCTGCTGAGACAGGTAGTCTCGGACGGTAGGAGAGCTCGCTGCCAACGAGCCGTGCCAGCGCAGCTGGTGAAAGGCGCGGCGGGCCGTGAGCCTTCGGTGATGATCCATTGAGGCGATGGCGATGGTTCCCGGGGGTAGCACGCCGAATGACGTATCCTCGCAGCCGCGTCTGCCCGCGAGGAAGGGATGGCGCAGCAGGCCGCAGGCTCGAGGGAGCTTACCCATGATGGCCGCCGCGAATAGGGTCTTGCCAGCGCCGCTCGCCCCGCGGATGGCCCAGACCTCGTCGCGCGGCAGCCGCCAGGTGGTCCCTTGGAAAACTTGTTCGCCAGGGATGCGAAGGGTGACCTCGTGCAGCTGCACGTAGTCGTCGGCGTGGGCGGTTTTTGTCATGGTTTCTGGCCAGAGCCTTGACCAGACAGGTGGCGCAAGTGCTTCACCAGCCCTTCGATCTCCGCATTGGAGAGGAAGCCCTCGTAACCAGGCATGGCCGCCGAGAGCCCACCCGCCCGGCCTCCCTTCGCGATGATCCGGAACAGCTGCTCGTCGGTGCGTTGGGATAAGTGTTCCGGCTTCGTCAGGTCTCGGGGGCGCGGTGACAGCGTGGCTGCGAGCTGACCGTTTCCGCGGCCAGTTGGGCCGTGGCAGCGCGCGCAGCGGCGCTGAAATACCTGCGCAGGGTCGACCTTGGCGGAGCCGGACCGTGATTCCCCCTGGGTTCCCTCTGGTCCCTGCTCCCTCGTGCACGCGGCCGCGAGCAACGCCAGTAGCACCACGACAGTGCCGAGGCGCCTGCTGCCGAATGCTTCTGATTGTTTCATCGTTCGGAAGGAGCTCGAACCGGTACCCACGCGCGACAGCCTAGCATCCATCGGAGCGGTGGCCTGAAACACAGCGAATCGGCGGCGCCCGCTTTAGCCAGACGAGGATGGAAGCCCAGGACTCTGGGCTTTCCGCATGGCCCACGACTCTACGGCCACCGCGACCAAGACCGTGCCAGCGCCGAGCCAGACCGTCAGGCTAGTGACCTCACTGAGAAGCCACCGGGCTAGGAGGATGCCCGCCACGACCTGCAGCGAGCCGATGATGCCCGTTGCGGCGACGGAAAGGTGCTTCAGGGTCCACATCATCAAGGTGTGGGAGAGCGCCGTGAATCCGATCCCTAGGATAGCGAGCAGCGCCACGTTGCGTGTAGTCAGGTCTTCGATGCCTACCCAGGCGAGAGAGGGAGCCGTCAGGACGGCAACCACGAGGGTCTGCTGCGCCATGAGTCGAATGGGATGTACCCCCGCGAGCTGTCTTCGTGAGAGGATGTTGCGGGCGGCGATGAAGGCAGCCGAAACCAGTCCAAGCAGGATGCCCCAGCCGTTGCCGTCGGATCCCGCCGCGGTGTCCGTGCGTCCGTGGACCATTGTGGCGACCCCCACCACGACGAGCCCAGCGAGCAGTACCTGCCGCAGGCAAGGGCGTGCTCCGAAGAACCAGGGCTCGGTCAGGCTCGCCATGATCGGGAAGGTGAAGACGCTGACCACCACGGGCCCCACCTCCGCCACGCGGTAAGCCCAGAAGAGTGCTCCCCAATGGCCTGCCAGGAGCACGCCCCCAAGGACGATCCCCCACGGGGTGGCCGGCGTTCTCGTGGGGGTAACAACAGGCACGCCGGGTCCTGCCTCCTCGCGTCTCGACGTAGGGTGCTTTGCCTCGATGGCCCACGCCAAGGCCCACAGCCCGATGCTCGCGATGGCGCAGCGGGCGCACACCATGGCCGCGGGGGGCCAGCTCACCCATTTGACGAAGACCCCGATCATGCCCTGCCACACCGCGACGAACAGTGTGATGAGGACGAAGGGCAGCTTCGGTTCTCGGGTGATACAGGACAATGCGCGCGCTCTCTAGCACGAGCATGGCCCTCGGGCGCCGTCCGCCTCAGGGAAGGGAGGGCTCGGCCGCGTAGTGGTGGCACTCGAAGCAGTCGAGACGGACGCCAGCGCGCACGTGGCAACGGTCGCAGAAGCGGTCTCGGTCGCCATGGCATTGGGCGCAAGACTCGAGAGCCCCGCTCGTCTCGGACGCTCGCAGCGGGGGGCGGAGCCCCGAGCGGACCACACGATCCCGCTGCGCGAGGAGCCGGCTCGGATGGCTCGTCCGCATCAGGGATTCGGCTTGAACGCAGCGGGTGCCGGGCTTGGCGGGAGAGAGGAACGGTTCTTTCCTCTTCGCGAATGCGGAGCCGTAGACGCTCAGAATCGGCGGAACCAGCGCGAGGACGAGTGCTCCCAGCACAGCGCGCCGGTAAGTGATCTGCCCACGAAACCAGCCCGCGCCGCCGCTCGCGGGAGCATCGATCGTTAGCTTCGGGTGCTGCTCCCCTTGGCTACGCACGCCCCTCCTCTCGGTGAAGAGCAGCGCCAGCGCGCGGTAGGCGACGTGGGCGAGCTTGGAATAGGGGAGGAGCAGGAACAGGGTGAGGACAGTGATCAGATGGGCAACATAGGCGGCTATCCGGAGTCGATCGGCGCGGAGGAGGTGGAGTAGCTCCGTCACCAGTCCGCTACCGACAGAAAGGAACAGGAGGCTCAGGAGCAGCCAATCGGAGTAGGTGCCAGCCCTCGGCGAAGTCCCGGCGTTCGACCGGGCGCGTCTGAAGCGGTCGCGTGCCATCGCCACGCACCCAGCGGCGACGGCTAGACCCGCGAGATTGGCGAGTACCTTCCACGGCTGCAGCGGGCCCCAAGGGTAGACGAGCCCGTCGAGGAGCGGGTTCACTGGTGCGGTGATGACCCAAAGGTCGACGGCGAAGAGGGCCAGCATCCCGTAGACGACGAGCGTGTGTGTGACACGTCGAGGTGCCGTGCTGCGGCACTCCGCGAACTCCTCATGCCAAACGAGGCGCCGCACCGTGCGCCTCGCCACCCGCGCCCAGGGAGCGCTGGGTGCAGTCGGCGGCGAGGGATGCGCAGCCTCGAGAGCTCGCCAGAATCGAAGGAGCCCAAGGGCGAGTGCCGAGAGTGCCCCTAGCGCCACCGCTCCAAACAGGGGAGCGAGCACGCTGCGTGGGAGCTCGGGCCAGAACGGCAAGGCAATGCGCTCGCCCGGGCCGAGGGGCGCAGCCCCGGTCGCCGTCGGTCCAGCGACGATGCCGCCGCCAAGCAGCAGCGCAGCGACCAGCACGAACCACGGCAGACCTTGGGGACGTGCTGCCAGGTGTCCAAAGACTCTCGGCACCGAGTGGTATGCGAGGCATTCGATTCGGAGCGCTGCCATGACGTCGCCAGGACGCGCTCCGCGCGGACAACGCAGCGTACACTCGTGACACTCATGACAGAGCCAGAGATCGGCGTCCCCCACCAATCGCTGTCTCAGTCCCCACTGGGCCCAAAGCATCTCCTTCCTCGGAAAGGGATCGTCGCGTGGCGTCAGGGCGCACACCGTCGAGCAGGTCGCGCACTGCATGCATCTCCCGAGCGCTTCTCCGCCGCTCGAGAGCAGGCGCTGCCGCAGCCGATGATCCGGCGCAATGACGTTCGCCGTCCTTATGCCGACCCCTGAATGAGGCCGAGCTTCCGTGGAGTCCGGGTCGATGAAGGGGGGGGTAGTGCCTTCCGCGGACATCGATCACAGATCCTTGAGAGGACTGAGCCCCATCTGGTCGATGGATCGCGCAAAGTCATCGATGACCCGCGTGACGTTCACGTAGTCGCCAAGCGAGACGTACTCGATGCGGACGCGCTCCTCTTCGAGCGCCATCTGCTTGAGCTTCTGCTTCACATTGTCGCTCCGTGTCGCCATCAGATCGCTCCCGCGGAGAAAGTGACATTGCGTGTCGGGACCAGGCCGGCAACCGAGCAGGAGTACTCCATCGTAACCCCGCGCCAAAGCGTCCGCGATCCACACGACGTTCACGGCTCCGAGACAACGTACGGGAATGACCCGTACGGCCTCGCTATGCGGGTGTCGGTGCAGTCCCGCCAGCTCAATCGCCGGGTAAGCATCGTTCTCGCAGGCGAGCACTAGTATCCGCGGGCTCTCCGCGAACTCGTCGGGGATGGGTACGGACTTGATCATACTCGACACGACGTCGATGGAGTAGTCGGGGAAGGCGATGATGCGCTCCGGGCAAGCTCCCAAACAGATCCCGCAGCGCCTGCAACGGGCGGGGTTGAGCTTGGGGGTCGAGCGCTCGTCCTCGTCCAAGGTGCCGAAGGGGCACTCCTCGGTGCAGCGCTTGCATTGGGTGCAGCGCTCGAGGGCGAAGCTCGGGGGGGCCGCGTCTCCCCACCGCGGGTGCATCGCCTCTCCCTGAGCAGCGTGCTCGATCGCCTGTACGGCCTTGAGTGCCGCCCCTTCACCGTCAAGCTGGCTGCTGGGGATGTCCGCGGGGACCCTTGCTGCCCCCGCGACGTAGATCCCGGTGCGTCTCGTCTCGTAAGGAAAACAGATGAAGTGAGAGTCGGGAAACCCATATCGGTCCAGCGGAACCTCGGGCCCCTGGCGGTACACGAGGCCCAAGGTTGCGGTCCCATTGCTCGACGCGCGCGGCTGCATACCCGTAGCCAGGACGACGAGGTCCGCCTCGATGACGGTGTCAGCGCCGAGGAGCCCCCCGGCGATCCCAATCGAAAGCCCCCCTGCGTCTGATACTTCCACGCCAGTGACCTTTCCCTTGGTGAACAAGATCCCGGGGTCCTCTTGGACGTGCGCGTAGAAGTGTTCGAAGAGTCCCGGAGCGCGCACGTCTCGGGCCAGCACATAGACCTCGCACTCGGGATTGAGCTCACGTGCCCAGAGAGCCTGCTTGAGGGTCGTCCGACAGCACACCGTCGAACAGTGCGCGAGGTGCGACTCGTCCCGGGACCCTGCGCACTGGATGAAGGCAATGCGAACCGGACGTCGCCCATCCGAGCCGCAGCAGAGAGAATTGGTCGAGAGCATTCTCTCCAACTCGACGTTGGTCACGACGTCCGCCGAGCGCCCGTAGCCGAGGTGGCTGAGCCGCTCCGCTGGGTAGGGTCTCCAGCCCGTCGCTTGCACGATGGCGCCTACGACGTGACGCGAGGGACGGCCATCCTCGATGACCACGACCTCGAAGTGGCCTGGCTCGCCGCTGACGTGCTCGATGCTGGCGCCGACCCGCAGGGAGATCCGCGGCTCTGCCGTCACTGAGGCCAATAGGTCATCGAGTGGGCTCTCCTCGAGCTCATGGTAGGGCGGACGGGTCGGCATGAGGCGTGTCGAGGTGCGAAGCCATCCGCCCAGCCCGCCCTCTTTCTCGACTAGGAGCACGGCGTAGCCGAGGCGCGCAGCGGTCAGCGCTGCGGCGATGCCCGCGGGGCCACCGCCCACGACGAGCACGGTTCGCTCGGCGGCAAGGGGACGCGGCTCGTGCGCTTGAGTTTTCAAGGACTTCACTATCCCGAGGCGCAGGTAGTCTTCCGCGAGTGCCTGCCGGTCGGGGCAGACCGCCTGCTGCGACGCCGGGCGAACGTGGCTCCAGATCGCCAGTTCGCGGAGCGCGATCCGCTCGATCCTGCTGTTGGGCTCGCGTGGACCCAACGGCACGAAGCGCGCGGAGCACCCGCCCAGGACCAGGCGGGACGGCCCCGCTTCGAGGCTCTCCAGGATGGCGGCATTGCCCTGCACGCTGCACAGACGTGGCAGAGTTCGCACGGCGCCGACACCCTCGTGGTCCGCCGCCAGCTTCTCCAGCGCGGGAAGGTCCACGGATGAACCGATCTCGCAGCCTGCGCAAAGGAGCACGGAGACGTTAGCCATGGAGCACCTCGTGAGGTGGTTCGCCGCTCCGCCATGTCAGGGCTCGGGCGACCGCGCGGGTCGCGTCGCGAACGCACGAGGCGACGTCCTGGGGCTGCCGCGCGCATCCGGCCACGAAATGACAGGGCGATGGCTGCTCCCCGAGCAAGAAGCCATCGCTGTCCCGCGCGAGCCATCGCTCAGCTCCCGAGCGACGCCTGACCGGCGTGATGCCGGTTGCGAGAACGACCAAGTCTACGGACTCGGCGCCGCGGCGCCCCGATGTGACGTCCTCGAACTCGACGACCGGCGAGCCCTCATCCACGGTCACTGCTCCCACTTTTCCCGAGACGTAGCGAACTCTCGGGTCCTCGGCTGTCTCAGTCAGGAATCGTTCACTCGTACCCTGAGCGCGGCGGTCGATGCTGTAGACAGCGATCTCGACCTCGGGATGGGCCGCCCGCAGATAGCGGGCCTGCTTCGCCGTTGCGAGGCAGCAGACCGCCGAGCAGTAAGGGAGATGGCTCTGATCGCGGGAGCCCGCGCACTGGATGAAGGCTACGCGGCGGGGTACGCGCCCGTCCGAGGGGCACAGGATGCGGCCCCGGGTAGGGCCGTCGGAGGCGGCCAGGCGCTCTAGCATCAGGCTGGTGATGATGTCTGGGTGAGCCCCGTAGCCGAGTTCGCGTAGCGAGCTTGGATCGTACGGATCCCAGCCAGTTGCCCAGATCACGGCCTGGACGTCCATCTCCAGCTCCCGGGCTTCCATCGACAGATCGATGGCACCGTGCGGGCACGCAGCGGCACACAGGGCGCACGTGGGGCCGAGGCACGCCTCCCGATCGATGGCGTAGCGGGTCGGCGTAGCCGCGGGATGAGGCAGATAGATGGCCTTCGTCGACCGCATGCCCAGGTCGAGGTCGTGGCGGCGCTCCGCGGGACAAGCTTCGACACATTGCCCACACGCGCTGCAGCCATCGCCGACGAAGCGGGGCCGACGCACGACCGTGACGCGCAGCGCTCCGCGCCGTTCGGTGGCTTCGGTGACCTCCGCCAAGGTGAGGACGAGGATGCGGGAGCTCGTGCGAAAGCGTCGTAAGTTGAGCTCGATGCCGCAGAGTGGGGGGCACAGCTTGGGGAAGTACTGATGCATCTGGGCGACCCGCCCGCCGAGGAATGGCGCCGCCTCGACGAGGACCACCCCGCAGCCGGCCTCCGCCGCCTCCACGGCCGCGGACAAGCCCGTGATCCCGCCACCAACGACGAGCAGGCGCCCGCGAGGGCCGCTCGGGAAGTGAGACGCTGTATCCTCGTTCATGCCCCGTTGCCGCTCGTGAGGTACTTCACGGGCCGTTTGATCATCGACCATTGCTTCGTTTCTGCGTCGAAACGGCAGTTGCAGAAGGCGAGCCAGTTCTCTTGGTCGAGGTTGGGCTTGTCGGCGCGGAGATAGTAGCCCGGCCAGCGTGTCTCTTCCCGGAAGAGCACCGAGCGCACGTGCGCCTCGGCTTGTTGGAGTCGGTGTATGTTCTCCCAACAGCGCATCAGCTCGTGGGTGCTTGCTGCCGCCAGGTGGGTCGCGTCTTCCCTCAACAGGGTGAGGAGCTCGAGAGCACGCTGCAGCTGGGTTCCGCTGGTCGCAAGTTGGCAAGAGACGCCCCCCGAGTACTCGTCCATCACCTTCTGAAGCCGCTGCATGAACTGCTTCGGGCGGATGTACCGCGGATTGACATCGGGATCCGTGCTCGCCTTGCCATGCTCCGCAAAGGTGGCCAGAGGGCGCAGGATCTCCGAGGTCAGTGCGGTGACTTCCCCCTCGCCGGGGCGATCTGCTGCGGGTCCTTCCAGGATGAAGGTGATGGCCGCCTTGCCGGCGATGCGCCCCTCGGTAAACGACCCCGACGAGAACTTGTGGCTGGACGCGCCGCTCGCATCGCCGGCAGCGAAGAGCCCCGCGACGGTCGTCATGTTCGGATGACCCCAGAAATACTCGCCCCGCGTCGCGTCATTCTGGAGATCCTCCGGGCCGGAGACCCACGCGCCGGATGCACCAGAATGCGAGCCGATGAAGTAGGGCTCGCAAGCCATGATCTCCGACGGCTTCTTTTCTGGCTCGACGTTCGTCGATGCCCAGAGCAAGGCCTGAGCGATCGTCATGTCCAAGAAGTCTTCCCACGCCTCGGACTCGAGCTCCTTGAGCTTGCGCTTCGCCGCCTGCGGGTCGGCGCTCTGTTCACTGATGCGACGGATGGCCTCCTCGGTGCGCATGTGGATGGGGCCCTTGCCCTTCATCACGTCGAGCATCATTAGCCAGTTGCGGAGGTTCGCCGGTGTTGGTTTGACATGTCCATAGGGGCCCCAGCGGTCGAGCTCACTGGCATTCGTCTGCATGTAATCCTCGCCCAGGGCGTTCGTCGCTTGGGACTTGAAGAGCAGGAACCAGGCGCCTACGGGGCCGTAGGCATCCTTGAAGCGGACGGGGACGAAGCGCACCTCTTGGCAGGTCATCTCGGCGCCAGCAGCGATCGTGAAAGCCGCGCTCCCGGCGGAGTTGAAGGGGGGGTACCAGGTCCGGCCAAGGCCTTCTCCGGTGGAACGGGGTCGGAAGACGTGCACGGCGCCGCCCATGGCGGCCAGGGTCGCCTTGGCTCTGAAGACATAGACCTTCTTCTCGCGCGTACTGAAGCCAACCGCGCCAATACAGCGCCCTTCATGGACCAGCGGATGAGTGATGAAGACACGCTCGAAGTACTGGCCCCCTGCCTCGGCCAAGGCCTTCTTCGCAGCTTCGGCCACGATGACCTTGTACGACTCCCCATGGATCATCACCTGCCAGCGCCCCTCGTGGACGTAGCGGCCTGCTTCGTCCTTCCAGATGGGGAGCCCCCATTTCTCGAAGAGGTGCACCGTGCCATCGACGTGCCGTGCGATGTTGGCGACCAAGTCTTCGCGCGCAATCCCCATGAGGTCGTTCCTAACGTAGTCCACGTAGTCGCGGACGCTATTGTTGCCACTGCTGTGGTCCAAGTACAGGTTGATGGCCGAGAGGCCCATCGCGACTGCCCCGGACCGGTCCATCGCCGCTTTGTCGACCACCGTCACCTTCAGTCCGCGCTGCCTCGCCCAGTAGGCGGCTTCCACGGCTGCTCCGCAAGCCGCCATGCCGCCTCCGCAGATGAGGAGGTCTGTGTCTATGGTTACTGTTTCGAAGTCGGTCATGGTTTCACCTGGAAAAGTGGGCGTAGAGTGCGCATTCATCCCCGTTCCCGAGCGGTGCTGTCCAGTGTTGGCAGAGTCTCGTGCCGGAGGGAGCCGCTCGCCGTGTCGAGGCCTTCGGGCTCGCCCATCAGGAGGGGGCTCGCCAGCTGTGAGGTCGCTCCCGAGGTGTCCGGGAATGGCCGTGCCTCGCCTTCGGCCACGCCGCGCCGAATGGGAAACCGAAAACGCTTCGGCTTCAATGCGGGGTCGCGAAACTGCACCGTCCACAGGATCGTGTCGGTCGTGCGCAGGGGGCTGACTGAGCCTCCCATTGGTACGAAGTCCGAGTAGCCGCGTACCTCGATCGCCTGGTTGGGGCATATCTTGACGCAGCTGAAGCACTCCCAACACAAGGTTGGGTCTCTATTGTATGCTTTGGATAGCTCCGGATCTAGCGTCATGAGGTCATTGGGGCAGATGTACTGGCAGGCAGTCTTGTCGAGTGCCTTGCAACCGTCGCACTTACTGGAAATGACGTAGCTGGGCATGGGCCTTCTCTGCGGTGACGAGCGCGCGCGGCGCTCTCTTATTGGTTTCGGTAGCAATGTGGGGTGAGGTTGGGTGGCGAGCCAGACCGATGCGGAGGAGCGCCAGGAAGACCAGCGCCCCGAGGGCGTGAATGCCGGCCGTGACCAGGACTTCCACGGCGCTGGGTCGGTAGCTGGTGAGGTCGCCGAAGGGTGATGGGGTGAAGCCCGACGGCACGAACAGCAGTCCTTTCTCGATGAACACGCCGCCAAGGGCGGCAGCGCTGGCTAGACGCACGAGGCCCGCGCGCTGGCGTGCTCGCGGGACCAGGAGCAGCACCAAGGCGGCGATGAGCAGGCTGTGAGCCAGGAGGGTCCACCAGCCGAGGCCCGACGCTCCGAAATCCAGCAGGTGATGAAGGTGATGCGCCGCCGGTGGGAGCCGAGAATAGCCCGCTGTGAACGCTTCCAGGCCCGTGAAGAGGAGGGCGGCGAGGAGGGCATAGGAGAGGATGTTTGTAAGCAGCGCGGTGGTCCCGGTCGCCACGGTAAAACGGGCGGCTGCACACCTGGAGGTGGCAATCAACAGCAACAGAGCCGCACCCGAGGCAAAGGCCGTCGCGAGGAAACGGGGAGCGAGGAGCGCCGACATCCAGCCGACGCGCGCCGCGAGTCCTGAATAGAGCATCGCCGTCACGATGTGGATGGCTAGGGCGAAGGGGATCGATGCCAAGGCGAGCCTCTGGGCGCAGGTTCCCGGCGTCCCACTTCGGTCGACGGTCTGCGCGGCCAGCATGGCGGCGCAGAGCAGCAGATAGGTCGTCAAGAGCAAGACGTCCCAGAACATGACGGAGGACGGTGATGCGTGGACGAGTAGTCCCAGGAGGCGGGAGGGGCGCCCCAGGTCCACGAATACGAAAGCGAACGCCTCGATGAGCGCCGCCACGGCCAGGGCCTCACCGACGAAGACAAGCCCGCCGTCGGGCGCGCGATGGACATAGTGAGGCACCAAGACGACCACAGAGGAGGCCGCGATGCCGACGGCGAACGTGAACTGGGAGATGTAGAGACCCCAGGAGACGTCCCGGTACATTCCGGTAACTGCCAGGCCGTGACGATTCTGGACGGCGTAGGCCGCCATGCCAGTGAGCACGGTGAGGAGCAGTCCACATTGGACGCCCAGGGAGATCGAGGGAAGCGTGTGCTTAGCCATCGGCGGTCAGAGCAGATAGAAGACGTGGGGACGGGTGCCGAGTTCGGGGCGGCGACGTAATGTGTGACGAGTTGCAAGCAGGTGGCGGACCCGTGAGGTAGGATCCGCGAGATCACCGAAGGTCAGAGCGCCCGCTCCGTCCACGCGGCAAGCCTCGACGCATCTGGGTGCGAGCCCTGCGTCCAAGCGGTCCACGCACAACGTGCATTTCTCGACGACGCCCACCGTCCGACCCGGGTAGCTCCCCGGCTTGCCTTGCTCTCCCCGAGCCGGCGTCCTGGTCCAGTTGAAGCTGCGAGCGCCGTAGGGACAAGCGGCCATGCAGTAGCGGCATCCCATGCAACGGTGCGGGTCCATGGCGACGACCCCATCGGGGCGCTGCCACGTCGCGCCCGTGGGACACACCCGTGCGCAGGGAGGAGAGCCGCAGTGGTTGCAGAGGACGACTACTGGTGAGTCGGGGTGAGCTCCCGGTGAAAGCGGTTGGCTCGGGAAGGCTCTGCGCGCGGGCTCTTTCCAGATCCATTTTATGTCGCGGTCGATGTCCTCCTGCTCGGACACCCCGTGCGCAAAATGGCAGGCGTCGATGCAGGCGCGGCACCCCTTCCTCCGAGCACACTGCGCCCTGTCCACCACGAGCGCCCAACGCGAAACGGTGCTGGCGGCGGTGTGGTCCTCCACCGCGTCTCGGCGATGTGGTCGCAAGGCTTCTGCCATGGCGACGGCCGCGACCGCGGCGCTCGTTCCAGAGAGCAATGCGCGACGTGTGATGAAGCCAGTCATTCCGGGTTCCCGCGAAGCAGGGCCGCGGCGCGCGCGGCGGCCGCTCCAGCGTCGATCACGCAGTTGCGAATGGGCTTCATGCCCGTCGTACAGCCGGCGAGGAGGATGCCCGGGCGCGTAGAATCGTTCGGATGCCGGAAGTGGGTGCCGCTGGCGAAGAAGCCGTCGGCGGCCCTCTCGATGCCGAACTGTTCCGAGAGCCGCGATGTGTCCAGACATGGCCGCATGCCAGTGGACAAGGAGACCATGTCGAACTCGGCCATCAGGGGCGACTGCAGCAGCGTGTTCTCTGCGCGTACGAGCAGGGTCCCGGCGGGGGTCGCCTTGCAGGATGCCACCCGACCACGCACATAGCGAATGCCTCGTTCCTGAGCACGCGAATACATCTCCTCGAAGCCGCGATCGTAGGTGCGCACGTCCATGTAGAAGCACACGACGCGCGCCGTAGGATCTCTATCAATGAGAGTTAGAGCCTGTTTGGTGCTGTAGGAGCAGCAGATCCGCGAGCAGAACGGCGCTCCAATGCGGCGGTTGCGGGAGCCGACGCAGAAGACGATGCCCAACCGCTTCACGCCGCGCCCATCCGCGAGCAGAAGGCGGCCGCCCGTTGGGCCTCGAGGGTTGAGCAGCCATTCGAGTTCGCTCGCCGTGACGACGCCAGGATACCTACCGTATCCATATTCCTCGAGCGGAGTCGGATCGTAGGGTTCGAACCCCGTGGCGACGATCACGGCGCCGACACTGTGGGAGGTGCCGTCGCTGAGGTGTGCTAGGAACCGTGGGAAGACGCCGTCGAGGCTCTCGACGGTGGTGCCGAGCCGCACATCCACGGATCGGCTGCTCCGCACATCCCGCTCCAGGTCACTCGTGAGATGTCTGCCATCCACGAAGTCGCCGTCATTGAAGAAGGGAAATGTGGTCGCGAGGCGATTGACTCTACCCCCGAGCTCGCCGGACTTCTCGACGAGCAGAGTCCCTATGCCCAGACGGCCCGCGACACCCGCCGCCGAGAGCCCGGAGACCCCGCCGCCCAGCACGAGCACTCTTGGGGTCATTCTCTCCTCCGCCTGAGCGCCCGAGCCGGATCGAACGGGATTCCCATGCGCGCGAGCAGCGGTTCTACTGGTACCGTGTGCGACTGTATACCTACCGCCTCGTAAGGATCCCACCCTAGGAGGAGCCCAGCAAGTTCTGCATAGGAGAGTGTCGGATAGTCGTAGCGCACGCCTGTGAGCCGCTGGACGGCGTACTGTTCTCTGTCGAGGAACTCGTGGCACCCAGGGCAGTTGGTGAGGATCAGGTCCGGCTCGTAGGGGGCCATGCTTTCGAGCTTGGCGCGCACGTTCGCTACGGTGTAGCCGCGGTTTGGTCGTAGCATGCATTGTCGGAATCCCATCCCGCAGCAGGCTCGACGCAGGGGATAGTCGACGACCTCGCCGCCCCACGCCCTGACGAGGCCAGCCAGCACGTCACAGTAGTCGACGCCCCCTTGCGATCGGTCGGGGAAGAGCTGGTTATAGTGGCATCCGACGTGTTCGACGACGCGCAAGGGGCGTCCCGTTGGCTGATCGATCAAGCGATAGCGGAAGCTCCATGCCAGCTCCTCGCGCCGCGCCCAGAAGAGCTCGGAGGCATGCGCGAGCTGGCGAGGCAGAACGAGGCGGCGACCACAGGCACGGCGCAGGGAGGCGTCGATCTGAGCGAGAAGGGTCGGTTCTGCTGCGAAAAGCTCCAGGGCCTCCCGGTGCATGGCATAGGACGTCACGCAGATGGTCACCACATTCTCGAGCCCACGTTCGGCGGCGATCGACCACAGGCGCCCCAGCACGAGGAGCGACGTCTCGAGAGTGGCGACGTCGCCGTGGTAGAGGATGCCGGAGCAGCACGAGATTTGGCTCTTCCCGCTGTCGCCCATGGACCATGTCAGGCCCAAGTGGGAGAAGCACCGCGTCACCAGGACTTCCGTTGCCGGGTTGAGCGCGCCAGCAATGCAGCTTGGGGTCAGGAGAAAGCGGTCCTCTGGAATGTACCCGGAGGGGCCGAGACCGACCGGCGGAGAGACGGATTCCGTGGCGCTAGCCATCGCTCGCGACCTTCTTTAGGTAGTCGTCGAGCGCCATCTCCAGGTTCTCGGCGTCTGCGCATCCGGACGTCTCGATGGCTTGCCACAGAGCTATGGTGCCACCCTCTATGACGCAGGCCCGAAGCTCTGCCAGCGCTGCCGGATTCGTGTAGCGGCCCCCGAAGCTTCCCTCGCGATCAGGATCGGCGCCGACCCGCTTCATCTGGTCCTCGGCGACGCTGAACCAGTCTGCCCAGCGCGGCCCGAAGTCGGCGTGGGTCACTGGGATCACGTTCCGAAAGTGCATGCTGAGGCCACGGTTCCAGAAGTTAGCCCCCCACAAATGACGTGCCGCATACTGTTGACGCCCGCGGCTGCTGCGGACGTGCCAGCCCTTCAGTTGCGCGAGTTGCCGGAGGGAGGACACGAGGCCCATCACGCTGTTGCCACGCGGACAACGTGCCTTGCAGGTTCCACACTGGCCACACAGCCATAGCTCCTCGGAGCTCAAGAGTGCCTCCAACCGCGCCTCGTCGCGAGAGAGGGCGATGTCGACGACCTTGCGCGGGCTGTAATCAGAGTGAAAGCGGGCAGCAGGGCACTGTGAGACGCAGATCCCACAAGACATGCAGCTGTGGAAGGCGTGGCGTGCTGCCAGCTGGTGATCGAGCCACCACGTGCAGGGCTCCCTGCGGGCGCGGTCGTACCAAGCCTGCAGGGCCGCGGGCTCTCTGGTGTCGGCGAGGCATGCAGTCTCCCAGCGATCCTTTGCCCGCTCCAGCGGGCTTGCCATGATGGTGCCGAGATTCGGGTGCTCCCGTCGGCCCTCTGAGCCCTCGCGCGTCGCGTCGCGTAGCGCTTCGTAGTGTTCGACGAGCTCCTCGCCAGCCGGGAGTGGTCCCAGTGGAAAGGTGGCACATTCTGGAGCAGCCACGCGGGGGCGTCGAAGGGGGCGCTTCACCATGATGAGTCGAGCCCGAGGGTTCGTGCCGCGTCCGCCTTTTCCATTGCGACGCTGCCAGAAGCTGGTTCCGGTCGTGGTGACCGCCCTGGTGAGTGTTGGCACCAAGCGGTTAGTGCGACGAAACGATGGACGCCATGCGCTGCTTTGGTCCACGGCCAGAAGACGAGGAGCTGGCCTGCGAACGCCAGGTGAACCGCGTAGACGATGTACGCCCAGGCGCTTGGACCCCCGTGGCGCAGCCCCTCGAGAGCGACCCCCGTGACTCCGAGGCCGAACAGCACGGCGGGCAGGAAAGCGTCGAAGGCCTGCGGAGTGCTACCGGGTTTTCGCCAACGGTATCGCGACGAGAGCACGTGCCCACTGCCAAGGACGATTGCGAGGGCGAGGACGTTCGCGAGCAGCTTGGCTGGGTGGGTGAATGCCACCGGATACGAGGCCCCGCGGCTCGTGGACGATGCTATCCAAGCCGTCGTCAATGCCAGGCCGAGAACGCCGAACAAGATCGCGGCATGAGCGCGCGCGGCGCCCTTGCTCCCGCCGCAAGCCGCATGGCGGCGGTGGCTTAGCGCGTCGATGGCGGTCTTCAGGGACGCGCCGAGCGCACCGGAGCTTGCCGCAGCCGGCAGCTCCAGTCCCTTTCTCAGGCGCCATGCCGCTCGCGCCGTGGCCAATGCCGCCACGGCAGAGGCGCACCCGAATGCGACGACGATCACCGGGTGGGGAAGGAAGTTCGCGTAGCGAACCGCGCCAGCAGGCCATACATCGCCGAGAGCCCAGGCCGCAATGAAGGCGAGGACCATGGTGCCCAGGAATGAGCCAGCGAAGCCCCACCAGGTTCCGAGGGCGCGGGCGACGCGAGGGGCAGCGGTGACAGCGACCATGGCTTCTCGCCTGCAATCTGCCAGGACACGCGCCGGGTCGAGTCGCGCGGGGCAACGTTCGGTACAGTCGCCGCAGGCATGGCACTGCCAGAGGGCGGGCTGACGAAGGACGCGCGACTGTGCCCCCTGCTGGAGCATCGCCAGAGTGCGGCGGGGGAAGCTGGCGTCGGCCTCCGCCAAAGGGCAAGATGCGGTGCAGATGCCGCATTGGAGGCATGGAATGCCAGCGATCGGTCCTGTGACGCCTAGATGGGTCATGCCGTCGTCGAGCAGCGAGACTCGACGACCATGGAGACGCCAACCAAAGTCGAGCGTCGCGGCCATTGGGTCGCCCGTTGCGAGAATTGCCACGCCGACGCCCTAAGCAGCGCGCGTGCCATGCCGCGGCAGCCGCGCGCCAGCGGTGATTTCAAGCGTTGCCGTTCCACGCGGAAGAAACCGTGGCCCCTTACCCCGTGAAATATGGGTGGCACCAACCAGCACATATCGCGGGTCGTCTGCCCAGCGGCTCTCCAAGCGGGTGAGGGCAGAGCTGGTCCGCCAACGGCGCCACGACGTCAGCGAGTCTCCTGACAATGGCCAATCACTGCGCCGCGACGTAACGTTGGACGCTGTCATCTCGGTCGTGGGCCTAAGGTGGTAGTAATGGATGGAGGAGACGCGATGCTCAGAAGTAGAAGAATCCAGGTAAGCCGCAGCTCGTTCA
>JAEWRL010000260.1 GCA_023398955.1 Pseudomonadota bacterium
CGAGCTCCTGAACGCGAGCGAGCAAGGCGTGATCTGATAGATGGTGCGGAGCCTGACTTCGTACCCGCGGGCGCAGGCGCGGTGCCGCGACGGCTCTGTCCGCCGAGCGTCTGCGCCAGGGCCGCGCTTTGACTCTCGAGCGCGCCCGTTCCTCTGGGGCGCCCTAACTCGGTCCCAGGTTGTGCGCTATCAACAGCCGCCTCACCGGGTAGCCGCCTGTTGGCGCGCGCCAACGCGCCACTGGACTCCAAACGTCGAACCTCGATTGAGCGTTAATCGCTCCACCTGGCGTGGCCCGTCAACGGTCGTCTGCCGAGAATGTGAGCTCTCGTCCATCGGGTGGTTCGCTTCTGCCAAGCACGCGCCAAGCCTGGGTCATTTCTCGCGAGCATACCCGGGTCATTTCTCCCGAGCGCTGAAGCTGCGCACCGAATAGTCCGTAGATTCGCTCGCATCGAGGCCGGTGAGGTGCAGCGGGTCATCGTGCACCGCGTCGACCGGCATACGAAGAAGCTGTCGGATTGGGCACGTCTCGTCATCGTCTTCGATCGCCTCGGCGTCGGGCTCACCGTGGTTTCTGGGATTTCTATCCATGGCTGGAGCTGCCGGAGCTCAGCCATCGAATCGACACTTCCATTGAGCGGCCGGAGTTCCCCAGTTTCGATCTCGATCTCGAACGCAGCGCCGTTCTCGCCCAGCTCGGTGTATAGCGTTCCTGGTTCCCTACCAGCGTGGCGGTTCACCTCCGCCACTCGCGCAGCTTGCAAGACGATGTTCTTTGTCGCCACGCGCTGCAACGACGAAAGCCGAACGGCAGTCGCACTCCAGGTCCGGGCATGTATGCGCCCAGATCCACTTGGGCGTCCCCTCTCGGCCCTTGAGCTCGATCAGGCCATCCTCGATCTCAATTGACGGTCGGCTGGTTCTCTTGCTCGTTGCATTTCATCCTCCAGCGGACGCAGCAATCTTCAACGTGGGCTTCCGGCAGATGCGGCTCGGCCTTCCCACCAAGACGACTCCCCCAAGAGGCAGTGCACCAGCAAATCCAGCGAGTGCAGTCACTCTGTTTTCCCCCGCAGCCCCATATTCTGCTGCACTGTGCGCATGATGATGGCGGTCAGGGTCAGGTGTGTATTGCCCTGCCAGTGCTCGAATGCCCGAACGAATCGGAGCTGCAGCGTGGTCGCTAGATGGAAAAAGTCGGGAGTCTCCTCCTCTGGTGCAAGAGGGAAATCCTCGATCAATGGAACGTCGTCCCTACTCTCCAGCCGCCGCTTCAGACTCTCCGCGGCTGCGCGCTCAACGTCCTCCGGCGTTCGCACGCCCTCGAAATCTCGCTTATAGGTCTCTTCGGCAGCCCGCGGATCGACGACGACGACATCCCTATCCAGCAGCCCGAGGAGCTCACCTGATTGCCCCTCGTCCCCAGCAAAGCATCGGTTCACCAAGCGGACTCGCAGGGCCACTACCTTGGGGCCGAGACGTGGTCCGAAGAAACGGGCTCCCTCGACCGCCCGCGCGATCGAGTTCGTTTCGAAGGTCATTCCGCCGTTTGCCGGGAATCGGATCCGACCGATGACGATCGGTCGCCTGTCGCTCGGCACATCGTCATAGCCACCGAAAAACCGGAGCGACGCCGCCTCGGCTTCAAACTGCCACTGCCAGCACTGCTCCGCAGGCGCCTCGACGATACAGGCGAGCTTCTCAAGCTTCGCCAGCACGAACGCCCGACTCGGAATCGAGTAGTACAATCTCACAGGCTGGAAGGGCTCTTTCGTCATCGTTGTCAACAGGGGACGCTGCGGCTTCGGTTTGGCCTGTCCTGCCGACTTCCTCTTCGCTCTGGACTTCCACTTCGCGGTCAAATTGGACTCCTCTTCATGCAAGCTCCTGCTACCGAAGGGGCTCGCGGTCATGACCCATGCCGCGCACCGATGCCGGCGTAGGCTCGAACCTTCACCTCGAGATCGTGGTTCCGAGTGCTCGGAGACAGCACCTCGCAAACCCAGTCGGGTGTGGATGTCCCGTACTGCCTGTTGCCACTGCAGCTGCCCGGCAAGCATCGCCCACTGTTCAGCGGGGAGCCGCGAGAACACCGTTCCGTAGAATGGCCGCAGAAAGCCCGTGACCCAGGCCAGCGTGTCTTGGGAGTCAGGATCGCGGAGGAACCCACCCAGCATCGTTTCCTCGCGGGCGAAGTCGCTCATGATCGCCGCACGGAGTGCTTCCGAGTTCTCAGCGAGCACCTCCCAGACCCTTGTTGCCACCGCCAGCAGAGGCGGGAGGAAGCCTCCCGCAACGTCGGAAACGAGCTCATCCGTCAACGGTTCGCGTCGAAGACGCATGAGCGCGTCAGCGATCGGCTTGCGGCCCAGACAACTGACGCGCGCGCCTCCGCTGGTAGCCTCTGCATCATCGCATCGACATCCAGAACGGGCAGCGGCCCTACAGAAAGGTTCATGGCGTGGGTGTTCACTGGGATCCCTGTCACGGTAGCATGGGCGGGGGCGAGGCGTCAGTGGTCCGCCGAGCCACCGGCCGCACAGCCCGCGCGACAAATCCCCGTGCCACCGCCGGGTTGGCGGGAAGCCTACCCATGGGGCCCTTCACCTGTCCGGGATGCGGCGGCGAGGTCCATCCAGAAGAGGCGTAGCAACGGACCCCCGCCCGCCTAGCTTACGCGTCGGTGACGACGAGTGGCGGCTCGCAGTCGTTCGCCGTTCGCTGGAAGGGCGGACCTCAGAGCCTCAGAGCTTGCTGATGGAGCTCGGAGGCGCTGACGACCAGTGATCGCCGAGCATGAACAAGCACCGCAGCGGGCCGACACTATAGGAACTGGCGCCGGGACGCTCGACGAGCCGTCCCGGAACCTGGCGAAGACCGCGATATGCCTTCCTCCGTTCCGAAGACGACGGTTCGCGCCGCTTCGCTGATGGCCACTACCGCGGGATGCTTGATCCGGCGCTCCACAGTAACGGCGTAGAGACGCTCCCTGACGTTCGCTGCGACGCCGAGCAGTTTGACCTTGTGCTCAGTTTCTGGAAATTGCCGCTCTCGGAATGAGGATGCGCAGCTCCACGAGGCACTCGCGCTCATCGACGCTGTCCGAGGGGGGCGTGCGCGTGAGCGAAGCATGGCCATCAAGGAGCTCACGGAACGGCTAGCATGAAGACTGGCGAGTCTTTGGAGCTGGCTCTGTTCTACGCGGCCGAGCGGCTCGGGCCGATTCGGGGTTCTCGCCTTGTCTTCCAGCGGGGAAGGAGCCGTCATGGGCCACGGTCGCGAGCCCTGCGCTCGCGAGAAAGGACCCCCTATGCACAATGACCTCAAGCGCGTTCTCCCCGACATTCTGCGGCTCGGCCGAGGGCCGGCGCTCCTCGGCGAGCTCGCCAACATGACCGTCGATCAGCTCGCCGACACCTACCGCGAGCTCTACGGCGAGCCGACCCGCTCCCGGAACAAGGGCTACCTTCGGAAGCGTCTCGCTTGGCGCATCCAGGATGCTGACGCTCGGCACTTGGCCGGTCCGAGTAGCGCGCGCTCCACTCGCTACCAGGGGTGAGTTCGGAGGCGAACGGTGGCAGTTTCCGTCCGGACTCCGTGAGGGATTTGGTGGTTGTTTTGCCGAACCGTTTGGTGGAGGGATAGCCAGGATCTCGACCCCCCGAGGGCGCTGCTTCACTCAATGGGAACGAGGTGGCTGCCGATCCATTCGGCAAGCGCGTGCTTGTCCAGCTTGCCCTCGACGACCTCCAGCACGATCTCGGCGAGCTCATCTGGATCGGCCTCGACGGTGTTTCCGTTGAGGAAGAGGAAATGCAGCGCGCAGACGAGACTGGTGCGCTTGTTGCCATCCACGAACGGGTGGTTCTTCACGAGGTGGAATAGGTAGGCGGCGGCCATCTCTGGAATGGTCGAGTGGAGCCACTCACCCCCGAAGGACGCCTCAGGTTGTGCGAGTGCCGAGCGCAGGAGCCCTTCGTCCCTGAGCCCCGGCTCGCCGCCGTAGTGCTTGATTTGATTGGCGTGAATGGCGAAGACTTCTTCGAGGGTCAAAAACAGCCGACTCAGCCGACTCATTTCGCGAGCCGCTCGAGCGTTCGGCGATAGCGCGTATTGATGCTCGCCAGTGACGTCTCGAGAGCTCGAGCGCGTCCCTCCGCGTCAGAGGCTGCTGGCTTGATGGTGAGCGTCTTGCCATCCGATGTGGAGATCTCGAGCGGCGTGTCAGGGCTGATGTTGAGCAGCTCGAGAATCGGCTTATCGATCACCAGCGCGTAGGAGTTGCCGTGCTTGACGAGGGTCTTGACCATTGGTCTGCTCCGTAACTCCATCGGTCTACCATGGTGCTGACGGTGTGCAACCAGCCCGGGGCTTCCGAGCGGCATTGGCCCAATAAGTCGCGTCATATCCGCTAGTTACAAATCGGAAGTCGACCAAGTATATCCGCCACGCACGGCGGATAGTTGGCGTACAGCGTCGCTTGGCCCCCTCCCCGTGGTGCGCAAACTCGACTCTCTGTCGCTCTTTGTTCGGACCCTCGGGACGGATCTCCATGTTCGTACTGTCCAGCCGCCGCTACTCCGTTTCGCGATCGGCCACGGAGTAGACCGCGTTCCTCCGTCCGCCACGCTTGGAAACAACGCCGTCGCCAGCCAGCTTCTGAAGGCGCCGCTGCACGGTGCGGAGCGGCGGCGCGGCGGCACCGAGCGCTTCCAGGATTGCGGCGCTGCCGGCCTGCCCCAGCCGCTCGATCACCTCGTACAACCGAGCGTCGAGCTCATCGGGCGGGGCCACCACCCGCCAGGGTAGATGGGTCTCGTTGTTCTGCACGCGCCCGAGCTGCTCGAGCAGCTCCCACAGCACGGTGAGGAGCGCGAACGCGAACTCCTCGAAGTACTTCGTCAGGTCGTCCTCTTCCGCACCCTCGGTTTGGCACGCAGGGATGTTGAGCAGCTCGTGCTGGGCCACCGTGGCTTCGGTCAACATCAAGAGGCCGTTCGCGTCGATCCCACCAACGCGAAGCTCGTGGTGCAGAAGGACACTCGCTGATTGCCAGCTC
>JAEWRL010000011.1 GCA_023398955.1 Pseudomonadota bacterium
CGTGCATCGCGAGCCGCGGCCGCCGAGGCCACGCGCGGCAACAACGGGTGCTCGGCCCCCTCGGGTTGGGTGGCCACCGCAGACTCGGGTCCCTCGGATTGGGACGGCGCCGCCGCCGGCTCTGCCCCCTCGGGTCGGGAAGCCACCGCGGACTCGGGCCCCTCGGATTGGGACGGCGCCGCCGCCGGCTTGCTTCGTACCCGCGGGCGCAGGCGCGGTGCCGCGACGGCTCTGTCCGCCGAGCGTCTGCGCCAGGGCCGCGCTTTGACTCTCGAGCGTGCCCGTTCCTCTGGGGCGCCCGAACTCGGTCCCAGGTTGTGCGCTATCCAGAGGCGCCTCAGGGGTAGCCGGCTGTTGGCGCGCGCCAACGCGCCACTGGACTCCAAACGTCGAACCTCGATTGAACATTAATCGCTCCATTCTGGCGTAGCTCGTCAACGGTTGTCTGCCGAGAATGTGAGCTCTCGTCCATCGCGTACTCACACTCGGTCCGCCACTTTCCGCCATGAGCGCCACCGTCTGCCTGAGCCCCAAGTCCGTACCCGCGTGCAGCAGAATCAACCGCAACAGCTCGCGTGCCCGAGTGATCTTGGCTGGGCCGTACTGGACCTCGAGCGTCTTATGCTCCTTGGCCAACAAAGCTGCTAACGGCTATGACGCCTCCCCCTCGCCCTCGGAGGGGACTTGCCCATCAGCGCGCGCGCCATCCCGCTCACTCCCGTGATGAGCACCTCACGATCGAGGTCGCGGGGCGCCGAGTGCGCCAAGAGCCGGGACACGTAGGAGATGACGTGGACCAGCAGCCAAGCGTGCTCCTGCGCCCGCGTGGGCTCGAGATCCCCCCGCTCTGCGAGGATACGCGCCGTCACGGTCACGCCGTGCTGCGACGCATCGTGGGCGTCCTTGCCGTGCTCGAGCGAACCGAGCTGAGTGTCGATGGCCCGCATGAGCTCCGGCGCCTGCTCGTGGAGCGCCACGAGCTCCCTCAGCAGCGCCTCGATGACCTCCACGAGGTCTTCGTTGGGCTCTGCCATGCGCTCCAGCGTGCGGCGCACGAGGGGCGCGACCTGATCATGGTGCCGCTGAAGGAGCGCGCGGAACACAGCCTCCTTGCCGTCGAAGTACTGGTAGAGGGAGCCGATGGAGATGCCCGCGCGCTTCGCGATCGCGTTCGTCGAGGCACGCTCGTAACCCTCCGCGACGAGCAGCTCCCCTGCGGCCTCCACGACCGCGTCGACCGTGTGCCGAGCTCGCTCCTGGAAGGGCACGCGGCGGTCACTTCCCGCCGCGCCGGTTCGTGAGCGACGCTGCGGTGCAGCCCGGGTGGACGTCCGCGCGCGGGTCTTCGAAACCTGAGCGCTGGGCGCAGGGCGGCGGCTGTTCCTTTCCTTCGCCGCTCGTGGGCGGGGTGATTTCTGCGGCATCGTGGGGACCGTCGTGGGCGCTGGGAATGCGAGTACCAAATCTGAGCGAATGCTCGCACACTAGCAAACCCAACGAGCTCCGCTTCCCCGAGCTCCCTTCCCTAGAAAGACTCGAAAATGCCAGGCGCTCTCCTCCCATCGGCCCCAAAGATCTGGAACCACCCCCATCACCAGCCTCACTGCTGCCCTGTCTGGCTCGGGTACGTGCTTGCAAGCCCCCTGCGTCGCTTGGTCGAGGACCCCGACGAGGCACTGGCGCGCCTTGTGAAGCCTGGCGATCACCTCATCGAAGTGGGGCCTGCCATGGGCTTCTTCACCCTGCCACTGGCTCGGCGCGTAGGCCCAAGTGGTCAGGTCGTTTGCGTCGAGCTCGCCTCCGGTATGATCCAGCGCTTACAGCAGCGCGTGGACCGGGCTCGCTTGACGGATCGGGTCACGATTCGGCAGTGCCGGACAGAGTCCCTCGCGATCGACGACCTACAGGGTTCCGCGGACGGCGCGCTGTTGATGAACGTGCTGCACGAGCTGTCGGATCCCCCGACGGCCATCACCGAGCTCCACGCTGCCCTCGCGCCTGGCGGCTTCTTGCTCCTCGTCGAACCAGCGGGCCATTGCTCGAAGGCCCTCTGGAACGCCGAGCTCGAGCTCATCGCTGCCAGCGGTTTCCGACACGATCCCTCGTTCGCCCTCAAGGGGTCGAGGCGCTTGGTAGCGCTGTTCCTGAGGGAGTAGTCCTTGCCCCGTTCCTTTTTGGTTTCCGGCTCTGCCGGCTTCGGGGCATGCGCCTTGCGCGGCGACTGCCGTCCTCGCTGGCACAGACTGACCCATGAGCCACTCTCCGTGGCCAGCGGAGCCGCTTTTCCCGCTCCAGCCACATGGCACGGTCGTTGCGTTGGCCCGTTGCAGTGGCCGAAGACGAAGAGTCCAACCCGTCGGCTGCCGGAGCATCTGCCATGACCCCATTGACCCACCGCAGAATCCTGAAGCGCCCATTCCTGTGCCGAGCCGCAACCCTGACACGCACAGCGGCCCTCGGTGCGACCGTGGCGGGCGCCTTTCTCGCCCTGCCGCGACCCGCTGGCGCCTGTGGCGCGACACCCTTTGCGGAGCGCAAGGAGGTCCTGCCCAGCGACGGCAGCACCGGTGTCCCGACGAACACGGAGCTTCGAGTCCTCTACTTTGGCTCTCTCGATCCCGGGGAGGAAGGGTGCCTGGCCGCGCTGGACGCATTCCGCTTGGTCGCGGAGGGTGGGACCGTGCTCGACCTGACTGCCACGCGGCACGACGAGGGGACGAGCGAAGCGTGGTTCGTCGCGCGACCCGATGCGTCCCTCAGCCCCGACACCGCGTACGAGCTCCAGGTGAATCTCGCCGAACGTTTCCACTACGCCTGCCCCGCGCCAGCCTGGACGACCGTATCGCGCTTCACGACGGGCAGCGGCGCGGACGCAGACCCACCGGAGTTTGGCGGAGCCACTGCCGTCACTGTCGGTGACTACGTCGACAGCGAGAACACCTGCGGGAATTACCTAGGGTTCCCATTGGACGTCGAACTGGCTTCGGCGCGGGATGACGCACCGGACCTGCGCTACGCGGTCTACGCGGACGGCGAGCGCGTCGCGCGCTCCCTGCGAGACCTCGACTCCCTCTTCGTCGACTGCGGAGTGACGATGGTCACGACCTCCCGCCTCCTCGAGCCGGGGGCAGCCATCGAGGTCCGTGCCGTCGACCTCGCCGGCAATGAGTCCTTGGCGGGCACGGCCCTCACCGTCGACGCCACCTGTGATGCCGAACCTCCTGACGCTCTCCCCGGAGACAGCGGAGCGAGCGACGGTCCCGCCTCGGGGGAGCCGCCAGCTACCAGCGACGGCTCAGTAGCAGACCTCGACCACGACGCCGTTGAAGAGGACGCGGGCTCCAGTTGTGCCGTTTCGGTGCCGCGACGCGAGAGCGGTGCCCCAGGCTCGCTCGCCGTCCTCGTCCTCGGGAGCCTCGCCGCCCTCCGCCATGCGTCCAGAGGGAGACGCAGCGTACCCCGTTCTTCAGCAGACGGCACCGCGGCACGCTGAAGGCTGTAGAGGGGAAAGCGCCTCACACGACGCCCTCCCCTCCTTCTCAGAGGATGTGCACGCGCTGCAGGTGTCGCTCGGTCGACTTCGAGTAGGCGTGGCGACCGTGAAGCAGGGCCCGATTGTCCACGACGAGGAAGTCTCCTTGCCGCCATTGGTGCGAATAACACCAGTCCGGCGAGTACAACCGCGGCATGAAGTCGGCGAGGAACGCTTCTTGGGACGCGACGCCCTCGACAGCGAGCTCGATCGGATTCAGCTGAGAGCTCCCTTCATTGAGCGGCTCCGCAAACCGCAGAACCTCCTCGCCGGTGTGCGCGTGACGCTTCACCAGGGCAGAGCGACACGACCCGCCATAGTGCGCGACCTTCTCGGTACGGTACTCAATCTCGATCCGCTCCCAGGTCGCCCGCTCCTCTCGGCTGGCTGCGGCGAGCATGCGTGTCGTGTCGGAGAAGAGGCTCTGCCCCCCGGCTTCCGGTGCTGGCGCCCGGAGGCACTGGAACACGAGGAAGCTTGGCTCCGTGGCAGCGAAGGCCCCATCCCAATGAAACGGCACATTCCCGTGAGTGAAGAGATAGTTCTGCGGATCCTCATGGGCCTGGAGCTCCAGGACGTAACCGAAGGGCCACTCGAGAAGCTCTCCCCATTGGCGGCAGTACGCTTCGAAGTCCGCCTTGGTCTTCGGCGCGAAGCCTCTGAGGACGGTCACGCGGTGGCGCCACGTCAGCTCCCGCACCTGTTCGGTGGGCAGACTCTCGAGGACATCCCCGCGATGAGCTGCCGTAACGACGACGCCGAAAGGCTCCATGGAATGAAACCGCGGCTCGCTGGTCAGTCGTTGCAGCATTCTATACTCCCGCTGCCCCGCGGAGGAGGGCATCCTGCATCACGTAGTGGCTTGGCCGCCCGTTGCGATGCACCAAGGTCGCCCCAAGGCCTTCCGCGTCGGAACGCCGCGTCAGCACGACCTCCCCGTCTCGCTCCATCACGACACCGTGCCAGGGCGTTCGCCACACGTTGTCCGACGGCATGAAGGAGATGCCCAGCTTGGAGCTGTGGGCTGCTTGCGGGTGAATGGAGAGGCGAACGGCCATCGGGAAGCGCGCTTCGACTGCCCTGCTCCAGGCGTTGCTGCGTTGAATGACTCGGTATGCCACGCCCTTCGTCTCCAGCCGGTGCTGGGTCCGCGAACGCTGGGGGAACAGCGCACAGTAATCCTCGAACACGAAGCGGTGGATCCCATCGAACAAGTGTCGGGTCGCCCCGCCCTCCCGCACCTCCTCACGCAGCACGGAGAGCGGCGTCGCATACTGAACCAGCAGCTCTTCGCGCAGCGCGTCGTACCCTTTGACGTCGAAGGCATCGTCCAAGGTATACTGCGACAGGTGGGTGGCACCCATCTCTTCCACTACTCTCAGAATGCCATCGCGATAGCGTGTCACATTCTCGTCGCTGACCTGCACGAGGTCGCCAAATACCCGCCCGTCCGAGCACAGGATGAGCCGCGCACCGGGCCTGTAGATCTCCCCTATCCTCACGCAGATATCCTGCAGCAAGCCGAGCGCTATCTCTTCCGCCCGGTCCGGATCCGGACCGAGAGTCTTCATCCGGTTCGATGACTTCGCCGGGAAGGCCGGGAGCACGAGCTGGATGGGCTCAGAGAGCAGCATCGCCCGCACCACCTTCGTCAGATGTGGACCAAAGCACTCCTCGCAGGGTGACAGCGCACAGAGCTCACCTGGGAGCAGCCTGCGGTGCTGCAAGATGATCTCGAGCACTCGCTTCGCGCGCTGTGTGATGACGGAATCGGCAGCGCGCTGCCCCCTCCCGTCGGAAACAAGAGCAGTTACCTGTTCCATTCATCCTCCATCGGTTGTTCGTTCATAGGGATACGATCACGCAAACCAGGAATGGCTCAGGGCTCCACATGATGAATGTGAAACCCCCTGGCCCCGCCTTTGAGCGACTGACTCGGGACGGCGCCCTCACCTCACTCCGTCGCTCAAGGTTTGGAGACTATCGCAGATTGAGCAACTGACCATTCGCGACAAATCGAGCCCCTCGCTTTGCAGGTCGCGACTCGTCCGCCGCCGAGCAGTGACAATTGACGCCGCAGCTCGCGCGGCAGCCCAGCGCCAACCGATAGAAATATTCACACGCGACCACCAAATACACCCTCATATTCATGGACCATGAAACACCAATGTCATCGAAGGGGTCACTTCGGGATAGCAACATGATGTCCACTCGACTGCAGGCCGTGTGAATCACTTCACAGGGACCGGAGCCTGGAGAGCCATCACCATGATCACCGCGACGAGTACCGGGGAGTTCCGGCGGACCCCAACTGAACGGTGAGTTCGCTCTCGAGCGGCGACGCGAGCGATCCCGGCGCTCACGGGGAGCGGGGACTCAGGGCGCCGGCTGCCCCGCCAGGCCCGGGGAATTGACGGGAGAGGGCGCTGCCCCTATTATGCCGGATAGATCGGTCACGATTACCAACGAAGACCAAATGGCTCAGGCGGGGAGCGAGCTCAATGATGACTCGAAACACGTTGCCATCGTGTAGGGGCCCGGAGTACGACGGCGGAACGATCAACGCGGCGGCGCTTCGCCCTATGCTCCGGCAGCTGGAGTTGTGCGGGAAAGACGGCCGGGTCTTTCTGGAAGAGTGCGGGCTCAGCATGGCGGCAGTGGAGTCCGAAGCCCGTGTTCCCTTCGTCCAGGTTGCCGGACTCTGGCTGCGCGCGGCACGTTACACGAATGATCCCCTCATCGCCCTGCATGCGAGCATGCATGCGCTGGACATGGCCGGTCTCCCCGCGGCGTCGAGCTGCGTCGATTCCTTGGAGCAAACCTGTGGCTACTTCCGAAGCTTATCGCCGAAGACATTTTGCTACGTGAAGGGCTCACCGGGGAGCACTGCCGTCATCGTCGAACGCTGCAGCGGCTACCCTGCATTCAATGAGGAGCAGCGGCACGCCATGGCCTTCATGGTTGCGGTGCTGTACGCGCCGCTGCGCCAGCGCGACGTGCACAGGAGGAACCTGGTCCAGGTGTTCTTCCCCGGCGAGGAGCCCGAAGACAGCGGCGCCTACCGAGAGTTCTTCGGGTGTGACGTGGTGTTCGGCGAACAGAACGCTGGGTTCAGTGTCTTCTGGGGAGATCCGGGGATTGACTCGGCGCAGTCGTCCGGGAGCAGCGGGGGCCATCCTCCGGCGCGTCCGTCCTACATGGCAGAAGAGCAGATCGGAAACGTGCTCGAGCGGCTCATCGCCACCTCCCTCTCCGACGGGAGCGTGAGCTTGGAGCATTTGGCGAGGAAGCTCGCAATGAGCCCGCGCACGCTCCAGCGAAGACTGAAGGAGGAGGGCACGACGCACCGCGTCCTTGTCGAGCGAGTGCGGTGCGAGCGCGCCCACGAACTGCTGGGCACCACCGAGGTTCCCATAGCCGAGATCGCCAAGCACCTCGGCTTCGGGGACACGGTGGCCTTCCACAAAGCGTTTCGGCGCTGGACTGGGCTGACCCCCGGGCGGTACCGTGGGCTCGTGGCGCTTTCGGCCCGACCCCTCGGCAACGCTCCGGCGAGCAGCGCCTTCCTCCGTTGATGGCGACCACCTGGGCGGCGTCGTGTCTACTCCGCGGGCGCGGCGGCCGCCATCGTGGCCGCTCGTCCCGCAGTCGGGCGCCGGCGGAGCGCGTCGAGTCCGTCCCAGAGTGAACCCTGGGAGCGCTGGAGCAGAGCGGCGACCTCTTTGATCGCGAGCTCGTCGGCATTCAGCTTCTCCGCGGCGGCCATGCGCCGCAGCGAGTAAGCCAGACAGAACTCGTACAGCGTCTCGTGGACCTTTCCCACTGCCTCGGGGGACAGATACTGCCCGTTCGTGTGAGTGTGCCGTAGAACTGCCGGTGGCGCTTCGGAATCGAAGAAACGGCCATCGTTGTTCTCGAACTCGATACCACGCTCCACCAAAAACTCCTGAAGCTCCCGAGCCCGCGCCTCGAGGTTCTTCAGCACCGTGCCGTCACCGATGGATTTCAACGCCTCGGCGAGCACCGCTTCGTACTGGGCACCCGGGGGAAGTCGACCTGGCTCGTAGCCCCAACGCTCGGACATGGAAGTCGGAAGAATAACACCGAAGTAGTTATAGAGAGCGGGCTCGAAGAACGCCATGTGGACGTCGAACAGCCCTGTGTAGAGCCCCTGGATCTGGATCAGGATAGCCTCGAACCATACCCGCGTGTACACGCTGTACGCGAGGGCTTTCTCCCGGAACTCCTGATCCAACCCCAGGAGGTCGGTCGCGATGAGATCGCCGATCATTCGATTGGAGTCCGCGAGATGAGCGCACCCCGGAGATAGTACTGGCTCGATGACGCTGGACGCCATACCCGTCAGGAAGACCCTCTCCTCATGGTACGCGCGATCGGCACAGCGGGGCAGCGCCTTCAAGGCGTGGAAGTCGAGCAGGGTGGTCTCCTCGGCGACGAGCTGATTGAGGCCCGCGTGGCTCTGGAAGAAGCGCATGAGATCGTCGGAGTTTCTGATCTGAAGGTCCGGGCGCATCTCCGCGTGGATGGTGACTCCGACGCTGATCGTCTCGGCATCGAGGGGAATCATCCAAATCCAGTAGCCGGGATACATGAAGTGATTCGTCGATAGCACGCGACTCGTGTGGTTGACACGTGCCCTCCACTCCATTCCCCCTTGCAGGTCGAGCTCCCGCAGGTGGCGGAACCTCCCCCAGTAAGAGCTGACAGGGTGCCGGTGCGCCTGGGAACGATGAACCCCGAGCTTGCGGGACACGATCGCGGCAAATCCACTGGCGTCGACGAGCCAACGGCAACGGTACTCGCCCGCCTTCGTCTGGACTCGGTGTCCGTTCACGGCGTCAATGGTGACATCCGTCGCAGCCTCCCCAAGGCGCACCTCCACCCCCATGGCAACGTTCATGGCGCACAGATCGGAGTCAAAGCGGGCGCGGTCCAGCTGGTGCGCGGGCACGCGATGGATCCAAGTGCGCCCGAACTCACTCAGCCGATCGAAGGGCAGATCCTTTGCCTTGGAGTCGAAGAAGAACCTCAATCCGTGCTTGAGGAAGTAGTTCCTGTCCAGGTACGGTCCGAGGTCGAGGTGGCGGGCGGCATAGTCCCAGAACACCTCGAGAGTGGACTCACCTACCCAGTGCCCGAACTCCGTCTTCTTCTCCAAGACCACGATGTCGAGCTCTGGGTGCTTGAGCTTCAGCTGTCTGGCCAGACAAGAGCCAGCCAACGATGCCCCAATGATGATCACGTCACAGTTGCGCATTGAGTCATTCATGTTTCCTCTCCTCGCCGTGAGCCTAGGCGACTCCCGCGCGAGCAACAATTTGTCGAACGCGCCAATTGCGATCTGGCGCAAACGACCATTCACTCATCCTCGGACATGACCTCGCGACAGGTATCGGCGACGAACTGCCGAAACCAGCGGTGCAGCGGTTCATGATGACACCGCTCGTGCCAAATCATCGAGATCTTCGTGTCGGGGACCGTCACCGGATGTTCGATCGCGCACAGCTCCTGCGGAGAAATCCGAGACATGACGCTCGGCAACGTCGCGATGAGGTCCGACCGAGCGATGATCGCGGGAACAGCTAGGTACGAGGGTAGGCGCAGCGCGACCCGACGCTCCAGGCCGTGAGCAGCGAGCAAGGCGTCGATGTCTGAGGCAGTCACCCCCTGGAGTCCAACCACGATATGCCCGAGCTGTGCGTACTCACAGATGGACAGGGCCTTTCCGAGCGCGGGATGACCGGGTCGAACGAAGCTCGCGTGCCTCAGGGTGAAGAGGTAGGTCGAGTGGAAGCCCGGCTCCACGTCGTACTCCGAGCTCAAGAGGAGATCGATCTCCCCCGTGTCGAGCACGCGCTGTTCCAAACCCATGAACCTCGGGTGGATATCGATGTCCACACCGGGGGCTTCGACGGCCAGGCGCTCCGTCAGGCGGGGGAGGAGCAGTGCCTGTCCCATGTCCGGCATCGAGAGACGAATCGTATCGGCCGCCAGCTGCGGCGCGAAGGCGACACGGAGCTGCAGCGTCGCGCGGATATCGCTCAGTATTTTGCGCACGGGCATCTGCAGCGCCTTGGCCCGTGACGTCGGTACCATGCCCTGACTTGCGCGGACCAAGAGGGGATCCCCGAGCAGCTCGCGCAGCCTCCCCAAGGTGCGGCTGGTCGCCGATTGCGACAGCCCTAGCCGGTGAGCGGCGCGGCTCACGTGTTGTTCGCTCAGCAGAGCGTCCAACGCCACGAGCAAGTTCAGATCGAGCCCTGCCAAATTCATCATGCGCCTCGCGCATACCCCTAAGTCGAACGTTGCATTGGCAGAATACCAATTGCTCCCCTATCTAGCCAGTCGGGAGCAAGAAGATGATCACTGAATCACGGCACAAAGAGTGGCTGAACAGTTATTCACAGTTCGTTGCCAGGCACCGGCTCTGGGTGGTGCTCACCTGCCTGGCGGCGTGCCTGGTGGCCGCCTCGGGGGGGAGGTTGATCCGATTCGACGACAATGTTCGCTATTTCTTCAAGGCCGACAATCCGCAGCTCGTCGCGGCAGAGGAGCTCGAGGCCGTCTACACAAAGGATGACAATATCCTTTTCGCCCTCTCGAGCGACACGGGCAAGGCAGACAAAGCAACCTTCGAGGCCCTGGAGGCCCTGACCACGCAGGCATGGAAGATCCCTTACGCGACGCGCGTGGACTCGGTCACCAACTTCCAGCACAGCTACGCCGAGGGCGATGACCTCATCGTGGGGGACCTGATCGAGCAGGCCTCGGCCATGTCGCCCGGGGACATCGAGGCGAAGACGAAGGTTGCCCTCGGCGAGCCGCTGCTCGTGGGCCGACTGATTTCTCCCGAAGGCAAGGTGGTTGCAGCGAACGTCACCCTGACGCTGCCCGGCGAACGGGACAACGAGCAGTCGCCGAGCGTCGAGGCAGCTCGTAAGATCGCCCAGGCCATCGAGCACGACTATCCCAGCGTAGACGTGAGGCTCGGCGGGATCGCCCTCTTGAACCACACCTTCCCCGAAGCAGCCAAGAGCGACCTGCAAACCCTCGTCCCGGCCATGTACGTGATCCTGCTCGTGGCGTTGGGGTGGCTCCTCCGCTCGGCATGGGCAGTTCTTATTACGGCTCTTGTCATCGTGCTGTCTACCGTCAGCGCCGTAGGAATCGCGGGCTGGCTCGGGATCAAGCTCTCCCCTCCCTCGACGACTGCAACGACGATGATCATGACGCTGGCGGTCGCCGACTGCGTTCACCTCTTGACCACGGCGCTGCTACGCATGCGGAAGGGCGTGCGCAAGGAGGACGCCATCCGCGAGAGCCTCGTCAGCAACTTCCGCGCCGTCTTCCTGACCACAGTGACGACAGCCGTCGGCTTTCTCAGCATGAACTTCAGCACGATACAGCCGCTGAACGATCTCGGAAACATCACCACATTCGGCGTCATCGTAGCGTTCATCCTCTCGGTCACGTTCTTACCTGCCCTGTTCACCATGCTCCCGATCCGACAGGCGCACGGCTCGCGATCGAAGGCTCCTCGGATGGAAGGGTTCGCCAACTGGGTGATCCGCAGGCGCCCTTGGCTCCTGTGGGCGCCGCTCTGCTGCATGGCCCTGCTCGCCTCTTTCATCACGGCAAATCGGGCGGAGGACCGCTTCATCCAATACTTCGACGAGAGCTTCGAGTTTCGGCGCGATGCCGATTTCATAATGAATCACCTGACAGGCATCTACACGCTCGAGTTCTCCCTCGACTCGGGGCACCCCGGCGGGGTGAGTGACCCCGAATACCTCGAGAAGCTGGACCAGTTTACGGAGTGGTACCGAGAACAGCCCGGCGTGGTCCACGTCAGCTCGTTCAGCGACACGATGAAACGCCTCAACCGTAACATGAACGCGGACGACCCCAGCCACTATCGGCTCCCCACCGAGAAGCCCCTCGCCGCTCAGTACCTGCTCTTCTTCGAGATGTCCCTGCCCTACGGACTAGACCTCAACAACATGCTGAACGTGAAGAAGTCGTCTTCACGTTTCATCGTGACCCTCCGAGACGTCACCAGCGTCCGCATGCGGGAGCTCGCTGAACAAGGAGAAGGATGGCTTCATCAGAACGCGCTGCCCAGTATGCGCACGAAGCCATCGAGCACATCCCTGATGTTCGCGTATGCCTCAGGCAGCAACATCGCGAACATGGTCCCCGGCACGGCCCTCGCCTTCGCGCTGATCTCCCTGCTCCTGGTCCTGGCCTTCCGCAGCTTCCGCTACGGCCTGCTCGGCATCGTGCCGAACGCCGCGCCGGCGATCGCCGCCTTTGGCCTATGGGGGATCCTCGTCGGCACCGTCAACTTCGGGCTGGCGATGGTCGCGACGATGAGCCTCGGCATCATCGTAGATGACACGATCCACCTGTTCAGCAAGTACCTGAACGCACGCCGGGCTGGAGCCATGCCAGAGGATGCCATCCGCAGGGCCGTGGCGGAGGTAGGCCCGGCGCTCATCATCACCTCCGTCGTGCTCGTGCTCGGGTTCGGCGCGGTCGCCCTCTCCTCCTTTGGCATCAATGCCGGCATGGGCAGGCTCACCGCGATCACCATTGCCTTTGCACTGGCTGGCGACCTTCTCTTCTTGCCGGCCCTCTTGCTCACGCTCGACGGCCGACGCGTCGCCCACAAAGGCTCGGTGCCCGTCCTGCATCCTGCGGAATGATGGCACGACGGCCCGAACGACCGGCAACACCTGCCCACTATGAAACCACGGAGGAATCATATGTCAAAGACCCTAAAGTCCATCATCTTGGCGACACTGGCGCTCATCGCCACCACCAGCTCTATCTCCCTCGTGGTGGCGACGACGGGAAACAAAGGGCTGGCCATCGCTACGGAAGCCGACCGCGTCGATCAAGGCTTTCGTGATCACCGTGCCGACATGAAGATGACCCTGCAGAACTCCCATGGGGAAACCAGCCGCCGCGACCTCCGCACCTACACCCTCGAAGGAACCGCCTCGGGAGACAAGACGCTCATTGTCTTCGAAGCGCCGCGAGACATCAAGGGGACCGCGCTCCTCACCCACTCGCAGCTTCGGGGCAACGACGACCAGTGGCTCTACATGCCCGCGATCCGTCGCGTGAAGCGGATCTCGGCGGGCAACCGATCGGGACCGTTCATGGGCAGCGAGTTCGCTTACGAGGACCTTTCTTCTCCGGAGCTCCAGAAGTACACATACAAGTATGAGCGGGAGGATGACTGCGGAAAGGGCGGCGGGCGCTGCTGGGTCATCGAACGGGTTCCCCAGGACCCGAAGAGCGGCTACAAGCGTCAGCTCGTCTGGATCGATCAGCAGGCACACCGCTACCGGAAGGTAGACTTCTATGATCGCAAGAATACGCTCCTGAAGACCGTGACGTTGGCGGGATACCGGCAGTATCTCGGGCGCTACTGGCGACCCAGCACGGCGCACATGCACAACCATCAGACAGGCAAGAGCACGACCCTGGAGTGGAGCAAGTACGAGTTCAGGACGGGACTGACAGCGAACGACTTCGAGAAGGGTAGCCTGAAGCGCCTCGCCCGCTAGGCCTCTGAGCCGTCATGCTTCGTCCCCTTCTCCTCATGGGCAGCAGCGCGGTGGCATTGGGGCTATCCCTGGTCGATACGCCCGCCGCGTATGCCATCGAGGGCGAGGTCAGCCCTGAGTTCGCCGCCGCGCCCTCGGTTCAGCTCCGGCTGTTCCCCGAGAATGGGGAGGAGCCCCTCGTAGAGAAGGAGTTCCCCTACTCCACCCACTGGGCTCCGTCGGCCGCCCTCGAGCTCGAGGCGGGACTTCACACGAGTGACGACCGCTTCCAGCTCCAATCACGCCTGTTCGGGCGGCTCGACGCGACGGACGAGCAGCGCACCCACGCCGACGTTCGGGAGGCTTACATCCTGCACGCGGCCCCCTGGATCTCGGTTCAAGTGGGGATGGGCGTGGTATTCTGGGGCGTCACCGAGTCGACCCACCTGGTCGACATCATCAATCAGGCGGATCTCCTCGAGGAGCCGACAGGCGAGGTCAAGCTCGGTCAGCCGCTGTGGCGCCTTTCCCTGAGCTCCACGGACTGGGGCAGTCTGAACCTGTTCGTGCTCCCGTTCTTTCGCGAGCGGGTCTACCCGGGTCCGCGAGGCCGCCCCCGCTACGCCATTCCCGTGAACGAGGGGGCGTCAACCTTCGACTCCGAGCGAGAGGAGCGCAACGTCTCTGCGGCCGCCCGCTGGTCGGGCTTCCATGGGTCCTGGGATTGGGGGCTCAGCTACTTCTACGGAACGAGCCGAGAGCCTCAGCTACGCGCGCAGCCTTCGCCAGGCGGCGGACTCACGCTCGTCCCGCACTATGACCTGATTCACCAAGCGGGGCTCGAGCTGCAGTGGACGGGCGAGGCATGGCTCTGGAAGCTCGAGGCAATGGCGCGCCAGGGCCAAGGCCCCCTTTTCGGCGCAGCAGTAGCCGGCTTCGAGTACACCCTCTACGAGCTCGTCGATGGAGCGGACGTCGGCCTCGTCGCCGAGGGGGGCTATGACGGCCGCGACAATGACGCCTTCGTGATCATGGATCACGACGCCTTCGCTGGCGTGCGTTGGAATGGCAACGACGTCCAATCGACGACTGCCCTCTTGGGCGCCATCGTGGACGTGGAGCACGGGGCGACAGTTCTACGCGCGGAGGGATCGCGACGGCTGGGCGAGAGCTTCCAACTCTCGCTGGAGTCTTACCTATTCCTCCCGAGCAAGCGGCGGGACATCGTCTGGTTCCTGGAAGGCGAGAGCTACCTCTCCCTTGCCTTGACCTACTTTCGCTAGCCGTTTGGCTCAACACGACATTTCTGGCGTCAGTTGCCAATTGCAGAACGATCTCGTCCGCTCAACGATCGGCAGGGAAGGGTCGATAAACGAGGATTACCATGAACACAGTCATCATCATGGGCCGCAGCATCTCTGCGCATCTAGCCGCCGCCTACCTCTCCTTGAAGCAGACGGACCTCCGCATCATCGTGGTCGGACCCGAGACGAACAACCTGCCGGTGGTGGGAGAGTCCCTGGTGGAGTTCAGCACCTACTTCTTCCACGAGATTGGCCTCTCTGGGTATCTCCAGGAGAACCACTTCCACAAGATTGGGCTCTCCTTCTTGTTCAAAGAGCGTCTGGACGACCCTGAGAGCAGGGTCTACGCCGTCCACGAGGCACGGCAGGCCCCGGCGATGCCATCGTACCTCATCAATCGCTTCACCCTCACGGAGAAGCTCGAGGAGCTCTGCCGCGATCGGGGGGTCCAGTTCGTCCCGGGAAAGGTGGCCTCGATCCAACTCGCCGAGGCTGGCCCTCACTCCCTCGAGATCGTTACCCCCGACGGAGGGAGCCGCCATCTGTCAGCAGACTGGCTGATCGACGCCACGGGCCGCCGGCGCCTGCTCGCCAAGCAGCTCGGGCTGCACCGGGACGCGCCCATCCAGCGCAGTTCCTTCTGGTTCCGCCTGCGCAACTATGACCGCGATTTCCTGCGCGGCGTGGACGCGGTCAAGCAGGACCAGTACATCTTCGACTCGCACTTTGCGACGCAGCACTTCTCCGGCCGTGGGAACTGGGTCTGGTGCATCCCGATACGCGCCGCTGACGGCTCTCGCCTGATCAGCGTCGGGATCACCTGGCGACCAGACCTGCTGAAGGACCGCATCCGCAACATCGACGACTTCCTGCGGCAAGTCGAGGCCGAGCACCCGGTCGTAGCGGATCTCGTGAGGAGCGGCGAGGTCGTCGACACGAGCATCTACAACTCTTACATGTACGAGACGACACAGCTCTACTCGGAGCAGGGTTGGTTCTTGATTGGTGATGCGGGGGACTCCGTCGATCCGCTCTACAGCACGGGAATTACCCTCACCAGCCTTCAGATCATGCAGGTCGCTTCGATCATCGAGCGGCAGAAGGTGGGGCTGGTCACTCAGGGCTACATTTCGACCCTCCAGGAGCACTACAAGGCTGCCCGCGATGTCCTGCAGGGTGAGGTCGGACGCCAGTACGAGGTCATGCACGACCCTTACCAGTTCCAATGGCACGTGCACCTCATCACGGTCTTCTATTTTTTTGCGCTACTGCCGAGCTGGCTCTGCGGCTATCACACGGATCAGCTCGGGGCTCGGATCTATACCAAGCTCATTCAACTCGGTCAGCGCGACTATGAGTCTCTGGTTCGGCTCGTCCGTAAGGCATCCAGCAAGCTCGGGCAGGTACGTGCCTCGAAGATCCCCAATCTGTACCCCCGTTCCGTGAACTGGCAGCTGACGGGGCCCCAGGAGCTGCGGCTCGGCCTCCACTTGTCACGCATGATGCTGCGCTTGGCAGCTTTTCGCTGGCAGGTTCTCAAGGATGCCCGCTTCTCCGAGTGGCCGCTCCACCTTTTCACCATCGTGGGGGATTGCTTGCGGGCCTTCGTGCTGTGGGCCGCGTTCGGGCGCTCATCGCTACGCAGCTCCCGGGTGCTGAGCGCGATCTTGCACACGCCGCGCTCGAGCTGGCAGCAGCTGCAGCTGCCCCAGAATGGAGAGGCGCCCGCCCCCATGATGGAGGTGACAGCGCCCGTCCTGCTAAAGACAGGGGAACCCAGCTATGGCCTGCTCGAAGCAAAGCTCAGGCGCGTCGCTCAGGATGGGTCCCGGGTTTGCCTGGAGATCTGCGCCCACAGCCGGCACCTGAGCGTAGGCGGGCGCGTCACGATGCTGCTCGAGAACCAACGCGCGGAGGCCGTGTTGGTGTCCCGCACGTCCCATGGCGGAAAGCACTGGCTCGAGGCCACCGTCGAGGTTTCGACAGCGCGCGCGACCGTGGCGTCCCTGCTTCAGCCGCAATCCGACGTACCCGCGCTCGCCGACTATCGGCGCCACGCAGCCTGATCGCGGATTGGTCCTGTTCGTTACTCGTGAGGAGGTATCCATGAAGGTTCGAACGCTCTCGATTGTCTCCTGTCTTGCCTGCAGCATTCTCGTCGCCGTCGTCCCCACGTTCGCGGAAAGGGAAAGCAAGGCTGCGAAGCTCCGCGTGCGCGTCGTCGAGCTCCGTTCCGCAAAGGGTCACGTGAGCTGCCGACTCTTCGATGGTCCTGAGGGCTATCCCTTGCAGGCAGCGAAAGCAAAGCAGGTCCTGTTCTGCCCGATCGAAGGCAGAGTCGGGACATGCCGATTCGCGCCGACTCCTCGGGGCGTGTACGCCCTGGCTTGCTTTCACGACGAGAACGACAACCGAATGCTCGACACGAACTGGCTCGGAATCCCCACGGAGGGGACCGTGGCGTCGAATCACGCCACTGCGCTCGTTGGGCCCCCGAGCTTCGAAAGTGCTCGCTTCAAGCTCGAGCGCGACGCCCTGACCCTGACGTTGCGCATCGACTACTGACCGGGGCAGCGCCGCCGTCAGTCTCCCTCCCCTTCGTCGAGCGCGCAGACGTCGACGGTGGCCCGGCTGTCGAAGAATCCGGCCACTTCCGCGACCTGCGCGAGGGCCAGCAGACCCTCCGCCACGGCGCCGCGCAGCTCTGCAGCGGCGCGGTCCGGCTCATCCAGTGGGACGTCCGTGACACGTCGCGCCACCGCCTCGAGGGCTCCCGTGGCTCGCGAGAGGAGTATCCCTCGTGCGGTTTCGGCACGACGAAGCCCTTCCCTGTCGACACGGATCATGGCCGGTGCTCCTCCCACTGTCGTCTGGACCGGCCGCGGGCGGGTCGCGCTCGGCCGGTATCGTCCCGTCGCCCGTCGGCGACCGCCTGGCCAGGCATCATCGCTTCCATGACGCGACCGTGCACGAAGTCGGGCAACAACATCAAATAGAAAAATGCTCCTAGCTACACAAATGCGCTACGGGGCGCGCTCCTGGAACCGGGAATGGCGTCGCCGTCTGCCACCCGGCGCCCCCGTGGTGGCCGGACGCGAGCCTTCCGAGGCCCTTTTGACTCTCGTTCGACGTTCCCTATCCGTCGGACCGCGCACCCTCGGACTGACCCCGCGTCCCGTTCGGCTAGGTCCCTCGCCCCAGGGCGCGCAACGCGCCAGCCGCGTGCGGACCCCCTTGGCCCGCGGGCTACGAAGGGATACCCTCAGCTCGATGAACGAGACGTTTGCTTACGCGAGCTTGCCGCATGTCGAGAAGCGGGCGCTTCGCCTTGGAGTCTCGGGGACTTACGGGCTCGATGAGGGAGCCTTACGGCATGCCGCCGAGCGTGGCGTAAACTGTTGGCTCTGGAATCCCCGATACCCTGCGATCACAGCGGCGCTTCAGCACGTGCTCAGGGGGAATGCCGAAGAGCACGTTGTCGTCGTGCTTGGTCTCGTCGGGTACACCGGCGGCACGATGCGGCGCCTCGCGGAGAACGCCCTGCGTTCCCTCGCTGTGGACCGCATCGACGTTCTGCTGCTGCCGTGGTTGGGCCGAGCCTCAGTCTTGTCCCGGGGGGTCCAGGAGACGCTCGTCCGCTTGAAGGAAGAGGGCAAGGTACGCGCCGTTGGAACCAGCATCCACGACCGCGAGCGCGCAGCGGAGCTGGTCAAGGACTCGGTCCTCGACGCCTTCATGCTGCGCTACAACGCCAAGCATCCCGGCGCGGAGCAGGACATATTCCCCCACCTCGCCGCTCGTAATCCGCTCGTCGTCGCCTATACGGCCACGTCGTGGCGTCAGCTGATCCGGCCCGTCTCTGGCATCGACATGCCGCCGTGGCCCGGCGCTTCCACGACGGGCGCGCCTCCACCACCGCTGACAGCGGAGCTTTGCTACCGCTTCTGTCTGTCCAGCCCGCACGTCCACGTCGTCTGGACGGCGCCGAAGACGCGCCAGCAGCTGGACGAGAACCTGGGAGCGCTGCGGGCGGGTCCCCTCTCCACCGAAGAAGAGGCATGGGTCCGCGAGTATGGGGCCAAGGTCAAGGCAAAGAAGCGCTTCACCTATTTCTGAGCCTCAGGGGCGGCCGCGGGAGGTCTTCATTCGTACCTCACCTCATCCACCAACAGGTCCATCGCAGGCGAGCGATTGCTCACGGTGACGGCGTTGAGGGCTTCGAGGGAGGCGCAGACCTCGGCCACGTCGATCTCGACCTCTACCCATTCGTCCCCGACCTCGACGAGGGTCGGCTCGCACTCCTCCCCGTCGTTGCTGGGAGCCACCGAGAGCTCCCCGCCGCCGGAGCGGGCGCGCAGGCCGAGGCTCAGACGCGAGAAGGTCGAGGTGGGGAAGGCCTGGCGGTAGTAGAGGTGGAAGCCATTCCATTGCCCCAGATCGCTCATCAGCACGCAGGAGGCGCTCCCCGCGGCGCAGCCCTCCGTGATCTGGGAGGCGCTGGCGTCGCCCCAGGGGTTCGGCGCCCACCGCACCTGGTCGATGCCGCCCCAGCCCTCGTCATAGACGTCCCCGGGGGGCACGAACGCACAGGCGGCTCCCGAAGCCTCGACGACGGCGAAGGCTGCGCCCGTGTCGAAGACGTCACCAACGCCGACGCCGTAGGCAAGCACCTCGTAACCCTCCGCACTCTCCCCCTCGGGGCTCGTGAAGCGGAAGACTCCACCGGGGCTGCCCTCCGCGAACGTCTCGTGGTCATCAAGGACGTGCCAGGCGCCTCCGCTACGCCGCAGGGGGACCCAGGCGTCGCCGTCCACGGCGCGGTACTCTGCCTGGCGAATGGGGAAGCGGTGGTTGATGAACTGCAGGCGCAGGTAGCCCCACTCGTTACGGTCGAGGATCTCGCCGTGGATGTTGCCCGTGACGGGACAGGGCACGCGCCGCGCCACGGCTTCGTCCAGGCCGCCCCCCTGCACCGCGTCAGCGGCCTCGGGGGTCAGGTCGAAATGGAAGTGCCCCCCTGCGCACAAGGGGTTGCCCTCTATCGGGCACAGGTCGTGGACCATGACCACGGCGCTGCCCCCGATGCCGTCGATCTCCCAACACTCCCCGCATGCCTCGCCAGGCTCGCCGCCGTAGGAGCTCCCGCTATACGGTTCGGCGATGGCTAGCGTCAGCCCCTGCCGCACGAAGTCCGGCAGGACGCTGCTGCCGTTGGAGAACTCGCACCAGCCCCGCTCCGTCGACCAGTACTGCGTGAGCCTGACGCTGCCGCAGTTGCTCGTCACCCCAGGAACCGGCTCGTCGGGGACGATGATCGGGTCCCTCCCAGCCCCGGAGCCCCCGTCCTCCTTGGAGCAGGCGCTGGCAAATCCCGCAATGGCGGACAAACAGGCACCGGCAACCCGACTCACTCGCAACATGAAGCAATCGTAGCGCCACGCCTTTCCAGGGTCTGCCGCTCCGGACGACGCTGCCGTGCGAACGCTCGCCGGAGGAAGCCCCATGCTGAGCCCGGCTGAGCCAATCTGTGTCACGACTTGACCCATCTCGGCTCATCGGGACGGGGCCATCTGCCTTCATTTCGGCTGGTACTCGGCGGTTGCTCCTTTCCTCGTCGTTGTGGCGCATGAGTTGCAAAAGGGCGACCCCATGACACACCGACGCACCCGTCTCCGCCACGGCCGCCACCCTCTCGCGCTGGCTTATGCCCTCCTCGTGGCAACCTGGGGCTGTTCGGGCAGCGACGGCGGCGATCAGACCGCTCAGGAAAAGGACACGACGGACGACGACCGGACTGCTGCTAGCAACCCCGACGGGCGCTCACCATCGTCGAGCGGGGCGGGCGGCAGCGGGTCGAATCACGACGCGGAGGGAGCCTTGGATGGCGACGATGGCGGTGGAGGGAAGCCAGCCGGGGCGGGCGGGACCACTGGAGCCAGCGGCGGCGCGTCCAGCCAGGCCCCCACATCGGGTGGGGCTCCCTCGACGGGCATACCACTGTCGTCGGGAGGAATGCTCGGCGCAACAGGCGGGGCGCCTTCGTCGGGTGGGACGTTCAGCGCAACGGGCGGGGCGCTCTCGACCGGTGGAGCCTTCGGCGCCCTGGGCGGCGCAGCCACCGGCATGGGAGGGACAAGCGCGGGCCTCCCTGGCAGCGCTGGTTCGCTCGCCACGATGGGAGGCATCGGCGGCAGTGTGCAAGAGGACCCGGAGCTTCCCGCTGCCGAGGAGCCCCCGGCCACGAACCCCTTCGTTGTCGTCTCCCACGATCCCCTCTCTACCTTCGCCGCCGACGTGGACACCGCCAGCTACGATACCTTCCGCCAATACCTGGCGAGCAATACCCTCCCTCCTGCCAGTCGCGTACGGGTCGAAGAATACGTCAACTACTTCGCCTACGACTACCCCGCCCCCGAGTACGGCGACGAAGTCCCGTTCTCCATCTCCCTCGCTGCCGCGCCCACGCTCATGGACAGGGACACGACGTTGCTTCGCGTCGGCATCCAGGGAGCCTTGCCGCCCCCGGAGGAGAAGAAGCCAGCCAACCTCGTCTTTCTTGTCGATGTCTCGGGCAGCATGGACAGCAGCAACAAGCTGCCCCTGGTGCAATACACCGTGGCTCAGACGCTCGACATCCTCGAACCGACCGACACCGTTTCCATCGTGACCTACGGCAGCACGGCGCAGGTCGCCCTGCCGCCAACGGCCGCCGCAGATCGGGAGGATATCCTGCGGGTCGTCAACGGCCTCGCCGCCAGCGGCGGCACGGCGGGAGCGGACGGATTGGGGCTCGCCTACCAGCAGGCGGAGCTCGAGTACATCGAGGGCGGGATCAACCACGTCGTGCTTTGCACCGATGGAGACTTCAACGTAGGCCCCTACACGACGACCGAAATCGTCGAGCTAGTCCGGGAGAAGCGCGACACGGGCGTCACGCTCACGGCCTTGGGTTTCGGCATTAACAACGACGCGATGATGGAGGCCGTCAGCAACGCCGGGAACGGCATGTACGGCGTCATCACGGATCAAGATCAGGCCACGACCTACGTCACCAGACGCATGCTCTCGACCCTGGTACACATCGCGAAAGACGTGAAGATCCAGGTGGAGTTCAACCCGGAGCACGTCTACGCTTACCGCCTCATCGGCTACGAGAATCGCGCCATTGCGGACTCCGACTTCCGCGACGACGTCGTGGACGCAGGTGAGATAGGCGCTGGGCACCGGGTCACAGCCCTTTACGAGCTGGTTCCCGCTGACACCTCGCTGCCGAACGCCGACGGGGCACCTCCCGCCGAGGACGGCGAGGCCTATGAGGGCGAGGTCGAGATCGATCCCAGCGCGCTGGTGCTCGTGAAGGTCCGCTACAAGGACGTCGATGCCAGCGATGAGGATCCCGCCTACGAGGTCGCGCAGACCTTGCTCCCCGACGCCGTCGCCGAGTCCTACGCCTCTCTCGACGCCGACTTCCAGTGGGCCATCGGCATGGCGTCCTTTGCCGAACTGCTCAAGGGCAGCCCCTACGCCGACCCTTCCATGCTGGGCATCATCGACGACATCGTCCACCGCCCCGCGCACGAGAGCGATCCCGAGCGGGCCGAGTTCGTGACGCTCTTCGAGCGGGCCGTCCCACTGCTTCTTGCCGACCCGGGCGACGACCTCGATTAGTGCCTGTCCCTGAATGCGGTTGGCTCTTCCGTAAACGTGCCCGTGCCCGTGCCCGAAAAAGTTAGCAACGCGGGGCCAGCGCTGGCCGATAGCTGAGCATGGAACTGGATCATGAATAGCTCGACGTTTACCAACTTTCTCTCGATTTCGTCGTTCTGGCCAATGAGGGCGGTTCTACTTGACGGCACGAGGCTCGGCGACAGAATCCGCTGCACTACTCGACGTGTGCCTGCGCCTGAACTTGCTCAAACAGGAGCAACACCAGGCAGGTAAGGAGATGGTCGTGCGCATTGTT
>JAEWRL010000057.1 GCA_023398955.1 Pseudomonadota bacterium
CAGATGCCCCCTCCCTCGCGGAAGACCCTCGAGGACGTCATTGGCCAGAACGACGAAATCGAGAGAAAGTTGGTAAACGTCGAGCTTTTCACGATCCAGTTCCATGCTCAGCTATCGGCCAGCGCTGCTAGCTTTTTCGGGCACGGGCACGGGCACGTTTACGGAAGAGCCAACCGCATTCAGGGACAGGCCCTAGGCTGTCGGCGCCACGTGCCGGGAGCCCAAAACCCAGGGGTCATCTCGGTAGCCCTAGCTCCACAGCCTTGCACGAACCAAAGGAGAGTGGTTCACTCGCGGCTGTGCGCCGTGCCTCTTACCAGTCGACGGGGAGCGGGAGCTCCTGCTGGGTGCACCTCGCCCTTGTGCTGGCGCTCCTCCCCTTCGGTGGGGGCCAGCTCTGGATGGCGCTGCATTTCAGCCTCGTCGAGCACGCCATCTGCGCCGAGCACGGCGCGCTCGTGCATGTCTCACGCTCCGTGCCGCAGGCGCCCGTACAAGAGCGTTCGGGCGATCAGCGCGCCCTGCCCTCCCCAGCCCTCCTCTCCCACGGGCACTGCACGGCGCCTCCAGCAGTCGCGCAGCGCCAGGTGGAAGCCCCCTCGGCGGAGGTACCGCCCGCGCCCTGGGTTGCAGCGCACGAGGTAGTCGACCTGGGGCCTGGCGCCCTGGCGACAAGCATCGCGCTGTTGTCCCTCGCGCCGAAGCTCTCACCACCGCGCCCACTGCACCTTCGCGCCTGAAACAGGCCCCCCGCTTTCGTCGGCGCGCGCTTTGTCGCGCCGAGGCCGGAGCTGCCGCGCCCGTCCAGCGAACCCTGGTCGCGAGTCCCACTGACCGCGCACCAGCCGCTGCTCCCCGCGCGAACCCGTAACGGCGACGGTCATCCATCCCCTCTCCGATCCCAGAGTGCGGCTCCGCTCCCTGCCTCGAGAATGTCTCGGCTGAGCGCGCGGCAGCCGGCCCCTCATCGACACCCGAGGTGCATCACCTCGACGAGGATCCCTAGTGCAGAACCTCCGCTTCGTGAGTCCAACCCTCGCGGCGGCGCTGGCGACCTTCGCCGTGCCTACGGCATTTGCCCAAGCTCCGCCACCCCCACCTCCCGAGCGAGCTCCCCCGCCAGCAACAGCGCCAGCTCGCGCACCGGCGACCGATGACGCGCCAACCCCACCACCGGCACCTGCGCCAGACGCCACGCCGCCCTCAGCAGCAACGCCCCTGCCGCCTGCGCCAGACGCCACGCCGCCCCCAGCAGCGGCTTCTTCATCGCGAGCCATCGCTGCCGCCGAGAGCTTCGACGAGCTCGAAGCCTCGCTCGATGCCTCGCCGGCACTCACGCCCCGCGCCACGGCACCGTCGAGCCCTGGCGGCGCGCCAACGAGCGCTGGCGCCACCACCAGCATGAACCCCGAGATCGCGGCGATCCTCGATGTGGCGGCGGCGTATTTCTCCGAAGAGGATCCCCTCCAAGCAGGCGCCCACGATCCCAACCACACAGGCTTCAATTGGCAGCAGCTCGAGATCGCTCTCGGCGGCGTCGTCGATCCCTACCTGCGTTTCGACGCGAACCTCGTGTTCTCCCCCTTCGGGGTGGAGGTCGAGGAGGCCTACGCCACGACCCTGGATCTGCCTCTCGGGCTTCAGTCTCGTTTCGGACAGTTCCTGACGCGTTTCGGTCGCTTCAACGCCACGCACCCGCATAGCTGGAACTTCGCGGATCAACCCTTCCAGCTGGGGAAACTGTTCGGCGGGGAGGGACAGCGAGGTCTCGGCGTCGAGCTCTCGGTGCTCTTGCCGCTCCCCTGGAGCGTCGAGCTGGTGGGCTCGGCCACCGAGGCCGCCGGGGAGGCGACCGCCCGCAGCTTCTTCGGAGCGCGGGACCTGGGGGTCCAGTCCGCTGGGGACCTGCTCTATACGGCTTCAGTCAAGCAGTTCAACGCGCTCTCGGACGACTTCTCCCTCGCCACGGGCCTTTCAGCAAACTTCGGGCCCAACGCCAGCGGTAGGGACAATCGCACCGAGATCTACGGCGCCGATATCTACATCAAGTACCGGCCCGTGGACGAGCCCGAACCACCAGAGGTCGCCCTGCGCAGCGAATGGTTTTATCGGAGACGCCAGCTTCCGGACCTCTCCCTCCAGGACTATGGGCAGTTCACCGAGCTCAGCTATCGCTTCGCGCTTCGCTGGGCCATTGCGGGGCGGCACGAGCTCGGCTCACCCAGCTATGACTCGGACGGCACCATCACCACGGACCCCTTGGACCCCGAGTGGATCCATACCCGGCAGCGCGGGAGCGCGAGCCTTTCCTTCTTTCCAACCGAATTCTCACGCTTCCGCCTGCAAGGCAGCTACGACGCGCCCCGCTATCGGGACGCGATCTGGGCCGCATTCTTGACGGCAGAGGTCGTCGTTGGCGCCCACGGCGCTCACCAGTTCTGAGGAGGCACCCATGGACAGACACTCCCACGTAACACCCCCGCGGCCAGCTTCACCGGTCGCACGGCTGGCGCGCCTGACGCTCCTCGCTGCGCTCCTGGTGACCGCGTTCGTCACACCCGCCCGGGCGGCGCTTCGGGTCGTCACGACCACCCCGGACCTCGCGGCGCTCACGAAGGCCGTCGCTGGACCCCGTGCCTCCGTCGTCGCGTTGGCTCTGCCCAGCCAAGATCCCCATTTCGTGGACGCGCGTCCCCACCTCGCCCTCGACCTCGCGAAGGCGGACCTCCTCATCGTGGTCGGCGCCGATCTGGAGGTGGGCTGGCTCCCCACGCTCCTCACTGGCGCCCGTAACGGCCGCATCCAATCCGGCGCGGCGGGCTACCTCGATGCCTCCACACTCATCGGCTTGCTCGATGCCCCTAGCGGGAAGGTCGATCGAAGCCAAGGGGACGTGCATCCCCACGGCAGCCCGCACTTCCTCCTGGATCCACGGCGGGCGGAGCGGATCGCCATCGGGATCGGCAAGAAGCTCGCGGAGCTCGATCCAGCGGGGCACGCCAGCTATCTCGCTGCGACAAAGGCTTTCGTCACCGATCTCCGCGCGCGCCGCGCTTCCTGGGAGGCACGCCTGGCGGGGCTTCGCGGGAAGCCCATCGTCGCCTACCACCGTTCCCTCTCGTACCTGGCGGACTGGCTCGCCCTCGACGTCATCGAGCACCTGGAGCCAAGGCCTGGGATCCCGCCGACTCCCGGCCACGTCGCGCGCGTCATCGAGCAGGCACAGGCACGCAAGGTGCGCCTCCTGCTCCAGGAGGCTTGGTATCCTATGACGACCTCGCAGCTCGCAGCGCAGAAGATGGGCGCCAAGCTCGTCGTGCTCCCGGGTTCTGCGGACTTCGCCGCGGGGCAGAGCTACGCCGGCTTCCTCGAATCCATTGTGAAGAAGCTGGAAAGCGCCTCATGACTCGCCGACTTCCTCGAACCCATCGTGAAGAAGCTGGAGGGCGCCCCATTGCTCCACGCTTCGCCGCCGCGGCGCTCCTCACCTGCCTTTCCGTCCCGTTCGCCAGCACGGGCTGCGCGTTCGACGAGGGCAGCGGCTTCGCGACGCTCGAAAGCGCTCGCCTTCGTGCTCGCTTCGAGCCCGAGGCCGCTCGCACCCTCGACACGGGCGTGCTCACCGACCTCGGCTACGTCGTCGAGCTGCAGGCTCTGGAGCTTACCCTGAGCCAAGCTCACCTGGACGAGCTCAGCGGCGCGAGCGACGAATCCTTCGATCCGGCAAGCCCACCAGCGGGCTACTCCCTCTGTCACGGCGGGCATTGCCACAGTGACGACGGCGCGCTCGTCAGCTACGAGGACATCGAGAACGAGCTCCTCGGCGGCACCTCGAGCTTCACAAAGGTCGCTGTCTTCGATCTCGACGAGGGGGTCGACGTCCTCGGTGGTCGCTGGCTGCCGCTCGGCTCCCCCCAGCCCTCCTCCGAGCTCCCCATGACGCACCTGCGCCGGTTCGTCCTGGAAGCGGCGAGCATTCGCCTCGGGGCCGTCATCCGCGAGGGTGACTTGCCGGCAGGGGAAGAAGCCGAGATCGACATGGATGTCACAGGACCGTTTCACTTCTCTGTCAGCCTCGACACGGCGATCGATCGCGATGGTCCGGCAAGGCTCCACCTCGACCTTCGACTCACGTACACCGCCCGCCTCTTCGACGGCATCGATTTCGCGAAACAGGACGACGTGGGCGAGGCGGACTCCCCCACCCTGGTCTCCCAGCTACTCGAAGGACTCTCCAATCCCGACCTGGAGCTATCCCTGTGAAGTCCGAGAACGCCGCCCAACCGATGCCCGACAACACCGCCAAGCTGATGCCCGACAACACCGCCAAGCTGATGCCCCGCAACACCAACAAGCTTTCGATGCTCCTCCCCCTGCTCATGGCCGCGGCTCTCGCCTGCTCCTCTGAGGAGGATTCCAATGACGAGGAGGCCGAGGACCCCGGAGAACACGCCTGCGAGGCTGTGGGGGAACCGGGAACGGCCGTGGACGCAGCCGCCACCCGCGAGGATGCCCCACTCCTCGAGCCCCACGATTCGCCTTTCACAGTCACCCTTCCCGAAGCCGAGGTCGGGTACAAGGGGTACGTCACCCTGGGAGGCCCCGCCGACCTGCTGCTCTTCGTCGACAGCGAAGCCGTGGCGACTGGACTGTACGAGGGCGACTCCTCCGAGGACCTGCTCCCTTCTCCCGCTCCGAACGAGGACTGTCCCGAGGCGTTGCCGGAGCACTTCGATCTCGAGCTCGAGGAGGGCGGGTACATCCTGGAGCTCGGTCCATCCAGTACGAGCGTCGTCTGGCTTGCCATCACGAGCGCCGCAGGGCACGCACACTGACAGCCGCCCCCCAGAACACGAAGAGAACCCAAGAACACAAGGAAAAGAGGAGAGGAGGAGCGCCGTGTCCGAGCTTCCGCTGATTCGCACCGAGCAACTTCGCGTCGGGCACGGCAAGGTGCCGCTCCTGCCCCCTTTCGACATGGAGATCCATGCCGGCCAGTTCTGGGCCATCGTCGGCCGCAACGGGGGTGGCAAGAGCACGTGGCTCCGTACTCTCCTCGGCCTCTTGCCACCGATCTCCGGCAGCATCCGTCCGCGGGCGGACCTACGCCTCGCCTACCTGCCGCAGAAGAGCGTCGCCGACGATTTGTACCCCCTGACGGCTCGTGACGTGGTGGAGATGGGCTGCCTCCGCAGTCGCTCCTTCATCCGCCTGGGCCCGGAGCAGCGGCGCAGCGTCGACAGCGCCCTCGAGCTCATGGGAGCGACCCCCTTGGCGGCGGAGCCCTTCGGCACCCTCTCCGAGGGGCAAAGGCAGCGGGTGCTCTTTGCGCGCATCGCCGCCTCGGGTGCCGAGCTCGCCCTGCTCGACGAACCCACTTCCGCCATGGATCTCGTCGCCGAGCGGGAGGCCTTCGAGCTCCTTCGGGACCTGCAGCGCACCACTGGCGTATCCCTCCTCGTCGTCAGCCATTACGTACGGCTCGTCGCGGAGTACGCGGACCATGCGGTGCTCCTCGACAGGGACACCCCCGCCGTCGTCATCGGGACGCCGAGCTCCGTCTTCGACCACCCCGCCTTCAAAGCGCGCTACGCGGGCTCCCTGCCGCCGCCCCGCGCCACGGACTGATCCCAGAATCCCCATGGCCGCTCCGAGTCCCCCCTCCAACCCCTCCCTGCCAGCCCAGGAGCGAAAGCACGTCGAAGCCCCCTCGCTGGACGACTTCGACGCCCTGCTCGAGGGTGCCTCCAAAAAGTCCGCCCCCACGCACCACGACCACGCCGGGCACGACCACGCCGGGCACGACCACGCCGGCCACGACCACGCTGGGCACGACGGCCATTCCCACGCTCCAGGCGCTCACCACCAGCCCGCCGCTCCTCCGTCTGGCAGCGAGCACCACGCTCACAGCGAGGAGCCGAGCCTGGCGGAGTTCGCCGCCCATTGGGAGCTCTACCGCGACCCCGTGTTGGCGGGCACCTTCGCCGGCTTGGCCCTAGGACTCGCGGGGGTCTTCGTGGTGCTGCGCCGCGCCGTCTTCGTCACGGCCGCCATCAGCCAGTCGGCAGCCCTCGGCGTCGGCTGCGCCTTCCTCCTCGCGATCCACACGGGACTCGAGCTCCCACCCGTCTTGCTCGCCTTCGCATTCGCCGTGGGGGGCACCGTTGTCTTGGCTGCCCCCCCTTCTCTGCGCGTCCCGAGGGAGGCGATCGTCGGCTTCGTCTACCTGGCATCGGGCGCCTTGGCGATCATCGTCGGTGACCGCATCAGCCAGGAGGCACACCACATCGACACCCTGCTCTTCGGGAGCGCGGTCCTGGTGCGTCCGATCGACCTGTATTTGGTAGGCGGCGTCGGCGCCATCACAGTGCTCGGGCTGCTCTCGCTGAGCCGCGCCCTGGCCTTCTCGGGCTTCGACAGCGACGCGGCGAGGGTCCAGGGTGTGCCCGTGCGGCGGTTGGAGGCCCTGCTGTGGCTCTTCGTGGCCGCCGAGGTAGCCGTCACGACGCGTGCCCTGGGCGCCCTCCCTGTCTTCGCCTTCGCGGTGCTGCCCGCCTTCTCCGCGCTGCTCTTGGCAAAACGGCTCCCCCGGTGCCTGCTCTTGGCCGCCAGCTTCGGCGCGACGAGCGGCGGCATCGGCTACCTCGCCGCCTACCTGCTCGACCTGCCCGTGGGGGCGGCACAAACAGCTACCGCCGTGTGCATCGCCGTGACGTCTCTCGCGCTCGCGCGGCTGCGCGGTGCAGCGGGGTTCGGCGCGACAAAGACGGGGTGAGGCGGGCCGCTCACCATTTCCGCTTCGCGCGCGAAGCCTCCGCGACCCCGTCGCGAGCTTCCGCGCCCGCGTCCCGAGCGTCGGCACGCGCCCGGCAGCCCTCCGCCGGCATCGACAAACCTCCGTCCCCGGCGGGACACCGGCTCACCGGCCCTCGAGTCCTCCGGCTCACCGTACAGAGGCTTCCGGCTCACCGAGCAGAGGCTTCCGACACGCGTCGGAAGCTTCAACAACGCGTCGGAAGCTTCCGCAGCGCGTCGGAAGCCTTGGCCCACCGCGTCGGAAGCTCCGATCGGCGCGTCGGAAGCTCCGCCACTCGTGTCGGAAGCTCAGTCTTCCGCGTCGGAAGCCTTCCGCACAGTGGCGGAAAGCTTGATCCTACGCGTCGGAAGCTTCCGCAGGGCGGAGTCGCGGGAAAACGGCGCTTCCGGGGCATCGACGGTGGCGCCGTGGGGGGTTGGAGCGGCGGCTGGGCGGGAAGTCGGAGGGGCGGGCAGAACGGGCACGGGCAGGCGTATCGGATGATCAACGGCTGGTCCCTCGCCCGGGCGCCCCACTGAAAAGAGCGCGCTCGCGAGCCATGACGCGGCGCGAGCGCAGACGCTCGGCGGGAGCGAGCCGGCAATACACCGCGCCTGCGCCCGCTCGTACGAAGCGACCCGCGCTAACGCACAGGACGTTGATTCTGCTTATCTCGTCATGGAGCCACGAACATCGAGGGATTGCCCCTCGGCAGGGCTCCAGGCCATCTCGCGGACAAGGCCCTGCTCGCTCGCGTGCAGGAGCTCGCGCGCGGCGACAGGCGGGTCACGGACTAGCTCCTCGCGCACCAAGCCGAGGTCGATGCGCGACGGCTCATCCTTACGGCATCGTGGACGCTGATGCCTGGCGCGTCGCGATGGGCCCACTTGAGGCGCGTGACAGCCATCGCGGTGATCGCGACGTCCAGGTCCGCGACCGATCACGGCGGCGAGTTCCCTCCCGAGGGGCCGTGCTCTGAGCGGATCGCCATCGCTGGGGCTGGGGACGTGAGGCGTGAAGAGCCCGTCGATGGTCAACCAGAGCCGCGCCGTGATACGCTGCCGCCATGGGTGAGCTCCGCGACACCTGGAAAGAACTACTCAACCGCTTCGACCCGGACCTGCCACCCCGCCGGGAATGGCGCGCCCAGCGGGAGGATAGCCCAGCGCAGGCAATCGTCGCCTCGTTGGATCGCGGCCTGGGGAGGCCGGAGAGGGTCTTGCTCTCGGGGACGATCGGCATCGGGAAGAGCACCGAGCTCCTTCGCATCGCCGAAGCCAGAGCGCTCAAGGGGGACGAGTTCGTCATAGTGCTCGACCTTGTCCGCCATTTCCGCAAAGTCGTCGGCGATCTGGAGGCACTGCAGAACGTCGATTCTTGGGAGGTGTGTTTCCTTGTCGGGGCCGCGCTGATCCGCGCCGCCAGAGAAAACCTCGGCTACGACTTCCCGCCCCCACAGCTGACAGAGCTGGGCCAGGCCTGGACGGCCCTGGCGCGCGCATCCCAACCTCCTGAGACCCCACCGCCGACGATCGATCTCCTTGCCGTCGTCAGGACCCTGTCGCTGATGGCCTCTGGCGCAGCAGCGCCAGCAGGAGCGGGGATTGCCGGTGGGCTCCATGCGCTCTCCGAGATTGCAGCAGCGGGGAAGTGGTACCTGCCCTTCGGACGGAGGGGGACCAAGCCGCTCGAGGACCAGGACGAGCTGATGCGAACCCTCGTCGACAAGGTAAACCAGCTCCTGGCGACCTTCCAACGCTACAACCGCCGCGTGCTGTTCGTGATCGACGGCCTCGACCGGATCGTCGACGGCGACCGCGCCAAGGCGTTGTTCCTGCACTCGCAGATGATCGCTCGCCTCGACTGCTGTCTCGTCGTCTGTGCCCCCTTCGCCCTGCGCAGCGACATGGCAGCCGCGGAGGTGCGCGGCTTTCGCCTGCGGACACTGCACAACGCGCCGGTGCTCGACCCCAAGCAGCCGGCAAGCCATGGACAGGGCGTCGAATTCCTCCGCCAAGTCTACCACTGCCGCGTGCGGGACCTCGCGGCAGAATCCCTCGTGAGCAGCGACGAGCTCGGGCGGCTCGCGTACTACTCGGGAGGGCGGCTCCGGGACTTCGTGCGGAGCATTGGCATGCTCGCCGAGCGCGGATTCGACGACAATGCCGCGACAGCCACTTCGACCCATGTCGACGAGGTGATTCGGGAGGCTCGCTTGCTGAAGGAGACGGGGCTCAATCGCGGACACATCGATCTGCTCGCGGCGGTGGCCCGGGACCCGGAGCATCGCTTGCCTCACGGCCCCCTGGCGCGGGAGCTGCTGACGTGGGGGCGTCTGCTCCCCTATCCTAATGAATCGGAGTGGTACTATCCCCACCCGCTCCTGACCCTCAACCTGGTGAAGCCCTAGCCCATCGAGAGCCACTGGGCGCGACAGCGAGGAACCCTTGGGCGGCGACGAGGCAGACTGGATCGAGCGAATAGCCAAGCTATTCGGGCTCATGGAACGCGGCACCATCGTGCTCGTGGAGGCCGAGAGCGACGCGCAGCTCGGGTCGCTCGTGCGCGCCCTCTGTCGGCAAGCTCCGGACCTGCGGGTCTTTGGCCAAGCCGCTGAGATCGAGGAGGCTCCAGAGGGAGCCGTCGCGCTCCTGGCGCTGCGCCCCTCCGACGCGCCTTGGCTGAACGTCGCGCGACCCATCTTCGCCGAACGCGCCTTCCGTACCGTGCTCTTCAGCAAGCCGGAGACGACAGCCAAGCTGGCCCAACGGGCTCCCGACTTCTTCGACTGGATCGAGCGCCGCATCGAGGCGCCGGGCAGCGCTCCCCCTTTCGCTGTCGAGGGCTTACGCGCCGCGTCGCGGGCCTCGGCCTCGGCGGTTGCATGGCGCGGGCGCTTCCTCGACGAGTGCTTCGCGGTGGCGGTGCCCCGCCGCAAGCTCGTCCCCGTGGATGCCAGCCTGCCCGACGAGTCGCTCTTGAACGCGGTGCTCTCGGTTGGCAGCAATTGGGTCCGCTGGTTCAACGTCAGCGACGAGGAGACGGCGCGCCGCGTCCGACGTGTGATACGTCAGGCAGAGCGAGCCGAACGTGGCCAGGCCAATCCGGAGGCACTTCGTGCGATCGAAAGACTGAGGGGTCGAGGCCTCCGCTATCGGCGCCACGTCCTCGACAACCCGCTCGTGTTTGTCGAGGACGCATGGCCCGTCGCGGACGAGCTGGCGGAGCTCACTGCCGCCTCGGAGCGGCTGGCAGCCGCTGGCGCGGACAACCCCGCGCGGCTGGCGGCGCTCCTGGATCTGGAGCCCGAGGCGATCGAGCTCGCCCTCTCGGAGCTCCAGCAGGGGACGACGTCCGTCGAGCTCGAACAGGTCGTCCAGCGAGCGAGGGATCCTGGGGCGGCCCTGGCACGCTTCAACGCGGAACGGCGGGGTTTCGATGCGCTCCTCGTCGGAGCGCTACGAGCCCCCGCGCCCGTGCTGCGGGCCCTGGTCCATGACGAGCGCGTGAAGGCCGCCCGAGCCGCGCTCGCTGGCACCCACCGCCCTGCCCTCCCTCCGCTCACGGAACGACTGCCAAGCGGCCCCGAGGGCCAGCGCGAGCTCGAGCGCCTGACGCAGCAGCTCCTGCGCAGGGAGGCCGAGCGCGAGGGCTTCGAGAGCGCTCCCCGCCCACCGAGTCCGAGCTCCGAGGGCATGGCTCCCCAAGAGCTGGGGCACGACCGCATCACCGAGCTCCTGCACCGCTGCCCCCCGCTCCTGGCCCGCTACTACCCGGAGGCCGCAAAGGGGATACTCCCCGGCTACGACGGGACGCCCCTGCAGGCCCTGGGCGCCCGCTATCGCGAGTGCATCGCCGTGCACCACAATCGCCTGAAGACGATCGGGATCCCCCCCCAGGCGCGGCCGCGGGAGAGCCGCGTCGAGCTGCCCTTGAACGCGCTCTTCATCGACATACACCTGACCGCTGAGGGCGAGCAGAGCATGCCCGAGAGCCTCCAGCAGGTCATCGCGAAGCACCGCGCCGTCGTCGTGCTCGCCGATCCCGGGATGGGCAAATCGACGCTCCTCGCGTACCTTGCCTACCGGTACGCCAGCGGCGACGAAGCGGGAAGCGGCGCCGAGGGGTCTCGCCTCGTCCCCCTCCACGTGCCCCTGCGCGACTACGTGCGCCGTCAGCGAACGGACCCGGGGCTCGGCTTCATCGACTACCTTGAAGCGGAGGCCCGCGAACGCCTGCAGGTGGACGGCATCCACCGCGCCTTCTTCGAGGCGACCCTGCTCATGGGGGAAGCCGTGGTGCTCTTCGACGGCCTCGACGAGGTGGGATCCGAGACGGCGCGCCATGCCCTGGCGACCTCCATCCGCGCCTTCCACGCCCGATACCCGGATTGTCGCTTCTGGGTCACCTCACGCATCTACGGCTACACCGAGAACGTACGCCTCCCCGCGGCGTTCGCGCACTACAGGATCGACCCGCTAGACCGTCCACAGATCGATTCCTTCATCGAGCGCTGGTACGACTTGCAGCTCCCCCGGAGCCCGGCGGAAGCGAAGGCGCAGACGGAGTCGCTGCGTTCTGCCCTCGCCCATAGCCATGGCGTTGGCCGCTTGGCAGCCAACCCGCTGCTCCTGACGCTGATCGCCTTCATCCACCACGGCCTGCGGCGGCTGCCGAAGGATCGGGGCGAGCTCTACGAGAAGTGCATCGAGATGCTGCTCAAGACCTGGCAGGAGGCGAAACGCGAAGGCGAGGAGCCGGCTCCCGGCATCGAGTCCCTCGCCCTCACCGTCCCGACCCAGAAGGACTACCTAGCCCACCTGGCGTTCTTCATCCAAGCCACGCTGGGCGGCGGCACGGCGGGTGAAGCCAGGGGCACCATCGAGCGCCGCGCCGCGCTCGACGCGCTGACGAGCCGCCATCTCGCGCGCGCCCGCCGCGAGCGCCCAGGGTTGACGGAGCTCGAGGCCCGGGAGGAGATGGGCCGCTTCCTGGACTACGTCTGCGACACGACGGGGCTCTTGCTCGATCGCGGCAGCGACCAGCTTTCCTTCGTGCACCTCTCCTTTCAGGAGTACCTGGCGGCCTGGGCCTTCCTTTGCGACGGCGACCTGCCCCGTGGACCGGAGTTCTTCATCGCACACCTGGGAGATCCGGCCTGGGAAGAGGTGCTGCTCCTGCGCCTCTACATCGTGCTGCGCGGGGGCGGCGGCGGCGAAGGGGAGTTCGACCGCATCATCGGCTCGGTGCTACGAGAGCTCGAGCGCAGGGACCTGGCCGAGGGCTGGATGACGCTCCTGCGAGCGCTGCGCGACGACCTGGAGTTCCGCGAGGGCGACCGCAAGACCATCATCGGCAAGGCCGTGGACTTCTGGCTGCAAACACCGGAAGTCCCAGGCAAGTGGTTTGGAGAGCTCGAGGCACTGCTCCGCTTCGGCTCGAGATCGCGGGAGACCCTGCGCGAGGTGATCGCGGCCCGGCGGATCAGCGCCGCGGATGCTGACACGTTGATCGCGCTCCTCCACCTCGAGACCGGGCTCTTCGGGGTGCTGCTCGGGGCAGCCGCGACCCTGCGCCAGCGCGCCGATCTGCCGGCGCTCCTCCCGGATCTCGTCGCCTTCCTGGGCGATCCTGAGATCGCGAGGCTGCTCGCGGAGGAAGCGAGCATCGACGACTGGAGCCGTGCCCTGGAAGCGCTCGACAGCCCCACCACGTACCGGCTCACCGTGTGCTGGATGACGGAGGCGCCGTCGCCCGCAGCGATGCTGGCTGCAACCGCCCAGCTCTGGGCAAAGGCGCTGGGTGAGCTCCAGGAACGGGCAGCCTTCGCTGAGACGCGGCGCGACCACCCGTACGCGATCCTCTCTCGAAAACCGGGGACCCTCAAGGTGGAGACGCCGTTCTCGTCCGTCTCGATTCCTGACGGCTACCTGCGTATCGTTGACGAACGCCTGCCAGCATCCCAGGCGGCCACGGCGACACTTCCCAGGCATCTCGATCTCGCTCGGGGCCTGCTGCGGAGGGTCGTACTGACGGACGAATGGAGGGAGCTCACGGACTGGCTCCTTGGCGTCATCTCGACCCACCTGCGCCCGTTCGTCGGCGACGACCCGCTCGATCTGGAACGCCTTCGGGCCGCCGTGCGCCTTTTCGGCCGTGAGAAGGCCACGGCCTCTTGGTCACCAGTAGCCATGGACCCCTTCTGGTTCCGCCCACTTCGCGCAAACCGGCATGAATGGGAGGCGGGCCTTCTCAGGTGGGATGCTGGCGCCACGTTTGCGCACACGTTCCTCGCCTTGTGCGGCAAGCAAATCCTGAAGCGAGTGGGCTCCGAACCTCTGCGAGAGTTCGGAGGCACATTCCTTGAACAGGTTGTGGACCACGTGGGCTCTGTCTGGCGGTGGCGAAAGGAGTCGGCCATCGAGGAAGCAGCCGCATGCTGCGTCACGAGCATCGGGATCGACCCGAGAGAGCCGGGCTGGCTCGACGAGTGGAACCATCGCATCGAGAGTAACGAGTTCTGCCGGGATGTGATCGAATCGGGCCTGCTCGCGCAGTGGGAGCTACCCGCGACGAGGACAAAAGTCTTCCAGACGCCGCCGACGACTGCTGCGAGCAGCGTCCTCAAGAGCCCCTTCGCCCTGCCGGTGCTCCTGGCAAGCTACTGGACCGGCGCGCAGGCTCACCAGATGCTAACGGTTCTCGTCAGGGCTGCTGAGGATCCGGGAAACCGCGCTGAGGCCGTCATGCATTGGCAGAACCGCCACCCCCTCGCCGTCTATGCCACGGCCTTCGCTTGGGAAGAGCACTGCAAGTCGATCGACGCCATCGAAGGCGCCCGGGGCGCGCTGATCCTGGCCCACGCGGGCTACGCGGCGCTGATGACGGACATCGCGTGCAAGCTCCCCGTCACGCCGAACCTCGGCGATCCCCGCGTCGCCTTCTCCCACGCCCTCTACGAGCTCTGCCACCTCCGCGACACGGGGGCGAACGCGAAGCGGCTCTGGGAGCTGCTGGCGACCCCGCCGCCCGAGCTCCGCCCCGTGCTCGAAGCGGCGCGGCTCCTCCGTCCCGACGCTGCCGCCTCCCTAGCCGGCGGCTCCGTAGACTCCCCTGCGACAGACGCCCCCCTGTCCACTTCGGAACGGACAACCCCAGCAGAGACCATCCTCTTCTCTTGGCTGCATCTCTCGGACATCCATTGCGGGCATCCCAACGTGAGCCACGGCTGGGATCAGAAGCTGGTGCTCGACGCGCTGCTGCGCGACACCGAGGCCCACGAGACCTACGGCGCGCCGCGCCCCGACGTCGTCCTGCTCACCGGGGACATCGCCTTCTCGGGGCGGCCTGAAGACTACGAGCGCGCGCGCGAGTACCTCGGAGAACTCGCTCGACGGCTTACCCTGTCGAATGAAAGCGTCTTCGTCGTCCCTGGCAATCATGACGTCGACCGTCGCCGCGACCAGCACCGCAGCACGGGCCGCCTGATCCGCGGCTTGCGGCAGGGGGAAGAATCCTTGGACGAGGCGCTGGCGAGCCCCGAGGATAGGGCGCTCCTGGCCTCGCGAATGGAAGCCTATCTCGGTTTCGCCGCGGGCTTCCCCAATACCCTCCGGCCCGATCCCTTCCACTGGTCGCACACAGTACAAGCATCGGGGGGACTGGCGGTCCGCCTCGTCGGCCTCGCGACGGCCCTCCTCTGCGCCGATGACCTCGACCACGGCAAGCTGCGCCTCGGGAACCAAGCCCTGGCGACGACCCTCAGCGACACGAACAAATCGAGCGAGCTCGTTCTCGTGTTGACCCATCATCCACTGACGGGGGGATGGCTCGCCGATCAGCGGGATGCGGCAGGGTGGCTCGAGAGCCGCGCGCACCTCCACCTGTGCGGCCATGTCCATGAGGCCGACTCGGCGCAGGTCTTGGCGGGGAGCGGCCGCGGCATGATCCGCGTCACGGCAGGCGCCGCACACGGCGACCGCGGAGAAAGCGGCGCCCCAGCGAGCCACGGATACAACGTGGGCGCCGTCGTGCTCGGCCGCGACGGCGCTCTCCGCCTGCGCATCTGGCCGCGCCTGTGGTCCGAACGAAACAAGGCCTTCCGCAGCGACGTCCACAACGTTCCGGAGGGCGCCAGCTTTGCCGAGCACCCATTGCCACCCATCCGCCGCGGGCCTGTGGCGACTCGGAACTGAGGCTCCTTTCGTCAGACCGGGCTTGTTGGCCCGCAGCGCTTCAGAGAAGCGCCGGGGCCTGCCGTGGTTCGACTTTGTCGGCCCAGCGGCGAACGGAGCGGACCATTGCTTAGGGACACCCCACCGAGCCCCGAGCAGCTCGCCCGGGAAACCATGTCTCAAGCGCCGTCGCGACACGCGAAGCGGGCTCTTGTCCCTTGAGGAGGCGAATCGACAGGCTTCGCCCAAGGGTCTCATACAAAGCCGGACTCCTCCGCATCCGGAGGCAAGCGATCAGCGCTTCCAAGGTTTCCTTGGGGGCGGCGACGAGCGCCGTCCTCATGTCCTTGAACACGCGACCTTGCTTCTTCAACCGCTTGAGGACGTCGCTCTCCGAAGGCACCGAGGAGCTCCGCCGTTGCGCCATGATCGCCGCCACGCGATCCCAGACGGGCGGAAACACGACCTCCAGCTCTGGCTGGAGCGCGATGGCGGCGACACGCCCCGGTTCGACTCCGTTCCTCTCCAACCGTTCAGCGACCTCTGCCTCGACGCTTGCTGCCTCTCTGAGCTCCCGACCGGATCCTTGGTGGTCCCACAGAATCAAGAAGCGGCAGCCCGGGTCGCCGAGGAAAGGGCTCACGAGCCGCTCAGGCGCTTGGCAGACCTGGTCGCGCATCGGATCGCGAACGATTCGAAACCTGGTAGGCGCCAAGCACTTCATCTCCTCCCCCCGCTCGATGACCGCGCCCACGAGCTTTTCCAAGTCCGCACAGGCGACGAGCACGACGAGATCATATGGAGGATCCGTAACCCTCACGACAGTACTCCCGTGGCGAAGAGATCCGCCAGGTTGCGGCTACCGGACCAGTCACGGAGCTCAGGCACTTCGGTTCCCCGGCGCACGATAGAGTAGCCCTGGGGCGCGCGCCGGAAGACCAAGGCCTCCTCCAGCCGAGCCTGCGCCAGGAAAACCGGCGAGTGAGTCGCGCAAAGCACCTGGACACTACCTACCGGGGACGAGAGCGCATCGTAGGCAGCTTGCATGGCCAGCGGGTGTAACCCGTTCTCGGGCTCCTCGATCAGGTACACGTCATGGCTCTCCTCCGTCGCCGCAAACGAGAGAAGCGTCAGCGCCATCAGTCGAAGCGTACCGTCGGACAGGAGCCACGATGGCACCGGCGAGTCATGCGCGCCGCTGAAGGTGGCCTGCAGCACCAAGTGCTTGTCCTCTTGACGCTCGTGCACCAGCACGTCGACGAGCCCCGGAACCGCAGTAGACAGGTGCTCGACCCACTGGCGAAACAGCGACGGATCCCGCTCTTGGAGCTCACGGGCGGCGTGGGGCAGGTTCGAGCCGTCCAGGTTCAGACGAACCGGCGCCCCCGGCGGCGACGATGACCTCAGCTCCGCCGCGTCGAGCGCCACGGTGCGCACCCCGTCCCGCAACAGATCTCTCACGGCGATGCTGAGCGGAAACCGCTCGGGGTCCTCTGGCAGGCTACCGAGCGCTGCCTTTCCGGCGCCGAACTTGAAGACGTTGTTCCATTCCGTCTTCTCATCGCGAAAGTAGTCTTTCCCCTGCTTTGTCTTCTGGACCACCTTGCGCCAGCCCCGGGGCGGCTCGTCGTGAACGGTTGGTTCCACCTCCTCGCCGAAAAGGCTCTGCTGTAGGCTGGTCCCGAGCGAGGCGTTTACCCCCGGAAGCACGAAGAGCTGCTCGCGCCATACACGGATCCCCTCCTTGGCACGGCTGCCAAGCTCTATCTCGTAGCGCAGCCGCGCCTCGGTTCCATCATTCGCTATGCCGACCTCGACTGCCAGCGCCACGGGACGCTCGGGGTCGAAGCAGAGCTCGCGGAAATCCGGCGTGCGGCTTCCAAGCATCTTCTCTACAGCTTGAGGAGCGCCGAGCTCAAGGACGTCGGCTATCAGCTGCAGAGCACCCAGGAACGTGCTTTTCCCCGTTGCATTCTGGCCCACCAACACGTGAAACGGCCGGAGGTCGACACGATTGGCGGCGAGCATCCGGAAGTTCGAGGTCTGTACGGTACGGATCATCGAGGCCCCATTGTGCCACGAACCGGCATAGGGGGCCTATCCTTTGGCCAAGAGGCTCCTCGGGCGCTGGATGGCGGCGAGTATCGAACGCTTCACCGCACCCGCGCTGGCACGAGCACCCGCTGCTCCACCCGCGCCCGTACTTCCTCGTAGATGGGCAGGTCCGTGCCACGCTCCACTTCCAAGGTCACAGCGAGCCCGTAGGCTACCGGATCCGCTAGCGTCCCGCCATCCTCCGCGCAATTGACGAAGAGTTCGAACTCGTCTCGATCCGCGACGTTCATGACTGCTCTGGAACGTTCCAGTACGATGTGCTGAACGGTACCTCGGGTTGTCGCGTCGCTGTGCACCTGACAGGCTCTCACGCCGAGCGGCGTTGTCTTTGCTTGCGGCAGCTCGAGTCCAAGGCGCGCAATGCGGTACTGCCGATGGCCGCAGTTGATGGGGGAAAGCCATGCGAGCGTGACGGTCAACCGACGCCACCCGCCGAATAGATGCATCGAGGCCGGGATCGGGACACGGTGCCGGATACGCGTGCTAGGACCGATCCGCCCCCCACCTACGGCGGATGCTCGCTCGGGGGCGCATCCTAGACCACGCTCGCCGCGCAGAACTCCGTAGCCGAACAAACCCGCCAGCTCATCCTTGGCTCGACTTGGATCAATCCAGTCGCCGAGGGTACTCTTTGCAAATGCGAAGGCCTCGGGCTGCCATTCCGCCGTGTGAACCAGCAGCGTCTTGATGAGCAGCGCCAGCGGCAGCTCACGAAGCCACGCGCCTTGGCCGCCTCGAGAGATGACATCCTCGAGTGTCCGTGCGTACAGCCCGCCCAACCGGGAAGTCAGGGCCGCCGCATTGCTGGTCCCTGCAAGTCGAGTGGTGGTCCTGGAGCCGACGCTCGCCGGAGTGGCTACCAGATGACCGACGCTTTGGCGGCCTAGCACGGTCCAAGGCGAATCGGCAGTGGGTAGCCGCGGCTGGTACAACTGCCGCCCGCCTGCCATGAGGACGTCGGGCTTCACACTGCGTCGATATCCGCGGCCGAGCGCCGAGTACGCCGCCGGAAGATCGGCCCGACGGGGCATGGGTACGGCGTTGGCAGGTAGCGGCCCCGTCGACGGGTCCAAGCCGACGGCTCCAACGGTGATTGCATTCAAAGACTCCGCAGGACTGAGCAGGCGGCGGTGGCATCTGTTCGCGAACAGGTACTTGAGCAGCTCACCGTCATCCTGGCATCCGCACGGCAGATCGTCGCAATGGTTTCCGGCACTCACGACGAAGAGGACATCATGCTTCCAAGACAGCCAATCCAACAGGCGCGCCAGTGGGCTTGATTCCAGAAGGAAGGGACGGCCTTGATCGCCCACGGAGAGGTTGATGATCTTCACAGTTGGCGCCACTGGTCCGCCTGGAACGTCGTGTGCGAGCATTCGCCTCACTGCTTCGTGAATCAAGTCCAACCACAAACGTCCACGCGGCGGGCTCTCCTGGACCCGTCCGCAAGGGTCCCGCTCGGGTTTCAGGATCGGCCTGACGTACACGGGTTCGGGTAGAGGAGGTTCAGTTAGGTCCTGTCCACCACGAACAATCAGGGACGCCATCGCCGTCCCGTGCTTGCGCTCCGACACCTGGTACGACGCGCCCCAATCGTCCGGATCATCGACGACCAGGCAGCCCCGGAGATGGGGGTGATTCTCCACCGGCAGACCATCCAACAAGGCAACAACGGGCTTGCCCGTGGCCGGTCCGGTAGGGACTGCCCGTGGTCCCTCCACAATGCTCGCCGCGTCGATGCTGGTAGCACACTGCGGCGTCGCGCGTATCAGATAGATATCGTCAATCTGCAGCCACTCGACGTCCCCATCGAGCAGCGCTTCCAACTGTCCGTGAGGCAGTTCCACCAGCATGGCGTGATAGTGAATCTCTGGAATCACGGCGGTATCGAGCACTGTACCACCGCTGGCTTCCACGGCGGTCCGGAGACGCGCCTCGGTCCGAGTCCGGTGTGGAGCGGACCGCGGCCACAACTCGACTTCTACAGGCACCACGCGCTGAGGATCTATCGGCTCGAGTGCGTCCCGCAAAAGGTCAGCCTCACGGAGCCGATCTCGCGCCCCCCAGCGGCGAATGCTCACCAGGCATCGGAAGATCGCAGACCAATGCCCCAGCCCAGTGGGCATTCTGGAGGTCGCCTTGTACGTCTCCCAGCTCGACAGCAGCTGCCGGAGCGCGGCCTGATTGAACATGACCATGTACACGAATCGCTTGATCGTTTGCGTTCCTTTCGGGACACGGGGTCGCATTCGCTTCCCTCTCCGCACTTTCTTGAAGTCGTCATCCTCCGGAACCCAATCCTCGTAGTCCAACAACCACTCGAGCTCTGGATGCTGCGCCACCGCATCGAAGAACTCATCGGGACGCCCGTTGGTTTCGAAGACGAGTACATGCTCGGGCCCCGCACCCAACGCCGAGCTGGACAATTCGGCCCGGTGCGCATCGAGCACTCGCCGTAGTTCCTGGAACTCCGGTTCGAGTCGCTCGATCTGACGCTTCTTCGTGGGATTGCCTGGACCACCGCGCATCGATGGCTTCTGCACGGGCGGGACAGCCTCACCCGGCGGCAGCGCCAGAATCGGATACTCCCCCTCGGCCATCGCTCAACCTCGTGCCGCTGCTCTCGAGCTCCACTGATTCAGAACCGTACGCGCGATTGCCCTGACTTTCGGGGCTGGCCCGGCCAAGACGACACGCCGGTGAATGTCCAGACAGAACTCCTCGAGCTCTGCATAGCTAAGCCCATTCAACCGAGTCGTGATTGCCTTCTCGCCGAGGAACAACCTAAGCCCGCTCCGCTCCTCGAAGCGCCTGATCCACCGAACCACGTCTGCCGGCCCAGGCTGGGGCAAGTGGGCCCGGATTTGAAACCGGCGCCACACCGCACGATCCAGCAGCTCGGGATGGTTGCTCGCTGCGATCACCACGACGTACGAGGGGAGGGAATCGATCTGCATCAACAGGGAGTTGACGACGCGCTTGATCTCGCCCGTCTCGTGTTCGTCGCCCCGTTCCTTGCCGACCGCGTCGAACTCATCAAAGAAAAGGACGCACTGCCGTGTTCGCGCATGGTCGAAGACACGCCCCAACCTAGAGGCCGTTTCGCCGAGAAAGCTCCCTACCACGGCGTCGTACCGAACCCGTAGAAGAGGGACCGCGAGCTCGCCACCGATGGCCTCCGCCAGTGAGGTCTTGCCGTTACCAGGTGGACCTAGCAGCAATACCGCACGCCGCGGCTCGAGACCGTAGGACCGCAAGAGCTCACTTCGGTGCTGCTCTTCCACGAGCTCAGCACAAGCCTTGCGGACCTCGTCAGGGAGAACGAGATCCGCAAGGGTCCGCTCGGGGTGAATCTCGTCGACAAGCGCCTCCGGCGTCGGCGAAATGGGTCGCGGAGCGGCCCCCCCTACGCTGCGCGCTTCTGGAGCCAGGAACTGTTCCAGTTGCTTTGCCACCACGTGGTGCTGCCGCCCGCGCTCGTCCGCGACCAGGGCCTCCAGAGATCGCCGAAACCCGGCTCCGTCTCCCTTGGAGCCGGCCTTCACGAGACTGAGAAGCAAGTCTGACCGGGGCATCTGGGTGCCTGTTCAGTAGCACAACCCCAGGCCACCGAACACACCAAAGGTCCCTTGGCGGTTCAGAACCTTCCCAACGATGGATGCTCAAGTCCGCGGGGCGCGTACTCGGGCCTAGCGTCCCTGCGGCTAGTACCCGCTACCATCGTCTTCCTCGTCGGCAAAGCCTTCGTCCTCGTCGTCCTCGTCATCGTGGCTTGTGTTCGCGGCTAGACCTTCGCTGCGTTGGACCGCCTCTGAGGGCACGAGGAGCTACTCGACGGCAGCGATGACGGATGCGTCGTCAGCGAGGCCATCGAAGGAAAGGTCGTCCTCGGCGTCGTCGCCGATGGAGAAGTAGCGAGCGGCAAGCTGGATGGGCCGGCGCTGCTCGTCGCTCGGGGCAGCCGCGCCGCGGTCGACCAGCGAGAGACAGCGGACGGCGATCCCCTTCGCTTGCTCGAGATCCAGGAACTCGTTGCGGGCCGCCTCGCGCTCGAGGAGCTCGAGGTGTTCCGCGATCCCTCGGCGGAGCTCCTCCACGGAGACGAGGGGCTCGGCCAGGAGACGGCGCAGCACGGGGCGCACGTCCGCGGGGAGTCTTGTGATGAGTTCCTCTGTCCAGCGCTCCGGCGTGTCCTGGGCGCCCCCGGTTCACCGTGTTCGAGCCGAGCCTCGCCTGGCTCTTTCCGCCGCGATGCAGCCGTGGCCGCGGGTGGCCCGCTCGACGCCCAGCGATCTGGACGTCGAGCAGGGGACGCGGGCCTTCCCCGGGTGAGCCTACGGGCTCAATGGTACTGGAAGGCCTGCCACTTGTAGCCCGTCGATGTGTCGTGGCAGAGGAAGTCGCTGACGCCGTTGTCGTCGAAGTCGCCGAGCAGGAACTGCCCGGTGCTGTGGCTGCACCAGTTCATCTGCCACTCTCTCGACGTTCCAACGAACCGGTTGGTGAAGTTCGTCGTGGCAAAGGCGAGCTTCTTGTAGCCGCTTTGTGGGTTGTGGCAGACGAGATCCTCTCGACCGTCGCCGTTCATGTCGGCGATGAGAAACTGCCCGCCTGAGCCGTAACAGAACCCGTCGAAGTAGGTCGAGTTCGTGCCAGCAAAGCCGCCGTTGAAGGCGTAGTCGATCCACACGTTGCCGTCCGCAACGTCCTGACACACGATGTCGTCCTCGCCGTCACCGTCCACGTCTCCTATGTGGAGCCGCCCGTTCGAGTGGGTGCACCAATCCAGATCCTGGGACCAATCGGTGCCGTCGAGCCCGTCGCTCCGGTAGTCGATCCAGATGTAGCCGCTGTAGCTATAGCCGCTGGACTTGTCGTGACAGAGGGTATCGTCCTTACCGTCTCCGTCGAAGTCTCCCACGTAGAGCTTGCCCGTCGGATGGGAGCACCAGTTGATGTTGGAGTAGGTGTGATTCGTCGATTCGTTGAAGGCTCCGCTCGAATTGGCCCACAGGATGTCCTTGTCGCCCTGGGACTTGTCGTGGCAGAGCATATCGTCGCGCCCATCGCCGTTGAAGTCGCCGATGTGGAGCTCGTCGTTGGAGCCCGCGCACCAGCCGGTGGCCCGTGACCAGGAGCTCGACCCCAGAATCCCTTGCGAGCTCGTGTAGGTGATCCACTTGTTGCCGTTGGCCACGTCGTGGCACAGAAGATCGCGGTTGCCGTCGCCGTTGAAATCCCCAACGAAAAGGCGCCCGTTGGCGTGAGAACACCAGCCACCGCCCCACTCCTCGCGCAGATTGCACTCGGACGCGCTCGGGTTGGCGACGCAATAGATCTCCTGCACTCCCCGGATGTCGTCTGACTGCAGCGTCGTGAACCCTGTGCCGTTCGACACAGAGCGACCGCACATCACCGACTCGGGCTGACCGGGCAGGCACCCCGTGTGGCCTTGCCAATAAGTGTCGTGCAAGCCGAACACGTGTCCCATCTCGTGAAGCAGATCGTGAGTGCTGGGATACTGGCTGAGCTCGACCCTGATATAGCCGTTCGGCTGGGTTACCAGGTGCCCTCCGGCTCCGGTGTTCCAGATGATGTCGATGTCGGGCTGGTCATGGCAGGTCGACCCGCTGTGAAAGTAGATGTCGCTGGAATCGAACGAGGGCGGAGAGACAGCGGCGCCTTTTGCCGCGTTGATCCACGGCATCATCGCGTTGATAATGCTCTGTTTGCGCTGATTGAAGTTGGAAGAGGTGACGTTGGACCCCGTCAAGCAGACGATGATTGTGTCTTCCATCGCAATGCGGTCCATGAGGTAGTTCGGATTCATGCTGAACCCCTTGAACTCCTGCGTTTCAGTGGCGATTGCCGACTCGTCATCCACCTCCGCCATGCAGCCCGACAGCATCCCCGTCAGTGCGCACCCCGTTGCAAACCGTTGCCAGTTCTTCATAGTTCTGTCCTCTCTTGGAATGATCATCCCGCTCGGAACAACAGCCTGGGTTCGTCGTTGTCGTCGGCCGCCGCACTCGAGGCGCGCGGTTCATGAAGGTATCTCTCCCAACCCGTTGTTCCCTGCGTGTGAGCGTTACACGAGAGGAGCGCCCCGCGGCAAGCGGCAAGCGGCAAGCGGCAAGCGGAAAAGTGACGGGGCTCCGCTCAAACGAGGCTCACGAATGCCACGGTGAATGGAGCGTCATTGCGCGACCTCGCGGCTGCGGGAGGCTCGTGTGCGCCGACTCGCGAGGCGCGTTGGAGCGGTCTGGGCGGCAGGCGGGCTTGGGCCCCCTGCCTTTCTCGGGGCCCGACATCATCCAAGGCCTGTCGTTCGAGCCTCGGATCAATGCGGGTTCGTGAGCGGTACGTACAGCCTTCTTGACTCCTGTGCCCCATCTGGCTTCAGCGCTCGGGAGAAATGACCCAGGTATGCTCGCGAGAAATGACCCAGGCTTGGCGCGTGCTTGGCAGAAGCGAACCACGCGATGGACGAGAGCTCACATTCTCGGCAGACGACCGTTGACGAGCTACGCCAGATGTAATGTTCGGTCGAGGTTCGACGTTTGGAGTCCAGCGGCGCGTTGGCGCGCGCCAACAGCCGGCTACCCGGTGAGGCGGCTGTGGATAGCGCACAACCAGGGACCGAGTTCGGGCGCCCCTGAGGAACGGGCACGCTCGAGAGTCAAAGCGCGGCCCTGGCGCAGACGCTCGGCGGACAGAGCCGTCGCGGCACCGCGCCTGCGCCCGCGGGTACGAAGCAAGCCGGCGGCGCCGCCGTCCCAATCCGAGGGGGCTGAGCAACCGTTGTTGCCGCGCGTGGCCTCGGCGGCCGCGGCTCGCGATGCACGGGCGGAGTGCGCGCCGCTGGACGCAGATCGCTACAAGATTGCGTTTACCGCGAGCGCGTCCCTGAAAGAGAAGCTCGAAGCAGCCCGTGCCCTGGTCAGCTACTCGCTTCCCGACGCGACTCTCGCCGATATTGTGGAACGTGCTCTCGACGTACTGCTCGAGCGGGAGCGCGCGCGGCGGTTTGCGGTGCGGCAGCAGCGCGGTCCCAAAGAGCGCCAGGCCCCGCA
>JAEWRL010000080.1 GCA_023398955.1 Pseudomonadota bacterium
GCGCCACTGGACTCCAAACGTCGAACCTCGACTGAACATTACATCTGGCGTAGCTCGTCAACGGTTGTCTGCCGAGAATGTGAGCTCTCGTCCATCGCGTGGTTCGCTTCTGCCAAGCACGCGCCAAACCTGGGTCATTTCTCGCGAGCATACCCGGGTCATTTCTCCCGAGCGCTGAAGATCCTAGATCGGACGATCGATCGATAGCTCCGGCGGGTAGCCGCTACTTCACCTCATGGATGAAGCCACGCCCGCCAGACCGCGGGATGAACAGCCGAGAATTCCGCAGGATTCAGCGTCCATGTGCCGGGGGGCGCGCGAAATCTAGGTTGATGGGGCGGGGCTGTCGCTTTCCCGCTTGCCCAGCTTATCGACCCTGGAGTTTCCGGAGTATTTGGTGAGTTTTGAGTCCCTTTATGTGAGGGAGACTGGCCTCGTGACCCTGGACGGGTTGAGGGGGAGTCTTGTCTCCTGTAATATATGGCTACATGATAACCCAGTGCTAACGGACATTTCTGTTTTGGGGCGGGCGGCCAGAACTTTGGCCAACTTCAGAGTAGTGGATAATCCATCGCTTGCGACGTGCCACGTTCAGGCAATTGCGGAAGCTCTCCCCATGTTCCAAGAAGGCTACCATTGCGCTTTCCTTGGTCAGTACACGGATAGCACGCGCCAGATCGTGATCGACGGCAATGATGACGAAGCTGTCTGTGAGTAGATTGGCTCCGGGGTCCTTCGCTCCCTGGCACCCAGCAAACCCAGGGTGTCAGCGCTCTGAGCTCAGGCTTCGGGATGGACCCTGTCGGGCGCCGACGCCTTAGTCCCTTAGCGCTGCAATCTTGACCAGTATTGGCAGAACACCACGATGTTCGCGCAGGCCGTCAGCAATCAGGTATCAGCTGTCAGCGGGAAAGCGCAGTGGGTCGCGCAGCCGACCCGAGTTGTGGCAGGACGAAGAACACATGTAGTTTGAGGCCGATGGTGATCGCGCGGCGACCGAGCTCGGTGACATAGTACTTGTAGCGACGCCCGATACGCTTGGACCGTGGACTCGAAGGCGCTCGAGTTGTCATGAGATCTGGCTGGAGGAGAGATGGGGCAGCGTCGATGCGAGCGTCGACCCACTCGATGCCAGCAAGCAGGTCCATGCATCACTCGGACTGCTGGTTGCGGTGCCGGTGCGATGAGCGCATGGGGTGGCCGCCCCGCTTGGCGCTGCTCACGTCCGGCTGCTCTCCTGCCATGCATCCACACACCTGCTCTCCCTGATCATGGTGGGCTTAGACGGGCATCACGCTGGCCGTTAGTCGCGGCACCAGTCGAGGAGACTCCCATTCATGGAGAGATCGATGACGAAGCAAAAGAAGCGTCTGGGCGCGCTCGGGCTAGTGGCACTTTTCTCTGCCGTCGTTGCCTATGCAGCGCCGCCGCAGCCGGAGACGAAGTGCGACAACGGCCGTGACGACGATAAGGACGGTGCCACGGACTGCGCCGACTCGGATTGCTCCGCGAGCGCCGCTTGCACTGCCTGCTCGGTGACGGAGACGCCCGAAGCGTCGTGCGCCGACGGCGCGGACGGGGATTGTGACGGCAATGTGGACTGCGCGGACAGCGACTGCGCCGCTCACCCCAGCTGCCAAGGGTGCGACCCGACCGAGGTGCCGGAGACGTCGTGCGCCGACGGCGCGGACGGAGACTGTGACGGCAATGTGGACTGCGCGGACAGCGACTGCGCCGAGGCGCCCGCGTGCCAGGGCTGCAGCCCCAGCGGGACGTCCGAAGGAGACTGTTCGGACGTCGTGGACGGGGACTGCGACGGCAAGGTCGACTGCGCCGACCCTGATTGCGCCGCTGCCCCCACCTGCGCGGCAGGCTCTGGGGACTACGCGCTCATCGCCTGGAACGACCTCGGCATGCACTGCGTCTGTCCCGACCCCCAGCTGATGCTGCTCTTGCCGCCGTGGAACACGGTGCGGGCGCAGGTGATCGACAAGCGGACGAGCAGCCCCGTGGTCACCAATGACGACGCGCAGCTGCGTATCGAGTACAAGGTCCGGGAGAACAGCTACGGTGATGGTGGCGCTGGCGACCTTTCCCTGGATCCTCAGTACCTGGCGTGGCTCGACACGGCCGAGGACCACTTCCCTGGCTGTGGTATCAATCGCGAGAACCCCTTGGGCCTCGCTGGGAACGGCTTGACAGGAACCTTCGAGCCGCGCGAGATGGTAGGACAGCGCACGACGCGCTACTGGGTCGCAGAGGGGATTCCCGCGTTCCCGCCGCGCGTGAGCGAGAACCCCGACTTCATCGACACCGAAGGTGGCGGGCGGAAGGCGTACCTGCACGCGGACCTCACCCTGCGCCATCAAGGCACGGGGCAGGTGCTCGCCACGACGAGCACGACCATCCCCGTGGCGAACGGCGGCTGCTGCAGCTGCCACAAGGAGGTCGCAGAGCTGCGCGGCTATGTGAAGCGCGGCGCCTCCGAGTCCGACGTCCACGACCGCTTCCAGGCCATGATGGTAGCCCACGCCGCCGATACGGGTGTGGACCCTCTCAACGATTTGGCTCAGCCGACCTACGACGCGGACGGGCATCTGATCGCCACGGACGTGCCAATTCGCTGCAGCAAATGCCACTCCGATCCAGCTCTCGGTGGTGAAGCAGCGCTCGATCCGACATGGGTCCTCTACGGAAAGAGCGCCGGCAGCGTCACCCAGATCAGCACCCTGTCGAAGGCCCTCCACGGCTTTCATGGAACGGATTCCCGCGTCGAGGGCATCGACCCGACCATCGACACGAACTGCTATCAATGCCACCCCGGCGGTGAAGGGCCTGCTGGTTGCTTCCGGGGCCTCCACTACGCCGTGAGCCTCGATTGCGCGGACTGCCACGGAGACCTCGATGCGCGCCTCGCCGAGGGCCAGCTCGACGCGCCTTGGCACCCCAGCACGCTGCCCGATTGCCAGGACTGCCACAACCGCAGCTATGGCGGCGACGGGACCCCCGAGCTGTTCGGCACGTACCTCGGGAGCGCGGGCCACAAGAACGACCAGATCCTTTGCAGCACCTGCCACGGGCAACCCCATGCCCTCAATCCTTCGGAGAACCTGGTGGACAACGAGCAGACCCTAGCCCTTCAGGGCGATCCCCGAGCCATCGGCAAGTGTGACGTGTGCCACACCGGCAAGAGCAGCACCTGGAAGGTGCCGGCACACTGAGCACGAGCGGGGCCACCTGGCTCGCCCCGTCCTCCAAGAGCGGTGGACGGGGCCGCTGTCGAGGCGCTACTCGAGGGGTATGTACCGAACGCCGTACTGGGCGGCGTCGTACGTGCCGGTGCAGAACGCCGCGTCGTCGATGACCTCGATGCTGCAGTAGTCCACGGCCTCGTACTGGGTTACTGTGGGTGCCGCGCCATCCGGGCTCGTGACTACGTCGAGATTCTCGCCCATGACGAATGCACGCCTGCCCCTCGCGTACAGGTGGCCCCAAGCCGCGGGCGTGCTGCCGAGCGATCTCAGGGTGCCGTTCGACGCGACTTCGAATGCCGTGAGTTGCAAGTCTACCGGCATCGACATGCCCTCTTCATCGGCGCCATCGAGGAGGAAGACACGACTGTCGGAGAAGGCGAGACTGATCGCGCGGCGGTTGGTCCCTCCGCCGTCATCGCGGAGATCCATGGCTTGAAGGACACGCGCCGCTATGCCCTCGATGGTGATCACGTGGAGCCTGTGGGTCCAGCGGACGCAAAGGGCGGGGGTTGCCTGGTGATCGTAGTCGTTGGCGATCAAAGCCGCCTGGTCATACTGCCAGACAGCGCCTCGACCGTACTCCTCGCAGGGCGCGTGGCCGGTGATGTCGGAGAGCACTTCGGGGACATCCTCCACCGTGACGGCCCAGCTTCGGTCGTGATCGTAGTGAACCATCTTGCCGGGGATGTTGATGGGCTCGAGGAGGGTGGGCGCTGCGGGGTCGCTGACGTCCACGCGGTCCAGGTAGTAGCGGACGCGACCGGAGCCGTCATCGACGGGCTCTGCGTGGTGACTGGCCAGGATGTCCCCTGACACTACGAGGCCACAGCTGCCCCAGTTCGTGTGGGCGTCTCTCGAGCAGCCCAAATCCTCTGGCGCGGAGCCCCACCCGTTCGTCGCTAGGGGCTCTGGGATCTCGATGCGACTCACCACCTGCGCATCCGCTCCAGCGCCCGTGGCGATGACGTCGTAGGCGAAAGCGCTCGGCAGCCACTCCGACGCGGCGGAGCTGTACTCATACTGAGCTCTGCCCACGAGCAAGGCGCTCTCCGACTGCTCGATCCCAGTGTAGCGTTCCTCGCCGTCGCCCACGGTGGTGACTCGCTCGATGGGCAGGTCGCTCACGACCTGGTGGTCGCCGTTGTCAGCGAGGGCCAAGACAGCCACCCTGAGGGTTCTCGTCTCAGCCATCGTTTCGTAGGTCCACTCGTCGAGGTAGCGCGGCAGGAAGGCGTAGTCACCGTCCTCGAAGACGAGCCCCGCGAATGTCGTGTTGTTCACCCGAACGTCGCCTCCCGCCGGGCACTCCCTGCGCCCGAGCGGCCCCAACCTACTCAGGTCGAGCAACGTGGCAGGCTCTGAGGATTCGGCGTTCGCGAAGGCAACCAGATCGAGCTCTTGCTCCTCGGTCCACGGGTCCTTGCTGAAGCGCAAGAGTTCGTCCCCGAGGCGCTTGACCTCGAACACCTCACGCCTGGTGGCGACATCACCGATCGGGAGCGGAGCGTCATGGTCGCTGAGATCGAAGCTCTGCACTCCAGCGTCTGATACGCCGAAGAGGAGGCCTGCCTGGATTACCGTGCGGTGGGCGAATCCCTCTTGGGGGGCGACTCCGCGCACCGTGAGTTCGTCCCCGCTGGCATCGATGAGCTGGATGCCGCTGCCCACCGTCTCATGGCAGTCTTCTTCATCGTACACCCGCCCGTAGAAGGGTACCAGGATGAGCTCTGCATCGAGGAGCAGGTCGAAGGCGCGTCGGACCTCGGATCGATGAGTGGTCGGCCAACCTCCTTCAGTGCCAAAGCTGACGCGATCCAGCTGCGCGGGTTGTGTCAGGTCGGTCATGTCATAGAGGGATACGTAAAACGGACCCTCCTCCGCAGAATCGTCGAAGCCGAGGGCGTAGAGCCGATCGCCGCGCGATTCGACGTGAGAGAGGGATCCTTCCATCTGGACCTCTCCTGCCTGCGCAGGACTAGCTGGGTCGCTGAGATCGAGGGTTACCAGTGGAGCGCCTGGGTCGTTGGTTCTTGCGATGGCGTGCTCGCCGTCAAAGCGAAGGCTCGCCAGGGGAGCGTCACGCGGGAGCGTCAGCGGCAGACCGGCCAGGGGTAGGAATTCCGCCGACGACGCGATCGCGAAGGTCTCGAGGAGGCTCGACGGGGAGTATCCGCTGAGGATCCTCAGCGTTCCGTCGTATTCGTCGATGTTCGAGGGGTGATCGATCATCCCAGCGACTTCGACGAGAGCTCCGAGCTCCATTTGTCCACCCGGATCCGAGATGTCGACGACCTGGACGCCGTGCACGTAGGTCCCATCGCTCTGGCTCCGTTGCGTGGCAACGTAGAGGCGCTCCTCCGACACGCTGACAGACTGCGTGCTGGCCGTGTTCTCGAAGGTTTCCTCATCCACGGGCTGGAAGGTGGTGGGGTCCGAGACGTCGAAGGAGCCGACGAAGGTCTGGGGGACGTCATCGCAGACTGCGCAGGCGTTGCCGCGAGCCGTCACTACATAGAGTGTATTCCCGAGCTTGCGCCACTCCTGGGCTGCCCCCTGCAAGTCCACGTGCCCCAGCTCCACGGGGCTGGTGGAGTCGCTGATGTCGAGCGCTTGGACGCGGGTCGTCAATGTGTATTCGCTCCCCGTCGAGATGGCTTCGTCCCTAACGCTGTAGACGATGTAAACGATGCCATCCTCCAGGTACATCTCGAATGGGGTGCCGGGGCGCTGGTAGGTAGCCATGACCCGCAGCGCTGCCGGATCGGAGGCGTCGATGATGGACAGGCCGCTGCCCTGGGATAGGGCAAGGAAGGTGTCCCCTTCTGCTTGAATGGTGTCAGCCTCGGAGAGAGCGCGCGCTGCGTCGTGTTGCGATATCGCTTTGCCGACTGGGACGTTGGAGGGGGCACCTCCCATATAAGCGGGCATGCCACCGCTCCCCGTCGCTCCCCCGCTCCCGGTACGGGCGTCGATGCCCACGACGTAGGAAAGGAAGCCCGTCTCTCCTTCGAGCGAGCTCCCGGGATCGCCGCTCATGCCGCTCTCGCCATTGGTGATTGCGCCGCCAACCCCGTAAGGGTTGTCCGACTCGCCCTGTCCCGCGCTGCCGGCACGGCCCGCAGTGTCGGAGCCGGCGTGGCCTCCGCCTCCGACACCGTCGTGCGCACCCCAGTCGCTCTGCCCTCCCGAGGCACTGGCATCACCGTGGTCCTTGCTGGAACAGGCGGGGAGACCCATCATGGCGCCAAGTAGGAGCGCGCCGGCTGAGTGTGCCAGGGAAGGCGGTAAGTGGTGAGCCATGTGGTCGCTATTGCAACTGGCATGCCGTATGGCGACCTCGGCAAGTCCGCGCTTCGGGGAGGATGCTCCGTGGGCCATCGAGGGAGAGCCGTGGCACGCCACGACCTGCTGCATCGGCACGACTTGGCACAGTCGGCCTTGGCCACCTGCGGGCGAACACCTCCGCGTTACAGAGAAGGAGCGGCGCGGTGGTGCGGGGGGCTCGTCGTCAGCGTCTGCGCTTGGGCCGTCCGCGAGGGTAGTCGCGCCCGTTTCAGTGGGCGGACCACCACATGACCCGCTCACGAGTGGAGGCTGGAGCGGCCTGCTTGCCGCGCCACGAGTGTCCACTTACCCTGGCTCCATCATGCCTGCGCCTCGCTTTCTCACTGTTTGCCTGAACCCCGTCCTGCAGAAGACGCTCAGGCTCGCGGCGCTCCAGCGCGGCCGCGTGAACCGCCTCCTGCACCACCGCCTCGACGCTTCCGGCAAGGGCATCAACGTGACGCGCGTGCTCTCGCAGCTGGGTGAGCAGGTGATCCACATGACGCAGCTCGGTGGGCGTTTTCGGGACAGCTTTCTCGACCTTGCTGCTCGGGATCAGCTCGAGATCGCGTGGCGCGAGTCCCAAGCCGAGATCCGCTTCTGCTACACGATCATCGAGGAAGGATCGGCGCAAGCGACGGAGGTCGTCGAGGAGTCGGAGCCAGTGGCGCCCGAGACCGAGCCGCTGCTGGACGCCCTCTATGAGGAGCTGCTGGAGCAATGCGATTGGGTCGTGTTCTCGGGGAGCAAAGCCGCCGGGTTCAGCCACGGCGTCGTGCCGCGCTGGGTGGAGCGTGCGAAGGTCCGCGGATGCCGGGTCGTCTTGGACGTGCGTGGAGCGGACCTGACGGGAGCCTTGCCGCACAGTCCGACGGTCATCAAGCCCAACTTCGACGAGTTCGTGCAGACCTTCTTCGGGTCGGGCAGCGCCGCCGCGGGGCCCGAGCTGCTCGGCGCTGTCGAGGAGGAGATGCAGCGGCTGGTGCGTCGTTACGGCTGTGCCGTCGTCGTGACGCGGGGCACGGACGAAACCCTGTTTGCCGATAGCGAGGGAGTCCACCGCATGCCCGTAGCCGCCGTCCCTGCCATCAGCTCTACCGGTTCCGGGGACGCCTTTACCGCGGGACTCGTTGCCGCGCTCGCCCACGACGTCCGCCTTGCCGACGCCGTTCGCCAGGGTCAGCATTGCGGGGCGCTCAACGCCGCGCAGGAGCGGCCAGGGGTGATTCGCTGAGCGAGAGTTGCCCGGGATGCGAAACGCGCGGCAATGCGCCACACGGCTCTCTCCAGAGTGGTGCGTCCGTGCCCCGCGGGGGAAGGGCCACGGCGTCGCGTGGCCAGATTTGCGCGAGCAGGACCGCGCTGCGGAGGCTGGCATGGCGGGTGCTAGGCAGAAGAGGATGACCAGAACCACCAAGGGAATCCCAGCGCTGGTAGTCGCCGCAGCGAGCCTCCTTTTCGTGTCCGTCGTCGCTTGCGATGAGGAGGAAGAACACGGGAAGCCTGTTTCGGATAGTGAAGCGGCACTGCGGGAGGAAGCCGGCCTTCATCCCGTGGAGCGCCGCGACAAGCAGGCCGAGACGCCCGAGGAGCTCAAGAAGGATCTCGACTTGGAACCCGATCCCGAGCCGGATCCGGAGACAGAGCAAGAGCTCCGTAAGGAGATGGATCTGCATCCCGACGAGAAGGGAAAGCTGGAATAGGGCTGACGCTCGAAGTTCTAGGCCAGGTCGCTGGCTGACCCTTCTGCTCCCCACAGGCCGACGATCACCCGTTCGCGATGGTCGAAGATGGCTTCGAGCTGCCGGCGCACGAGCACGGCGTGGGCGAGTAGCCCGAGGGGGCCGAAGGGTAGCCGGTACTCGACCCTATCGTGAACACGGGTTCGTGGGGCGCCGCGTCCGGCGCTGGCGGGCTCGAACTCGTGTAGATGCCGCCAGTAGCTGTACGGCCCCTGCACCTGCTCATCGACGAAACGATGCGGCGGATCGTACACGGTGATGCTCGACACCCACCTCTGCGGTAACCCGATAGGGCGGATGCGGTATTGGATCTGCAGACCTTGTCTCATCTCCAGCTGCCCTCCCCCCACGATCTGGAAGTGAAGCCAGTTCGGCGTAATTCGTGCCAGGTTCTCTGGTCGCGAGAAGAACTCAAAGACCTCCTCGAGAGGCGCAGGCACGAGCTGGGTGCGCGAGAGGACGTGCGTCATGCGCTGGCCATTCTGGGAAGGCGAGGAGGTAGCTTGCAGGACATGCTCCCAATGTAATTGGAATTCTTGCGACGTCAGCCCGGAGAAGGGCACACGACCACCCGCGGGAGGGCTTCTGAGTCATTCTTCATTGTTCAACAGGCGCTGCCGCTTCGGGGTCATCTCGAGCTTCGGCGAATCGCTCTCGGGCGCCTCGTCCTCATGCTCCCCCGCGGTCAGGGCATCCTCCCCGTCATCGACGGCAAGAGCGGGTCTCCGGCGCTCGAGATGCTCGTCCTCTTCGCCTTCAGTAAGGCGCGGATCGGGCTCGCCCTCGTTCCAGCCAGCGGTCAGATCATCGTAATCCTCATTGATGAGCAGGATAACCTCGCTCAAGGGCGTACCGGGCGCGCCTGCGCTCGCGATCTCGAGATCGGCGGCGGCCCCGAGCGCTGCTCCGCGTGCAGACCGGGACCTCGAAGAGTCGCGGCGCACCGTGGCGTCTGCCGGATCGCCCTCGCGGTGTCGCTCCCGCGTGGCCACTTCGTTGGCAGCCTTGTCAGTGTTGGGCGTGACCCCTGAAAGCCGAGCGGGTCCAGCGAGCTGTCGGCGTGCGAGCCACCCAAGCACCACGATGACTGCTGCACCCAGGGCCCACCCCATGCGCCGCGCCAGGTGTCTAGGTGCCATGACGCGTGAGTTCGAAGACCACGGGTTCACTGCGCCAGCGACAGCCGTCGAACCGTAGCTCCGCCTGCTGGAGTGCGGGCTCGTAGCCGCCTTTCTCGACCCTCACCGTGATGGGGCCGGAGCGCCCTTCCGTGCCAATTACGGAACACGTGCTGCGGTCCCCCGGCTGCAGAGGGAATGGACTGCCGGCCTCATCCACGGCCGTGACCCGCGCGCCACAGAGGGGGCGCTTCGTCGTCGCATCGACGACTCGCACCATGAGCGTACTGTGTCCAAGGAGGTTCCCATGGGGGCCGCATTCGGCAGAGCCTTGCGGGGCTGCTTCGAGCCGCTGTTCGACCTCGGACGAACTCGCAGTCTCGGCATGCTCTCTCGAGCCTTGGGCGACCGGCGAGGGCTCCTGGCATGAGAGGAACCCTCCCGCACTCCACGAGACTAGCAGCGGTACCCCGAGGTTCATGGGCGCTCGTTTCATGCCCAAGCCTGGTCGAGTTTCTCAGCGCACGCAAACGTCGTAGTTCGAGGGCATTCCGAAGGAGGCGCCGTTGTCTGTGCCGCACGTGAGTCCTGGCATGCACTCCGCATTCGAGTCGCAGTCGCCGCCACCATGGCCACAAGGACATTGGACACTGCAGCCGTTCGTCGTTGCTGGTACCTGGCTGGCGCAAGCCCCTGGCAGGCAGACATCCGTCGCCGCCGTCATATCGTACGAAGTACCTACGTCGGTGACGCAGACCAGATCGGGCATGCAGCCCGAGTTCGAGTCGCAGTCGCCGCCGCCGTACCCGCAGGGGCATGATGCATCGCAGAAGGTGCTAGAGCCCAAGGTCCGAAGGTTGCAGTCTCCCACGACGCAAACGTCCGTCGCCGGCGTGGCATCGAAGGCGGGACCGAAATCCCTTGCACACTTCAGGCCGGGCATGCATTGCGAGTCCGAGTCGCAGTCGCCACCACCGTATCCGCAGGGGCAGTCCGAACTGCAGAACGAACTCGAACCCACAGTACGGCCCTCGCAGACGAAGGGGACGCAAACGTCCGTGATCGGCCTCGCTCCAAAGGCTGGTCCGTAGTCGGTCGCGCAGACGAGATCTGCCACGCAGCCCGAGTCCGAGTCGCAGTCGCCGCCGCCGATGCCACAGGGGCAAGCCGCGTCGCAGTACGTGTCAGAGCCGATACTCCGGGTCTCGCAGCCACGATGAACGCAGACCTCGTAGTTGGGCGGCATGTTGAAAGCAGCACCGACGTCCGTATCGCAGGCAAGGCTGGGATTGCATTGCGAGTCCGCATCGCAGTCTCCTTGGCCGTAGCTGCACCGACACGACGAGTCGCAGTACGATGCGGTTCGTGGCTGATTATCGCCACAGTTGCTCATTGTGCTCTGGACCCACGTTCTGAAGCGTGATGCCGGAATGATATACGTCTCGGTGGCGGGTGCATTCGGAACGATGGAATCGCCCCCGCTGATGAGCCCGGCGAGTACCGACGTACTGACTGGGAGCACGCAGCCGCCCCCAGAGTCACCCTCGAGGGGCACTTGGGCAAGGAGGTTCTGAGGTGCCGTGACGAACTGTGTCCGTTGAGCCGTTGGTGTGAGCAGCGCAAATGTCAGCACCCCAGAGCCGCCAGAGGGGTTTCCATTCGTCTCAGCCCTATATCCGTAGCCGGAGCATGCCAAGATCGCCCCAAGGAGCGCGCTGCTCGTGTGGTTGCCGAGGGACTTGTTCGGCGCATTGGTGAAGGATGACTCGAGCCTGACCAGAGCCACGTCCATGTCGTTGGGAGAGCTCGGTGAGGCAAACCCCCCAAAGCTGTGGTCGGGATGCAGGTAGACCGCCTGTGCTCGGGTGTAAAGGGAGCTTGGATCGGTGATATTACCCCAGATTATCTCGATGTTTTCCGGTGCGTACGGGGCTCCTTGTGCAGCTCCGTCCACGACGTGGGCGGCCGTCAGTACCCAGTCCGGCGATAGGAGTACTCCGGTTCCGAACTCGATGCCGCTTGCCGTCGAAATGTTGAAGTAGACGTAGGCGTCTGCGCTGGGGAATGCCACGGGCGTGCCCGCGCGAATCGCGTCCTCCCATCTTCGAACCTCTCCTGAGGTCTCATCCCCACCAGCGCTGCCGCACGCAGCGACCGCAGCCGCAGTGAGCACTGAGAAGAATGCGTATCGTGATGACATCAGATCCTCTACTCCTCGAGAAAGCGACGTGGCGACGCTCACGTCGAGACCTCCATGCAGCGTCCCCGTATACCCTCTCGCTCCAATTGTTAACGTTCTGCTGTCCCGTCCCGCCAGGCGCTTTGTGCGCAGAGACTAAACCTTGCGGCTATCCCACAGTGGGGGCAAGGGGAAACTGCGCGCCAAGATCATGACGCCGTGAACGACTTCGGGGACACAGACGCTGTCAGCGTCGACTGCCGGGCGCGGGCGAAAGCCAGGCAGTGACCCTGATCCCGCCGTTGGCGAAGCGCGCTACCGTTTGCCACTCGCATCGGGCCTTGCGCGGGAGGGGCGCCGTCGTTAGCACCAGCGCTGGGCGCAAATCCGGGCGCGCTCCGAGGAGCCCGTCGAGGTCCGCGAAGGCGCTGCTCTGCGCCTTCCCCGCCGCCAAACGCTTGCCATAGGGCAGATTCGTGAGGACCCGCTGTCCTTCAGGGACGAGCCTCGCGACGTCCTTGAAATCCCCTTCCAACCACGTGCACGCCGCCTGCACGCCAGCCCGCTCGGCGTTGCGCCGCGCCGCGCCGAGCACGCGGGAGTCTCGATCGCTACCCAGGGCGCGGCCGAGCCTTGCCGTGCCGCTCGCGTCGCGTTGCCGAGCCTTCCAGATAGCATAGGCTGCTGCGTCGTGGATGGGCCAGCGCTCGAAAGCAAAGTGGCGATCTCCGGATAGCGGACCTGCCTGCCGTCGGAGGAGCCACTCCATCAACAAGGTGCCCGAGCCGCAACAGGGATCCCATACCGGTGCTTCGGCGCGCTCGGGGCTGGCGTCGTCGAGCAGGCGGGCCGCGGCGGCGGCCAAGGTCTCGCGCAGGGGAGCCGGTCCCACGTGGGTGCGGTAACCGCGCCGATGCAAGCGCTCACCGCTTGTCTCGACGCTTGGCTGCACCTCGTCTCTCTCGAGTCTCAGGTGGATCTCACTGGCGTCCTCGGACTGGGAAGGCACAGGGCATGCTCCCAGGCGCGCAGCGATGGCCCTCCTGGCGTGTTCTTCGATGGCTCCCGTGTGGAAGAGTCGCGACTTGCGAGCGGTCACACTGATGCGGACGGGCGCTCCTGCCCGCAGGTAGGCGTGCCAGGGAAGGCGCTCGAGCCCCTGCTCCAGCGCGGGGAAGTTGGTCGCCTGGAATGACTTGAGGCGTGCACGCACCCCTTCGGCGAGACGACTCCGATGATGAACGAGCCAAAGGCTCTCGGGCGTGCCGCGCCATTCCACACCTCCGCGTCGCGCGCGCGGCATGAGACCGAATTCCTGGAGCTCGGTCGCCAGCAGGCTCTCGAGACCGGGGCTGACTACAGCGAAGTACAGGCTGGTGGAGGCAGTGGCGTTCACGGGGTCCCAGCATGGCATGGCGTGACCCACGAGTCCGCGCTAACTTCGCTGCCCCATGGCGACGCGCAGCGTGAGAGTCGGACTCGTCCAGCAAGCCGCTTCTGGAGAAGACAAGGCCAAGAATCTCGAACGGGCCCTCTCGGGGATCCGGGAGGCGGCCGGTCGCGGTGCCGAGGTGGTGTGTTTGCAGGAGCTCTTTGCGACGACCTATTTCTGTCAGGTGGAGGATCCTGCCCGGTTCGACCTCGCCGAGCCCGTGCCCGGGCCCACCTCGCAAGCGGTGGCGGCGCTTGCCCGCGAGCTCGGCGTGGTGATCGTGAGCTCCGTCTTCGAGCGCCGCGCGGCGGGCCTCTACCACAACACGGCTCTGGTGCATGGGCCCAAGGGGGAGGAGCTGGGGCGCTACAGGAAGATGCACATCCCTGACGACCCGCAGTTTTACGAGAAGTTCTACTTCACTCCGGGTGACCTCGGTTTCCGCAACGTGCCGACGGGGAAGGTGAACCTGGGGCCGCTCGTCTGCTGGGATCAGTGGTATCCCGAGGCAGCCCGTCTCACGGCCCTGCGGGGGGCGGAGTTGCTCGTGTATCCCACGGCCATCGGCTGGATGCCCGACGAGAAGGAATCGGAGGGCAAGGCACAGCTCGCTGCTTGGCAGACGATCCAGCGTTCCCATGCAATAGCCAACGGGGTCTTCGTCGTGGCGGTGAACCGCGTCGGCTTCGAGCCCAGCCCCAGCGGCGGCATAGAGTTCTGGGGCCACTCCTTCGTGTGTGATCCCCTTGGTACCGTCCTCGCGGAGGCTGGAATGGGGGAAGAGGTGCTCGTCGTGGAGATTGACCTCCGGCGGCAGGAAGAGGTCCGGCGCATTTGGCCGTTCTTGAGGGACCGGCGCATCGACGCCTATGGGGGTATCGACCGCCGCTTCCTCGACGAGGGAAAGGGCGAGTGACGCGCCGCACAGCCGCAGCGCGAGGGGTGCTCCGGCGCCGCATGCCCGCCGAGTGGGAACCGCATCGAGCCACCTGGCTCGCCTGGCCGCACAAGCGTGGCGACTGGCCAACGAAGTACGAGGCGATTCCCTGGGTCTTCGCCGAGATCGCACGGCTCCTCCAGGGAGGTGAGCGGGTGGGGATCCTCACGACGGCTGCGGTGCAGCAGAGCGCGGCGCGTGTGCTACGGGTCTCCGGCGTCGATCTGGCGAAGGTGGAGTTCGTGCGCTCCCCGACGGACCGTTCCTGGACGCGGGACTACCTCCCGAGCTTCGTGCTCCGCGAGGGTGATCCCGCGGGGCGTCGCCTCGAGGCAGTCAAATGGCGCTTCAACGGCTGGGCACGCTATCCCGATCACAAGGACGACGAACGTGCCGGACAGCAGCTCCCAGAGCACCTCGGGGCCCCCATGGTGTTTCCGGAGCTGTGCGTTCGCGGTCGCTCGAAGCGCTTGGTCGCGGAAGGCGGGGGGCTCGAGGTGGACGGGGAGGGCACGCTCATCACCAGCGAGTACTGTCTGCTCACCGGTCCACGGTGCAGAAACCGGGGAGCCAGCCGCGCAGCTCTCGAGACCGCGTTCCGGGACGCGCTGGGTGTCGAGCGAGTCCTTTGGGTTGGGGATGGCATCGCCGGAGACGATACCTCGGGCCACGTCGATGACTTCGTGCGGTTCGTCGCGCCTGGGGTCGTGGTCCTCTGCCATGAAGCGAACAAGAGCGACCCGAACCACGCGAACCTCCGGGCCGCTCGCGCCATCCTGCGAAGGTCCCGAGACGCCCGCGGCCGCAAGCTTCGCATCGTCGATCTACCGATGCCAGCGCCTGTCGCCTACCGTGGGGAACGACTGCCGGCTAGCTATGCCAACTTCTATATCGCCAATCAGGTGGTGCTGGTCCCAGTCTTCAATGATCCGAACGACTGGGTGGCCTTGGGCATACTCCGCGACCTCTTCCCGACGCGCAGCGTCGTCGGCGTGTACGCTCGCGATCTCGTCTTAGGCCTTGGGACGCTGCATTGCAGCACCCAGCAAGAGCCGCTCCCCTGAGGCTCAATGCCCCGGAGGGGCGGGGCCTGTCGCACGAAGCGGCTCGACAATTGGGACGCGGACGTTACATCCATGGCTGATGCAAAAGCTCGTCCAAGGCCTTCACAAGTTTCAGCGCGACTACTTCGCCACGCATCAGCAGCTCTTCCAACAATTGGCTCGTCGGGGGCAACGGCCTGAAACCCTTTGTATCAGCTGCTGCGATTCCCGGGTCATCCCTACGCTCATCACCAACGCCGAGCCCGGTGAGCTGTTCATTGTGCGGAACATCGGGAACATGGTCCCACAGATCAGCCTCGCTGGTGGAACTGCGGCTGCCATCGAGTACGCCGTTTCGGTCCTCCAGGTGGAGAACGTGATCATCTGCGGCCACACCCAGTGCGGAGCGATGGACGCGGTGCTGCGGCCGGAAACCGTGGAGGGTCTTCCCTTCGTTCGGCGCTGGGTCGAACAGGCAAAGGGCGTCAAGGAAATCATTCAGCAGAAATACGCGCACCTCGACGGAGCCGCGCAGCTGACTGCAGCCGCCCAGGAGAACGTCCTGGCGCAGCTCGAAAACCTGCGTGCCTTTCGCTGCGTGCAGGAACGCCTGGACGCTGGAAAGCTGCTCGTCAGCGGTTGGGTGTTCCACATCGAGAAGGGCATGGTCTTCGACTACGATCCGGAGCGGGGGGAGTTTGCTCCTCTGCCCAGCCCGGGTGTTTCCCGGGACGCCGACCAGCCCGCTGCAGCGCCGTAGGTCCACCGTTTCAACCTGTTCCATCGGACGTGGCGCGGCGCTTGCATTAGTGCCTTTCAGGCCGCCATCCTTGGCTGGCCGTGGAGGCACCGATGCCTGCTGTGTTTCGACTCACCTCCCTCACTTCCGGCAGTATTCTGGGAGGCGCCCTAGTCGCCTGCGCGGCCGCTGTTGGGCCTGAGCTCGAGCAGCCCGTGGGGATGACCCGCGCAACATCGGCGGAAGCGCCCGCGCCGCCCGCACCGTCGGTGATCGAGAAGAGGGAGGCATTGCGCGACAGCCACGCCGCGAAGCTCGAGAGGCAGGAGAAACGACGTATCATCAAGGAGTACGAGGAGCTCGGCACGGTCGAAGAGATTGACGGGCCACGGGACCTCGATGCTTCCAGTGACATCCTGTTCCATCACTGCGATCTGCCAAACACGCCCTCGGACGCACCACAGTTTCCGTTCGACAGTGCCGCCCTGAGGCCCCGAGGGCAACAGATCCTCGACCAGGTCGCCAACTGCATGAAGCACGGCGAGCTGCTGGGCGCCAGTGTCGTCGTCTTTGGCTACGCGGATCCGGTGGGCAGTAAGACGTACAACCTGAAGCTTGCCATGGATCGGGCGCGCACGGCGCGCTGGTACCTCATTCAAAGGGGCATCCATCCCGCTCGCGTGACTGTCGCTTCACGGGGCGAGCACTATGCGCGCGGCCTGGGGCCAGAGGGACGGCGCCGCGACCGGCGGGTGGAGATCCAGATAGCACGCACCGGGCGCTAATCTCGCCAGTGCAGGGCGTCACGCCCGAGCTACGCCGAGGTGCGGCGCTCCTATTCCGCGGCCCCGGGCAGACGCATCTGGTCCAGGCGCTTACCGCCTACCGAGTCTGCCCCGAAGTCCAGCACGCGGATGGGGAAGGGGATCGTGATCCCTTCGCGGTCGAAGGCTTTCTTGATCATCGCCTCCGAGCGCGCCCTCAGGTATGCGAGCTGGGAGGAATCGCTCAGCCAGATGCGGACCTCGAAGTTGATGGAGCTATCGCCGAACTCCTCGAAGAAGAGCTCCACGTCACGCTGCGGGTTTCGGTGCGGGCAGTCCCTTACCGCTTCGAGCACGACGTCGCGAACCCTCTCCATGTCGTCGCCGTAGGCCGTGCCAACGCGCAGGTCCATGCGCCGATCGCTGGTGCGGGTATAGTTGATGATCGGATTCTGGAAGACGTCCTTGTTGGGAAAGAGGATGCTCAGGCCGTCCAAGGTTTCCACGAGCGTCGCCCGCAGCTCCACGCGCAAGATGCGACACTGCCGCCCACCGAGCTCCACGAGGTCGCCAACCTTGAAGGGCCTGTAGAGTGTCATGATGAAGCCGGACATGAAGTTGGCAGCGATGTCCTGAAAGGCGAATCCGAGCGCCAGGCCCAGGACCCCGACTCCTGCCAGCACGGAGGTCACCGTCTTGTCCAGGTGAAGGAGCGCCAGCGCCCAGAGGAAGGAGAGCGCGACGAGCGCAACGCGGCCCACGGATCCCAGCAGCCTGCTGATAGGCTCGTTGCGGGTGACCCGCCTCAGGATCCCGTAGATGCCCCGCTGCACCCATCGCGATGCCACGGCGCCCAGCCCGATGACCAGGAGCGCTAGCAGCAAGTTGGGAAACATGACGACGAGCGCCTCCACCCAGCTGTGCAGCTTCTCGACAAGCTTTTGGAGTAGGCCTTCCAACTCGGGCGGCTTGATGGCGAGCATGCGGGCCACACTATCAGGGCCTCGCCGTCGTGCCCACTCGGTGGCAGACGCGATCCGCCGAGCTCCCTTCGCTCAGGGGGGGACCAATGGGAGTGACGAGCTAACGCTGACTCTTCAGCGTGGCCTCGAGCTCGGCAATACGTGCCAGCGCCGCCTCTTTCGCTGCCTGCTCCTGGTCGGCGCGCTGTCTCTCCTGGTCGGCGCGCTGTCCCTCTTTGTCGGCGCGCTGTCTCTCCTGGTCGGCGCGCTCTTCGCCCGTTAGCAGGAGCTCCCCAGCTGCGTCGGTGAAGCGAAGCCAGGTCGAGCGTGTTCCCTCGAAGCTGCCCTTCCACAAGGTGAGTCCAAGACCCAGGTGCTCGAAGAGGGGCGGTGAGGTCGGGGGAACGGGCCTCAGTAAATCCCCTTGCAAGGTGAAGACCCGGACAATCTCCTCGCCGAGCAATTGACGCGGGTCGAAGACGACGTAAGCGGACACGTGCAACCGACTGTAGTGCCGCAGTTTCCGAGTGAGCTCATCGCCCTTGCGATTCGAAACGATCTCGATCACGAGCTCTGGGACCTTGCCCATTTCCCAGACGAAATAGGCGCGCCTCTCCTCATCCGTCCACGAGAGCTCTTCCAAAGCCACGTCCGTGCTCAGAAGCACGTCCGGCACGATGGGGGTGTCCTGAGGACGCATGAAGATGCCAACGTTCGCGGCCACCAAGAACCGGCGCGGGCCGCATTCGGGGGATTCGTCGTCGTTCGCGGGAAGGTGTGGTGGACCCGACCAACTCGCGTAGAGCGCACTCGCCAACAGCCGTTGCAGCTTCTCGGAAAACAGGTTGTCCACCGGCTCGTCGTCCTCCGTGACGAGGTGCGACACGTCGGGGCGCGGCGGCTGCTCCAGGGCGTAGTCGCTCATAGCTCGGAAAGCATGACTCACGTCGCCGAGACGTGGAAGATGGAACGTCACTGCCCGCCGGGTCGTGCCCTCCAGTGCCGCTCGCTCCCGCTCGGGGATGTTGGGTTGCCCGGGTGGCCGGTTACGTGGCTGCCGAGGGGCCGCCGCGGGTGCCCTGCTGGCTGCGAGTCGCCGAGAGAGTGCATGCCTTGCGCCGGTCAGACGCCCGCCGTGGCGGCTGGCCTAGGGGTTTCCGCGACTCTACGGGTGCGGTCGGCACCGGACGCCTGTGTCGGGGCGGGCGGCGCCGAGACGGCGTGCTGGTGGGCAGCATCGCAGGCATCCGCGACATCGAAGAAGAAGTGGTCGGCGCCGAGCTTCTCGTAGAAGCCGGAACGCTTCATCACGTCGAGCACTGGGCCCTTCACCCCGGCGAAGTAGAGAGCAACGTCACGGCACGCGAGGTCGTCCCTCACCTCGTGGAGGGCGGCATCAGCGCTCGAATCGAGCTGGTTGATGCTGGAGCCATCGATAATGACGGCCCTGAGCGGTCCAACCTGCTCGGCTTCGAGCTTGCGCAGCGCCTGCCGCAGGAAGCTCATGTTTCCAAAGTAGAACTGAGCGTCCATGCGAATCACGAGCAGGCTCGGATCGACCTCCGCGTCCGGGTGCCGTGCGGTGTTCCTGTACGTGCGGGTGCCGGGCAGCCTGCCCAGTACCGCGAAGTGCGGCCGGGTGGTGCGCACGACGAACCACACCAGGCTCGCTCCCACACCAGCGAGGATGCCATTGTCGATCCCGAGGCTCAGCGTCGCCACGAAGGTCAGGAGCAGGAGTACCAAGTCGCTGCGCTTCACGCGCCACAGGTGCTTGACCTCTCGAAAGTCCACGAGCCCGAACACGGCAGTCATGATGATGGCCGCCAGGACAGCCTTCGGCAGGTAATAGAAGAGCGGTGTGAGGAAGAGCAGGGTGATGGCGACGACCGCTGCCGTGACGATGGCGGCGAGCCCGGTCTTCGCCCCGGCCTCGGCGTTCACCGCGGTCCGCGAGAAGCCTCCGGTGACGGGATACGCTTGGAAGAGCGCACCGCCGAGGTTGGCGATACCAAGCCCGACGAACTCTTGATTGGCATCTACATCGTAGCCATTGCGTCGCGCGAAAGCCTTGGCCACGGCGATCGATTCCATGAACCCCACGAGCGCGATGGTCATCGCCGTGGGCAGCAGTGCGCCGGCAGCCCCGACATCGAGGGAAGGTAGCTCCGGGCTGGGAAGCCCCGGTGGGATTTCTCCGACGACACTCACCCCTTTCTCGGCCAAGCCGAGGGCCCAGACAGCGACGGTTCCACCCGCGACCGCGACGAGAGCCGAGGGAAAGCGCTTGTCGATGCGCTTCAAGAGGACGAGCAGCGCGACGCTGGCGGCACCGATTGCGAGGGTATAGCCGTGGATCGCCTCCGCCTTACGCACCAAACCAATCAACGTGTCGTGGATATAGTGGCTTCTCTCGAGCTTGACGCCGAAGAACTGGCCCAGCTGACTGAAACCGATGATGAGCGCCGCCGCCGACGTGAAGCCGCTCAGCACTGGGTGCGAGAGGAAATTCGTCAAGAATCCGAGTCGCCCAGCCCCCATTAGGAGCTGTATGGCTCCCACCATCAGCGCCAGGAGCACGGCATAGGTCACGTACTCAGCGCTCCCCGAGGGCGCCAGCGCACCGACTCCACTGGCCACCAGCAGGGACACCATCGCAACAGGGCCGACGGCGAGCTGCCGAGAGGTTCCGAAAACGGCATAGAGGACGAGTGGAACGATGGATGCATAGAGCCCGATCACTGGCGGGAGCCCGGCCAGCAACGAGTAGGCCATGGCCTGAGGGACGAGCATGACGGCTGTCGTTATCCCGGCAGACAGGTCCCGCGTGAGGAGCTCCCTGCTGTAGCTCGGCAGCCAAACGAGAATGGGAACGAAGCGACTGAGCGATTTCACGGCTTTCCCTCGCAAACTCCGGAACGGATAAGGCGTCGATGACGGCGCGGACTCAGCTCCCCGTCATGGCACGAACGACGAACACGGTCACCATCCCTGCTGTCATGAAGCTGGCCGTGGCCACGAGGGAGCGCGCTGAGAGGCGGCTCACCCCGCAAACCCCGTGACCACTCGTGCAACCGTTGCCGAGCCGAGTGCCGAACCCAACGAGCAGCCCAGCCAACGCGACGACGAGGAACCCACGAGGGCTACCCTCCGCCAGGGCCTCCGGCGTCCAGGGCAGCATCAACACTCCGCCGACGACAAGCCCGAGTAGGAACAGCACCCTCCAGAGCCAATCTCCGCTCGAGCGCGAGAAGGTCGCCCCCACCATGATCCCAGTGATCCCGGTGATCCGACCGTGAAGGGCTAGCATCAGCGTGACGCTGACGCCGATCAGTACGCCGCCAATGAGCGAGCTAACGGGAGTGAAGCTGTCCATGCGTCTGGTTCTCCAAGCAGTTCGGACCTCCGTGGAGGTCGAGTGAGCGGCCGGGAGCCGCTGTCATGAGTTGGAGTCTCAGCGGACCAAAAACGATTCAGGGTGGGTCACGGGGGGGGCGCTCGGCCGGGGATGAGCAGCAAGCTTGCGCGAGCCCTTGGCAAAGGGTGCGGCATCACGGATCGAGCGGGGTCGGGAGAGGCAACCCACCGGGTGCACTAGCACCGCGAGAGGGGTACTCGAATGCCGGCGCAACGAGACTACAAGCCGGAGTGTCGTCTTAACGCGAGAGGCGTTCGGGAAAGGATCTCTTAACGCACGGGGACCCCTAGCACCGCGATCCTGTTCCGTGGCGAGGATGCTGGCGCACTACCGCAGTGGGAGAATTCAATGCTACCGAACAATCGCGAGGTGATTCATGGGGTGCTTGCTCATGTTGACCTGACCCGTGCCCCCACCGTAGACTTCTGGACACGGAGCTTGGGAATGCGACGAGCTTCGCCCAGAGCATCTCACGGAGAGGAGCACTAGAAGTGAAACCAACACGGAATGTGCAGCACCGTTACACGCACTCACGCACGCACGCATGAGCGCAGTTCGACTCGCCTACAGCGGCTAGAACAAACAGGATCGCTGGTTGCGGTTATCCTCGCGGCGCTCTGTTGGATCCCAAGCTGTGCCTCGGTCGACGATTCATCCAACAACGAACCGCTCGACGAAGTGGAGACTGCGACGGCACCCACGCCCCTCACGGCCTCAGAGAAGGAAGGGGAAGGGGTCAGCGCCAATTCCATTGAAGTCGTCTGGGCCGAAACTGCCCCAGAGCATCGCGGGCAGGCCGTACGGGCACTCCTCCGGAACAACACGAGCCATTCGATTTCCGCCGAGCTGAGTCTGGCTGGAGTCAGCCCACGAGGCGAGAAGGTTGCCCGGGCGTTGGGGCGCCGCACAATCAAGGCGGATAGCACGCTTTCGCTCGACATCCCAGTGAAGGGCCTGCCGGCACAAAGTGCAGGAATGGCCGCAGCAGTGAGGCTCGTCGCTTCGTACGTCGTCCAGCGTTACGACTTCGCAACGGGCAAGCCGGTCGAGGCGCTGCAGGCGACTACTGCGAGTACCCAGCTCTATGTAACGTCCGAGGAAACATTCCGTGATGCGACCTTTCGAACTGAAGCGGCACAAGCCATCCATGACTCGGCTCGCTTCAACAGCTCGCGGCGTCTCCCGCAGCCTACGGTGCGTCTCTGGGATCGGAATCTAGGTGCCGCGGTTGCCGCTTCGAGGGCAGCCGACGAAGATGGAAGCACAGATGGCGTCCAGTTTATCGCGGTAGAAACTGCGGGCGATGATCGACCCACCAACCTTGCGCTCGACGGACACAGTGAGGAGGTGGCGCCATGAGACGTCTGGTCGTATGGCTCCTTGGTGCTGTTGTGCTGTTGTGCTGTTGTGCTGTTGTGCTGTTGCTCTCGCAGGCCAGCTTCGCCGCGGGGTATAATAAGTTCTGTGCAACCTGGGTATATAGTTATAGTGACGGTAATCTCGGCGAGGACTACCTTCTCGAAGAGTATGAGGCTGGGCAGTACGTTGGGCACATGTGGGCCTCACACACGTGGGCAGTCGTCTACAGGGATGGAATCCAAATCTGGTCCGGTTACATGGATGTGGCCGGCTGTACTCCACAACTGACTGGGGCTGCCGGGACGTACAGCTTCAAAGTGACAACGGCCGTTGGAAAGGATAGTCGGTTCTATTGGACGCAGCGGGACGTTGGTTCTCCCGATGAGTGGATCTGGTACCAGTGGCAAGGTAGCCTTGCTGCGCAGTCCTCCGGTGTACGGGTCACGCACAAGTGCTTCGGTGGAGGTGGCGTCCTTGCCAACGTCACTTCGGTGATGGTACTGATCGCTAGGAATGGGAATGTCGATGTTCCCACGGGTACATACCATATATACGCATACTCACCTTGTGGGGAATATGGCGCCTGTTACAACGAACGGATTCCTGGAATACTAATTGGTAATGACCAAAACGGAGTATCGATCGCGTACAGAAAGACGGCTCTTCGTCGGAATGCGGGTAGTGGCGTCGACGCGCTCCGCGCCGCAGGAGCGCGGTGGTGTAAGTCACGTAGTGGGGCGACGCGGTGCTCACCGCGGAAGCGAGCGCGTGGATCAGTGCAGCCGCGCCGGGACGGTTCCAG
>JAEWRL010000088.1 GCA_023398955.1 Pseudomonadota bacterium
CAGTTCCCGACGCACACGCCAGCGGCCTCCGCGCAGGCGTAGATACCAGCTTCGGGCAAAAACCTCGGGAAACGGCGCGCTTGCGGTCCACTTTGGTCAACTTGGGGGGCACGGGCACGGGCACGCAGTCAGGGGACAGGCCCTAGCCCAATCAGGCCCTGGACACATCATCCGCCCAAACGGTCCGGGGGGCGCTCGCCTTCGACGGTCCCGCAGGAGACCCTTGTCGACTTGCCTCTCGCGACACTACATCGTAATTATTGCGTAGTGGCGCTCGAAGTTCGCATGACCCGGACCACTCCCAGGACGAAGACCGCTTCATTCTGCTGGGCATGAGCTCTGCCCTTCGGACGGCTCGTCGTGTGCCACTGCTATCGAACCAAGGACGAGGTCATCCGAATCCTCTCCGCTCGGAAGGCAACACGCTCAGAGCGCATCGAGTACGAAAGGAGCACGTCGCGATGAGGAAGAGCTACGACTTCAGTGGGGCGCGGAAGAACCCCTACGCAAAGCGGCCCAAGAAGCAGGTCACCATCCGCCTCGACCAGGACACGATCGAGTACTTCAAGGCGCTGGCCGACGACACCCAGATCCCGTACCAGACCCTGATGAACCTGTATCTGCGAGACTGCGCGACCAGCGGGAAGCGGCTCAGGTTGGACTGGAAACCGAACCCCTCGAAGGGGACCTGAGTCGGCTTGCCAGGCGGGGTGAGGGGCCCCGCAATCATGCTCGACCCCGGCAGAACCCCCAGCACACCGGCCACAATCATGCTCGACCCCCGCAGCTCCCGCCCGAGCACCGGCCGAAATGATCATCGACTCGGACGCAAACCTCCCGCGCCTAGGGAGTTTTCGAACTCGAAGCGCGCCGCGACCTCCCGCGCCTAGGGAGTTTTCGAACTCGAAGCGCGCCGCGCCCTCCCCGCCCCCGGAGAGGGCGGCGTCCGAGCCGCGCCTTCGACCCGAGGTATCTCGAGGCGCAGGTCCGATACCGCCCGCGGGAAGCCTCGGGGGGGGGTTCGTGAGCCTCGACTCCGAAAATTTCTGAGGTCGGGGGGGGTTTTGTGAGCCTCGAGTTCGAAATCGCCCTCCCGCAGGGCACCCAAGGTGGGGGGCGAACCCCGTCCGCGGCCCGTGCTCGGGGTCCGAGATTGGGGGTCGAACAACGAATCATGAGGAGCCGGGGAGTCCCGGGGGGTCTCGACTTCGCTCGCGGGAGGTCGGGGGGGGCCTGGAGCTCGCCGCCGAGGTCCGGCGCGAGAGATGCGGGGGCTCTCACGACGAGGGGATCGCCGCGCCGACAGAGCTTGCATCGCTTGGACCCCTGGCAGGCGCTACCGCCGACGTCCCGCTTGGCGAGGTCGATTGTCGTGCCTCAGCTTCGCGAGGTCCAGGCCCGCGCTCGAGTGGCCGCCGCAATCTCCGGCACCTTGGCTGTCGCGCGGCAACGTTTCGCCAAGCCGATGAGCGCGTCGCCCCGCAGCTGACGGAGCAATGGATTCCCCGCCCACTCGGGGTGTTCCACCAGGTGGCGTTCGACGAGCGCGAGCGCACCCTGATGGTCGCCTGCGCGGCTCATCGCCAGGGCGACCCGACGCAGCTCCCGCTCCTCCAGTCGACCTCGAGCCGCAGCCCCGACGAGTGCAGGAGCCGCGCATGATAGAATGCGCCTCGAGTATGCTCGTGCCCCCTCATGCGTCCGCCGCCAGAGCCCGGACCATCCTTTCCGTGGGGCTGCTGCTTTTCGGTTGCCGTACCGATCCCGCTGACGAGTCCCCTCCCGGCCCCTTCCCCTCGTCCGTCGAGGCTGCACCCAGCGCGTCAGCCGCCGCGGGTGTGGCGGATTGTCGGACTGACGAAGCCAGTGGCGAAGGACAGAAGTGCATTCTCGTGGATGGTCCGGACCCAGGCCGGCGCTGCGCCATCGCTCATACAGACCGCCTGGTGGATGCGATCGGCATTCCGAGATGGGGCGCGAATGTGCCCAACGTCCGCGAGCAGTTCGTCGATCGGTTGATTCTGCTTCAAGGCGCGCGTCTCGACACGGCACCCGCCTGCCAAGGCAAGCTCTGTCCCACGCGAACTGGCAAGCCTGCGGAGTGCTGTAACACGTGTCGGGACCGGGGCGTCCTGCGTGGGGGTTTCGGAAGCGACTCCTCCGACCACCTCCTCGGCATACCCGTCGTCGACCCCCAGGGGGCAAGAGCCTCCGGTTCCGCCTCGCGCGTTCGATCGAACCGGTGCCACCCCTGCCAAGCGTGGCCGCCTCAGCCAAGTAACGGGGGGCGACTACGACTACATCGATGACGAGACCGCATGGTCCACCTACAGCGTCCGAGAAATGCCGCCAGCACCTTCATTCCACCCGAAGCGCAAGACTGCCACCTTCCCCAATCCGAGCATCTTCATGGCCGACGGCAAGTACCAGTTCAATGGCTCTCCCCCTTGTGGCGGCGGCGAGTGGATCGGTTTCTATAAGGCCGTCCCACCACAGGAAGAGGAGTGAAGCCATGAGTCATCAGTCATTGAGCCTCGCGTCTTCCCCAACAGATGCGCGCATACTCGGCTGGAGTGTACCCTGTGTGCGATTTGCAGGCCTTGATGAAGTGCGGCTGGTCGAAGTACCCTGCGTCTACGGCAGCCCTGATGGCGCTCCGCGTGTGCAACAGGTCAACCGCCCGCGCGAGGCGTGTCACTGACGAGAACGCGCGCGGCGACAGTCCGACGTAGTCTGCGAAGAACCGCTGCAGCTTGCGTTCGCTCCACGCGGTCTCTCGTAGCAGGGCAGCAACGGAATGGTGCTTTCGGCAGAACTCCGTCAAGTGTCTGGCCGTGTTCAGACGCACGTCTCGACGCATCCCGCGAAGGAGACACCGCTCGATCTGCGGCAGCAGCTGGCGCGCGGGCAGCTCAGCGAGCGGAAGCGAGGCGATGCTCCGCAGGCACGGCCCGAGGTCGTTGGCGGGGGCTTGGCCATCATTGACGAGGATAGCGGGCGCGTCCACGAAGGCGCGCAGTGCTGCTGGGTGGAGCACGACGCCGATAGTGCGCGCGCCACTTGGCGCCGTCACGTCGCAGAAGCGTGTCATCTGCCCGCAGAGGTACACCGTTGGCTGTCGGCGCTCCTCCTGAGCCGGGCGTCGTTCGACGAAGGGCGCACCCGAGTGAAGGAGCAACTGCGGCTTGCCAGTACAGTAAACGCGCTGGGTGATCGGCTCCGACGACTCCAAGACCCAGAGTTGCTCGACCCATATCGCGAGCTCTGGATGGGAGGGGGCGATCACCTCGACTCGGTCGGCGCTAGGGGCGGGGTGCATCGCGTCGTTCTCTCCTTATACGAGGACGGGGAGGGTGGCAAGCTGTCGGGTTCTTACAATCTTTCGCCGTCCGAAGGGGGAATGCTCCGGGCATGACTAACAATCTGGTCCAGCTTGCGGACCGACACTTACGCCACCTGTGCGTTGAAGTGACAGCCAGGGATCTCGGCAGCGACGGCAACCGCGCAGCCACGAGCTACGTCGAAGCGCGATTTCGAGAGCACGGCCTCGCCGTAGAGCGCCAGGAGTTCCCCTGCATCGCTTGGGATCCTCTCGAAGAGACGCTTCTCGTGCGAGGCGAGCCGTTCTCGCTGCACGCGAGCCCCTACTCTTGGCCCTGCGATGGAACTGGACCGCTCCGAGTCATCCGCTCGAGGGAGCAGCTAGCGAGCAATCTGTGCGGCGCCGTATTGCTTCTCCAGGGGGCTCTCGTCGCCCAGCAGTTGGTTCCGAAGGACTATCCCTTCTACTCGAACGAGGAGCACTCTCGATTGGTCGAGATGCTCGAACGGTCGGGTGCGCTCGTCGTGCTTGCTGCGACGGGGAAGAATCCGATGGCGACGGCGGCGCTGAGCCCGTTTCCCTTGGTGGAAGACGGGGCCTTTGCCCTTCCTTCGGCATACATGACGGAGGCAGAGGGCGCGCGGCTCGCCGCGCACGACGGGGAGATGGCGCGCATTCGAATGCGGGTGCGGCGCGAGCCTTCGAACGGTTTCAATGTCGTCGCTCATGTCGGCGCGAAACCTGCGCGCCACGTTGTTTGTGCGCATATCGACGCGAAGCGTGGCTCCCCCGGTGCCATCGACAACGCGGGTGGAATCGTCGTACTGTTGTTGCTCGCGGAGCTCTTGCGCGGCTTCGACGGAGTCGAGCTCGTGGCCTTCAACGGCGAGGACGACTACTCCGCAGCGGGCGAGCTCGCCTACCTGGGCAACCGACCAGATTTGGAGCGATTGTCGTTCGCCATCAACATCGACGGCATCGGTTTTCGCGAGGGCGAGACGGAGTTCTCGACTTACGGCTTCACGGACGCCGAAGAGAGGCAGCTAGCACGCTTGTTGTCACGGCCCGGCTTGCGCGCGGGTTCGCCATGGTTTCAGAGCGACCATGCCGTTTTCGTCCAGAGAGGTGTGAAGGCGATTGCCCTGACGACGAGCGAGTTCTCTTGGGTCTGGTCGAACCTTGCTCACACAGAGCGGGATCGCGTCGAGCTCGTCGACCCCACGCATCTGGTGCGGGCGGCGGAGGCCATCCGCGACGTCCTGCGGTCCGCGCATTGACGAATACGGCGGTATTCGCGAGTCAACGCTCAGCCCCCCCCGCAGCAGGTCTCTGCGCCGCTCAGCACCCAGCCGCCGGGGCCACCGCGCCCGCGCTGGTGGGCGCCAGCAAGATCCATGCCCAGTACCGAAGCCACCATGGCGTGAACCTTTGCGGGTCGAGGGGGAAGCTCTGCTCTGGGGCCCGCCGATCGTCAGGAGCGGCTACACTCGGGGCATGCTTCGCCTTACCCTCGCTTCTCTCCTTTTCGCGTCACTCTCCCTCGGCGGCTGTGGCTCGGACGGCTCCGACGACCCTGGAGAATCCTCCGCCGCTGGCGGGGGCGGCTCCTCGGGCCCCGACGACCCGGGCAGCTCGTCGGGGGGCGGGAGTGCGCAGCCCGGGGGCGCGGAGTGCGGGGATACGCCGGCCACGACGGGTCCCGGGCCCGGCGGGGACTCGGAGGACGAGCGACTCTTGCGCATGGCTGTGCGCTTCTACGGGGCCCAGCGCTCGGGCGACACGGGCAACTGGCTCCTCACGGGGCATCCCCGCGGTGCGAAGTGCTTCGAGAACGACGGCGCGACGGAGGGCCTGGACCTGGCGGGAGGGTGGCACGACGCGGGCGACCACATCAAGTTCACCCTGACCATCGCCTACGCCGCTTATGCCCTCCTCAAGGCCTACGACGCCTTCCCTGCTGCCTTCAGCGATCGCTATGACGCGCGCTACTGCGCGGCCAACGGCGTTCCGGACGTGCTGGACGAGGTGAGGGTAGCGACGGACTACCTGCTCAAGATCCGCACCGCGAAGGGCATCGTGTCCCGGGTCGGTCAGGACGAAGACCACCAGCGCTTCGTCATGTGCCCCACCCAGGCCACCTTGGGCCCCGAGCTCGGCGGGGATCCCAGGACCGTCTACTTCGCCGAGAACCCGGACCTCTCGGGGCTGGCAGCGGCAGCCTTGGCAGCGGGCGCAAGGGCCTTCCGTCCCTTCGACGCGACCCTGGCCGACAGTTACCTGGAAGAAGCAAAGGCGCTCTTCGAGCACACCCGTCAGCACGAGTCCGAAGGCCCCTCGAACGTGAGCTTCTACAACAATGGTACGAAGTACGACGACATCCTTGGCGGCGCCGCCGAGCTCTGGGCGGAGACGCAGGACGACAGCTACCTCGACGACGTGCTGCGCATCGCCGACCAGGCCCTGGCCCGCTTCGCCCTGAGCTGGGACCATACAGAGAACCTCGCGCACCATACCCTCGCCAAGCGGGGCCAAACCCTGCCCATCTGGGGGCAGAACGGCGAGGCCCCGACGCTGCAGGTCGTCTGTGACGACTACCTGGGCAAGGCCACGGGTGGGGCGCACCGCGTGGCGGACTTCGGGCAATCCTGGGGCGTGCTGCGCTTCACGATGGGCGGCGCGTTTGCCGTTGCCCTGTGCGCCGAGGCCTTCGGCGGCGAGCAGTACCGGCAGTTCGTCTTGGATCAGGTGGACTACGTGACGGGCAAGAACACGGGCGCCTCGTTCGTCGTCGGGGTGGGTGAGAGCTATCCGCTGCACCCCCACCATCGCAACGCGCAAGGGAGCAACGACCCCAACGTTTCCATGGCCGTCCTTGGCGCCACGCCCCAAGCTTTCCTGCTGGAAGGGGCGCTCATCGGGGGTTCCCTCGACCCCACCCAGCTGGCCGCCGTCGACGTGCTCGATCGCTACGAGACGAGCGAGGTGGCAATCGACTACAATGCGGGGCTGGTAGGGGCGGCGGCTTACGCCGTGACCGCCCGGTGAGGCTCGCCTAAGGTGCCGGGGGCGCGTCGGGGTCGCGCTGAGACAGGACCTCGGCGAGCTCCGGCGTGTCGGGTTTGCCCTGCGCCTCTTGGACGTCGTGGGGGAAGCGGTCCATCCTGGAGAGCTCCTTGAAGCGCCACGCCCAGACGCCGGCTACCCCGACGCTTGCCACACCGCCCAGCAGGATGGCTGGGATGAGCCCGAACCAGCCTGCCGTGATGCCCGACTCGAACTCGCCGAGCTCGTTGGACGCGCCGATGAAGATGGAGTTCACGGCGCTGACGCGGCCACGGATGGCATCCGGGGTCTCCACCTGGACGAGCAGGTGGCGCACGTAGACGCTCACCATGTCCCCCGCGCCGAGCAGCGCCAGGCAGAGAGCGGCCGGGACGAGGGAGCGCGCGAGCCCGAAGCCAATCGTCGCCAGACCGAAGAGCACGACGCCTCCGAACATCCAGCGCCCCACGTGGCGGCGAATGGGGGAGACGGCGAGGACGGCCGTCGTGATGACCGCGCCGACAGCGGGAGAAGCGCGCAGCAGCCCCAGCGCCGCTGGCGAGGACTGCAGAACGTCGTGGGCGTAGGCGGGCAGCAGGGCCGTGGCCCCGCCGAAGAGGACAACGAAGAGGTCGAGGGAGATGGCCCCGAAGATGACGCGCCTCGACAAAACGAAGCGAAAACCCTCCAGGGCATCATGGAGGCGCCAGCTCGTCGCGGCCCGACGCTCCTGGGTGGAGCGGACGGCGAGGAGAAAGCCGCAGGCAAGGAGCTGCAGTACGACGACAGTCAGATAGACGACGGCGGGCCCGAGCAGGTAGAGAAAGCCTCCGACGACGGGACCCAGGATGACAGCGGCGTGGAAGGTGCTGGTCGACAGCGCCACCGCGGAGCCCAGCTGGGAAAGGGGCACCAGGTTCGGGACCAGGGCCTGCCCCGCGGGCATGGCGAAGGCGCGCGCGCTGCCGAGCACGAAAAGCACCCCGAAGATCGGCCACACGCCGAGCCAAGGGCCCACAGTGAGCGCGAAGAGCGCCGCGGCGCTGGCAGCATGCACGGCGACTGTCACGGCCAGCACGCGACGCCGGTTGTAACGATCCGCGACGCCCCCTGACGGCAAGATGAAGATCAGAAAGGGTAGGAAGAGGGAGAGGCCGACATAGCCGAGGTTGCGGACGTCGTGGGTCTTGTCGTAGATCTGCCAGCCCACGGCGACGCCTTGCATCTGCGCGCCGATGGTGCTGAGAAGCCGGGCGAAGAGGAAGGTGGTGAAACCGCCGTAGCGGAGCACCGCCAGCTGACCGAAACGCATGCGGGTTGATAGTGCCTCCCCAGCTTTCCGGCCATCCCCGTTGGAGGGGTGCGGCATGGATGATAATGAATGAAGTGCGATGAAAAGATCGTCCTTGGCTCGGGCAGCCGGGCATTACGCGGCAGTGGCGCTCCTCGGCGCGAGCGTTGGATGCGGCGAAGAGACGTCCGAGGGCGCTGGCGCGGGGAACGGCTCCGGCGCGGCGGCGCCGGGGAGTAGTGGCTCTCGGAACGCGGGCGGCTCGGAGAGCGCGGGAGCAGGCGCAGGCTCGGGCGTTCCCGGATCGGCTCCCGGCTGGCATCCGGCGGATGGCGGTGTGCTCACCGTGGGGGGCACGATGACGTTCACGGATCTTGGCGCCGCGGGCTGGTGGCCACGCCGGCTCGATCGCGATCCGAGCCACGGCGCCTGCACGGTCAAGGCCGGCACGGACACCTGGGGCGCCCCCTGTTGCCTCACGGAGCACGCCACCGAGGACGTCCCCCTGGCACCCTTCGACAAGGAGATGACGCTGCTGCTCAAGGCCGTCAGCGTGCGTCAGCTCGCCGTCTATCAGCCTCGGCCAGAGACGTCCGACGGGGATTGGGCCCTCGTTTCCTCGTGGGACGACCGCGACGGTCAGGCGCACAACCTGTGGAGCAGTACCAGCGGTGCGGGCTCGGCGTCCCTGCTCGGTGACTTCACGCAGGAGGATTGCGTCTACTACGTCGCTCAAGAGCCGAGCTTCGACTGCGGCGACGGCACGGACTACTACTGCCCCGATGACCCGGGGGTGAAGCACCTGGGCTGGAGCGGGTCGAAGCTCATCGTCCTCTTGGCGTCGATGGACTTCGAGGACGACGCGGTGAAGGCCTGTGGCTCTGACGAGCAGGGGCACCCTGGCCCTTGGATAGCCTTCGTCGCCTCCGAGCTGACGCGGGACGGCGGCCGCAAGTGGAACGGCCTCTGCAACTGCTATTCGAAGACCGGCACCGTGGGCGACGGCTGCGGCGAGCTGAACCTCTTCGAGGTCGTGATGGACGACAACGCTTGGAGCAATCGCGAGTTCATCAGCACCGGGCTCCGCTCCTTCCAAGCGGGGCACGTGGGCGGCAACGTCTGTGGGGAAGACTGCCGGCGTGAGGACTTCCCCGCCGACCAGGACGTCGTGGATGCCTGCAGCGGTAGCGGCTTCGAAGAGGGCCCGCTCCTGCCCGTGGGCGGCTCGACCCAGGGTTGCCCCGTATGGGTAAGGCCGCGCGGGGATCGCTACCTCATCGCGCTCCTGGATGCAGCGACCCGCACACTGCAGGTGGCCATGCTGCACCCGGATGCCTTACCGACATCCCTTGGGGAGCTGCTGCCGTCCCTACCCGTCGCCGTAAGCCGTTCTACGATCGACGAGCTAGCGGGGCTGAGACTCCCCGCGCCGGGAGGGTGAGGCGGGCTGGGTCGACCCTACCATCGCCACCTCACGGACGCGCGGATTGTCGTCTGCTTTGGCCAAAGCCTCGAGCACCGGGCGGAGCTCCGGACGCTGCGGGAGCCAGCGCACGAGCACGTTCACGGCGCGAAGCCGCACGCTCGAGTCCTTGTCGGACTGGGCAGCCCGGGAAAGGGCGTCGCTCAGCCGCTTTGAGGGCTCCCTCACCTCGATGGCTTCGACGGCCGCGCTGCGGATCACATTGGCCGTCTCCGATGCCAGCACCTGGACGAGCAACGCGTCGACCGCGGGCCCCGACATGAGGCGAATGGCGTCGACGGCGGCCGTTCGCTCCTTGACGGACTCCGCGCGCAACGACGGCTGGACTGCTTCGAAGGCGCTGTCATGACCGCTGTTCGCGATGCCACGCAGGGCGTGGGCCCGCTCCGTGGCCCCCGCAGCCTTCTGCAGGACCGTGATGAGGGTCTTCGCAATCGCCAGCGCGCGCGCCTCTTCGCCTGCCAGCCGGAGCTTCCGGGACATGGTGCCGAGGCCGTAGAGGGCGTGCACGGAGAGCTTCGTATCCTGGACGAGCTCCGTCAATGAGGCGACCGCCTCGGGCGAGGGCATATCGACCTGCATCAAGCCAGCCGCCGCCCTGGCCCTAGTCTCGATGGGAAGGCCACGCTGGCGCAGCACCTTCACCATGACGGCTTGGGCTTCCGGGCTGCCCACGGAGGCAAGAGCGTCCAAGAGGAGGGGCGCTGCTGGTGAACGTTCGAGGATCGATGCCTCCGCCTGCTCCAGCGCGCCCGCAGTGCTCCTCAGCAACGCGACCATGACCGTGAACTCGCGACTGCGCTCACGAACGCGCTCCTTCCTTGCCGCGTCGTCGGGCGCTGGGGCGCCCTGGACGCTGCCGACGAGATCCGTGAGGGCTTCCCGGTCCCCAGCGGTTGCCTCGAGCGCTGCGAGTGCCGTCTCATAGGTGTGGCCTTCGCTCCGCACGCCATCGAGGGCATCCACCTGCCCCGGAGCGACATGAGAGCGCCCAGGCTGGATGGGCACGGACTTGGCGAGAGCCTCTGCCCACGGGAGGGAGCTTTTCGGCGCCCTGCTCTTCAGATCGAGTGTTAGCTCGATCTTCCCACCATAGGTCATGCCCTTGCCGAGCGGCAGCTCGATACGCTCACGGCTGGCTAGGCGAGCGAGAGCCCCCTTTTCGAAGATCAGGGTACACCGCGCCTCGGGAACCGTAGGACTCAGTGTGAGCCCCGGACCGGGATTCGAGCCCGGAGATGGTGCAACCTGTGTCGCCTCATAGGCAAGCTTTCGCCGGACCCAGGAGCCAGCCTTCTCACCCTTCGCGTATTCCACCGAGTACTCCCCAGAGGCATCCACCTCCGAACCCCGCCACGGGCCACCCCCTGCACCCGGGTCCACCGTGAACTGGAGGGCCGACGCGAGGCTGCGCTGAATACCGACGGCGAAGGCGCCCAAGCCCTTCACGTGGCGCTCCGCCGTGATGCGCCCGCCCGTGAGTGTGAAAAGGAACGGCTCCTCGAGCTCCTTTCCCATGGCGCGGTACTTGGGCTCGGCGTCCGACCCTACGCCACGGAAGCGCACGTTGCGGAGAGAGAGCGCAAGCTCCCTGGCATCCGCAGTCTTCCAACGCACATCCAACAGAAGCTCCGCGTCCATCTCATAGTGCACCATGGCAAGCCCGGTTTGGGTTCCTGTCGTCGCCGCCTGCCGCACTGCATAAAGATAGTATCCCGGGCTCCACGAGCTGGCCAACGAGCTACCCGAACCCTCTTCCAAGGACATTTGGGCAGAATCCGTGGGCGAGTCGCCCGATTGCTTGCACGCCGTCGAGCAGGCGAGAGCCAAGGCCATGACGCTCAACCGTCGAGCTCGAAGTCTTCCTGTCTTCATCCTTGCTCCCCTTCGTCACATTCGTGACGGTTCGCCTAAGCCCTGGATCGAAGTGATTACCATTGCCAGGAGCGAGTGTTTCATAGGTTCTCCATTTCCTATTGAACCGCCCCAGACGGCTCGCTTAGGATGTTGCTCCAAGGAGCGGAGGCTGGCAACCGTTTAATTCGGTGCTCGGGTTTCGTTCTGGAGGCAACGAACAACAAGGGAGACCTGCATGATGTCATCACGTCGAGGGGCACGCAGCGCCGTGCTCGGCCTCGCCATCGTCGCAGCCTTAGCGGGCTGTTCCAGCGACGAAACGGCGGCGCCAGACTCGCTCTCTCGGGCGCAACAAGCCGAGACAGCGGGCTTCACAGCGGTGAAGTTCTCACTCACCCTGCCAGCTGGCGTGAGCCCCGGGAGCACTCTGCTCTCGGCGAGCGACCGCCTCAGCCTGAATGGCGGGGGTATCATCGGTCAGGAAGGAAACCTGACGACGGTGAGCGGCTTCGGCAGCAGCGCGAACGTGGAGGTCCAGGGGGGCGCGCGCATCTACGCGAACATCCAGACGCAATCGACGATTGTCGTCAACTCGAGCGCCAACGTCTATGGCTTCGCGCAGAGCGGGAGCATCGTCGACGTCAAGACCGGCGCCAACGTCTTCGGCGGTGAGATAGAAGGGACCCCACCGGTCCCCAATACGCTCACCTGGTCCGTGGACTGGCCCAACGACATCGGCCAGTCCTTCACCCCGAATCCGCCGAACCCGCCGCTGAACCCGGGTGACCCGGGGATCACCCCGGCAGCGGGCGCCTATGGCGCGGTGAACCTGCCCAGCGGCGCGCGCATGACCCTGGCCACGGGCACTTATTTCTTCGAGTCCTTCAACATGGAGCCCGGGGCGGAGCTCCGCGTGGATTCCCGGGGAGGCCCCATCGTCGTCTACGTGAGGGGCACCTTCCGCGACTCGGGCAAGATACTCCCAGCCACGGACGCCGCGGGCAACCCCGTCGTGGAGCCCGGAGGGCTGCGCCTCGCCTGCCTCGGCACGGCGGCCATCGAGCTCACGGGACCCTTCGTCGGGGTCATCGTGGCGCCCAACGCCGAGGTGAAGCTGAACGCGCCGAACAGCGGCCAGCACATTGGCGCCTTCTTCGGCAAGCACGTCACCGTCATGTCGAACTACTCGGCCCCGGTGCTGCCGCTCCCCTTCTCCATCGACGATTTCACTGGCGGCGGCACTCCTGCCGTCCCGGATGACGACGGCGACGGCGTCGACAACGACAACGACCCGTGTACCCAGGATCCAGGCAAGGTACAGCCAGGCATCTGCGGCTGCGGCACTCCGGACACCGACGCCGATGGGGACAGCGTGCCCGCCTGCGTCGACGCGGACGACGACAACCCCGCCGTTCAGGTCGACGGCCCCTGCGCCAACGCCGAGGTGAGCGACCCCTGCACGAGCGACATCTGCCCCGATTCGGCGAGCGAGAACCAGTGCGAAGCAAACGGCGTCTGCGGCAACCCCGCCGCCGAGTGTCCGCCCATCACCGGCTCGAGCTGCACGGTGCGGCGCTTCCGGGACAGCGTCTACTGGATTTGCACCGGGCCCCGCACCTGGCAAGAGGCACAGGCTGCCTGCGCGGCTTACCCAAATGGAAGGCTCGTCCACGTCAGCGACGGCATCGAGAACGCCTGGCTCGACCTGGCCACGAGCGGTCAGTTCTGGACCGGCGCCAACGCGACGGTGACCTCCGGCGAATGGTACTGGACGGGCACCACGGATCCGAGCGAGTACCACCTGTGGAGCGGCGGCCCCTCGGGTCACCGTGTCGACGGGCGCTTCGAAGCCTGGGCTGACAGCCAGCCCCAAGGGGGTGATTGCGCTGCCCTCACCAGCGACGGCAGCTGGTCCGCCGTCCCCTGTTCCACGGGGCTCGGCTTCGTCTGCGAGTACGCACCCGTTCACGGGACCCCCGGGCCCTTCCCCGGCCCCTGTGACCTATACCCCGAGGCCTGCGCACGAACCGGCTACGAGGGAACGGGCGGCACCGGAGGCGGAGGCGGCACCGGAGGCACGGGGGGAACCGGGGGAACCGGGGGAACCGGGGGAACCGGGGGAACCGGGGGAACCGGGGGAACCGGGGGAACCGGGGGAACCGGGGGAACCGGGGGAACCGGGGGAACTGGGGGAACTGGGGGAAGTGGCGGCACCTGCGTGCCCGCTGCGTCCGTGCTTCCAACGGACATCACTGTGCTCCGGGCAGACGCAAACAACTGCTACGCCGCCTGCGAGAACGCGAGCAACTACGCGGAGTGCCAGGCGGCCTGCGGCAGCTTCGCGCCGTTCCCGTCGCTGACGGAGGACTGCGATCCCCCCAACGACATCCTCATCAAGGAATCGTGCGATATCGAGCCAAGCACGGCGGGTGCCAGCTGTACCCCTGGTGGAGCTGAGTGCACGGGCGGCCAGGTGTGCGGCCGCTTCGCGACCTGTGCCGTGATGGTCGGCGGCGCCGCCCAAACATGCACGACCGACGCCGACTGCGGCGCCGGTGTCCAGTGCCACCTGGGCTACGGGTTCTGCGTGGATCCAACGGTCCACGACGCTTGCGACGGCGACCCGACGTGCAGCCGCCCCTGTGCCTCTGAGTACCGTTGCGGCGCGCCATCGGACAACTGTGACGACGCTCCTTTCGACACCCTCCCCGTCTGTTCTGAGACCGAAATCTGCGTGGAGACCGAGGTCGGAGAGGCCATCGATCCCCTCGATCCCACCAACGGCTCCAATCTCGACACAACCCCCTTCGATCCAACGGACCGCTTCGAGCAGCCGAGCGATCCGGTGAATCAGAAGTACCCCGTCGCCGATCCCGGGAGCTGCGGCGGCGCTGGCGAGCCCCCCTGCCCGACCGACATGAGCCACCCGTGGTGTCGTGTCGACGTGCGCGGCCAGGATGACCTCATCCAAGACCAGAGCGTCAGCGACAACGGCCAGGCTCCCGCTGACAACAAGCGCGGCCACTCCGGCGGCGGCGGTCCCCTGCAGTTCGATTTCGACCCGAACCTCGAGCTCGTCTACGACGTCGATCCCTTGGCGTTCGGCGACTCGAGCTTCACGGCGCGGGCTGCCGCCTCCGTGCTGGCTCAGGTGAGGTTGAACAACTTCATCGGCTTCTCCAAGACGGTCAACGTGCTCGACGCGCTGGCCATGGTCGAGGCCCAGCGCTGCGGGGTGGAGCTCGATGCCCGCGTCAAGCTCTTCGGCATCGACTTCCTGCCCATCCTGCTCGGTGAGCGCGCCTCCCTCCTCGACGACTATGATACGCCGGAGCCGGTGCGGACCACCTGCGAAGAAGGAATCCTCGCGTACCAGACAAAGGTGGCTCGCGCCGCCAAGGCCATGCGCGACGCCCAGGAGCTCTTGCGCCAGTACAAGGCTGTCGTCGACGGAGGCGACACCTTCGCCCCCGAGTTCTGCACCGAGGTGCTCTCCGGCGTGCTGCCGGTGGGGTTCCCCGCGGTCGACTGCGGCACTGCCACAGCGGCTGAGGTCGTCGACGCCTTCGTGCAGTATTATGAGCAGGAAGTCACGTCCCTGCGCAACGCGGCCTTCCCCACCGAGTCGATCCCTCGCTTCGATGGCAACCAGAGCAAGTCCGTCAATTTCCCCATCGCCTCACCCAGCGGGAAGAGCCAGCAGCTGGCGAACGTCACCTTCTTCGTGGGACCGGTGCCCGCCAACCTCACCGTCGACGCCGTGTTCAACTACGGCATCACCGGCGGCCTGAGCTTCGAGCTGACGCCCGAGCGCTTCGTGGACTCCCTGCGGGACGAGAACGCCCACAAGCTCGCCTCCGCCAAGGCCGACGTGACCCCAGGCGCTGGCGCGAGCATCGATATGTTCGTCGGCGCCGGCTTCGATTGCGGCTTCGCCGCCGCCAAGCTTGGCATCGCCGGGATCATCACCCTGGCAAACATCGACGTCCCCCTTGTCGCGGGCGCGCACCTGAAGGTGAGGTCCGAGCCCGAGGACGCCAGAGAGCTGCCCGATGACCTGACGGCCCTGCTCGGCACGACGCCAGCCGACACCTTGTTCCCCCTCGGTGGCGCCAAGCGCTTCCAGTTCCTGGCTGGCTACGACTATTCGGCGACCGTCAACCTCTACGACATCTTGCGCGGCCAGATAGACGCGCGGCTCAAGCTGAAGTTTTTCTGGTTCAGCAAGACCTACAAGGCGAAGATCGCGTCCTTCCCCGGTCTGCCTCCGCAACAGTACGTGCTGGTTTCCGGTGGCAGCAGGCCCGACCAAGACGTGAACCTGGGAACGGTGAGCATGCCGCTGCCCTTCGTCGAGCTGCCGCGGGCCGCGACCCTCGACCCACCCGAGGATCCCTCGGGAAGTGCCGGAGCCGCTGGCTCCGCGGGGAGCGCTGGAGGCCCCAGCGAGCCGCCGGAGACCGTGCACTTCGATCCGAACCTGGTCGGCAGGCTCTTCTATGACACCCAATGCGTGCCGCCGCCCCCGGCCCCCGAGTGCCCGCAGATCTTCGACTACAATGCGGCCTACGTGCCCAACGCCGAGGTCAGCGACAGGCTTGTTGCCTACGGCACCACGGGAGTGGACCTGCACGACCGGGCCAAGCTCTTCACGGCCTCGCCCATCGATCCAGGCGGCTACGGTGACGTGGCGCTGCGGACGGGCCTCCTTCGCCTGCGCAACGACGTGTTCATCTATGACGGCTGGGGCGGCACGTCCCTCGACCGTTGGCATCGGGTCTCCGTGCACTCGTTGATTCCGAACTCGGCGGGAGCAAACGTTCCGACCATCGTACTGAGCCGTAGCTTCAGCGGCAGCCCCGACGAACCTTACCATGCCATCCAGAACGGTGAGGAGTTCCACCTGAGCCCCGGCGCCTACTACGGCACCATCGACCTGAACGATGGCACCCTGTACCTCGATGGCCCTGGGCTCTACTCCTTCCACACGCTCGTCGTGAACGCCGGGGGCACCGTCGTCGTCAACCACGGCGAGGGCGAAGAAGCAGGGGCCGTCGAGGTAGCGATCCGCGACTATTTCGTTTGGAATGGACACCTCGTCAACGGTACCGGGCGTCCCAACGCTCACCTCTTCGGCTACTACGGCACGGGCACGGTATACCTTGTAAGCGAATCCGGCTTCCAGGGCACCGTGGTGGCGCCCCATGCCAAGCTGGAGCTCAACTCGAGGGCTTACCGCGGCGCATACTACGCGAACTTCCTAGAGGTCCACCAGGACGCGACGCTTACCTTCGACCCCTGCCGCGGCTTCTAGCCTTGGCCACTATCCCATGAAGGAGAGCCCCCGGTGCCGCGTGCATCGGGGGCTTTTCGACGTCGGTAGCACCGAAGGCAGCGCGTCGCATTGACGACGGACACGCTCAGTCCATAGTGCTTATTCGCAGCCGTCGAAGTAGATGAAGCCCTCGGTTAGTGGGCAGGTCTCCCCACCGTCGGTTGGGCCGAGGTCAGGACACGCGATGCGAAGGAGTAGGGCCGAATTGCCGTCGCTCAGCGTGGTGCACGTGCACGGCGTCGCCGTGGCCCCAAGGGTCTCACTTTGACCTGCCGCCTGCGCGACAGATACCCCGCACTCTTGAGCTTGACCCAGGACCAGTGGGACAAGTGTATTGAAAGACACCCCCCCGCTCGCGGCGGCGCCGCCGCTCGAGCTCGAGCCCCCCGATGCGTCGTTTGAATCATCTCCCCCGGAGCACGAAACACCGACGGCAAGAGCCGTCCCCTAGAGCGCGGTGGTCAGCAAGCGCAGCCGTGGATACCTCATGCGCGGGTGGTAACCTTGGAGAGGACTGAAAGCTTGGCCACGCCGTGCCACATACCCCTTCACTCGATACCTACTCGCAGCCGTCGAAGTAGATGAAGCCTTCTGCCAAGGCACACGTCATCGAACCGTCGTCGGTAGTCAAGCTCTCGCACTCCATCCGCAAGAGCATGGCGCTGCCGTCGACGCTCAAGGCCGTGCACGAACAAGCCGTGGCAGGAGCCAGCGCTTCCCGCTCCCCGGCTGCTGGTGAAACGGAGATCGTGCATTCCCTCGCTTCCCCGACGACCAGCGGCGTTATCAACCCTAACGATACGCCTCCGGCGGAGGAGCTGAGCGCGACATTTGCGTTCAGTGGATTGTTTCCCAGATAGCGACAGGTGACGTTGGCACCCCCTGTAGGCAATCCATCCCCATCCGCAATGACCTGCGTCGCCCCGCTCGACGACACGGGATGCCCGCCGCTCACCACCGGGGCGTCGATGTACCCGCCCTCGATCGAGCAGCCCGAAGGAATGTGGAGGGAGATGGCGCCCCTCGCCACGCCCGGCGTTGGCTCCCCGATGGAGCCCGTGGAGCCGCCGGAACCATTCGTCCCGCCGCCAGAGCCGTTCCCACCGACAGCGCTGCCCCCACCCGAATCGCTCCCCGAGCCCCCGCTCGCGGCGGCGCCGCCGCTCGAGCTCGAGCCCCCCGATGCGTCGTTTGAATCATCTCCCCCGGAGCACGAAACACCGACGGCAAGAGCCGTCCCCAAGAGCGCGGTGGTCAGCAAGCGCAGCCGTAGATCCCTCATGCGCGGATGGTAGTGCGGGCTTCCTCCGTCGTAAATGGCTTTGCACGAGCCGCACCTCCCTCGGGTGACGCACGGTTCCATCCCCCCAAACCGCGGGCCAGTCAGGGACCGCAGGGTTGAAAGCCGAGCCATCGTCGTGGCTGCACGGGGACCCCCGTGTCCAGATAGCATGGGCGCGTGGCACCTGCGGAGTGCTCCGATCGAGAGAGACCCAATCGTTGGCTACGCCAATGGCCGAGCTCCACCGTTCATCCAGCGCCATGCTTCCGCTCTGGTCCAATAGGATCACCACGTAGTCGCGCAGCACCTCGGAAGCAGGCACGAGCCCTGCGCTGGAGCCCAAGAATAGCTGCTCGTCGCCATCTGCTGTCACCTTGGAACCCGGTAAGCAGATCATCGGCCCCGTCGCCGTTGAAGTCACCGGCGGTGAGGGCGGCCGCGGGGGCTTGAACCAGGGGAATCACGACACCCGGGGATGGCTCACCCGTCGTCGAGGGAATCACGTAAGCATAGAGGCACACGAGGCCAGGGATGATGGGATCCCGCTCTAGCCTGTAGGCAAAGGCGTCGGCGAGCCCATCGCCATCGAACTCCGTTTGCACGCCAAGGGACATCCCATGCTGCCAGACAAACGGCATCCCTGACGGCGGCGGCACGGCGATCTCCGCAGTATCCAGGATGCGACTCCCGTTACAGTCGCTCCCACCCTCGGCGCAACGTGTGGCAGGTGAATACCTGATGGGTGATGAGTGCCGACGAGCGACTGACCCGGCCATTGCCATTGGTTGACCATACCGATGGGAAGGCTCGGACGCGGGGTGATGCCGTCCTGGCACGTCACTTCCCGATCGACGCGGAAGAGCGCCCAGTCGCTGGCCCAATCGGGAATGGTTGCAGGCAGGCCAGGTGTGCGACGGGTCCTCGCTGCAGGACGGCTTCGGGTTCTGAGTTTCACGCGCCCGTAGCCAGCCCTGCCCGTGCAGTTTACCATCGTGGCATGCGGTATCGCGCGCTCTTGCTCGCCGGATGCGCTGTCGGAGCTTGTTCCCGGCCTGCGCATCCCGTGAGGATACCTGCCGTCGTCTTCGGCTCCGCGCAGGCGAACGAGCTCCGCTGTATCGAGGGGGTCTACCGTTGGGGAGCAGAGCCAGGCACAGCTCAAGGGTTCGCCGTTCTCGGCAGTGAACACGCCGCTCAGGTCGTGTTCACGCGTGCCCTCTTTCCATGCGGCAGATCATGGACTCGCCCTCGCGTCTACGGACGCTTCCAGCATGAGCTCGAGCGAGAGCCGCTGCAGGAATCGGTATGCACGAGGGCGCTCGGAGTGGGGAACGCCATCGACCTGATACCTCGGGCGCTCCTCTGGCCGGACGTCTTCGAGCAGCTCCATGTGTCTCCCGACGCCGACTGCGAGGGGTCCTACTGCGCCCACTCCTTTTGCCGCGGCACCCTCTACACCGAGGCTCGTACCGGCAACATCGCTCGCGCCCGCATCGAGCTCAAGAGCGATGAGGACCCCAGGGACAACCACGGTCTCGACTACTTTGCCTTTCACGACTGGTACTTCACCTTCATCGGTTACGTGGACGACCCCTCCGAGTGCAAGCCCCCGTTGCCACCTTCCTGCTTCATGCGGGACTGGGGCAAGCAATCGGCGAGCTCTTGGAGGGACACCCTTGGATCTACTTCCGCGAGGAAGTGAGCGTCCGGCAGCCGGAGGGACCTACGCTGCGCGTGGCACGTTTGTGGAGGAGACGGGGTTGAGACCTGCCTACGTGCCGCTGCATTCCGCATCGCTTCTGAGCTCCCGAATGAGCCCCAACGAAGGACGGGCTCCGTCTCTCGATGAGGCGGTCTGCGTGCGGTTGAGCCGGCATGGCCCACTCGAGCGAAAGGGTGAAGGAGACTCGCGCCACGGAACCATGAGCTCTGGCGCGTCAGATGCCGGCTCTCAGCCGGGCAACATGCGTTCACGCCTCTTGTGGAGGCTGGAGAGTTACGCTACCGTATTTTGAACATTTGCGACCGCACTGGAAGCGGCAGCAGTTCCTAAGGGGAGTAGCGACGACAATGCAGATCTCATTCGACAAGTTCCTAGCACTGACAATCACAATCGCCGCCGGCGCGAACCTCTCGCTCGGCTGCGTCGTCGAGTCCGCTGATGACGATGATGGAAGCGGTGGAGACAGCTCGAGCGCAGGCGCGGCAGGCAACGCCGAGACGGGGGCAGCTGGGGCGGCTGGCCTCACCGAGAGCAACGGCGGGAGCTCGGCGCTCGCGGGAGCTTCGGGAAGCGCGGGCTCGAGCACCGGCGTGGCGGGAAGCGCGGGCTCGAGCACCGGCGCGGCGGGAAGCGCGGGCTCGAGCACCGGCGTGGCGGGAAGCGCGGGCTCGAGCACCGGCGTGGCGGGAAGCGCGGGCTCGAGCACCGGCGTGGCGGGAAGCACAATCGGCACTGCCGGAGCCGCAGGCGGAGCGGCGGAAACGGCTGGCACTGCCGGCGCGGCATTCGATGACGAAGCCGGCGGCGCCGCTGGCGCTCCCAGCACCGAGGGCACCGGGGGAGCCGCTGGATCGGGCGGCACTTGCCTCTCCAGCGATCCCGCTGACGAAGGAACGGGCTTCGATTGCTCGACCCTACCCTACTACACGGAGCGCTGTCCCAATCCGAGCGGCGAGGGAGACATGTCGCCTCTTGCAGCGGGTGTTTGTTGGCAGTATTCGGAGCAGCGCACAGAATCCGTGCGCGTCCTCACCGATTGCCTTGCCGCGATCACTGTCACGGCGGAGGGCTACTGCGGCGCGGAGCACGCAGCCGCCGTCGACGCCTGTGTGGCGGAGATGCAAGCCCGGACCTGTCCGAGCTCCGCAGCCATCGAGGCGTGCGCCTCGATCAGCAGCGCTTGCAGCGCCGTGAGCGAGGAAGCTTGCGTCGCCGAGCTCAGCGTGCTCTCCGACACGGAAATCACCACCTATGTCGAACCCTGCGCGGTGGCCACCGCCGAACTGAGCTCGACCTGCGAGCACGCCTACCGCCAGTGCGCCGGCCATCCTGATCTGTTCGTCTCGGTTCAGGACGCGTGCGACGAGGTGCGAGGTACCTGCACCGACGTGGACGCGACGACCTGCGAGAGTCGGCTCGATATCTATGGCGGCGGAGCGCTCTACGAATCGACGTTCTACTCGTTCGTCGTGGGATGCATGCAGACCGAGCAGGAAGCGAGCTCCGCCACGTGCACGGCGGCATTCGAGACCTGCACTTCCACGTGGGCGGACTGAGCCGTCAGAAAGATGCCGAGTGGCCGTAGAGATCCAGAGACCGGTGCCGCCTTTCGCGCCCTTCGCGCGGGATCTCTACTCGGCAGGCGTGACAGGAACGAACGGCAAGACCTCGACGACGCTGATGATCTCCGCGATCTTCCGGGCGGCGGGTCTTGCCTGCTCGTTCGAGACCACGCTGGGCAGGGGCGGCTCGGGCGACTCAGTGTTCGAGCCCCGCGAGGGGATGGCCTTCAGCGACTACGCCCGCAAGGCCGTGGAGCGAGGGACGACACACCTCGCCGTGGAGGTCACGAGCGAGTCGCTCGCGCGGGGATGGGGGAAGCAGTGGCGATTCGACTGTGGGGTCTTCACCAACCTCTCTCGTGACCACCTGGACGCTCATGGCAGCTTCGAGCACTACTTGGCGAGCAAAGCCCAGCTCTTCATCCACCTGGGGCCCGGAAGGACCGCCGTGCTCAACGCCTCCGATCCAGCGTCGGTGCTGCTCGATCGTGTGATTCCACCGGACGTCCTACGCTCCAACTACGCCTCCGTCTCGCGCGGCCCTGCGGCGCTCGATGCGGCGCTCGCGGCACGCTGCATCACCATCGCTCGCGAAGGGACCCGCATCGACCTCGAACCCTCGCCTCACGCCGAGGCGCTCGGTGGGGTGTTGCACACGCCGCTCATCGGCGCCGTTTTCGGCGAGAACGCGCTCGCCGCAGCGCTCGCGGGATTGGCGGCCGGCGTCGCACCGAAGAGCGTCGTCGCGGGGCTCGCCTCGCTCGAGCGTGTGCCGGGCCGCTTCGAGGTCGTCGGCCGAGAGCCTCTCGTTGCCGTCGACTACGCCCACACCCCCGACGCCCTCGCCCGCATCACCGACTCCAGCCGCCAACTCGCTGGCGCGACTCCAGGGGGTAGGCTCATCGTCGTCTTCGGGGCGGGAGGGAATCGCGACGCCGAGAAGCGGCAGCCCATGGGCGAAGCCGTCGGCAGGCGCGCCGACTACGCCATCATCACGAGTGACAACCCGCGCAGCGAGGATCCCCGCGTGATCGCCCGAGCTCTCGAGGCGGGCTGCCGGCGTGGCGGGCGCGCCCACGTTCGGGTCGAGCTCGACAGGAAGAGCGCCATCCACCAGGCCATCGATCGCGCCGCGCCAGGCGACGTCGTCCTCATCTGCGGCAAGGGCCATGAAACGGGGCAAACGCTCGGCGAGCAGACCTTTCCCTTCGATGACCGAGGGGTCGCGAGCGAGCGGCTCGGGCGGAGGCGGACCGGCGCTGCCGGGGGAGATTGACGCGCGCGAGCCGCTGCCCATCGTTCGCTCGGGCGCCCCCCTGGACGACGAGCGGGGAGCCTATGAAGCGTGGAGGGTCGCCGCCCGCGCTGTGCTCTCGCCACTGGCAGAATCGTGGTTGGAACCTTGGGGCGAGTTGCAGGTTGGGTACGCCCTCGCCGAGGAGAGCGACGACTACGGCAACACCCTCTCTTCAGTTCATCCGCACTTCCACAGGCATCAATTTCCACTCTCCCGACGGCGAAACCCTCAGCGTGAACGCAGAGCATTCCATATCCGTCCACACGTGCGGCTCCGTTTTTTGGACCTGAAACGGTCGCGCTTCAACCAGGACTCGTAGCCCTTGTTGGTGGTCGATGTTCGCGCTGCGCTCGTCCGCTTTGCGACTCCCAACCGCTGCCGATGCCCTATCATCATGTGCGATGACGAGCCGAAATGAAACCCGGATCGGACTTGCACGATGGAGTCCATGGGTTCTCGCGGGCAGCCTTTTTTCTAGCGCGGCTTGCGGGCACGCGCCGTGCACCATCCCGCCGAGCCGCCCCGCAGCGTCGAGCGGTTCCCCGCGGGCGATCACGCCTCCCGCTTCGAGGCAGAGCCGCCTAGCTTGCGCGAGCATCGAGGCCACCCTCGGCCCACGCGAAGAACCCTGGGCGACGGTGACCGAGCAGGCCATCCGCAGCCACTTCGAGGCACTGCCGGGAAACTCCGTCCAAATCGAATGGCTTGCGTGCGGGAGCACGGCTTGCCTGCTGCAGGTCAGCGAAGTGGAGCGCGCCCAGCAGCTCTTGGAAGGACTTCCTTGGACGTACTTCCGCGAGGAGGCGAGCATCCGGCAGCTGGAGGGCCCGACGCTGCGCGTGGCACGTTTGTGGAGGCACCCAGCTGACGCTTCTGGAGATCCGACGGAGGGGCAAACCTCTGTCGCCGCTCCGCTGGGCGATCCGTGCCTTGCCGGTCTCCCCTGCGGAGATCGCGGGCAAGCAGCCCCCCACTTCGACCCGCCAGGCTACGTCCTGCCAACTGGTGACGGGGAGAGCCTCTGCTTCGTCACGGGCGTCGCGCTCTGCCACTGCCAGGAGTCCCTCCTCCCGTCACAGGATTGCAAGGCGGCGGACTATGAGGCGATGGCGCCGGGCGGGTTCGGATCTGCGCCTTCAGATGTCTGTTTGCCGCTGAAGCCGTGAGACGGGTGCCCGACGAGCGCGCCCCCAACGCACGTCGACCCAGACGATCGTGGCCTGGGCCTCCGGTCGGAGTCGCGGCGGACCCCCAGTGACCCGGGACCACGGCACTCGGAAGTCGCACCGCTGCGACCCTCTCGGGGAGGGCGCCACCGTGTCCTGAGATAGCCAGCATGCGGTGACGAAAGCGTGGCTTCTCGTGAGCCACTGCGGGACGCTGCCTCCACCTAGGTCACATCGCGCAAGACGTGCGACCCGCACCAGGTACCACCGAGACGGCGTGGGCTTCCGCCAGGACCGGCGGCTCTACCCCCCGCTAAGCGGCGTCCGGATCACGAATTTCGGCCGCTCGGTTACAGTATCATGGTAGACATTGATTCACATTGGCATCTCGAGCTGATTTCGGAGTCCTCGGCATGACGAGTCAACCTCGCTTCTGGGCGCTGTCCTTTCTGGTTGTCCTGTTCTTCGGCTGCAGCAATCCCACCGTGTACTGGGATGAAGAGGAGGTGGGGACAGCGGGCACCGCGGGCACGAGCGGAGGCGGCGGTGGCACCGGGAATCGCCCGAACTTCGAACTTGGTGGAGAGTCGAACGCTGGCGGCGCCCCCACCACAGCAGAATGCGGCAATGGGGACCTCGAACCCGGTGAGCTTTGCGACGATGGCAACACCGATGACGACGACGGATGCTCCGCGGACTGTTTGAAGCAAGACCCGGAGTTTGCTTGCCTGACGCCGGGAGAGGAGTGCGTCCGGGTCGTCATCTGCGGGAACGGCATCCTGGAAGGCAGCGAGGTCTGTGACGACGGGGACACGGATGACGACGATGGGTGCTCCGCGGACTGCCGAACCATCGAGGACGGTTGGGTTTGCCCGCGCCCGGGACGCGCTTGTGTCGAGCTCTCGGAGTGCGGCAACGGGATCTTGGAGCGCGGTGAGGCCTGCGACGACGGCAATGACGAGTCGGCAGACGGCTGCTCGGGGACCGAGGAGTCGCTTCTCAGCGGATGCCAGCTCGAGGAGGGCTTCTGGTGCCCAGCAGCGGGAGAAGACTGCGTGCCGCTCGTCTGCGGCGACGGCAACCGCACCCCCGACGAGGAATGCGACGACGGCGATGAGGCATCCGGGGACGGCTGCTCCAGCTCGTGCGAGGTGGAGGAAGGCTGGCGCTGCTCCGCCAGCAGCTGCCGTCCCTTCTGCGGAGACGGCCTGATTCGGGGCTCCGAGGAGTGCGACGATGGCAATCGGGAGAGCGGTGACGGTTGCTCCGCAGCCTGCGTCGTCGAACCGTATTGGACCTGCGAGGACGAGCCCAGCGATTGCGCGTCCAGCATCTCCTGCGGCAATGAGTCGGTCGAGCCGGGCGAGGTCTGCGACCCACCGGGCGTGGACGGCTGCAGCGCGGACTGCAAGAACTTCGCCCCCGACGTCGGGGCCCAGCCGATCTGCGGCAACGACGCAATCGAGCTCGGGGAGACCTGCGATCCACCTGCCGTAGGCGCGGGTTGCAGCGCCGACTGCCTCATCGAGGAGGGCTTCACCTGCCCGCGCCCTGGCACCTGCTTCCCACTCCCCGAGTGCGGGGACGGCATCGTCCAGGTGGGAGAGCAATGCGATGTCGGACCGCAGTCGTCCGCTGGTTGCGTGGACTGCCAGGTCACGTCTGGCTGGTACTGCTATGGGCTCCAACCCTCCGTCTGCGAGCAGCCGGTCTGCGGGGATGGCCTCCGGTCACCGGGCGAGGAGTGTGACGACGGCGACGACGAGGGTGACGACGGCTGCAGTGACGCCTGCACTGTCGAAGACGGCTGGACGTGTCCCCAAGCGAACGAGTCCTGCATCCCCATCTGCGGGGATTCCCTGCTGACCGGAGACGAAGAGTGCGACGACGGCGACCGCGACAATGATGATGGCTGCAACGCCGCCTGTTACCTCGAACCAGGCTACGTCTGCTCCGAGCCCGGCGAGGATTGCGTGCTCTCCGTCTGCGGGAACTCCGACGTGGAGCCCGGCGAAGGCTGCGACGACGGCAACTCCGTAGCGGGAGACGGCTGCAGCGCCAACTGCCAACGGGAGCCAACGGTGACGCCCGGACCCAACCCCGTCGTTCACGTGACATGCGGCGACGGCCTCGTTACCAGCGGCGAGGAATGCGATGACGGGAACACGGAGGACGGGGACGGCTGCTCCGCGACCTGCACCGAAGAAGAGGGCTACGACTGCCAGGACCTCCTCGACCCGCCCGCCTTCGTCGAGTTCGCCGTGACCTATCGCGACTTCAAGCAGGATGCCGATGTGGGCGGTCACCCCGACTTCCAGTGGGAGCCGAGCCCGTCCCGTCGCAACATGCCGGGCCCCGTGTGCACCACGGCGAACGACACGGCCTGCGACGTCGCCCCGGGCGTTGTGTGCCCAGCAGGCACCTGCGGTGTGCTCGACGACGACGGCAAACCCATCCACCACCTGACCGGGACTGCCTCGGAACGAGGGCGGGTCACCAGCGCGGATACGTTCTCGCTCTGGTACAGGAACGCCAGCGACGAGCCCGGCGTCATTGCGGACAACCCGCTGGGTGTCCTGAACAGCACCAGCACGGAGCCGGACGACCTCATCGAGATGTGCCACGTCCGGGATTCACTGCGGCTCACCCAAATGGGCGGTGAAGAGTCCGAGGTCTACCAGTTCGACAGCGCCCGGCACTTCCCCCTCGGGGACTCGGGTGTCGATCCCGTCATTGAGGAGCGTTGCTTCGGACTCCTCTCTGGCTGGAACCGCAACTTCCACTTCACCACCGAGCTACGGTATTTCTTCCAGTATCGTGGCGGCGAGACCCTCGCCTTCCGCGGGGATGACGACGTCTGGGTGTTCATCAACGGCAGGCACGCCGTGGACATCGGCGGCGTCCACGGCGTGGAGTACGGCCGAGTCATCCTCGGAGACGACGGGGATGGCGGAGGGGTGGACAGCGACTGCTCCGTGCACGGCGCCGGCAGCGCTCCCGGCGACTGCACGCTCGAACAGGGGGAGCTCGATACCCCGGACGACAAGCGCTTCGGGCTCGTAGTAGGCGAAGTCTACGAGATCGTGCTCTTCCACGCAGAGCGCCACACAACGGCCTCCAACTTCCAGCTCACCCTGGCCGGGTTCTTGGCTCCGCGCTCCTATTGCTCTCCGATCTGTGGGGATGGCATCGTTGTGGGCCGCGAGGTCTGCGATGACGGTCCGGACAACACCGACGACGTCTACGGCGCCTGCAACACGGAATGCACAATGCGCGCCTTCTGCGGCGACAGGGTCGTGCAGGGGGCCAGCAGCAATCCCCCGGGACCCGAGGAATGCGACAATGGGCGCAACGTCGATGTGTACTCGACGGGTCGCACCGGAGAGTGTGCCCCGGGATGCGTGCGTCCCCCCCGCTGCGGCGATGGTTCAGTGCAGGCCGCCTACGAACAGTGCGACAACGGGGCGAACAACGACGACAATGCCTACGGTCTCGACGCTTGCCGACTAGACTGCACGCTCGGCGGCTACTGCGGGGACGGCGTCACGAACGGGCCGGAGAGTTGCGACGAGGGGCGCGCGAATGGCCAAGAATACGGTCCGGATTCGTGCGGCTACGACTGCCTGCCGGGGCCGCGCTGCGGGGATGGCGTTCGCAATGGACCCGAAGAGTGTGATGGGACCCCTGACTGCCGCGACGACTGCACCAAGGCACCCGCCTGTGGCGACGGCGTGGTCAGCGCGGGGGAAGAATGCGACTATGGTCAGTTCGCTTCGGATGCCTACGGCAGCTGCACGGATGAGTGTGCCTGGGGTCCGAACTGCGGCGACGGCAACCCCGACGAACCCTACGAGGAGTGCGACGAGGGTGAGGAAAACAACGTCGGCGGGTACAACGGCTGCACTCCGACGTGCCTGAGGGGTCCCCATTGCGGGGACGCCATCCGCCAGGCAGACGAAGGCGAAGCGTGCGACAACGGCTTCAATGACGACATCTACGCCTTCAGCAGCGATTCCTGCGGACCAGGCTGCAGCCTGCCCCCTCGCTGCGGAGACGGAGACGTCGACCGCTCCTTCGAGCTCTGCGACGAGGGTGAGGACAATGATGACGACGCCTACAACGGTTGCACCACGACCTGCGTCTGGGGACCATACTGCGGCGACGGCGATGTCGACCCACAAGAGACCTGCGACGACGGCCCAGACAACACGCTCTACAGCTCCGATGGCGAGGGTTGCGGCCCAGACTGCGAGCCAGCGCCCTATTGCGGCGACGGGATCAGGAACGGTCCCGAAGAGTGCGACAACGGCGTCGACGACAACACCGGCGGCTACGGGCGCTGCAACGAAGACTGCACCCGCGCTCCCTACTGCGGCGACGAGGAGGTCCAGCGCTCAGCCGGCGAAGAGTGCGATGACGGTCCCGTGGGCAGCTTCAGCTGCACGCCCGACTGCCGTCAGAGAGTCGTCGCCTACTGAACCGCGGCGCGGCCGACAGCGAAAGCTCTGGTGCTCGGCTACGGCCAGCAGGGCGACCCCGTGGATGGGATCAACCTGAGGCATTGTCCCCAATTCGTGGACAGTGTGTTCGACGTGAGGTCGATTGTCCACGACCCTCGGCATGCCCATGCTCGCCGTAGATCACTAACGAGGAGCATCACCGTGGACCTTTTCTCGCCGTTCAGTTGGGGCAATGTGGAGCTGTCGAACCGCGTGGTCATGGCGCCCATGACCCGCAGCCGCGCCACCAGCAACCTACCCAACGAGCTGATGCGCCAGTACTACACCCAGCGGGCTTCGGCCGGCTTGATCGTGACCGAAGGCACCGCACCTTCGCCCAACGGCCTGGGCTATGCGCGCATCCCAGGGCTGTTCTCGCGAGCACAGGTAGAGGCCTGGAGATCCATAACGCGGAGCGTCCACGACGCGGGCGGCCGCATCGTGGCGCAGTTGATGCACACGGGACGCATCGCGCACCCCTCGAACCTTCCTCCCGGGGCGCGGGTCTTGGCACCGAGCGCCGTGCGCGCGCAGGGTACCATGTACACCGATCAGACAGGGCCGGAGCCCTTTCCCGAGCCGGAGGCGTTGAGCGGCGCGGAGCTTGCCGAAGCGCGGGATGAGTACGTCAGCGCAGCAAGGAACGCGATGGACGCGGGGTTCGATGGGGTGGAGCTGCACGCCGCCAACGGCTACCTCCTCGAACAGTTCCTGCACCCCCACACGAACCGCAGGACGGACGAGTACGGCGGGAGCGCCGCCAACCGTTCACGGTTCGTGCTCGAAACCGCAGAAGCCGTCGGGGCGGCGATCGGGACGGATCGTGTCGGCATCCGGCTATCACCGTTCAGTACGTTCAACGATCTGCCCCCACACGACGAGGTACGGGAGCAGTACAGGGAGCTCGCCCGCAACCTACGCGACCTGGGATACTTGCACCTCGTCGCCAGCCCCCATGTCGACTATCCCGAGACCGCGAAGGCCATTCGTGGAGAGTTCGACGGCACGCTGATCCTCAACGGCGGCTTCGACGCTGCTCGGGCCCAAACGACTCTCGACGAGGGCGATGCGGATCTCATCGCGTTCGGCCGCCCCTTCATCGGCAACCCGGATCTCGTCGCACGCCTGAGAGCCCGGTTGCCCCTCGCAGCGCCGGTGCCGGCCACGTTCTACACCCCGGGGCCCGAGGGCTATGTCGACTACGCCGTGGTCAGCGCACCATTCACGGCACCCTTGACCCCGCCCGCGGCTCGTAATGCAGCGCAGACGTGAGCCTCGACACGGATGCGGCCACGGCAGCCCGCGGCCGCGGTGACCTCTCCGTCACGACGGCCGCTGCTGCGTCAGCGCTGGTTCAGCATCCGCCGAAGCAGGCGATCAGCTGGTTGGCGGCTTGCCCAGCCGGGCTGTTCTGCGGGTACCCGACGATCTGATAGCAGCTCTGTCCAGCTTCACAGTTCTCATGGGGGAATTGGCAGGGGTGGTGGAAGACGCACGAGACGACGGCGACGCAGCCGGGGGTCGCCTCACAAGCTGCCACCTGGCTGCCACAGTCGGCACACTTCGTCGGGCGGCACTCACAGACGTCGAAGGCCGGGGGAGCCGCTGGTCCACAGGTACCGTCAGTGCAGACTTCCGTCTGGCAATCCTCATCAACGGAGCAGGAGAGCCCCTCGGCGCATCGCTCACACGCCCCACCGCAGTCGACGTCCGTCTCGTCCAGATTGCGACGACCGTCGCTGCAATTGGCGGGTGGGCTCGGCGGGTTGAAGCAGCCCGAACCCCATTCGGAGACCACGAGCATGAGGTCTCCGAAGTTCACCCAACCATCTCGATTGACGTCCGCGCGAACGGCTATCTCGAGCGGCAATACTGCCCGCTGCATCCAGACGTCACCCTGCCGAATGATGGCATAGTCCGCGTGATCGACGCAGCCGCTGTCGTCCACGTCGCCAGCGATGACGTGAGCCACGCCATAGGTGGCCCCCTCGGCACGCACGAACTCGCGAACCTGTGAGTCCGCAGCGGCGGCACCAAGGTTCCTGAAGAAGTCCAGGTCTGCCTGGAGAATGGCTCCCGGGCTATCGCTCGCTGCCGCAAAGGTCAACGAACCCGGCACGTCGGCAGAAGCCGCGTCCTCTAGCGCCAACGAGGTAGCGTGTGCCGAGTCCGAGGACGCCGTAGAGAGTAATGAAATAGTCGCAGGCTCGGAGATCGCATAGTGCACATCGACGAGCCAGCTCAGGTCCGCAGGGAACCCATCCAGAGCCGACAGCGGATCGACGATGGCGTCCGCAATGGTCTGGTCGAGGCGCGTCGCGCGCCGAATGACCTTGGCTTGCCAGCTGTCCAGACTCATACCCCAGTCGGGCAGGGAGATGTCCCAGGCTCCGAATGGATCCGAATCGAAGCCGCGACATCCGTGAAAGAGCGCTGTGGCATTCTCTCCTCCATCCGATTCGAGGATGAAGCGCTTCAAGGTATTGATGGTCGTAAGGCTCTCGACGACATCACACAGGCTTTGAGCCAAAGGGGTACTCGGACCCGTGACGGGGCGATGACTCTCACGGATCGACTCCAAACGCTCGAGAACCAGGTCGTAGTCTTCACTAGAAGAAGAGGAGTCGAAGACACAGTACCCCGTACTCTCGTCATAGTTTGGACAATCCGTCGAGTCGCGCCGTGGCCAAATCTGGAGCGCCCCCTCTTGCTCGGCGTCTTTCTTGAATGTCCAGACTGAGTACGCGCGCCCGAAGAACGGCGCAGCGCTGTCGAGCTGTACCCAGAAACTCGCGGCGTTGATGGCATCATCCCAGCGCATGAGCCCGTCGGCGGTGCCATCGAGTGTCATGCTGCCTGTCTGATCCAGGAGTATCGTCACGTGCTCGAGAGGCGTCTCAGGCAGTTCCGGCACGGCGTTCGACAAGGGGAAGAGGGTCGTCCGGGTGGCGGTGGCCCAACGCTCATCGCTGGCCGCGCCGTCGCAACCCTCGTCCGCGCAGGTGGGGATGCGGTATACCCAGCATTCGGTGAGGTTTCCGTCGTCATCGAAGCGCTGCTCGAGATCCCAGTCGGCCTCGATATTGAGCGGTCCCGCTACCAGGAGCCCTTCGACCACCCCGTCAAGCGGGTTGAACAGGGGCGAACCACTGTCTACCCCCATGTTGTCGAGGGTGTGATAGAAGAAGCCAGCGTTTGCCGTGTTCTCGACCTCCCCGGCGAGGTACGATTTGGACGGCAAACCGTTGCCGTGGCCGACCATGACCAGACTCGTACCCGTCACGGGCCCTGGCTCGAGGTTGCGGCGAATCCTCAGTGCGCGATGGCCAACGACCTCCTCCTCGACCTCGAACACCGTCCACTCGTGCTTGCCCGGTAGGGCGAGCTCCCAGCTCACGATCTCCGAGCAGTGGTAGAGGTGGCTTGCCGTGCTGACCTCTTCCGGCAGGCTGCCGTCAGGCCCTTCCGTCCATCCCATGAGCACCGCCGTGTCATCGCATTGGAGTGGGGAGCTCGTCTGCGGTCTGAGGCAATGCGACGCCGTGATGAAGCGGTTGCCACCGACGTAGAAGGCACTGCAAGCCACCGAGAGGTCGACGACCCTCTGCTCGGCAAAGGGCTGTTCGGGGCATAACCCGAACTCCGATGCCGGCAGGATGCGTTCCGTCGCTGGTCGCGAGTTGATGCGGCACACTCCCGCGGGACTACCGCTCTGACACATCTCGTTCTCTGGCCCGATGAGACCAATCGATTCGGCCCACTGGGCGTGCCGCGGCTCGGCGTCAGCCACGTCGCTGCGGTCATCGGCCCCAAAGGTCATCCGCTGCGCCACGCGGCCAGCGGGCGCGTCGTCGCGATGGTCCGCACAAGCGATGAGAACGAGCGAGCACACTCCAAAACCAATAATGTATCGTCCTGACATGCGTTTCCCCTTTCTGGGGCTCGGGTTTCGGTCCTTCGAGGCGGATGCCCCAAAGTGTTGGAAACGGCAGCTCAATCGAGCCGCAGGCGGAGCAGCTCGAGAGCTCCGCCGGCAGAGATCGCGACGATCGGATCGTCAGACCCCGCAAGCCGCGTCAGAGCAGCGGTGCCCTGCGGAAGGCCTATCAGCTGGCGCAGCGCCCCGTCCGCGCCGTCGAATCCAAACAAGTAGTTCCCAACGGACCCGTCGAGGCCCTCCCCTAAATCGCCAGGTCGCACCTGGACACCCAAAACGACGACGCGACCGTCAGCATCGAAGTAGAGATCGGAAGCATAGGCCGCCGGCAGCTTCCGCAGCCAGCGCACCTTCCCGGCCGCGCTGAGCACGCCCAGGTAGGTCTCGCGTCCAGCGGAACCCGCGCAGGGATCGCCGTTGCTGGCGTGGCCGATGGGACTAGCTGTATCGAAGCGCAGCTCCCCCTCGAAGCGACCGACGATAGCCACGTCCCCTCGCGGCGAGCGAGCCACCCCCAGCGGCTGCTCACCATGACTCGCAGTGCCGGCCCGCTCGAGCCATTCGACGGTCTGCAGGTCGTTGCCGAGGGAGGCCACCACGACCTCGATCCCGGCTCCCGTCGCGGGACGCCGTAGCCCGTCCCGCGGACAGCGCGCCCGCTCTGGCCGAGCCATCAGGTGCCGAGAACCGAGCTGCAGAGAGCCGGTGAAGGAAGCATGCAGCGCCACGCCGTCATCTGCCCGCGCGAGGCGGACGCGCGCCGTTCCCGGCTCTGCGCCGCTAGCCTCTCGGTACCAATCCAGGCCGCCCTCGGAGAAGCGACCGAGGAAAAGCCCGGGGGCCTCACTCCGGCCCAGGTACTTCCCTGCAATCGCAAAGCGGCCCCACGCGGACCATACAGCAAGCGCCGCATCACCCTGGACCACCAACGACTGCAGAGAATCGTCACCACGGCTGGAGAGGCTCAAGCTCGAGACCACGCGACCCTGGTCATCGAGGGAGGCGAGAAAGGCATCCCGCCGCTTCGCGACGAGCGCGGCGTCTCCTAACCGAAGAGCGCCGAAGAACCACCCCCCAATCCAACTTCCGCCAGCTCCGGCCGCGAGCTCCGTGAGCGCGAACCGGCATTCGCCATCCCGCTGACAGAGCGACTCTGCCGTTGTCGCTCCGACGGGGTGCGAGCGCCAGCGCAACGCGCCCGTCGCATCGAGGCTCGCCACCTCCGCTGTCGATGCGCACGCCACCACGACGTTGCCCTCGGCTGCGAGGAGGGGACGGCAACCCCGCGGGAACTCCAGGCGCTTGCGCCAGCGCGCGACCGCGCCGCCCTGGAGCACCACGAGCGCGCCATGCTCGACGGCTCGTTCGACAGCGTCAGCCTTGCGCAGCACCAATCCGTCCTGCCCCGCGCCGTGTTTGACAGTGCCGCCCGCCCCGCTGAGGCCTGTTTGCTTGGCATGCTCCCTCGGAGCCGCGAAAGAAGCCGGCGGTGCTACCAGGGCGCTCGGCGGTGCAGCGTCGACACGTCCGCACGCCAGGCAGAGCGCCGCCACCACCACCGAAACGAGGCCGCCAGCCCTGGAGGGCTCCAGGCTTTCGCTTCGCCCCTCACCACCAAGCCACTGTGTCAACACGATGACGCCCATTACCCCTCGGAGAGGGCTATCTATAGCCTCCTTTCATGGCACTTTCAACAATGCGCTCACGACCCGACGCTTCATCACTCCGCCACAATCGTCCTGACGGGACGGTTTGCTTCTCTCGGCACTCGGGCGCGCACAAGGCGGATCCTGCCCTCGCATGCCATCAGGGTGTCGATCCACTCTTCCCCCTGGTGCGCGTAGTGCAGCTGCACACCGCAAACGCTCGCGGTGGCGAGCAGCGCGGGCACCTCGCGGAGCGCGATGGCGCCGTTGGCGTAGTCCGAGGCTCCTGCCTTGACGCTGACTCCATGCACCTCGGCGCAGGCCTCGAGATCCTCGAGCAGCCGCCCGAGCGTTTCGGCGTCGACCTCAGCCCACCAGAGCTCAGGGCCGCTCATAGCTGCCTCGGCGCCACCTCGCTGGAGGGCGCCTCCAGGTTCGCTTCGCGAACAGCTCCGCGCTCTGTCGCGGCACTGGGCTCAGCTGTGTCACTCTGACGGGCGACCGCGGAGGGATCGAAGTCCGAACGGCGCTGATCGAGGGCCGCGCCGGGAGCATGGCACTGGCTGCAGCTCTGACGCTGCAGGTGCGGCGTCTTGAGGCCATTGAGGCCTGCGACGCCATGGCAGCTACTGCACTGGCTGCGCATCAGCGTGCGGTGCGGCACGGTGGGGGGCGCTCCGGGCCAGGCGCGCTCCCCGGGACCGGGCGAACGGGCCCCGACGAACTCGTTCTCCACGCTGAAGGGGGGCAGCGTCGTCACGCGCGAATTGTCGGCCTCCGCGTGGCATTGGGTACAATTCTCGAGGAGAGCGTGGCTCATCATCGGGGCGATTGTCTCGCCGATCTTGGCGCCGTGCTGATGACAAGCGAGGCAATCCATCTGCCCGCTCTGCGTGACGGCATGGGGGATCACTGGAGGCGCCCCGTCATAGGCGCGACGCTCTCGCCGGGCCGCAATGGCGGCAGCGTAGTCCTCTGGCGTCCTCTCGACGGGCTCGCTCATCGAAGGCAAGGCGTCATGAAGCACCTGAAAGGCTCCCTCGTAGGCCCCCCGATTCGCTTCGTGAGGACGCTGGCGCAGCGCCTCATAGCTCGGGGCGTCCTCGGCGCTACCCTTGCCCCGGCCCGCCCCCGGAGCGTCGTCGGCGCCCGCGAAAAGGCGCGGCACGTACTCCGAGGGGCGCGTTCCCGCGACGAAACCCACCGCCGTCAGCGTGACGACCAGGGTCGCACCTACCAGCCAAGCGCGTCGCTGTTGCTCCGGGCTCAGCCGCGGCCTTGGTGCGCCGCGCTTGCCGCGCACCTCTACCGAGACGTCGCGTTCGCTCATGGCCTGCGCGCTCGCGGTGGGCGCCTGCGGATGCGCACGGCGCACTTCTTGTAGTCCGGTTGCTTGCTGAAGGGGTCGAAGTCCTCCAACGTCACGGCGTTGATCAGCAGGCGCTCATCGAAGAAGGGCACGAAGACGGAGCCCTTGGGTGGGCTGCCGCGCCCATCAATCCAAGCCGGCAGCTCCATCTTGCCACGACGGCTCTCGACGATCACCACCTCACCATCGCCGATGCCGAGCTCGCGAGCATCCTCCCTATTGAGCTCTACGTAGGCTTGCGGCATAGCGCGGCGCAGCTGCGGCACCCGCATCGTCATCGAGCCCGAGTGCCAGTGTTCGATCACCCTTCCGGTGCAGAGCCAAAAGGGGTAGGTCGCGTCCGGCATCTCCGGCGGCTTCTCGTAGGGACGAAACCAGATCTGGGCTCGACCATCGTGGGTCGTCGAGTGGTAGAAGTCGACCTTCTTCCCCTTCGTGACGTAGGGGTCGTCGAAGGCCACAAAGCGGAACTTTGTCTCTCGCCAGCTGCCGTCCCTCTGCTCGACGACGGGCCAGCGCAGGCCGCGCGCCCGCACGTACTCCTGATAGGGCGCCAGATCCTTGTGTTTGAGCCGAGTAAATTTCCGGTATTCTTCGAAGAGGTGCTGGTCGACGTTGACGTCGTAGTAGTTCGGCCAGCGCCAGATCGGCACCTCCTTCCCCTCCTTCTCGATGCGGAAGAGGAAGTTGCCGTCCTTGTCCTTCATCCCCTCGTGGCCCATCTCATAGAGCTTGCGAGCGACGGCGATCGTCTGCCAGCAGTCGTCTCGCGCCTCACCGGGCGGCTTGACCATGCGAAACCACTGCTGGGTGCGACGCTCGGAGTTGCCGAACATGCCGTTCTTCTCCACCCACATCGCGCTCGGCAGCACCAGATCCGCGTGGACGGTCGTCGCCGTGGGATAAACGTCAGAGACGATCAAGAACTTGTCCGGATCCTTCCGGCTCGGATCGAAGAGCCGGTGGAGATTCGGCAGCGTCTGACCGGGGTTGGTGACCTGCACCCAAATTGTATGGATGTCGCCGCCCTGAGCCTTGGGCTTGGAGAATTGCTCCCACAGCTGAACCGTATGGTAGCCGGGCTTGGCATTGATGCGCCCAGCAGGGAGGTTCCAGATGGCCTCGGCCTGTTTGCGGTGCTCGGCGTTGGCCACCACGCGACCGCCGGGCAGCGCATGCCCGAGCGTCCCCACCTCACGCACGGTGCCGCAGGCGGAAGGTTGCCCCGTGAGGCTCGTCGGTGAATCCCCGGGGCGCCCGAAGTGTCCGCTCAAGAGATGGATGCCGTGCACCAGGGTGTTGATCGCGGTGCCGCGCGTATGCTGGTTCATTCCCATGCACCAAAGGCTGGTGATGCGGAGGGACTTGTCGGCAAAGAGCTCACCCAGCATGCGGATATCCTGCGCCGAAACGCCCGAGATCTCCTCGACCCGCTCGGGCGTATACTCCTCGAGACGCCGCTTGTACTCCTCGAATGCGATGGCCTTACCCTCGAGGCTCGCCGGCTCACTATCCGCGCGAAAACTGCAGTGAGCCCTCACGAAGTCATTGTCGACATGGTCGCGCTTCACCAAGAGGTGAGCGATGCCATTGGCGATCGCTAGATCCGAATGTGGCGTGAAGATGAGGGTGCGGTCGCAGAAGGCGCTGGTGCGCGTGCGCCGTGTCGTCAGATCGATGAGCTTGACCTTTTGACCGCGGAAGCGTCTGTCGATCACACGACTGAAGAGCACTGGGTGCATCTCGGCGGGATTGTTGCCCCACATGATCAGCACATCGCACCGATCGAGATCGTCGTAGCAGCCCGCGGGTTCGTCGACGCCGTAGGTTGCGAGGAAGCCCGTCACGGCCGAAGCCATACAGAGCCGCGCGTTCGGATCGATGTGGTTGTTGGCGAGCCCACCCTTCATGAGCTTCTGCGCCGCGTAGCCCTCGGGGATGGTCCACTGGCCGCTGCCGTAGAAGGCGAAGCCGTCGGGATCCATCATCACGCGCTCGGCGACGATTTCGAGGGCCCGCTCCCAGGAGATGGGGACCAGCTTGCCGTCCATGCGGAGCAAAGGCCGCTTGAGCCTATCCTTGCCATAGAGCGCGAGCCCAACGTGGTAGCCCTTGACGCACAGCAGACCGCGGTTGACCTCGGCGCGCTGGTCTCCCGCGATCGAGACGATCTTTCCGCCCTTGACCCCGACCTGGACGTGACAACCCGTGCCACAGAAGCGACAGGGCGCCTTCTGCCAGTGGATGCCATCGCCGTTGCGCGCCAGAATCGATGGATCGACAGCGGGCGGAGGTCCCTCGGCCACCAAGCGCTTGGCAGCGAGGGTCGCGGCTCCGAGCGCCGAAGCCTTCAGGAAATGGCGTCGCTCCATCACTCCTCGTCTCCAATCTGATCGGCCCGGGCCCAGCCGCGCCGGTGGCGGCGAGCGAGCCCACTCGCCCCTTCGCTCTCGCCCTCGACCGAGTCATCGCTGAAGTCGACCATCACGACGTCGACCCCGAGCACACCTGGCACCCCCAACAGCGCGTCGATGGCCTCACGGTCTTCGCGAATCGAGGGCGTGTCGAGCACGACGGGAATGCGCCAAGCCTGCGCCTCCCCCGCCGTCACACGCGCATCGGCGCGGAGAACCTCGAATGCAAGCTGCTGTTGATCGGGCGGAACGGTCAGAAGCAGAGCGCTGATGGGCATAGCGATCCAAAGACGGGCTGGGGTTCGTGCGCATGCTAAGCAAGCTGGATACCAACTCGAGGCCGCTCGCCGCGAAGCCTTCCCGCATCCGAACACCGCCGCCCTTTGATGGTGCCGCTTGATGGTGCGGCGACAAGGGCGCGCTTTGAAATCTGCGGCTCGCCACGAGGGTCGCCGTTACCCATTGGTGACACCGCTCCAGGCGGCGAGCGCACCCGGATGGGGGTCGTTGCCGCTCTCCGTCCCAATTCCGCTTGACACAGATCAAAGCCTCGAAGCCTGAGACTGCACCATGCGCAGGACTGCTACCCATTCGTCGAAGCGCTCGCCTCGGCAGGACACCGTTACCCGTTGGTGACACCACAAGCGAGTCGCTGTTTCCAATCGGTAACGCCTCGCAGCCGATCCGTGCGTGGCGGCGGACGTGAGGCAGCTGCCATTGGCGCCGCAGCGCGGCTGCGATGCGGCTGCGCGGGCGCAGCGGGCACCTGGCACGGCTCGTGCTGCAGGCCCCGCCGTGTCGGCCTATCGCCTCGAGCCCACGAGCCTCCTCGGTGCCCTCGTATTGATGGCTTCGCTCGTCTTGGGGTGCGACGTCGAGGGAGCGGAGACGCCGCCACCCGTTCATCGCGCCGAAGCCAAGAACGGCCGCACCAGCGTGCACCTCCCAGCGAAGCTCACGAGCGTTCCCTCGGGCAAGCGCGACGCCATGGGTCGCGAAATCCGGGTCAGCTGCGAGAGCTGTCACTCCCTGCTCCCCGAGGACCGCGAGATGGCGACGAGCATGACCGAGCTAGAGGAATTCCACAGCGGCCTCGTCTTCGCTCACGGCGACCTGTCGTGCGCTTCCTGCCATGCCAGCACGTCCGAACGCCGGCTGCGGCTGGCCTCGGGGGAAACGCTTCCCATGACCGAGGCGCTTCGTCTCTGCGGACAATGCCATGGGCCGCAGTACCGCGACTTCGAAGCAGGGGTGCATGGCGGCATGAGCGGCCACTGGGATCTGTCGCGTGGCGGGCGGATCCGCAATCATTGCGTCGATTGCCACGATCCGCACGTTCCCGCCTACCCCCAGCTGATGCCGGCACCGCCCCCGGGCGATGTCCCCGCTCCGCCGCGCACGCCCCACAGGACGACCGAAGGGAAACCCCTGGTGTTCGTTCCCTCGGGTCAGCATGACACGCGGAGGGTCGACCGATGGTAGAGGTCACCAGGCGCGTTGCCCTCAAGGTCGTGGGCGCCACTCTCGGCGCGGGCGCCTTCGCCAAGGCCATGGCCCCACTCGCCGCGTGGGGCAAGGAGCAATCCTTCGACGAGTTCCTGCAGAAGCACTACAAGGAGCTCTCTCTGGAGGAACTTCAACGCGTCGTCGAGCGACTGGAGGCGGAGACGAAGGACCGCTACGGCGCCGATGTCCGCATCCGCGACCCAAAACCAACGCCCGGAGTAGAGTTCGGCTACGCGCTGAACCTCGACATCTGCGTCGGCTGCCGCAAGTGCGCCGAGGCCTGCCACAACGAGAACAACCACGACGAGCCCAGCAACAACAGCTACATCCGCGTCTTCGAGATGGAGCAGGCCAGCACCGACCTGGGCAAGGGCAGCGCCGACTACGATCACCCCGTCCGCGCCGCGGGAAAGTATTACATGCCCGTGCAATGCCACCAGTGCGACAACGCCCCCTGCGTGAAGGTTTGCCCGGTACAAGCCACATGGAAGGAACGAGACGGCATCGTTGTCGTCGACTACAATTGGTGCATCGGCTGCCGCTACTGCGAAGCCGCCTGTCCCTACCACGCGCGCCGCTTCAACTGGAAGACGCCGAAGCGCCGGGCCGAGAAGATCAACCCCGACCAGGGCTACCTCTCCAATCGCATGAGGCCGCGAGGCGTCGTCGAGAAATGCACCTTCTGCCTGCATCGCACCCGGGAAGGTCGCCTGCCCGCTTGCCTGGAAGCGTGCCCTACCGGCGCGCGCGTCTTCGGCAATATGCTCGACCCGAGCAGCGAAATCCGTTGGGTCCTCGCCAACAAGCGGGTCTTCATCCTCAAGGAGCAGCTCGGGACCAAACCCCGCTTCTTCTACTTCTTCGACAAGTGAGGCGCAGGAAGCGTCATGAATGCCAAAGCGGGACACGCCATCACCTATCCGCGCTTCTTATGGCGGATGCTGCAGATGAGCTTCGAAGGCAGCTGGCGCTTCTACGCCTGGATGACCTTCCTCACGGCGGTCGCACTGGTTGGGCTCAACGCCTGGGCGCACCAGACGGCGCAGGGCATGGCCCTCACGAATATGACCGACCACGTCTCCTGGGGTCTGTACATAGCCAACTTCACCTTCGGCGTGGGCCTGGCGGCAGCCGCAGTGCTGATGGTGATCCCGGCCTACCTCTACGACGATCACGAGATGCACGACGTCGTCATCTTGGGTGAAATCCTCGCCATCGCGGCCATCGTCGTCTGCCTGGGATGCGTCACTGTCGATCTCGGGCGCCCCGATCGCTTCTGGCACCTCCTACCCGGGATCGGCAAGTTCAACTGGCCCATCTCGATGCTGACGTGGGATGTGATCGTCCTCAATGTCTACCTGCTGCTCAACCTTCACGTCACAGGCTATCTGATCTACACCCGCTTCCTCGGCAAACGCCCGGACAAGCGCTGGTACCTGCCCGTCGTCTTCGTCTCCATCGTCTGGGCAATCTCGATCCACACAGTCACCGCGTTCCTCTATGCAGGCCTCGGCGGGCGTCCGTTCTGGAACTCGGCACTCCTGGCGCCGCGCTTCCTCGCCTCGGCCTTCGTCTCGGGGCCAGCCTTCGTGATCGTGTTGCTGCAGCTCGTGCGGCGACTGACAGGGTTTCACGTCGGCGACGGGCCCATCGTGACGCTGACGAAGATCATGCGAGTGACGGTGCTGATCAACCTCTTCATGCTCGCCTCGGAGCTCTTCACCTCGCTCTACAGCGGAGGCGCGCACGCCACGGCCGTCACGTACCTCTTCTTCGGCAGTCATGGTCATCATGCCCTCGTGCCCTGGATCTGGACCGCCGTCGTGCTCAACGTGGCCGCCGCGGCCCTGCTCCTGCTCCCACGCTTCAAGTCCGACGTGCGCTACCTGGATCTAGCCTGCGTCTGCGCTTTCCTCGGCGTCTGGATCGAGAAGGGCATGGGGCTCATCGTGCCAGGCTTCGTCCCCAGTACGCTGCACGAGTTCGTGGAATACACGCCGAGCCTCACGGAGTGGAAGGTCTCTGCGGGTGTCTGGGCTCTGGGACTCATGGTGCTCACCGTGGGCATCAAACTCGCCATCCCCGTGCTCCGCGGCCAGGTCCGTCTCGACGCCGGCCGCGCCACGCTGTCCCAGGAGATTGGCGCTCGTTGATGCGCTGCCCGACGCGGCTCAAGAATCCCGCTCAGGCTCGGAGATGCCGTGCGCCTTGAGTTTCTCCCAGAGGTTCTTGCGCGAGATCCCCAAGGCCTCGGCGGCGTCGCCACGCTTGCCCCCCGCAGCCGCTAGGGCCTTGAGCAGGTACTGGCGCTCGAACTCCTTGATCGCATCGCCGAGGGTGAGCAGGCTCGCGGGGGGGTGCACGCTGGGGGATGTGGCCGCCGTCAGCTCGGAAGGCAAGTGCTGCACGTCGATCTCACCGCCACGCGCCAGGACCACGGCGTGCTGGATCGCGTGATCGAGCTCGCGGACATTTCCGGGGAACTCGTAGCTCATCAGCGCCGCCCACGCCGCGGGGCTGACGGGCGCCTCGGGGTGAGCATGGCGCGCCAGGAAGTGATGCACCAAAAGTGGAAGATCGCCGTGGCGCTGACGGAGCGGGGGCAGGTGCACGTCGAGCACCTTGAGGCGATAGAGCAAATCAGCACGGAAACTGCCCTCCTCGACGCGCTGACGCAGATCTTGGTGGGTCGCCGCCAGCACCCTGACGTCGACCTGGACGGGTCTGCTCGTGCCCAGCGGCTCGACCATCCCCTCCTGGAGCACGCGCAGCAGCTTGGCCTGAGCCGACGGCGCCATCTCCGCCACCTCGTCGAGCAGGAGCGTGCCCCGATGCGCTGCGCGGAAGCGCCCCTCACGCCGCTTGGTCGCGCCGGTGAACGCGCCACGCTCGTGACCGAAGAGCTCGGCCTCCAGCAGGCTCTCCGGAAACGCCGCGCAGTTGACGGCCACGAAGCACTGGTCGGCGCGCGCGCTGCCACGGTGGAGGGCTCGGGCGACGAGCTCCTTACCGGTGCCGCTCTCGCCCGAGATGAGCACGTTGGCTTCACTGGCAGCTATGGTGGCCACCCGCTCACGCAATTGCACAATGGCGCGGGAGTTGCCTATGATTTCTCGGCTTCCCGCGCAATCCGCCAACGCTCGCCGCGCTCGGCTCAGCTCTCGCTTGAGCTCGAGACCCTCCGCGATGCGAGCGACCCGCAGCAACAGCTCGTCGGTCTCGAAAGGCTTGGTCAAGTAGTCCACAGCACCCTCTTTGAGCGCCGAGACCGCGTCGCTGACGGAGGCGTAAGCCGTCATCAAGATCACAGCCGCGTCCATGCCCTGTTCGCGCACGTGGGCGAAGATCTGAAGACCGCTCGCCTTCGGCAGCCGAATGTCGGTCACGACGAGATCGAAGCGATGGGCAGAGAGCCGCGCCAACGCCTGTTCGCCGTCGGACGCGAGCGTCACGCGGTGGCCGGCGGCGCCGAGCGCGTCGCCGAGACTCAAGCGGATCGTCGGCTCGTCGTCGACAAGGAGGATCTCGAGACTCGCGAACGTCACTGAGCGTTCTCCTCGGCGACGCGCGGGAGCAGGAGCCAGACCTCCGTGCCACCGCCTCTCGCGCGGCGCAGCTCGAGATCACCGCCGTGGGCCTGGAGAATGCCGAGCGTGATCCAGAGCCCGAGTCCCGTGCCCTCGGCCTTGGTGCTATAGAAGGGATCACAGACCTTGGAGCTCAAGGCTTCAGGGATGCCCGTGCCTGTGTCTTCGACAACGATAGCGCAGCGCTCTGCGGAGATTTCGGTATAACGCACGGTGATGCTGCCCTCAGCGGGCGTGGCTTGCACAGCATTGACCAGGACGTTGACCAGCGCCTGGATCAGCTGGTCACGGTCGGCCCGGACGTGAGGCGAGACGCTGCCCTCATAGCAATCTGCATGCAAGCGTTGCTTCTGGGCCATGGGCGCGACGAGCCGCAGCGCCGCCTGGCAGAGCTCGGCGACGTTGATCACCGCAGTGGCCGGCGTGCCGGGGCGAGCGTAGTCCAGCAGCCGGCGCACAGTGCCGTGCATGCGGGTGAGCCCATCCTGAACCGTCGCCAAGTACTCGTCCCAGCGCTCGGCCCCCACGCCACCCGCACGCAAGCTCTTGACGCACCCCATCGCCCCCATCAGGGGATTGTTTATCTCGTGGGCGATGCCCGCCGCAAGGAGCCCGACGGAGGAGAGCTTCTCCGCGCGGATGAGCTTCGCTTGCTCTTCCCTCAGGCGACGCTCGGCCGACTCTCGCTCTTGGATCTCGGCGCGTAGCTTCCGGTTCGCAAGAGATAGCTCTCGCGTCCGTTCGGCCACCCGGATCTCGAGCTCGTTGTGGGCACGCAAGAGCTCGGCCTCGGAGCGCCGGCGCTCCGAGATGTCGCGGACCAGCGTGAGCACCAAAGGTTCGGCGCCGCCCGCGAGGGGGCGCAGCGCAATTTCGACGGGAATCGCGCGGCCGTCCTTGTGTTCCGCCGTGAGGTTCAGCCCCGCGCCCATCGTGCGCTCGCGGGGCGCGTCGAAATACCCGTCCCGCAACGCCACGTGGTGCTCGCGCACGTGCCCTGGCACCAGAAGCTCGATTGTCTTGCCCTCCAGCTCTTCCCGCGCATAGCCAAAGGTCGCGGTACACTGTTGGTTCGCCCGCGTGATCACGCCACCCGGTGCAATCACCAGGATCGCGTCCGGCGCAAACTCGAAGAGATGCTCGAAGAGCTCGAGGGCCTGAAACGAGGCGACGCGCGGCGACATTACCGTCCGAGCGTATCAGGCCTCTTGCGGGCTGTCTTGCACCAGGGAACTGCTCCGGTAACAAGGGAAAGAACGCGCCACGCTCGCCACTCCGGGCCTTCGTTCCGCGCGCTTCGCCGCGAGCCTGCTCCGGCTCGATCGAGCGCCCAGCCGCGACGAAGCGCTCACCGCATTCCTGCCCGCCACTCGGAGAACTCCGTCCGTCACACGGACCATGCCGTCCGTTACACGACGTATGGTCATCCGTTACACCGACCATGCCGTCCGTTACACGACATATGGTCATCCGTTACACCGACCATGCCGTTCGTTACACGACATATGGTCATCCGTTACACCGACCATGCCGTCCGCCACACCGATCATGTCGTCCGTTACACGACATATGGTCATCCGCCACCCAGAATCGACTTCAGCCGACGACGGATGCTCCTGTGCCCGGCACGGACACCACTGAGACGCTTCGGGACGGCGTTCCCGCGTTCCCGGTCAGAACCATCGGGTCGCGATGCGTGAGCTCCACGCGGCGGGCCACCATCGACTCAGCTACAGTCGCGGCCCCTCCCGTCTCCCGGTGCAATCGATCTCGAGACGCTTTGTCCAGCGTGACGGCTCCCGCACCGCTACCGGTCCCGAAACCCCAACCGCGGTAGTGGCCGTGCCGGCAACGACGGACTGGCGAGGACCAACACCCCCACCCGTCTCATCGACAACTCACATAGTCAACAAGTCACCCAAACCCAGACCTGCATCGGGCCAGACCCTGCATCAGACCCAGACACAGTATCTGCATCTGCATCGGCGTCAGCATCGGCATCGGCATCGGCATCGGCATCTGCGTCAGCATCGGCGTCTGCGTCTGCGTCTGCGTCTGCGTCTGCGTCAGCATCGGCATCGGCATCGGCGTCAGCATCGGCATCGGCATCGGCGTCAGCATCG
>JAEWRL010000150.1 GCA_023398955.1 Pseudomonadota bacterium
GGACCTCCGGCGGACGAGTCGCGTCCCACCGAGCGATCGCACACACCTCCGCGCGGCGCACAGTGTGCCAGCTCAGGCCATACTTGGTCGCGACGTGAATCAGCGGCATCGAGAAGGCATCCAATGCTAGGTGCTGCTGCAGGCGGCGTGTCTGTCGTTGCTTCGGTTCCGCCCAGGCGAGCAACTCCACCGAGTGAGAGCCACAGCGACGGCACTTCACCCGGATGGGGGCGTATTCGATCATCGCCCGGTGGCCCGCCCAGGGCAGGTCTGCCCATTGACGAACCCGGCAGTGCTCATGGCAGCTCCCCGCTCGGGCGATGGCCAGACAGTGGGCACAGCGGGGCGCCCACCGGCGGGCCATGACCAGCACCAGGATTGAGTCGGACGGGATATCGTAGCGGGCAACAGGCTCGATGCGCTGGCCTCCCGCCGACTCCCAGCGCGTGACGACAACCTTCCATCCCCTAAAGCCCGCGATCTGTGTGAGAATCCTCGTGTGCTGACCCATCAGACTCGACCTCCCGGGTTGAGCAAGAAGCCGAGAGTTTGAGCGCCGCAATGGCGCGGTGTCGATGGGCCAGCACACTTTCCACGATCCGCTCTGTTTCCCGCGGTCTCCACGCTAACTATCCGAAATCACGCGGCCCCGATTCCGACGAAGAGCGCGAATACCTTGGTGGAGGGTTCTGAGATTGAAAGTGATGAGCCGTGCGAGGGTGAGTCGTGACGCCTCGATGTAGGACAGCGCCTGCGCCACATGCACAGGAGCGATATGCTCTGCCGCCTTGAGCTCGACGACGAGACACTTGTTCACGAGCAGAGCGAGGCGGCTCTCTCGTCCCTGAAAGAGAAGCTCGAAGCAGCCCGTGCCCTGGTCAGCCACTCGCTTCCCGACGCGACTCTCGCCGATATTGTGGAACGTGCTCTCGACGTACTGCTCGAGCGAGAGCGCGCGCGGCGGTTTGCGGTGCGGCAGCAGCGCGGTCCCAAAGAGCGCCGGGCCCCGCAAGGAGAGGGAACGCCGTCCGGCCAGCGGAGGACGCCAACTCGCCGCGCGGAGAGTCCATCGTCAGACTCCGAGAGCGAGGGCGAGACGCGGCGCGGGCTGGCGGCGGGTGCCGACGGCAAGGGCGAGACGCGGCGTAGGCTCGCAGCGGGTGCCGACGGCAAGGGCGAGGCGCGGCGTAGGCTGGCGGCGGGTGCCGACAGCGACGGCGACGGCGAGGCACAGCGCGGGCCGCGCTACATCGAGGCCGGCGTGCGACGGAAGCTCGTCGAGCGTGACGGCGAACGTTGCACGTGGACGGACGAGCGCGGCCGCCGTTGCAGCGAGACACACTTTCTCCAAATCGATCACATCGAGCCCCATTGCCTCGGCGGCCCGCGGGACCTCTCGAACCTGCGTCTGCTCTGCTCGGCGCACAACGTGTTCGAAGCCCGGCGTCGGCTCGGGCCAGCCGCGAGGGCTCGTGATGCACGCCCACGAAGGCCGGGAAGACGACCCGGGACATGACGCTCCGACACGGCGGAACCTCGCGAGCTCGACGGCCTGCCAGGATGCCCTCGCGAGTCGTTCCATGGGGGAGAGCGCGAGACAGGCCTGGATCAACGTGCGACCCTGCTCGGCGTTGGCCAGGAGCAGATCGGGATCCTCGCGTTCGAGGCGACGCAGGAGCGGGCCCACGACGGGATCCGCCGGCGTCTTCTCGCAGACGCCGCAGAAGACGCGGGCGAGATGCTTGTCGTCGACTCCGCGGTACGTGGCCGGTTCGAGGTGGACGACGCTCTCAGAAAGCGAACCACTGGAATCCAGTGGTAGCTCGCGCGATGAAGTCGCCGTCGTCCGTGGCGCCAGCGCCGCCGCCAAACGCCATCGCCAAGAGCGGCGTGACTTGCAACCGGACACCGAGCTCACCGAAGTTACTGGCGGGCTCATCCTTCAGCGGGCGGTCGCGAACGGCGTCGACCACGCCGATCACCGTGGATGACAGGCGCACGTCATATCCGAGTACCAGCAGGTAGCGCCAGTCCCGTTCATTACCTTCGCGCTCGACGTTGGCCTGAAGCAGCCCGTTGACGTGGACTCGCTGCCAAAGGGTGCTCCCCGGGATCATTTTCGTCAGGTTCAAGCGCCCAAATGGGTCGAAGCTGCCGCCGTCCCGCGTATCCGGCCCCTCCACGCCGGCGACGAGAGCCACGGCCGGAAGCACGAGGGTCTCCTGGTTGAAGTTGTAGAGAAACTCGAGACCGACCCGGTCCATCCTGTATTCGGTGTCATCGTCGCCGAAGGTCGTCACGAGCGGGACTCGCAGCGCCAGCTGTCCGTTGTATGGAAACCCGAGCTCGAAGCGTGGCTCGAACCAGGCCTCGTGCTCCCCGGCTGGGGTATAGCGGTACTGCAGCCGGCTTTGCACCTCGCGGCCCAGGTACTCGACCGGATAGGCGTCGGTCACTTCGACGGGGAGGCCCTCCTCGAGATTGAGGTGATCGCCCGCCCAGGCCGGCCCTGTCGTGAAGACCAGGCACCCGAGTGCGAGCAAGAACGGCAGTACGGGCAGTACGGGCAGTACGGGCAGTACGGATGAGCGCCTCATGGGGTAGCTCCCTCCGCGGTACGCTGCGCCGTAGGCGCCATCGCCGTGCACGACGGTTGAGGCAGGGGCGGGTCGCTCGCCATCGACACGCTCGACACGGGAGGCAGGTCGGCGGTACGTCGCCGCCAACCGTCGAGCATCATTTTCACCATGTGCGGGTCGCCAACGCCAGGACGCATCGCGGCAGCGTTCATGCGAATGTCGGGAGCAACGCGCATGAGCGCCTCGTGCAGCGAGCCGGGATGCTCCCCGGACTGCATACCGGGCGTCATCTTCAGCCGAAACTGCGCCGAGACGGCCGCGGGAACCTCGGCGCTGCCATCTGGACTCATCATAGGCCACATCTCTTCGAGCATCTCGGTCATGATGCGGGTCATCTCTCCCTCCATGCCGCGCATCCAGGGTTCATAACAACGGGGATCCACGTTGGGATGAGGTAGGGGAAATACTCGCGCGAGTGCTCGGTTACCGGGCATGGGGGCCATCGCGTCGATCACGCGGTACAGCTCCGCTCGTTTCTCATCCATGCTCCACCCTTCGTAGGCGAGGATGTCGTAAGCAATGCCGTGAAGCATGTGCAAGTTGTCGAAAATGTTGCCCGATTCCGGCGACAGTCGCGAGTACCGGGGCATCAGCTCCCGCGATAGTAACATACGCTCCGGTCGATTGCGGAGCACCTCGTCGCCAAGCGCATGCGTGGTGGAAACCGCAGCGTCCTGTTCCTCGTCGTTGCCGGCGATCATCATCGCCTCGTAGATTGCCGGATGCCACCAGTGCGCGAAGAAGAAGAACTTCGACGAGCGAGGATAGTTGTTCCGAAAGAGCGTGAAGTACGGCTTCATCATCACGCCCGCGCGGCGCATGGTGACATCGAGCGGAGCGGGGCTTCGAGCGGTATCACGCAACCTGGTCAGGTACGCCTCCACCGCGTCTCGCGTGACCTGCTCCTTGTCGCTCCACTCGACCGAAGCGTCGGCAAGGATGTCATAGGTTTGGTCGTGGTGCTCGTGCGTCCAATCAATCGCCTGGTACAGCCGCCAAGAAGCCTGGCCGGTGTGCGGACCAAAGGGCATCATCTTCGGCCCGATACGGGGCGGGTCACCATAGTCCGATAGGTACCGAGCATCGCTTCGCGCGTCCACGGAGGCATGCTCGGCCAGAGGCGTCAGCACCAGGTAGTCGTGTTGGACGGCGTGCGCGATGTGAATGGACGCTTGGGCTTGGTAAGGCTCATTATGACGCGCGTAGAACTCTGTGTTGTACCCACGCCGGAGCGCGGCGGGCATGTCTCGCTGCTCGAGGTGAGCCGAGCAGCCGAATGCCAACGCCATTACGACGACCGGAGAAGCCAGCGCGAGCCGCCAGCGCAAGAAAAGACGCTTCAAGCGAATCTCCTTCATTGAATCCTGCTGTTCCGCTTTTATGCCGAGAGGCTGAACCGGTTCAGCCGCCGTCGGCTGAGAGATGGGGCGCGTGTTTGCAGCATCTGGGCCATGAGGGGCACCGCCTCTCCGCGGGAGCCATCAGCCAATCCGGGACGACCAACCGGGACAGCCTGACCCAGTTGTGGCAGCGTTGCAGGCACACTTGCTCTCGAGACCGCGTCGGCAAGTAGCCGTGGCGAGCTCCGGCGCTTGGGCCAGGCGGCGCGTGACGAGGTGGACTAAACAATTAGGTCTCCATTGCCGTTGGTCCGCCATGGCTAGATTCTCGCTGGTGTTCCTCCGGGCTGCGGGGTGCTGCGGGCCTCTCGTCATCCTGGGCATGCTGGGCTGCAGCAGCGACGAATCCAGCGCCGAACCGCTCAGTATTGCCTGGGTGTCGAAGGGCAAGTGCAACAGCTTCTTCGACGCGTCAGCGTTCGGCGCGCGCCTCGCGGGTGTCGAGCTCGGAAAGGAATCGGAAGGCGTTGCCCAAGTCGAGCTGCTGGAGCCGGACGACTGCACCGAGAACCCCGCCGTGCCCGAGGGGACACCCGAGGAGTGCCTCGCGTTCGGACCGCAGATGGCAGCGGTTCAGGAGGCCTTGGACCGTGAATTCTCCGCGCTCGCCATCTCCGTGAGCAACGCGGGCTGTGTTTCGCCGTACATCGATCGAGCCGTTGACCAGGGGATGACGGTCATCACCTTCGACAGTGATGCGCCCGAGAGCAAGCGCCATTCTTACTATGGGATGGATAATCGCGCGGCGGGACGCTTCGTCGTGGCGCGCCTCGCTCGAATGCTCGAGGAGGGGGGCAAGGTGGCCATACAGACGGCAATGGTGCAGGACGAAGATGGCGTCTATCAACTGAGTCGCTCGACGAGCTATGTGGAGCGGATGGCAGGGGTCGAGGAAGGGCTCGCCGAGCACCCATCACTGACCCTCGTGGACACTGTGCCTTGCCAAGGGAACGATCCACTGGACCCCATGTGCGCTGCGGAGGTCGAAGCTCTCCTCGAAGACCACCCCGACCTCGCTGGTCTCATCCTTTCGCGGGGCAAGGTCCTGCGGGAATTGGACCTGGACCAGCACGCGCCGAGCTTCGCCGCCGCAGTCCAGTCGGAGGCCTTGCGGGTCGTTGGCTTCGACGTGCCGGGAGATGCGCTCGACAACATAGCCAGCGGGTATGCGCAACTCGTCGTCGCTCAGAAGCAGTTCGCGTGGGGGTACGACGTCGTGCACCTAGCCTACGACTCCCTGATGGGCGAGCTCGAGCTGCCGGATTTCTACGACTCCGGCTGGTACCTCGTGTGCCCAGACAACGTGGAGCAGTACGCGGAGATGTTGAGCCAGAACGACTTCCGGGGTGAGCTCCCCGACTGCGACGTCGGAGAGTAGTCCAGCGCCGGCACAGGGAGTCGCCGGATCCGTGCCAGCGGGCTTCCACGCACGATCTGATGGCGTCTCGGTGAACCTCCGTCGTCGCGGCTGGACGTCCGCGGGCAGCGGCGCAAAGAGGGGAGAATGAAGTCGCGCCGTCGCGATCGTGGATTCTCTGCTCTCGCTCGCCAGCTTTCGGTCGTGTGGAGTGCGCTCGCCCTGGCAGCGGCAGCCTGCGAGGCGTCGCGCTCCGGGGCTGCCGGAGTCGGGACGCTCCCCCGGGCCTCCGACGCTCCGCCACGCGCCCCCGAGGGGCCTCTGGAGCCGGGCTCGACGGCAGCGGAAGGGGTTCGAGCGACGGCGCCCGTCGTCGTCGCCATCGTCGTCGATCAGCTGGCAGCCTGGGTAGCAGCCGAGGTGTTGCCGCATTTCCAGGAGAGCGCGGGCTTCGGGCGATTGCTGAGGGAGGGAACCTACGTGGAGGACGTCCGCTTCGCCCACGCCGTCACGGATACCGCGCCCGGGCACGCAGCCCTCTTCACTGGCGCCCCGCCGAGCGTCACCGGTGTCGTCGCGAACGCGGTCCTGGATCCCGCGACGGGCGCGCCACGGGCCATCCTCTTCGATCCCTCGATGCAGCTCACGACGGCGGCAGGGGTACAGCCGCGACCGGGTTCGTCCTTGGCCCGCGTGCGGACCGAGACCGTCGCCGACAGGCTTCGCGCGGAGGAGCCCGAGGCCGTCATCGTGTCGCTGTCCATCAAGGACAGGGGGGCCATCTTTGGTGGCGGCGCCAAACCCACGGCGACCCTTTGGTTCGATGCGTCGAGCGGCTCGTTCGTGACGTCGACGGCGTTCGCGGACGCGCTCCCGGGGTGGGCGCTGCCCGCCGCCTCCCCGCCCATCGCAGCACTGGAGTGGTCGCCGCGCGATGTCCTCTGGCTCGGCGAGCGGGCTCGCGTGCCGGATGTACGCGCCGGGGAGGGGGTGCTGCCCGGGATGAGCAACGCCTTTCCTCATCCCCTCGGGAGCGGCGAGCAGCCGGCCTCGGTCTACCGCTTCAGCCCCTTTGCCGACGAGGGGGTCGTCGACTTGGCGATCGCGGCGCTTGGTGCCCTGCCCATGGGGGAGAAGCCGACGCTGCTGGCGCTCTCGCTCTCTGCGAACGACTACATCGGCCATGTCTACGGTCCCGAGTCGTGGGAGGTGTTGGACAATCTCTCGTGGCTCGACGCGAGCCTGGCACGTCTCTTTGCGGCTCTGGATGAGCGGCTGGGGCGAGACCGCTATGCTGTCGTCTTGAGCGCCGATCACGGCACTGCTCCCTTGCCTGAGACAGACGACGAGGCTCGCTACTGGTGCGGCGCCGCGGCAAACCCTTTCGAGCTGCCCTGCGCGGCGGGCGGGCGCTTGCACATGGAGATGCTGCTGCCGGAGCTGGAAGCCCTCGCCGTGCGCACCGTGGGGCGGCCGGGGCCGTGGATCCTGGGAGTGGTGAGCCCCTACATGTACTTGGCGCCTCGCGCCGCCGAGCTCGATGCGGGGGTGCGTGAGAAGGTCCTCGGCAGCCTTGGTGCCCGGCTCGAGCGTGAGCGGGGGATCGCGGAGACGGTGGCCGTGAGCTCCATCGAGCAGCCCTGTCCCGGCCCCTCCGACGACTCCCTGGCGGCCCTCGTCTGCCGCTCGGTGGCGGCCGCCTCCGGCGACCTTTACCTGGTGCCCGAAAGGGGCCACTTCTTCCACGTTGGGTACACTCCCGAGGGCGGCTGTAACCACGGGACCCCTTACCTCTACGATCGCAGCGTCCCACTGCTCATACGGGCGCCAGGCCGCGTGCGTGTGGGCCAGCGCCTCCAGGGCCCGCGCTCCTTCGCTACCTTCGCCCGCACGGCGGCATCCCTGCTGGGCGTCGGGGCGCCAGGCTCCGCGCTGCCAGCGTCCGACATCCTCCGTTAGCTCTGCGGGTGCAGAGGTGGTGCGCGCTGCCACGAGACCCAAGCGGACGCCCGCGAGGGGGGCAGCGAGAACGCAAGAGAGGCGTAGCACGAAGTTGAAATTTCGTGACACTGGCTCCTGGAGCGTGCTACTGCGGCCCCGAGATGTCCGCTTCCCCTCCGTGGCACTACTGGTTCGCGCTGATCGCAGCTGCGAGCGTAGCCCCCTCGGTCGCGCGGGGCGAGCCGGGCGCTCGAGCCACGGAACCGGCGGAGAGCGAGGCCCCCGCGGAGGTACTCGTACGCGGCGAGCGGGCAGCGCAGGCGGCCTCGGACGTGACGCGCGACCGCCGGGTGCTCGCAGCGGCGCCTCATCGCAGCGGCAGCGACCTCTTGGGGACCATCCCAGGCACCTTCGTGACGCAGCACGGTGGAGAGGGCAAGGCACACCAGATCTTCTTCCGCGGTTTCGACGCCGTCCATGGCCAAGACCTGGAGGTTTGGGCTGGGGGAGCGCCGGTGAACGAGGTGAGCCACGTCCACGGGCAGGGTTATACGGAGCTGCACTTCCTCATACCGGAGGTCGTCGAACGGGTGCGGGTGTATCCAGGACCCTATCGCGCCGAGCAGGGCGACTTCGCTGTCGCGGGGAGCACGGAGTTCGACCTGGGTTATGACGTCCCCGGCATGACGGCCAAGGTGGGCGCCGGGTCGTTCGGGGCGCGCCGCGTCTTCCTCGCTTACCGCCCCGAGGGAAGCACCGAGCAGGACTTCGGTGCCTTCGAGGACTACCGGTCCCATGGTTTCGGGGAAGGGCGCGCCTCCTCGCGGACGAGTGCCATGGCCCAGGGCGTCGTCGAGCTCCCGGGGGCTTCTGCCTTGCGGCTGCTCGCTGCGGCTTACGGGGCTCGTTTCGGGTCTGCCGGGGTGCTGCGCCTCGACGACCTCGACGCCGGGCGCGTCGACCCCTGGTCGAGCTACGACACGGACCAGGGAGGGCACAGCACGCGGCACCAGCTCGTCGCCGAGTGGGAGGGGCGTAGGGAGGCCTGGCAGCTTGGCATCGCGCCGTACTACGTGGGGCGGCAGCTCACTCTGCGCCAGAACTACAGCGGGTTTCTCGAGGACCCAGCAGGTGGGGATCGCACGACGCAGCTGAACAGGTCCGGGACGCTGGGCTTCCGCGCGTCGGCGCGGCGCCGGGTGCACCTCTTCGCGCCCCACGATAGCGTGGAGGTCGGCCTTGCCGGGCGCTACGACAGCATCGAGCAGAGCCAACACCGCGTGAGCGCCGTGACGGACGAGGTCACCGCGAGCTTGCTCCACGCCGACCTGACGGCGACTGCGGCCAGCGGCTGGGTGGAGGCGGCGCTTCACCCGGTGCGTCGCGTGCGGCTGCTCCTGGGGGCCCGCTGGGATGGGATCTCCTTCGCCGCCGTCGACAACCTGGCGGCGCGGCGCACCCGCACGGCCCAGGGCACCAAGTTCGGAAGGAAGGGGACCATCGACGTTGGCGTCGTGCCGGGACTGCACGCGCTGGCGAGCATCGGTGAGGGCTTCCGCTCACCCCAGGCGCGCAGTCTGGGGGAAGGGGAGCGCACCCCCTTCACCGAGGTGACGGCGGCGGAGGTGGGGCTGCGGTGGAAAGCGGGGAGGGGACTCCAGATCAACGGCGCGGCCTTCGGCTCCGAGCTCAGCGACGATCTGGTCTTCCGCGAGGCGCTGGGCCGCAATGAGGCAGCGCCCGCCACTCGACGCGTCGGTGCCGTCCTCGACGTCGTGGCCCTGCCGAGCCCGTGGCTGACCTCGGCCCTCGGCGCGAGCTACACGCGCGCCACGTTCACCGAGGACGGGGCCGGCTACCGCTCGGGCGCCGCGGTGCCCTTCGTCCCGGAGCTCGTCATCAGAACGGATCTGGCGGTCCGTCGGCGCGTCACGCCCCTGCTCTCCCGCGAGCTGGTGTTGGGTCTCGGCGTCGCGACCTCAGGTGTTTTTGGGCGCCCGCTCCCCTACGGCGAACGGGGTCGCGACGTGTTCCTCACGGACGCGAAGATCGAGGCCGAGGTGCGCCCGTTCTCGATAGCGCTCGAGGTCTTCAATCTCCTCGACGCGGAGTGGTTCGACGGCCAATTCGTCTATGCCTCGAACTTCGCGAGGAACGAGCAGCCTTCGCTGGTGCCCGCTCACCACGTCACTGTCGGACCGCCGCGAGCGGTCCTGCTCAGCGCTGCCGTCAAGCTCTAGCCGGATTCCCCCCACTGCCCGCGAGGCGCCCCATGATCGAGATGCGTGATCCCTCCTGTGCCGACCCCTCGAAGACCTCGGAGGGCCCGAAGACCTCGGAGGCCCCGAAGACCTCGGAGGCCCCGAAAACCTCGGAGCGAGCAGCCGCGAAACGTGGGCTGGGTCCCGACCAACTGTTTCGGGTCGCTCGTGCCATGACGCCGGGGGCGGGCCTGATGGCGGCGCTTTGTCTCGCACTGACCTCCTGCGCGGACGGTTCCGGGAAGACCGAGGGCAGCCGCGTGACCCTCGAGGGACGCGTCTGCGTGGACGAGTCCGCGCTGGTTCCCTTCACGAACGACTTCGGGTGGACCATCGAGCTCGACGCACTGGTGATCGCCCTCGGTCCGCTGCGCTTCTTCGCAGGGGAGCCAGTGGGCGCCCTCGCCCCTGCCGGGGCAGTAGAGACTCGGTTGCTGCAATGGCCGCGGCAGCGCCCCCTGGCTCATCCGGGACACTACGACGCCGGTGAGGCGCTCGGGGAGATCCTCGTGTCCCGCGCCGTGGAGCTCGGTGCGGAGTGTGTGGAGCTAGGGAGCGGACATGGCGTGACGGGCCGCTACGCCTCGGCGTCGTTCGAGTTCGCGGCGGACCTCGAGGGTCCGCTCAGCGACCAGCTCGAGGGCGCCTCGGTGCGCGTGGGTGGCAGCGCGGCGAGGGACGGCACGACCGTCCCCTTCGAGTTCGCGGCGCGCTCCGCGGAGCTCGGGGAGGAGGCCTCGGCGCGCGCCGTCATCGAGGGCTGCCCCTTCGAGCACGGAGACGTCGACGGCGACGGCAGGATCGAGCTCACTATCGACGTCGGGCTGTGGCTCGACCACGTGGACTTCTCGCTCGCAGAGGCCGACGGGGACGACCCCAGTGAGGCCGACGGGGACGACCCCGATGAGTCCGACGGGGACGACCCCGATGAGCCCGACGGGGACGACCCCGATGAGCCCGACGGGGACGATCCCGATGAGTCCGACGGGGACGACCCCAGTGAGGCCCCAGCCCCTGTCAGCGATGGGTTGGCCCGGGTCGCCTTCGTGCGCGGGCTCGCCAAGGCGGCAAGCTACAAGTTTGGTTACGTCCCGTTCTGAACGAGCGGGCAGGTTCAGGAAGCCGATCCACGCTGCGCTGTCGCACGGCGCCGGACGGAGCCAAGGAGGAAACGCAATGAAGTTGACAAGGATACTCGTCGTGATGGGCCTCTTGCCCTGGACTCTCGCCGCTTGCGGCAGCGAAGATGAAGCGGGAGAGGGCAGCGTCTCCCTGAACGCTTACGGCGAGGAGTACATCGAGGATGGCATTCCGGCGAGCGCCTTCGAAGACGGTTGGTCTGCCACCTTCGAGCGCTTCTTGCTGGTCTTGGGCCCGATCCAGGTCGCCGATGAGGCCGCAGGGACAGCTGGGCGCATCGAGGAAGCCGTGTTGCTAGACCTGACTAGACAAGGGCCGCACGAGCTCGGGGAGTTGCACGCGATCGAAGCGCGCGCCTGGGATGACGTGGGGTTCCTGACCCAACCCGCGACGAGCAGCACGGAGCGCCACGCCTCGGCCACGGCGGATGACCTGGAGCTCATGCGCGAGCATGGGTACAGCGTCTACGTGGAGGGCCGCGCGGCTCGTGAGGGGGTGACGAAGACCTTTCGCTGGGGCTTCACCCACACGACCCGGTACGAGCACTGTGTTCAGGTCGATACCACGGGGGCCGAAAGCCGGCGGGGGGTTCTCGTCACCGACGGAGGCGTCGAATCCGTGCAGCTGACGATCCATGGCGACCACTTCTTCTACGATGATCTGAGCGCCGCCGACGCGGTCCTGCGCTTCGATGCCATCGCCGCTGCGGATGCGGACGAGGATGGCGAGGTGACCCTGGAGGAGCTCGACGCCATCCACCTCTTCGAGCTGAGCGAGGGAAGCTATGGGACGGGCAGCGCGTCGGACGTGAACACCTTGGGCGATTTCGTCGACGCCCTCACCGACACCCTGGGACACTTCCAGGGAGAGGGCCACTGCCACTCGATCCGCGAGCCCTGAGCCGCGTTCGCGACTTGCCCAGCTTCGTCCGGAGGGGAGCTGGGCAAGCAGCGAGCGGCAACAGCGTTCACCCGCTCAGGTGCAGTTCGCCTCGTCCGAGCCGTCGTCGCAGTCGGCCTCGCCGTCGCAGACCCAGGACGTGGGGACCCAGTCCGAGCCATCGGCGCAGTTGAAGGTACCGCTGTCGTCATCGCCGAAATCGTAGTCGTCGTCCATCGGACACTTCTGCTCTAAGGTCGCGCAAGCGGCACTGTCCTCCATCGACGGGAGAGTCTCCGCCTCGGAGGTGCTTTGCTGGAAGTAGGCCGCGGTCAGCGCGCTGCAGGCGGGGACCTCCGCGAAGAACTCATCGAGTATCCGCGACGTGTCCTGCATGCAGGCTTCCAGTTCCCCAACCGTCGCCGTGCAGCTCGCGTCAATCGGTTCACAGGTCTCCTCCACGGGCTCCTCGCTGGCCGATTCGCTTTGCAGGCACCCGTCGTAGCCGGCCTGGCAGGCTTGCCGTAGATCGGCGTCCGTCGTGGTACCCACGCCTATCGTCAAGCCTGCCGTCATGACGCCCATCATCTTGCAGGTGTCTTCGACACTGTATGACACCTTGCTCGCCATGTACTCACAGACCCGTTGCTGCTCCGACTCGGTGAGCGAGGTCAATGTCTTGCTCGAGCTCACACCGGTCGTGGCGCTCCCCCCGTTGCCGTCCCCGTCCCCCCCGTCGTCGCTACAGCCGGCCACAGTGGCGGCCGCGACGGCGAGCAATAGTCCCCAGTTCCGCATCAAGACTACCTTCATGGTCGCTTCTCTCCAATCCTTCATCGACGAACCAGCAAGACGCCAGGGGTCTGGCATCCCAGGCACAGTGGCGGCTCGATACGGCGACTTCTGAAGGGTTCTTCCCCCGGTTTTCTTTTTTCGCTGCGGGCTCCGTCAGGCGGGCGCAGACGACGGCGCGAGCGCGGCCCACTGGTCGATGTCTTGCCGGACCGGTGGCGCAGTTCGAGTATCTCCGGCGTTCGAGGCGAGCGAATGGAAGCCGCAGCGAGCGACGAAGAGCTGATGGTCGCCTACCGCGAGGGCGACGCTGCCGCCCTTATCGAACGTAGGAACGTCCTGTCTCTCGACCAACATCACAGCTTCGGGGCTTGGCAGAACTGACCCAGTTTCGCTCGGCAGAAGTGACCCACCACCGCGAGCAGGTTTTTGCGCAGGTTGGGATGCAACCTGAACTCGACCTCGACGAGCACACTGAAGGGTGTTTCGTGGCTTTACTGCCGGGTACGTGGTGGCGTCATGTCCCGGGTAGCCTTCCCGGACTTCGTGGGCGTGCTTCACGAGCCCTCGCGGCTGGCCCGAGGCGACGCCGGGCTTCGAGCGCGTTGTGCGCCGAGCAGAGCAGACGCAGGTTCGAGAGGTCCCGCTGGCCGCCAAGGCAATGGGGCTCGATGTGATCGATTTGGAGAAAGTGTGTCTCGCGGCAACGACGGCCGTGCTCGTCGGTCCACGTGCAACGTTCGCCGTCGCGCTCCACGAGCTGCCGTCGCACGCCGGCCTCGATGTAGCGCGGCCCGCGCCGCACCTCGCCCTTGCTGTCGGCACCCGCTGCCAGCCCGCGCCGCGCCGCGCCCTTGCTGTCGGCACCCGCTGCCAGCCCGCGCCGCGCCGCGCCCTTGCTGTCGGCCTCTGGTGATGAACGCTCCGTGTCTGACGATGGACTCGCCGTATCTGACGATGGACTCGCCGCGCGGCGAGTTTGCGTCCTCCGCTGGCCGGACGGCGCTCCCTCTCGTCGCGAGGCGACGAGCTCTTTGGCATGGCGCCGCTGCCGGATTGCGAACCGCCGCGCGCGCTCCCGCTCGAGCAGTGCGTCGAGAGCGCGCTCCACGATATCGGCGAGGCTCGCGTCGGGGAGCGAGTGGCTGACCAGCGCACGGGCTGCTTCGAGCTTCTCTTTCAGGGCCGCACTCGCGGTAAACCCAATCTTGTAGCGATCTGCGCCCAAAGGCGCGCACTCCGCCCGTGCATCGCGCCCCGCGGCCGCCGAGGCCACGCGCGGCAAGAACGGGTGCTCGGCCCCCTCGGGTTGGGAGGCCACCGCCGCCGGCTCGGCTCCCTCGGGTTGGAAGGCCACCGCCGCCGGCTCGGGCCGCTCAGCCTCCGAGGCTGCTGCCGTCTTGCCTGGCTCCGGCATTGGCTCTCGAGGCTTCGGAAGCTTGCGCACGCTGTCCGGCACTGTCGCCTTGGGAAAGCGCTCGGCGAGCAACTTCTCCACCTCGCGCAGCGTCCTGCCACACGCCGCTTCAATGACCTCGCTCGCATTCTCTTCCGTCAGGTGGGGAGCCAGCGCCGTCAGTCCGGAGAGATGGAGCCGTCCCGTGGCGAGTCGGTCCAGCACGACCGGGAGTCGTCGCGCCAGACGCGCCACGGTGATCCGCTTGTAAGCCGCCGGCTCGCTCATCCCAAGTCGCTGGGTCGCATAGCTGAACAGCGACGAGCAGGCCTGCTCGAGATAGAGCTGTCGCGCATCGACCTCCGCCAGGTGCGCGACGAGCTCGGCTGTCGTTTGCCTCTCGCAGCGCACGAGCTCCTGAACGCGAGCGAGCAAGGCGTGATCTGATAGCTGGCGCGGAGCCTGACGAAGGAGCAATCCCTCGAAGTTCCCTGTCTCCATGAGGACGAGTATAACCTACCCTATTTCGTCCCTTTCAGTGCCCCGTAGACAGCCGGATCTCGGGTCGATCGCGCCGCCGAAGCCAACGCGCCCCAAGGACGGCTCTCCGTGCCGCTTGGCTGCCGCCACGGGGTGCTGTCGCGGGGAGCGCGCCGAGTGACGGCACCTCGTTCCGAAAACCCGTCAACCGAAATCGACGTCCTGCGCACCAGTTTTAATCCCTTCGTACCCGCGGCCGCAGGCGTGGTATCGCGACCGCTCTCTCCGCCGAGCGTCTGCGCTCGAGCCGCAGCGGCCTACGCGGCAGTGAACACCATTGGGCCGCTTGGCCCATGCCTCCGAAATTTCTCAGCTGCCTGCGCGGCAGTGAACGTCGTAGTCGACTGACCGCCCACGGGTTTGGATTTCTCAGCTGCCTACGCGGCAGTGAACACGTGTGGCGCTACGTGACGGGACTCGAGCTCTTTCTCAGCTGCCTACGCGGCAGTGAACTACTTGGTGCACTGTCGCACGTCCGCTAGCGTTTTCTCAGCTGCCTACGCGGCAGTGAACAACCGTGAAGCCGCCCGTGCCTGGGAGGATGCTTTCTCAGCTGCCTACGCGGCAGTGAACGCGAACACGCGACCGCGAGAGGGTCTAGGATGTTTCTCAGCTGCCTACGCGGCAGTGAACAAGGTATTCCCGGAGAGGCGTCATGACCGAAATTTCTCAGCTGCCTACGCGGCAGTGAACGCACATAGCGCGTCGTCTGTTCACAACTCCAATTTCTCAGCTGCCTACGCGGCAGTGAACGGCGCGGGGGTGTAGCGGACGACGCGCTCGTCTTTCTCAGCTGCCTACGCGGCAGTGAACGAGACCTGACGCCTAGGTGACTTGTGCGCGCCTTTCTCAGCTGCCTATGGTCCTCCCCCGGTTTGTTGGACAGGAAGGAACAGCTAGAATGGTCCAACGAAGCATGTCGAAGAAGTCGCAGCAGAAGCCGAAGAAGCAGCAACGGCGAAACCACAGCCGTGAGTACAAGGCCTTCCATTCTGCCGCGTTTCGCGACTTCGTCCTAGCCATGCCGACAGGCTAGCTGGAAGCTGCGGCACTCGGGGAACGGGCGCGACCGAACGGGTACGCAGGTCCGCGCCCCAGAGGCACTCCAGAACAAGACGCTCTGGCCCGTGTTTTTTTTGCCCTCGCTGAGGAACTCCACGCTCACCTCGACGAGCTGACCACCCGCGTAATCCGCGAGGCGGTCAACGACGACGTCAGCGAGCCCATTGCAGACGATTTCAAGGCGTTGCCCGACCCGAACCGGTGACGCAGCCCCCCGCTGATCTGCCGCCGTGTCAAACGCTTTCGGTCACGTCATTCGCCGATGGGTTACGGTGAAAAGCCAAGTCGGCGCGGCCGGTGATACGGCCGTAATCGATTGTAATGGAGCCGGTGGGAGGGCGTTGATCGATCAGGGCCGCGATGCTCTCGCTAGGTTACGACCCGCTCCGGTCAGCCGAGGTGATACCCCTGCAACAGAGTCGAACCGAGTTCCGCGAGCACGTTGGGCTCAGCGGCGATTTCCACCAAGCAGCAGACTGGCACACTGCGCACGTGCGGCGGCCCGGTGCTCGCATTCTTTGGCGAGTACGAGAAGTGCAGGGGGACCGGCCATGGTGAGGACACCCACCGCATCAGGGAGTCGCGCTCGCGCGCGAACCTCAAAAGGTGACATCCATACGAGGCACCTTTCGGTTGGTCGTTTCAGCCCGCCCCTCTGGCGGCATGATGCTGCAAATCACGTCGCTGCATGGGCCTGCGTCTTGGCACTCGGATGCCGATGGGAGCCAGCACAACCCCCAAACCACAAGCCCTCTTGCTGATCCGCATTTCCCCGCGCGAACCTTTGGGCTACGGGGCGTACGAAGCGTCGACCTTCTCCACATCCCTTGCCGACTTAGGCGCCAGGACCTTGGGGATCACCACACCTAGCCACTTCATCGTTTGTGGAGGAAACATGATCAAAGGAATTCTCGGATTGTTGCCGCTTGCGCTGTTACTCGCCAGCTGCGGGGGCACCGATGATCTGCATGAGGACATCGGCTCGTCGGAGCAGGCGATCTGGTACGGAGACTCCGCCGCCGCGAACCTTGCCGTGGTGGAGCTCTATCGCAACGGGGGGTCCTATTGCACCGGGTTCTTCATCACGCACCGTCACATCATGACGGCAGCCCACTGCACCGATTCCTTGTATTCGAGCCAATGGTACAGGGTTCGCATCAAAACAGGCTACAATAGCTACGCGTACCTGAAAGACAGTGGTCGCAATGACAACTGGGTCTTGATGGCCGAGCACACGGCTCCGGCCTGGAGTTTCAACAACGCTAGCGCCGTTGGTGATACGGCAATCTTGACCTTGCCGTCGACGACCTGGAGCTCGGTCGCCGCCAATCAGCAGCGCCTGCGGATTTCGACCGCGGCCCCGACGGTGGGCCAGTCGCTGGGGATCTGGGGCTGGGGCAGGCGGCTCCCTGGTGATCCTGGGCCAGCAGGTGACCTCCTCACCGGGGCCGGAGGCGCGCAAATTGGCGTCAACGGCCTGACCGGCGCGGGAACAGGCGTCTGGTTCTGGGCGTATGCCTGGAACAACGCACGCACCTGTGACGGGGACTCCGGCGGGCCTGCGACGCGCTTCTACGGCGGGCACTACATTGCGGTGGGTGACCACGGAGGGCCTCCTGCCGGCTATCTTCCGCATTGCGTGGAGTATGGCGTGCGCATGGATTGGGCTACGCTACACGACAAGGTGACGTGGATCGAAGACACGCTCAAGCTTTCGTACGGATCGGCATTCACATGCAGTCGATTTGCCAATGGCGCCAACGCCTACATGAAGTGTTTCTAGTTCCGGCGGGTGTGCTCGTAGCCCTCCTCGCCTTGGGCTGCGCGAGCAGCGAGCGGGCCGAGCCTCGGACGCCTGTCGTGCCCGAGGCTCCCGCCACACCTGATCCGCCTGCGCCGGGCGTGCCCGCACCCTCGGAGCCGACGCTCTGCGTCCGAGCGGGCGCGACGTGCTTTCGAACCTTCGAGGCGGCGTGCGAGGCGCTGCGGTGTCCCGAAGAGCGTTGCATAAAGCGCTCGTTTACTAGAGAAGTTCACTGTTCGGATGAACCCGTGCATCCCAGCGCAATCCCCGAAAGCCTCGAAGAGCCCCGGTCCACTCAGTGACGGAGTCCTGCAAACCAGCCCTATCGGTGGCGGGGCACCGGAACTCGCCGCTCGAGCAGTCTCCCGCAGCTCGTCTAGCTGGTTGAATCCAGCCCGGACGCAGCACCGAGTCCAACGAACGCCAGTTCCGCTCGTAGCAGTGTCGTGGCTGCTTCGCTCGTCCACGCAGGATCGTTGAGAAATCCGCCGAGGACAAGTCTTGAAGGTGTCACCGATCCGGGCGAAGTGTCCGCTCGTGTTCACCGTCCTTCGAGCCCGTATTCAGGCTGCCGTCCGGCGCGTCCTGGGTTCGGTCCTTGGCGTTGATGAGTTCGTCAACGCAGATGTGATCGCCGAAGGACTCGCTGGCAGTAACTCCTGGACGGTCTCTCTCAGCGCGGGGCGGCTCATGAGCCTGCGGCTCCGAGAACTCGCCGAGCAGGGGGCGGATTTCGCATTCGAGACGAATCTAGCGTCACGCTCGCTCGCGCCATTCATTCGTGACTTGCAGCGGCGGTCCTATGAGACACGGTTATACCTCGTGTCACCTTCCCTCCGCAGAGCACGCGATCGCTCGCGTGGCGCTGCGTGTGGTGGCGGGGGGCCACAGCGTACCCGATGACGTCATTCGGCGTCGGTTCAGCCGTGGGCGTCGCCTTTTCTTGGAGCTTTATCTGCCATTGGTCGATCAGTGGCGGTTGCTGGACGGGCGGACACTGCCTCCGGCGCTTGTTGCAGCAGGGGAGCGAGGTGCGGTGACCCTTGTCGAGCGCGCCGAGGCAAGGGAAGCTTTCCGTCGCCCATGACCAACCTCCCGTTCGCGGAACAAATAGCAGTCGAGAAGGTGACGCTAAGACGCGCTGGGAACCTCGTTGCGCGTCGCCACCGTGCGCTTGGGTTGCCGCTAGTCACTGGGGACGAGCAGCGAGTTGTCTACCTTGATTCGGTGACCCGCGAGGAGATCCCTCCAAACGAGGTTGAAAAGCGTTCATCGCTCGTGCCAAGGCGAGCTGGGACGAAGAGTAACGGCGCAGCTCGGCACAGTGGAGCTGTAGTGGCAGTTCTACGAACTGCTTTTCGTCACTGAATGGGTGAGTAGGTCTCGCCGGGGGACCCAGGTTGGGGGAGCGAGTCGTCGGGAGGCCATGGACTTGGGCAGACCTTTCCGGATACGTACGCTGTTCAACGCATGGTCCAGCCTGTCGTGGCTGCTTCGCTCGTCCACCGCAGGATCGTTGAGAGATCCGCTGAGGACAAGTCTTGAAGGTGTCACCGATCCGGGCGAGGTGTTCGCCGTCCTCGGAGCGCGTGTTCGGAGCGCCGTCCGGCGCGTCCTCCGTTCCGCCGTCAGGGCGGTCCGCGAAGCCCTCCGACTCGCTCCGTTGGTGACCGGTTTCGTCGAGGACCTCTTCCGCAGCGATGAGCACCGCGAGCAAGATAGGCAAAGCGCTCAACTACATGGTGAAGCAGCGCGATCGACTTGAACGCTTCCTTTGTGATCCGAAGATCCGGCTTGGTCGACCAGCTCGCGGAAGCCATGAGTCCGTATGTGTTCTTCGAGATCGGCCGTGCGCGCGTCGTGCCGTTCGTCGAGCGCCCTCTCCACGGCGAACTGCTCCAGCACTGGGGGACGGATGTGGCGCTCCCTGTACTTGGTGGGCAGCATCACGAGCACCGGAGGGCCGCTTGAGGTGTTCGGATGGCGATGGGAGCCAGCACAGCCCGAAAAGAGCTGACGAAGGTGAGCGGGTTGGGGTGCATTGGGGGAGGGGCGATGGTAGAATCTGGCGTGATCGACGATACGTCCCCTGCGGCCAAGTCCCGGTATTTCGAACTGCTGCGCAATGCAGGGCCTCGAAGGCGGCTCGAGATATGCGCCGAATTGACTCGGGCGACCCGGGAACTGGCGATCGCGGGGATACGGGCAGTTCATCGTGGGGAGCATCTATCGGACGCGAAGCTGAGGGAGCTGCTGGCTGAACGGCTATATGGTCGTGAAGTTGCAGGGAAGTACTTCAGGGCGTCCGACGGATGACGAGCCCGGGTGAAGGTGTCATTGACGTCGCACTTCGCGTCGCAGATGCGCTGGAGTCGATTGGAGCTGAGTACTTTCTAGGAGGGAGTCTTGCCAGCAGTATTGACGGGGAGCCGCGCGCGACCAACGACATCGATTTCGTTGTTGATGTCCCCCTGGGCAGAATCGGTGACTTGGTGAGAGAACTGGGAAGCGATTTCGAGATTGACGTGGCCATGCTCCGCGACGCGATTTTGCACGGTAGAAGCGCGAACGCTTTCTATCTCCCACTCGTAATGAAGATTGATATCTTCGGCCATGCGCACGGGCCCTTTGACGAGATGGAGTTTGCCCGACGAAGAACTGTCTCCGTTCAAGATGGGCGCTCCCTCTACGTGAAGTCGCCCGAAGATACGATTCTCAGGAAGCTCCTCTGGTACAGGGAGGGTGGCGAGGTGTCGGACCGACAGTGGCGCGACGTGCTCGGTGTGTTGCGTGCGCGGGCAGGCAAGCTGGACGACGCATACTTGCGGAGTTGGGCGTCACGGCTTGAACTCACGACATTGATGGAACGGGCGCAAGAGCAGAGTCTGCCACGAGAGGCTGGATGAGCGCGGGAGCCACTCCTGCAGCCAGGTGCTGTCGTGGCTGCTTCGCTCGTCCACCGCTGGATCGTTGAGAAATCCGCCGAGGACAAGTCTTGAAGGTGTCACCGATCCGGGCGAGGTTTTGGCTCGTGTTCGCCGTCCTCGGAGCGCGTGTTCGGAGCGCCGTCCGGCGCGTCCTCGGTTCCGTCGTCAGGGCGGTCCGCGAAACGTTCCAACCCGCTCCGCTGGTGACCGGTTTCGTCGAGGACCTCTTCCGCAGCCCAGACGGGGCCGCTGCGCTCCGACGTGCCCCCACTGTCCCCGATCTCGTGTTTGCCAGGGCAGGGTCGAGCAGCAGGCCATCACTGCCCCGGTCAACTCGGGCGAGCTCGACCTCAACCGTTTGCACACGCCCACAAGATGACAACGAAACGCTGTCCCGTATGCGGTGAAGGCCAGCTCGTAGAGCGCGAACAGGCGACCACGCTTGCGTACAAGGGCTTGGAAACGACGGTCCTCGTGCCCGGACAGTGGTGCGACGTCTGTGGCGACGGCATCCTCGGCCCGGAAGGGCTCCGCGTTAGGGATGTGGCTCGTGCTGAGCTGCGAGCGAAGTTTCAAGGCGTGCTCGGTCCAAGCGAAGTGAAGCGCATTCGTGAGAAGTTGGGCCTGTCCCAACGCACGGCCAGCGAACTGCTCGGCGGTGGCGCACAGTCGTTCCAGCGGTACGAGAGCGGAGCCGTTGTCGTTTCTGAAGGAATGAGCAACCAGCTCATCTTACTCGACAAGGTTTCCGACCTACCCGACAGCGTGCGAGAGGGACTGCTCGCCGCGCTTCGCGCCGAACGAGAAGCGCTTCGGGCGCAGCGGCCGCAGACGGCGGCGTGACGGCTCGCCACTGGGCGAGCGCGGTTGCCCGCGGCGGACCCGCTTGACTCGGCCGAACTCCGTGGCGCTTGCCTCGTAAGCGTCCGGTAGAGCCCATCTTTTCGGGCGCGGAGTGGGTGTGCAGAGTGGGTGCCGGAGACGAAAGCGATGGCAATACCCAGACAGGACGCGACCCGAGACCGGTGGACCGCACCGCGGGGT
>JAEWRL010000167.1 GCA_023398955.1 Pseudomonadota bacterium
GCTCACGGAGTCGTTTCAACGTGGCCTGGATCTCCGCCAGCTCGGCCTCGTCGCGTCCGAGTTCGCCCTTGATCTCCCGCTCCGCCTCCTCGCTCCGCTCGTCTCGCTCATCCATCGGCACCCAGCATCGAGGTCGTCACGCTTGCCGGAACAGTAGCGACGCGGGGTGCGTCTGAACTCGGATCAGCATGTCGCGGATGTACTCGTAGGGGTTCACGCCATGCAATCGACAGCTTGCAACGATCGTCAAGAGCATCGCGAGATTCTGAGCGTGCTCGGCGCTGCCGGAGAACAGCGATCGCTTTCTTCCGAGAGCTACGAGCCTGAGCGCTCGTTCCGCTGAATTGTGGGCTTCCCGCTCAGTCCACCACATGCTACCCTTTCCGCATGTCTGCGGCCGAGCGCCTACTCTCTGAAGTCCTCGCACTCCCTGTGCCCGAGCGTGCAAAGTTGGCCCATCGCTTGCTGGAGAGCCTGGAGGCCGTACCCGACGATGACATTGATGCTCTGTGGCTGACCGAACTCGAAAAGCGAGCACAAGACGTGCAGACTGGCGCCGTCACCCCCATTCCCTGGGAGACTGCCCGCAGCAACATCGTCAGCGAACTCCGCAAGCGTCGTGCAGCTCGTCTTACACCCTGACGCGCAGACGGATATCGTCGAGGCTGCTGACTGGTACGACCAACGCGCCCCCGGTTTGGGCGACGAGTTCCTCGCCGAAGTCGATGCTGCTCTGGCCACCGTCACCGAGCGCGCCCACGTTTGGCCGACCTGGCCTGGTGCCGGCCACTTCCGACCACCTATTCAGCGCTACCTTCTCTCGCGCTTCCGATTCTACGCCGTTGGCTACCAGCACTGTGAAGACCACGTGCTCGTTCTCGCAGTCGTCCATGCTCGGAGACGCCCGTTCTACTGGCTCCACCGAGCTGACGAGTAGCTCGAACCTGGAGAAGCACGGGGTGTCGTTCCCTGAGGCCGCGACTGTCTTCGCCGATCCGGCGGCCGTCTACCTTGATGACGGATCGGGAACAGACCGGATGGTCGTCGTCGGAACCTCGTTGCGTGATCGAGTCCTTTGCGTCGTACATGTCGAGCGCGGTCGTCGCGATCGAATCATCAGCGCACGACCCGCTAAGCGTGCGGAACGGGACGTCTACGAATCGGGAGGGCGCTCATGAGTCGTTCAGCTAGGAAACTCGAGACTGCCGAGACTGAACCCGTCCGCGTGCTCGGCCGTGGACTGCGTGCTGCGAGAGGGGTTCACCTCACGCTCCGAACTATTCGGGACGCGGTGGGCAAGACCCAAGTCCATATCGCGAAGCACTCTCAAATCGATCAGGGCGACGTCTCGCGCCTTGAAACGCGTTCCGACTTTGAGGATTGTCAGGTCGCAACGCTTCGACGCTACGTAGAAGCACTCGGCGGGTCGCTCGAGCTTGTCGCTCGCTTCGGGGACAAACGGATCGTTATCTCCGGCGTTGAGACGCCGGCGACGAAGCCGGCTAGCAAGGCATTGCAGCGGACGGGCCCGAAGCGGGCCCGTCGCTGAATGCCGGGTCGTTGGACTGACCTCCACGGTGCTCCAGCAGCGAAGTCCTTGCTCCCAGAGTAGACGCAAACGCCGTAGCGATCGGGCGTCCTGGGTGGATGCCCTCAATCGGTGCTCCGCGGTCCACTGCATTGGGCAACTGGTTCGCACTTGCGCGGCTCCTCCAGCCGGGCGTCCCTGTCGCAACGGCACAACGCCAAGACTCCGGCTTTAGCGGGCCCACTCGACTACTTCGCTTTGTGTCAGAGACAGCATTCCGAACATGAGCTAGAATTTTGCCCATGGCAGGTCTGACTTCGAACGAGCTCCTGGCTGCGATCCGTCGCCTCCCACTCGACGAGAGGGTGCGGGTCATCGAGCAAGCTACTCGGGACATCGAGGAAGACACTCCTCGTCCGCCTGTGGCGGTTGCGCCCGGCCCCCGGTCGCTGGTTGGTCTGTTTTCGGACGAACCAAACTTGGTCGACGAAGTCTGCGCCCTGGCGTACGAATCCCGCGACTCTGCGCGTATGCGGAATCCCGGATGACCAGGTGTCTGCTCGATACCGATATTCTCTCCGAGATCATCAAGGGGAAGGACCTTGCAGTCGCCTCGCGTGTTAGGGAGTATCTCGAGGCGCATGAGCGACTACTTCTGCGGTTTCTGTCGCTGAGATCATATACGGGTTGCGGCGTGTCCGTCGGGAGGATCGGCTGCAGCAGTTCGAAGCCGCTGCGGACATGGCAGAGGTGTTGCCGTTCAACGACGATGCGGCACGCCTTGCTGGCCGCATCAACGGGGATCTCGTCAGGAAAGGGCGAGCAATTGGCATGCCGGACGTCATGATCGCCGCCATCGCACTTGGAGCAGCCATTCCGATCGTCACGGGCAATCAAGCACACTTTGAGTACATCCGAGTCGTTGGATACGACCTGACGATCCAAAACTGGCGAACGGTCTAGCTCAGAGCAGCGCAACGCCGTTAGTCCATCAAAGAGGGCAGTCCAACTCTGCGATGAACTCGGCGGCCATCCGAACTGGCAGGTCGTAGTCGTCGCCGCCCGTGGCTCGCTCCGCTTACGCTTTGTCAACGATCGCTCTTCTGGATCCAGCATAGATCGGCCAAGCGGATCCAGTGCACGCGATGAGCGTGCAGAGCGCGATCAGCCGCGCCTGCCAGAGCGCTACGGATCGGCCAAGCGGATCCAGTCTCCGCGTTGTCGTGTTCATGATGTCTTCTCCTGAGGGGTGTTCTGTTGCGTGAGCGGCGAGGGCTCCGGGGGTTCCGGAAGGACTCGCCGTCGAGGATCACAACGTGAGCGTCGTGGAGCAGTCGGTCCATGGCTGCGCTCGCGAGCAAGGGGTCACCGAAGAGGTCACCGAGCTCGCTGTCGCTCCGGTTCGAGGTGATCACAGTCGAGCCTCGCTCGTAGCGGACACGGATGATCTCGTAGAGGTCCATGGGCTCGTCGCCCTTCAGTGGACGCAGTCCGAGGTCATCAATGATGAGCAGGTCGGGTGACGTGTAGCGCAGGAGACGTCGGTCGTACGTGCCGTCTCCTCTGGCTGCTCGCGGTTGCTTGAGCAGGTCTTGCGCGGGTGTGTATAGCGCGCTGTGCCCAGCACGACAGGCACGGTGCCCGATGGCCTGGGCGATGTGCGATTTCCCAACGCCGGTGGGGCCGAGCAGCAGCGCGTTCTGGCGACGCGTGATGAAGACGCAAGTCGCCAAGTCGAGCACCTTGGCCTTCGGGATACGGGGATTGAAGACGAAGTCGAAGTCATCGAGCGTCTTGTTGTGTTCGAAGCTCGCTTTTGCGGACCCGTTGCTCGAGCTGCTTTCCGTCACGCCGCTCGACCTCGTCCGTGAGTAGGCGAAAGAGAAACTCCTCCGACGTCAGGTTGTCGTCCGCAGCTTGACGCGGGCGTAGCTCCAGCGACTGCAACACCCCGCTGAGACGCAGCTTCTTCAGCAGCGGGACGAGCTCATCAATGACGCTCATGACTTCCTCCCGTCAGCTCTGCCATCGACCGAGCGAAGCGCGGCTGGTCGCTCCACGTTGCCGTCGTTGCGGTGACCGGTAGCGGCTCGCGATCGAGCGCCTTGATCAACATGTTCTTCACGCCTTGGTACGAAGCGATGCCGTAGAAGGATGCGCGACGGCATGCGCCCTGCGCTCGCTCGACGGGATACTTCTCCAGGTGCATGACGATGGCTTGGACCGTGCGCAGCTGGAACAGCACGTCGTCTGAGTCGAAGACCTCTTGGATGAAGCTCCCCACCTCCTCGCCCATGCGGTTCGCTCGCTCCTGCCAGTAGGAGCGACTGCGGTGTCGCAGCTCGCGACGCCCTTCTGGCAACTGTGATTCCAGAGTGCTCCGCGAGCCGGCGCCTCGCCGACTGTGCGTCGCGACGCGCTCGTCGTTCCAGTAGATCGCGACCGTGTGACACGTGGCGCGCACCCAGACCTTCTGTCGAATCAAACGCCAGGGGACGGAGTACAGCAGGCGCTCGTACTCGATGTGACTGTCGGCATGTACCGTCGCCTCTTTCCACACGACCTGCTCGTACTCCTGTACCGGTAGCGGCAAGAGCGCCAACTGCTCTTCTTGCTGGAAGACGACCAGCGGACGCCGTCCTGTCGAGCCGTGGAGCCGTTGTCCGGCGATCTCGTTGACCCAGCGCCGCAGGTCCCGGTTGAGCACGTCGATGTCGGTACTGTCGCGCCCGCTCAGGAAGTTGCCCTTCACATACTTGACGCCGGACTCGACCTTGCCCTTCTTCTTCGGCGAGCGAGGTGGCGTCGGGTCGATGCGAAAACCGTGGTGGCGTGCGAGCTCTCGGTAGCTGCGATTCAACGACACCGTGTCGCTGAGGCCGAACGCCGCGCGAATCACCGCCGCCTTGAGGTTGTCGGGCACGATGACCTGCGACACCCCTCCCAGCGCCACGAAGGCTCGCTGGTGCGGCTTCGAGGCATGCCAGCGCTTTCTCGCAAGGGAATGACGCCCACCAAGCCTCAGTGCTGTCGTTTCTTCAGTTCGTCCAGAGTGGCGCGGAGGATCGGCAACGCCATGTGGTCCTTGGGGCGCCCAGCGCCCATCTTCTGCTCGATCAGCTTTTCGAGCCCTAGCACCTTCGTGGCGAGTCCTTCACCCAACTTGAGTTCCTGGGCATGAGGCAGGAGTTCCTCGTATCCTTCGCCCTGCACTTCGCACAGGAGGTCAATCGGCCCGAGACTCGTGGCAAGCAGAATGTGCCCCTGCCCAAGCAGGTGAGCCTCGCTTGGAAAGAGCTTCCTCGCATCGTATCGAAGCCGCGCCTCAAGCTCACGCAGAACCTCGAGAAGTGCGCTCACGTTCTCAGGAGTACGTCGATGCACGATGTCTATATCGGCTGTCACGACCGGGGCACCGTGCAGGACCGCCGCCATCCCTCCAACGACGACGTACTCGATCTCTCGTTGCGACAGTTCGCGAAGCAGTTTGAGCAGACTACCGCTCACGGTTCAGCTCCCGAATCTCGGCTATCGACTGCGCGACACTCTCGATGTACTCCACCCGTTCCATGGGGGAGAGCGACAGCATCCACCGAACCAATGTGAGATCAACGCCATCAGTGTTCTGCTCGAGGTCCGGGGCTTGCTCAGCTTCCATCCGTGAAATAGTACCGCGAACAGCATCGGGACGCATCCAGACCGTAGTTCTTCGGTAAACTGGGGCCAGTCGCGTTGCGCAAATGGCGGACGCCACCCAACAAGGGGTTGCATCCGACAGCTTTCTGACTGGAAAGGTAGCTCCGCTCGGGCGTGCTGGAGTAGCACGCCCTCGGTCTTGATGGCTTCTGGGTCTAGCCGTATCCTGGCGGGCCGCAGCTGAAGCCCGAGCCGTTAGCCTGACTCAGGCCCAGCGACGATCTGATGCGCTTTCTTTCCTGACGGCGTTGCGACGCCGCCCGCACCCCGAATAGCTGCTTCCGATGGCACATCACGTCATCGGTCAGCCAGGACCCATGGAGTCGCAAGCATGAGGCCTGCCGCCACACTCTGCGCTACAGTGGCTGACCACGGGAGCTCTTGACCGCCTGCTGAATCGAGAGCCTCGCTCCACCCTGACCAATCCATGGCCGGATTCGGCTTCGTTGGCGTCTCGCTGCCATTCTTCTTGCTGGGTGGGCTCGTCCCGGAGTTGCTGAGGTGGCCGCTCATCCTTGCTGCATACCTCGCTCAACCTCTCGGCGTGTTTGGTCTGCCTCCGTCTCCCCGGCGGCTGGCGGTGCCAGAAGCTGGCGCTCGCACTCAGCCTCATCAGAACACCCCTTGTCGCTGAGAACGTCGTTGCGCGCCAGCGCTTGTAAGGTCGCTGCCATATTCCTACCGTGGTATGAATCAACGATGTCTGAAACCGCCGCGAAGCTTGCCGAGTGAGGACCACCAGGAACTCCCGACACACCTGCGGACTGATGCAAAGCTCCGAGCCGCCACCCACTGCCTTGTCGATGTAGGACGCTGCAACGTGGTGAGCTGGATGCACGTCAACCGTTGCCGCGATAACACGCTCCTCCACAAGCTGGTATGGTACCGGCTGGTCAACGAGATTTCCGATCGCCAGTGGGGTGACATTCTTGGAGTCTTCAAGGTGCAAGGCACCTTGCCTTCAGCGTCGCCCTTGCAGTGATCCACCGATCGGCGGTTTAGTGATCCAAGGCGCCGCGGCATAGAGGGTGGTCGCTAATCATGGGCGTGGCGCTTTGGTGATCCAGGGGGTGGTGGGCGGCAGGTTTCTTTGAGCGGAGGGATCGTGCTGGCTCTGCTGCTGGGCATGACTCGAAGGTGTTCGGAATGCCGGGTGCGAATCGTGGCGGCCGCGACGGCGAAGGCGACCGAGCGGGTGTGCGGCCCCGAGTGCCGGAAGCGACGCCGAGCGCGTTTGGCACGACGGCGTCGTCGTGCCGACGCTGAAGGGTTTCGGGCAGACGAGCGGAAGCGTCAAAGGGCACGCCGGCAACGGCTAATCCGCGTCCTGCTTGGCCTCCGCCGGAGACTCGTCGGTGCGAGGGTTCTGGTCGTTCGATGGCTTCTCTGCGCCAAGCATCTCGACGACGCGCTCGAAGGCCAGTTCGAGCTGCTCGCGCGGCGCACGCTCAGGATGATTGGAGCGCGCCTGCTCATACGCCTTCTTG
>JAEWRL010000203.1 GCA_023398955.1 Pseudomonadota bacterium
GAGAGTTTGAGCGCCGCAATGGCGCGGTGTCGATGGGCCAGCACACTTTCCACGATCCGCTCTGTTTCCCGCGGTCTCCACGCTAACTATCCGAAATCACGCGGCCCCGATTCCGACGAAGAGCGGGATTTTTTCGGCCATTGCGCCACACCCACCCTACACACAGCAACACATACAGCAGGAGTTTCACAATGCACATACACACAAACCCACTCATCGCACCGATAGCCTTGTACCTTGTAGCGTCCATCAGCGCGTGCAGCTCGGGCCCCACGGACTCCGAAACCACTACCGATGAGCAACAGCTCGGGGCACTGGAAGCAAGCGAAGCCTCAAGCGCACTGGGGATTGTTACTTGGCAAACGAATTCGCACACCAAAGCGATGACGGGCCTGGATGGCTCCGGCTCGGTTGTTGTAGCGTTCACTGTCGACGTGGACGCGGGGCTCATTCGCACCACTGTGCCAGACGCAGGAACACGCTCCATCAGAAACCCCGCAGAGAGCACACTTTCACAAGCGACAACTGAGCTTGTGGACGCTGCAGAAGCGGACCTCCGGGCATCTATCGACAATAATGACAGCATGCCTGTGGGCGACTCAAGCGACCTGGACAAGGCGTACCTGACGTACGCCTGCTACCAGTACTACGCCGACTGCTCCAACATGTGCCTATATCAGCTATATTATGGGTACTGGCACGCATGCGAATGCGATTATCCAGCAGCAGAATGCCCAACCAACCCTTGGCGGATTGCGCTACGGTACAACTGAACATTGCGTCGACGCGGGAACCTACCCGCCACCAGTTAGCGTAGGTGTCTGGGGTGCACTTCTGGACGTCCACTAAGTAGTACCAGTATAGCGCGCCCCAACACACTTTCCCACCACACAGACACGACATCCGCGGGACATGCAACACATATCCTATCACGTGTCACTGGCGCCCTTCAGACACTGCGTTTAGCACCGAGTTGCATAACGTGAGGCGACCCCCCGTGCCAATAACTGGTGAGACAGCGGGCTGCAGCTCACCCAACGGGGCGCGCAACCCGTCGCTAGCCGGAAAGATCGCGCGCTGCGCGATCTACGCTTGTATCGGCTGCGGCTCGGGACAATCTGAACTCGAGCCCACGCAACAGGCGAATTCGGCCGTGGTCTATGATGCGGACGACAGAAGAGACTACTACGACGTGCAAGACGAGACTATCCGCAGACTTTTCGAGTCATACTCTGTGGTACTCGTCAGCGACTACCGAGTTCAGTCACTCACAGACGGTTCACTGAAAGGAATACAGACCTGGCGCGAGACCGAACAGCTCTGCCCAGACGAACCCTTCGCAGAGCAACCGTCTGCTGCAAGTTGCTCGGGAGTGCTGGTGGGGCACGGGCTTGTCTTGACCTCGCGACACTGTCTCGTCGACAGTGAGCTCGCAACTACCCGGGCTGTCTTCGGGTACTACCTCCAGGACAGTGAGCATCTCGCGCTCACGGAGCGAGATGTACACCTGCTCACGTCGATTGTAGCCTCCAGCAAGGATGATGTTGATGGGGTTGACTACGCTTGGCTGCGATTCGCAGGAGAGACCGCGCCGAACCGCTTTCCTGCACCCACCGTTTCGTCGTTGTCGCCCGTCGTGGAGGGGGAGCCTCTACTTGCGGTGAATTCTGGTGGTGGAGTTCCACTCAAGCTGAACGACGGAGGCATCGTCATCGACGCACACCTCGAGAGACAAGACTACTTTCTGACAGACATTGATGCATTTCGCGGCGCGTCGGGGTCCGGCGTGTTCAATATCGATGGGTCACTCGTTGGAATCGTCACCAGTGGCGCCGCTGACTTCACGCGCACGGAAGATGGCTGTCGAAGAACGGTTCACCTCTCGGGAAAAAGGGCACAAGAGCAAGTCATGTACGTGCATCGAGCGATTGAAGGGCTATGCGCGGTCGAGCCTGAACACTCACTGTGTAACCCGAACTGCGAGCAGCCCTGTCAGGACATCTATGCCCCGACAGAACATGCGAACGCATCCTGCGAACACGCGCGTATTTCTCGTAGAGATTGGAATTGGGGAACGCTTGCAGGCGTGCTTGGTGGGATTCTAGCGATTCGACGAAGGCGGAAGGTGATCGGAGATTGGCGCTGGCTTCTTTACTGCCGAGATCATTGAGGCCCGCGTCGAGCGAAGCGCCGAGGATCACCGACTGGCAGGAACTCTATCGACGCGCTCACGTTGCGGTACGATGTCGTTTGTCATGACGTCGAGGAAGCTAGGAGTTGGCGCTCCGCGCTTTTCGAGTACCGCAGGAGGCTCTACTGCCCTGGTCTGCGGATTGGATCGGACAGCACCCGGTTCGCAGGTTCATTTGCTAAGACGAGCTATCAGCGCTATGGAGCTAAAATGGTTGTAAGCGAGTTAACTAGTCTTGTTCGCTGGATTGTGTGCACTGCATTCACTGTTTTACTTCCGGCTCTACCGACTGGATGTGCCGGAAACACCATGCGTCAGCCTGAGCGTGCCGCCGAAGCACCGCGAGCCTACATTGCGATACCTTGCGCGACTCTCAAGGAACAAGGGGCGAAAGCTGTTCCCGTTGGGATACTTTTGGAGGTGGCCGATGTCGTCGAACCGATCGGTGCTCCGATCAAAGGCTGGTTGTCAGCACACCAGGTGGAAGTACATCACGTCGCCAAGGTTTTCGTACCTCTGACGGAGAATGCACCCGTTCAGGGTCCGTTTGGTACATGCTTGGATCCCAGTTGCTCGGAAGCACAGGACGCGACCCTGGAAGTCATCGTAACAAGCGCCCCGAGGAATGCTTCCGCACCGGTAGAGCTCCAGTTAAGTGTGGTGCCGGAGAACGGTGAGGCGCGTCAGATATCGGTAGCGACCACCGATCAAGAGCCAGTTTTGGTATCGCTGACGACGTCACCAACGCAGACCCTCGTCATCACTCCCTATTACTTATATGAGCCCAAACAGCGTAGTTTGGGGCTTCTCATTCAGTGCGCATCGCAGACTCCAGACTGATTTCACGACATAGGTACCCCCTGGCTGATGCCGTCGAGTAGACGTCCCACCGTCAACGCGTGTGCGAGGACCTCCTGCTCTACTTCGCTTGCGCAAGACGAAAGCGAAGAGAGTCACCGCTGTAAGCATTCTCGCCCGCGGCGCTGACCAAGGTCGCGACGAGATCGAATCTCTTACGCATGTCGGTGGCGCCGATGACGCAGAGCTCCCACTGGGATTGCGCATTGTGCTCGAACTCCGCCAGAAGCAGCGCCCAAACCCTCAACATCGTCCTCGATTCTTCGTTCCCGCACCTGGATACTCTCGGCACCGGGGTGGCCTCCACAGGCCGTCCTCTGAACGGTTACGTCGAACGAGGGCGAGTCGATAGGGCCACGTTCATCGGGTTCGCTTCCGTCCGAGTCTCAAGCCCAGCATGCAGCCCAACAAGGCGCCCAGCAGCACGCCACCCCATCCGCCGACTTCGTAGCCCGCCTGGCTCCCGACGTGCAAGTTGGTGGCGCAGTTGCCGGCGGCGAAAACGCCTACGAATCCACCGAGCAGGAGACCTGCGATCGTTCCGGCGATTGCTGCCGCAATCTGGATCATTGGGAGCCTTGATTGTCTCTTAACCTGCTCCGAAGCCTGCACCGTGTCAACAGCATTGGAGGCAAACCAGTCGCTTGCGCTGGTCCTGCGCCTGCGCCTGCAGCGCTGCGGACGCCCGTGAGCAACGCGAAGAATCCCAAGACAATCCACCACTGAGACGTAGGCAACTGCGGCGTAGCTGAGGATGAGCAGCCGGCTGCGCGTGTCGGCATGAGCTTCAGTTCGGAATGCTCGCTCTCCGAACGGGCGATCCCTTGTCCGATCCACTCCCACTCGGCATCGACACGCGTCACATGAGCTGATGAGCTGCACTCGCGGTCTCCAGTGCTGACCACCCCGAGCACCTGTGCCGACTCGGACAGGACTGGGCCTCCAGAGTCGAACAGACACGGTTGGGCCGGTGCGGGCTGCACCGAGAAACCCTCTCTGTCGACGGAGGTCACGATTGAGTTGCCGCTCCGACGGACCCCCTGGTCGGCTGTGGTCGGCTCTGTGCGCCCGTATGCAACGACCTTTACGATCGCGTTGAGCTCAGGTGGCTCGGCGCCCAATACCATTGGTCGAGCCGACGAGGCTTGCGCGAGGAACAGCAGCGCCAGGTCGTGCATGAAACTGCTCACATAGAGGGCTGTTGCCTCGAATTCGGGGTGGATCTCCATTTCGTCTACACGCTCGAACGGCGCCTCGGCGTCATGTGCGGTCGAGATCAGCAGTGGAGATTCGCCGGCGACCAGACAGTGCCCTGCACTCAGAACGAGGCGCGGTGCGACAAGGCACCCGCTGCAACGGAAGGCGCCATCGCTGTCCACGATGGCGACGGCTCCGGAGACGCCAATGTCTACCGTGCCGCCCGCGACGGCTTGAGACAATTCAGGCAGTTCGCCGCTTGACGGCACGGGCCCTCCGCAGCCTGAAGCCCCGAGGGCGGCACCGCTCAACCAAAACGCGAGCTGAAACGAGATGACGAATCGGATCGAGCAGGCCACAGCCGCCACTATCTTGTGCCTTCGCGGCTCCCCATCGGCGGTCGCGGCGCTGGGCCGCCGGGGCCATCGACTCCGCGGAAGGCTGCAGCAGCTCCGTCCAGGGCCTCCAACTCCAGCTCGAAAACCGCAGGGTCCACGCCGCCCTCTCTCAAGACGTCCGGCAACATCTTCACGAGTTCGAGATCCGCGGTGGAGGGCGGTGCAGTCACGGCAGACTTTCTGGCCTCTTCATCTGGACTGGGTCTTTCCTGTCCGGAACCGACGCCCCAAATCGTCACACCCCGGCTGTCGCGTATGCGCGCCAAGCCGCAATTCTTGCCAACGGGATTCGCGCCCGTGACCCGATCTGACGAACCGCATCGGCGCACCTCGAATGAAATCCTCCCCCCATTGCTCGCCAGCTCGCCAACCAGTCCCTCGCCGGGCCCAGCCCTGTAGAGGACCAGCCCCGCGGCGGCCTCCTGCTCGCGGGTGGCGACGACTGCAGCTTGCGTCCCGTTGCACGCACACAATAGCAGGCCCGCCGCCGCGCACCGCCGGAGGATGTGGATCACGGCGCCCCGCGCGATCCGGTGCAGTTTGGTGAGTATGAATGGCCAATAGAATCGATGCAGATATTCGAAGGTCCAGTGGCAGCCGGGTAGTATGTGTCGTTTCTAATATTCTGAATTTGGAAATAGGAGTCGTCGTTACAGTTGTGGCCGCCCAGAGTGGACCACGGATTGTAGAATGTCGAGCAAGAGCCATTGCTATACGCGCTGTAGACTTGGAACGCAGGAAATGAGTATGCTCTGTATCCGCTTTCCCAAGTACAGTAGGTAGCCATTTCCGCGCTCGTGGCGCATGTCCCATGGTTGCAGGATTCCTGTCGTCCAACGTACAGCCAGGTGCAACTTGTGCCCAGGAACCAGGAGTCCACAAAGACTGCGGTATGGTTGCCGACTGGTAGCTCGAAGGCAGCCTTGTTTCGAACGTGCATCTGGTGAACGAACGCGTTGGTGCAGGCATACGGAACGTCGCCCGTGGGCACGTGGACAAATTCCACATTTCCGATGGAGCTCCCAAGCTCGATCAATCGATTCCGTTCGAGTTCGAATACCACAGGCAGGTCCGCGTTCTTCAGGGCAGTGACCAACGGACCAACGAGCTTGAGGGCCTCGACCCGAGTATCCGGATCGAAATCCGAACTTGTCTGCGCCCAAGCTTCGTCCTCAAGGCCATGCCCGCCGGTACTCAAGAGGAAATTCGCGCCGTTGTCTTCGTAGAAGCGTGCGTCGACCGCATATTCGGGAGCGTTTGGGTCGTCCTTGGTGACTGCGTCGGGGTTCCTCTCTCCACGGATCGCCTCGAAGTGTATGGTGACCGCGTCTTGACTGAAGCTTCCTCTCAGATGGTAGGGCTCTGCCGGATCGATCGTCAGGCCTTCGATCGCCTGCTTCGGTTCTTGTTGCGCCTCAGCAAGGTCCTCGTCCCCAGCGGAACAGCCGATCAAGGACAACACGGCAGCAGGGACGAACCCGCAGAATTGAAGTCTTGAGTAGTTCACGTCAAACCTTTCCGGGCCGAGCTGGGCCAGTACCGGAACGAAACTTACTGAATAGGCTCCCACTCGGGGAGGGTACATCTGTACCACTGGGAAACGCGACGCTCGCTCCGCCGTTTTTCGCTCTGCGCAGCCATGGTCGAACTGAGAACCCGCCTGACAGATCGAAAGAGTCTCGGTCGTTGGCCGTAAGGCAACGCATTCGCTGTTCGAGACCCTGATGAGGGCATTGTCCATCGAGATAGACCCCAGCATACTCGTTGAGCACACATCGGCAGTGGCCCTCGTCAAGGATGATGACAATCCGTCCGCACACTTCCTCCTCATGCTCGGATGAAACGTCGGCGCCAACGCCTGACACTCTCTAGCCATGCCTCCGGCCAGGCGCCTGCGGCACATCCTCGGATTGGGCGTAGATTAGGGCCTCAGGCGGGAACAACTCGAGAACACGCTCGTTTGTGCGTTTGCTCGTAAGAGGGGTTGTTCGCCTGGTAGGATGCGTTCTCTACGCGCGAAATGAAGCATAGCAGCCCGCTATCACTTTTTTCGGCACAAGGCCTGCATTGGCGGTCCCGCGGCTGGCTAAGTATGAACGCGAGCTCTGAACGGTTCGATACCCCGACTTTGTCGAACACTCGCACGAGCGTATTGCGCACCGTGTTCACCGAGATTTTAACTAACGATGCGATTTCTCCGTTTTGCAAACCACGGATTGCAAAGTCTGCCACTTCGCTTTCCCGTGGCGTAAGGTGATACTCGTGCGCAAGTTCATTGGCAGATAGAGCGGCACCCGCGACGACACCCAACGCAGCAACAATGTGCAAGAAGGGCGCCGCTAGCTCTACCATGCGAAGCTCGTCGTACGTGAATGGCATCGTGCTGGTCCGCTCAAGATTGAAGCCAGCAACCTTGCCGCGGCGCATGCTCACTCGCACGATCATATGCTTCACATGGTTTGGCCGATGAAGCTCACGAAACACGCTTAGCTGCGCCTGCCGCGCAGACGGCCACACCTCGTGGTGCACCCGCGCGTGGTCGGTATAGAGCGCCACCTCTCTAGGGGAGATTTCTCCGAGATAGCGCCCAAGATCTCGTCTGAGAGCCACAGCATCATGCCCTACGACCGCGCCTTGGGCATCGGCGGAACTTCCGGAACTCGTGGCAATGTACCCGCAATCGAAGTCAACAAAGTCCATCAGCCGTTGGATCAGCAATGGGCATGCACTAGATTGCCCAGACGGCGCCAGTACGATTTCGGAAAGGCTACCAACCAACTCCATCGCATCGTTCAACGACATAGCCCACTCCTCGGTCAGCCATTAGGGTTGCTCTTCACCCTGGTGTCCGTTGAGACTAAGGCCGCTCCGTAGACAGAGCTTGCGCTAGGACACTCGTGCGGTCAAGTCGCAGGTTGTCCAGAGATGGAGGAAATCTTCGGTGATTAGGCAGGCTCGTCGACATGGTTGAACGCCACGGACTGAGTCGACTTATTGCTGTTCTCGATGTCGCTGATTCAGGTTAACGCTATGGGTACGGTACTTACCGTGTGCGGGGCGGCCACGAAGCCGCCAGCGGCCACCGCTGCTGGCGCACAGTTAAGTCAATCTGGACGAGAATCGTGCCGCGGCTGTGCGGGTGCTCCCGTCCGGCTTGGGCCCAGGCGTCTCCGAACTGGAGGAGTCTTGTGGTGCAGGATAACGGATTCCTGTGAGGGAACCCCGAACCCACTCGCCGCAAGTCCGTGGCTGCGCGACGCGGTAAGTCCGTTCACCTTCACCCGTGCTCGCTGCCGTGACACGTGGCCGAAACAGAAACCAGCCACCAATTTCAGACCTGAAATTGGTGGCCACCGCAGTCACCGCACACCAGGAGGCTGGCCTACCCCTCTATGCGAGCGTATCCTCCGTTAATCTGGTGACACCATGTCGCCGGGTCTGGAGACTCGCGACCATGAAGAAGGCCAGCGGTGGGTCGACACGATCATGGGACTATTCCATGCCGTCGATAGACTCGCCGCGGGGCGAATCTGTTGACGGCGTTCATCGTCCATCGCAGCCCCTCGTGCCGGGGGCGACAGTGCTGGTGGTCGACGATGACCGAGCCTTTCGGGTGGCGCTCACCCGCCAGCTGACGCGCGCCGGGTACGTCGTCGTCGATGCGGCTAGCGCCGATGCTGCGCTCGCGGCGGTTCAGTCCACGGTCTTCGACCTGCTCATCACCGACGTCAATATGCCTCACGTCGGAGGTCTCGAACTCCTCCGACTTGTGCGGGAGCGCGACGCCCTCGTCTCCATCGTCCTCATCACGGGTGAACCGAATGCCGCTGCGGCGGCCAGTGCCGCGGCGCTCGGCGCCATGCACTATCTCATCAAGCCCGTCGCAACGCCCCAGATGCTCGAGATTGCAGGCCGCGCTGCTCGCTTGACCCGCCTGGCGCGGCTTCAACGCGCGAGTGGCTCGATGGCTGGCGGGGACGATGCTGACGACCGGACACTCCGATTGGGCCGTGACGCGCAACTGTCCCAAGCGCTACGCACCCTCTGGCTCGCGCACCAGCCCATCGTGCACACGGAGGATCATAGCCTCGCCGGGTACGAAGTCCTGATGCGCTTTGATGACCCGACGATTGCGGGTCCGCCGGCACTCCTTGCGCTCGCGGAGGAATGTGGGCGCCTGCCGGCCGTGGGACGCACGGTACGTCAGTTCGCCGCGCGATCACCCGTACTGATGCAGCCCGACGTCCTGCTCTTCGTCAACCTTCACGCGAGCGACCTGAACGATCCGACTTTGACGGCTCCCGAGGCGCCGCTCTCGAAGGTGGCATCGCGTATCGTCCTCGAAATCACGGAGCGGGCGAGTCTCGAATCAGTGCCGAACGTTGATGTCGTGGTTCGAAGATTGCGTGAGCTTGGGTATCGCCTCGCCGTCGATGACCTCGGCGCCGGTTACTCCGGGCTCAGCAGCCTGACACTGCTCGAGCCGGAGGTCGTCAAGCTCGACATGTCTCTGGTCCGAGACATCGATACGAGCGTGGCCAAGCGTCGTATCGTCGCGGGCCTCATTGCCCTAGCGCGCGAGCTCGGGATGGTGGTCGTGAGCGAAGGCGTGGAAACCACCGCAGAGCGCGACGTGCTCGCGGAACTCGGTTCGACCCTGCTGCAGGGGTACTATCTCGGTAGGCCGGAGCGGGTGGCGACGGCACCAGCGCCGCGAATCGGATAGCGCACACCAGGTGGCCACCTCGGTCGCAGTACGCTTTTCGTCGCTTACATGACAGCCGATGATGGCCGTATCACCGATTGCGTTGAATCGGCGCGATGCCTGGTTTTCCATGCGTAGACGGAATCTCTCAACGGCCCATCTCAGATCGCCCGGGCAGGGGCGGCGAGTTCCACACAGCGGGCCGCAGGCCGTGCGGACACCGCTTGTGTCCACGCGGTGGGCTTCGATGAGGCGCGCCCCGTTCGATGCGGCGCTTCAGACCCTCTGGCTTGCCCACCAACCCATCGTCGAGGCGAAGACCGGGGCGCTCTTCGGGTACGAGGTCCTCATGCGCTCCGAGAATGCAACCATCGCCGGACCTGCCGACCTGCTTTCGTCCGCCATAGAAACCGGACAGCTCCGCAGGCTTGGCCGGCACGTGCGAGACCTGGCGGCGCGATCGCCCGTGCTCGAATCAGATGGTCCGCTCCTCTTCGTCAACCTTCACGCGAGCGACCTCGCGGACCATCACCTTCTCGCACCCGATCAGCCACTGACCAGGGTTGCCAAGCGGGTGGTCCTCGAGATCACCGAACGGACCAGTCTCGGCGACGTTCAGGATGTCGAATCCATCGCATGCTCACTACGAGAGCTCGGCTTTCGGATTGCCGTCGACGATCTCGGGGCCGGCTACTCCGGACTGAACACCCTTGCCCTACTCGAGCCCGAGTTCGTGAAGATCGATATGTCGCTCGTCCGCGCCATCGATACGAAACCCGCGAAGCAGCGGATTGTCGCAGGCCTGGTTTCCCTCGCCCATGATTTGGGAACGAAGGTCGTCAGCGAAGGCGTGGAAACCGAGGCGGAGCAACGAACCCTCGTCGAACTCGGAACAGATCTCTTGCAGGGCTATCTCATCGGCGCGCCGGGTCACCTGCACCCCGCGCGATAGCGAAACCTCCCGGTCAGCCCTCGCGTGCCGCTCTGTCCTTATCTCACGCTCCATCAGCGCCGTTCTCTCGTCATGGCGTCGACATCGCCTGACGGACGGATCGCCATGAACGCGCTCGACATGGAGGACTTCGACAGTTTCTACGTGGACGACCTCGTGTCCGTGCAGTGCGACAGGATCGACAGGACGCACCGCAAGC
>JAEWRL010000067.1 GCA_023398955.1 Pseudomonadota bacterium
TCGCCTCCTTCACGAAAAAAGCAGTGGCCTTCTTCAGGATGTCCCGCTCCTGACGAAGGTGCTTCACCTCTTTGCGCAGCTGCCCGAGTTCATCCCTCTCGGTCGTTGTCAGTGCGCCCTTTCTCCCGCCTCCAGCGTCCACATCCGCTTGGCGCATCCAGTTACGAATCAGACTTCCTGCGAGCCCCATCTCGCTACCGATCACCTCTGGACTCTTCCCCGACTCCTGGCAGAGGCGAACGACCTCGGCCTTGTACTCACGGCTGTGGTTTCGCCGTTGCTGCTTCTTCGGCTTCTGCTGCGACTTCTTCGACATGCTTCGTTGGACCATTCTAGCTCTTCCTTCCTGTCCAACAAACCGGGGGAGGACCAGCCCCGAGGCGATTCTCGATTTGTCCAACTACTTCGAGGATGCCTGCCGCGAGCCAACGAACGAGCGTCGCAGCTGGCTTGCTTTCGCCGCGGCGGCGATAGCCGATCTTGACGTGACCGTTGCTGAGCACGCGCGGGTCCAGCGTCTGCTTCGGGAGCTTGAGCCCGCCGACGTTCGGATAAACCCCGACCTCGAGCCCGCGCAGCCCATCCCGGACTCTCGTGTACCCCTATCCAGGATTCTCGGCAGCGAGCTGGATGACGAACCAACGCAAGCGAGATGCAAACGGGACAACGGGCATGCGCCCGCCAGGACCGCGCGCATCGGCACCACCCGCCCACACCTAGACGTCAACGCCCTTCGACTTCAGGAGGGACTCGTAACCCGCCCGGTCCAACGGACAATCGACGAGATTCAGGAACTCAGATCTCGCCAACCTACACTGCTGAGCCATCTTGCTGATGAGGTAGTCCCCAATGTCGGTCTCCCCGTGGCTCACCTTGGTGAAGACGGCGGTCTTCCTCTGGTCGCTGGCGCGGTAGTAGGTGAAAAAGGAGTGGTCGCCTTCAGATTGCTCGAACCCCTTCTTCCTCAACGCAGCCGTCACGTCGCGGGCCTTACGTGTGGTCATTCCGGCTTTCCCGAAGTCGCTCGTGCCAACAGTCGTCCGCGCAGATCCTGAGCGTCGGGGGCCAAGGTCTCCTCTGGGGCAAGCGCATACTCGCGCCAGATGAACTGAACTTGGTCCTCCCAGTCCTGGAGCAGTTCATCGCGAGTCCGACCGCTCAGGATCAACCCGAACTCCGGTACCTCAGCAACGAAGTTCTGCTGCTCCTCATCGTCGAGGCGAGGACCGATCACGATGGGCGGGTCGAAGGTAAGTGTTCCGTCAGCCGTCTCGACCTCACGAAACTCGACGGGCCCCAGGTCGACTGGCTCGATCGAGCGGACGTCGGAGAGCCGCTGCGGACGACCCTCGGCGTCCAGCACGAACTGGCCGATGACCTGAAAACGTCCGCGCCGACCGTCGAGAATGCTGTCCTCGACATCTTCCAGGTAGGAGCACTCGATCTCGCGCACGGTTGGCGGGTACAAGATCCACAAGCGCTTCTCCGAGAAATCGATGCGGAGCAAGTCACCAATGACCGCCATTTCCCGACGCTCGGACGAGCTTCGCAACCAGGACGCTACTACCCCGCGGTGACGCGCGGTCAGTTCGACTGGTCCAGCTCCAGCTCCCCGTACCCCGAGGCTGAGCGCCCAGCGGTCGCCCCTTTTCGGCAGCATCCGATGGAACTCCTGCATGACACGGAGGAAGTAACCTGCATCGCCTACTCGCCGCCTTGCGTCCTGGAGGTCGTCGTTTGCTACAGCGGCCCAAACCGCTGATAGCTCCCCGAGCACATCCACCTGGACCTCGGCCATCGAGACTTCAGGCCGTCGATCAACGAGCTTGACGGGCAGCGCGTAGCTGCCGCTTGTCGGGACGGCCAGTTCCAAAGTGAGCCGCTGGCGGAACGCCTGGTCTGGAACGAAACGCTGGCGAACGGTGCGGTCTTCGCGCGCTGCGGCGATGAGCCAGATCGCCTGCTGCAAGCCCTGCACGGCGCGCACGAGCACCTCCGCCGGAACCGCATGGTCAACGGTCAGTGGACCGGTCACCGTGAAGAGGGCTTCCGACGGCATGGGCCCGGGGAGCGTGACGCAAGCGCTGGGAATTGTCCACCTTTCCGGCGGCCCGTGCCGCGTGGCGTCGTGCCGTCGAGGTTCCGACCGTCGCTCCCGAAGCGTCAAGGTGGCTCGCCACTCCCCGAGAGGCGCGTATCGACCGCGCGGGCTTTTGCCAAGTCACCGCTCATCGCTCCCCGTGTCTATGTGCCATCGCGTCGAACCGTTTCGCCCAGCGCCCCCGCTCGCTCAACCCGGACCCCCTAGGCCAACAACCTACGGGGCTCTGGCTATTTGGCGGCTTGGTGGGGGGGCTCGGATCAAGCAGGTGGTGGGCACCGGACCGATTAGAAATGGCCACTAGTTGGTGGAATTGCGGGCTTGCAGGGCGCAGCACGCCACTGCGGGTCCGTGGCACGCGGAGCCATGGCACCATGGCGGCTATGATCTCCTTGGTGCACCATTCCCTGGACGCGGAACCGGGCGCGATTTCGCCCTTCGTCCAACACATCCACAACATCGCCGAAGGAAGCGACTTGTGCATCGCCTGCCCATACCTCCGCGTCCGGGTGCTAGACCCGATTCTGAGGAAGGCCAAGACCTGGCGGCTCCTCACGGATGCGGAGGAACTACTCCGTAGCCACGCAAGGTGTGAGCGCGCCGAGATGGTGAAGTTCCTGGTGGACCATGGGAAGCACGTCCGGCACTGGCCAGACCTGCACGCCAAGGTCGTCATCGGGAACACCCACGCCCTCGTCGGTTCCGCCAACCTCACGGCCATGGGCCTTGGCCAGCGACAAGAGATGGCCATAGCGCTCGAGGACCCGGACGCGGTCGCCCGGCTACGAACTTGGTTCGACGCTCTTTGGGAACGGTGCACCTCGCCTTCACCGATGGACCTGGAGGCGTTCAGTTCCTCGCTGCCCGCGGCATTCCCCGAGGTGTTAGCAGTACGCATTCCTAGCCCTGCTCCCAAGGTTTCCGCGCTGGTGGTCTCACGCGAGCTTGCCACCCGGACGCCCGACACCACTGGAGAGGGGCGCCTCATCGAACGCCTGGCGCTAGGTGCAAGCCGTGAGTGGATTGAAGCCTTCCTCAGCTTGTGTGCTGAACTGGTGGAGGCACTCGGCACGGTCGCAGATGATCCACGACTCGCGATGACACTACCAAACACCGAACGCGGGGTGCTGCGCGTGAACCTCAACCAACGTGAAGTGCTCTCTGCTCATCGTCATAATCCCATGTCAATCGGGCTCATCCTGCCCCAAAGCGTTGACCTGCCTCCCGACCTTGCCGGACGGATCGTGCACCAGTACGAGTTCAGGCCCTCATCTGACGGAAAGTGGTTTGCCTATTTCTCAGTCGAGGAGCCAAGGCTCCTTGCGCCGTTGCGGGATAGCTGGCTATTCGCCATCACCGACGAAGGGGCTCGCCAGCAGAGGCGGTCCAGCTTCCGCCAACATCACCATGTCCCAGCCTTCCTGGGCAGCGTGACAGATCTCGAATATCGCCAGCGCCTCCTGGACGCGGCGTTTCCGAAGCGTGCGTGGTGGTTCGGGCTGAACAACGGCACCGGCGGGCACATGCAGCTCGCCGGGTGTCAGGCCTTCCTTGACGGCCAGCAGGAGTACCTGGTGTGGCCGGTGGGAGACAGCAAGCCCAAGAAGCTCTACGCCGAGATGCGCACCGGCGATCGCGTGCTCTTCTGGACGGGCCACGGCACTGACCCTCGCTGGGGTCTGATAGGGACCGCGGAGATCTCGAGCACGAGCCAAGACAAGGTTGTGCTCCATAGGGCCCACCGCTTCGCGTCGACTTTGACTCCCTACCCAAAGGGCAACCCTGACAACACCCCCGAGGTCACGTTCCTCCTAGAGACTTTTGGGGACGACTTCAGCGCGCTTGGGGACGTCCGACGAGCGGTGTTCGGGACCGAACGCCGGCCTCCGGTGACTGTTGCGGCTATTGCTCCGCGTGCAGTAGATGCCGTGGCGTTTCGGGCTGAGAGCCCTCGCACATAACCACCTACCGACGGAGAGCTGCGAGTCGCCCGATGGGCAGCGCGATGAGATGGCAGGCAGCCCTGTTGGGGTTCATCCCGAGACCATGAGGATGCGAGAGCGGGCGGGCAAAGCCTGGTTGGCGGCAAGCCGTCTCATCGTTGACGTTCCCGTTGTGGAGGCCTTCCGACCACACCATCAACGGTATAGGGATACCGCCCAACCAACGCGGTCAGAGCACCACAAAACGTCTTGCAGGGTAATCCATCGGTGACTGACGTGGTCAGGCACCCGCTCGATTGGCAGTTCGTCGGGTACGATCTTCCCCATGCGAAGGGCAAAACCACGGACGACAAGGAGCGGGGGATGGCGGCAATGGAAAGAGGACGACGCGCGGCAGGCGCTGGCGGAGTTGGCTGCGAGCGGGGAGGCGCTGGCGTTCTCACGCAGAACGGGCGTTTCACTTGCGCGGCTGGCGTATTGGCGTAGGCGAGTTTCGCTCCCCGAGGCGACCCCGACAAGTTTCGTCGCGGTCGATCTCGCTGGGGTGGGTCCGAGGCAGCTGGAGATCGCGGCTTTCGGGGTAGTGATTCGGGTGCGCGAAGATCTCGATGCCGATCGGGTGGCGCATCTCGTCGAGGCCATCGGACGCCGGATGGTGCGCGCATGTTGATGCTGCCACCCGGCGCACGTGTGTTCGTCGCGACAGAGTTCGTGGACGGTCGGAAGGGGATCGACGGGCTGCGTGCCCTCGTGCGATCACGATTCGCCGAGGATCCCCTGTCGGGAACGCTGTTCGTGTTCTTCACGCGACGCGCTGACCGTGTGCGTGTCTTGCACTGGGACAGAGACGGCTACGTGCTGACCACGAAACGTCTCGAGAAGGGAAGGTATTGCCTGCCGTGGTCCATAGAGCAGGGACGAGTGGTGATCGAAGCGGCGGAGCTACTCTTGGTGCTGGAGGGGATCGAGCTGCGCGGAGCGAAGCGCCGGTCGCGATGGGCACCAACCCTGCGGAGCTCAGGGGTGAACGCCATAGCTGTTAGCAGCTTCCGCATCGGTCGCGGCGTCAGCGACAGGTGCCGATGCGGGGGCACGAGCAGTGGCTGCAGCGGCATCAGCAGCCGAATCAGCGTGAGCAGCTGCACTGGTTGCCGTTGCCGACTCAGCGGCGGAGGCTGATTCGGTCGCAGTTTCGGCTCCGGTAGCAATTGCTGGG
>JAEWRL010000155.1 GCA_023398955.1 Pseudomonadota bacterium
CCGTTCCGGTCACCCCTAGCGTTGCGCGGAAACGGAATCGGGAATCGTCCCCGACATCCTCCCATGCAAACCGTTTCTCTCTCTCAGCGTGAAAACGCCTCTCGCAGATAGCGAGTCCAGGATCACTGGAAGCCGCGCCAGTCGGGGAACGGGCGCGACCGAACGGGTACGGAAACGCGGCCAGGCGTCGGCCTCATCGCGGGCGCGGCGCGCGGAACGCGAACAGATCATCCGTGCGGAACTCCTCTGACGCGAAGCCCCGTCTATGGAAACTCGCAGCGAGCTCCTCGAGTTCCGGCGTTGGGAGCTCGGTCTCTGCCAGGGCTATCAGCATATCGCCCCCGGGGTTTTCCTGCTCGGCCACAAACTGCTCGATTGGAGTCCAAGAGGTACGCCATCAATACACGCCCAGCCGCTCTGCGAGGTGGTCAAAGGTCACGGCTTTCTTGATCCCGAGGAGCCGAGAGGCGTCACGGAAGAGGGTATTCCCTTCGAGGGTGCTCACCAGGAGCGCACTGGCGAACCGCCGGCTCACGCGAACAGCCTCCGTATTGTAGAAATTGCCCCCAGAGCCCTTCCCCGCTTTGGACTTCTCGAGCCGCCCCAGCTCCGCAGCGTAGAGGCTGTCGAAGCGATTGCGATCGAGCATCCCAGCATCCAGCAAACGACGCAGAATGACGAGCGAGCTCACCTTGAAGCTGCGGCACAGGTCGCGAAACTGCTCTGCGATGTCGGTCCGCGAGGAGACTTCGTCGCAGAGCGCGCGCAGTGGGACCAGGAATTCAGCGGCTACAGCGTTGCACCACGTCTCGACGCGACAAGCTTCGCGAGCACTCGGCGTCACGTTCGAGAGGCCGGTCTCTCCCACCCACAAGTGGGCGACTTCATGCATCAGCGTGAACATCTGGGCTGACTTGCTGTCGGACGCCGTTGACGAAGACGACCGGCGCGCGGTCGTCCACGAGACAGAAGCCACGGAACTCGTCCGTGTCGAGGATGCGGGAGGTGTTGTTGCCCACGATCCCGCTCATCATGACCAGGATGCCGGCGTCTTCGCAGTTGGCGATGAGCTTTCGCTGGGCTTCTGCCCACGACGAGCAGGCCTTGCGCGCCTCCAGGTCGAAGGCGAGGTGCCGCGTCATCCGGAGGGCCGCTTCCGTGGCATTGGTGTCCGTCGTGAGCGAATTGACGAAGGCAAGCGGGCGTTCGCCAGCAGCGCGCGAGAAGTCGCGGTACCAGTCCTGGCGCTCTTGGCAGAGATAAATCGTGTCCAGCAGATCCGCGCTGGGCGATCGAAGGGCCTTCCCTCGGAGCGTGCGGAAATCCGCGATCGGGACCTCTTCGACGGGAGGACTCGGAAGGAAAAAGAAACCGAGCGGGGTATGAGTGCGAGCGGCGAATCTCTCGAGCTGCTTGTAGGTAGGTTGGGATTCGCCGCTCAGCCATTCCGGCAATCTGGGGAGACTCGCGAGGAGCGCTTCCGGCTCCAACCGAGCGCGACCGAGCGCCCACAAGAACAGCTCGGGTTTCACCTCGACACGCGTCGCCATCGCCGGGCGAGAATAGCAAAGCCCGCAGCAACGACCAACGGCATGGTACCGAGGGCGCAGCGATGCCGGCCTTGCTCACATTGCGGCCTGGTTCTCACCACCGAGGGCACACCGAAGCCGATCGTACACGCCGAACCGGAAGCGGGCCCCGAGAGCCCAGAAGGGTCCGGAGTGGTTCACGACGCGCGCCGTGCTGCCCCGGCTGCTGCTGTGTTCAACGACAGGATGCAAGCTGCGCGGGGGCGGAGCACGACGACGACCGAGCTCCACCACCGGAATGCCCGGGTCTGGGGGGCCGCTGGGGTGAGGGAGGCGTCGACTATTCCGCAGCGGTTGTAGCGCGGCCGCACGGCGTCCGCGTCACTTGCAGGGCCCACGGCGTTGAGCCCACGTGTACCCTCTACTGCGAGCGGTGCGATGCCCGCTCGTCGGTCAGGGAGCTGCGCTCGTCGGTCAGGGAGCTGCGCTCGTCGGTCACCGTCCGTGAAGTTTCAGGACGGATCGCGAAGGTTGGCGGGTGAGCACGAAGCCCGCGGGTGAGCACGAAGCACGCGGCTGAGCACGCGGCAGGGGCTCAGGCGTGAAGCGAGCCAGAACCGGGCTCGGTCATTTCGCTCGCTACGCCGTAGTACATATCCATGAAGGCCGAGACCCGATCCGCCACGAGCCGGTTGGCCGCGGCGTCGGCGGCGTCGATCCACGAGGCCTCCGTTTCGCAGAGCAGCGCAGAAACTCCTCCGACGCTGCCGGTCGAGGCCAGCTGGCGGCATGCACATCCCCTGCTGCAACGAGCGCGCAGTGGACACCGCTGACAGGCCTCGTGCTCGATCTGGCTCCTCTCGCGAAGGGCCAGCAAGCGGCTCGCGTCAATCCCGCCATCGACGTGTCCTATCGAGAGGTCGTCCGCTCGATCTTCGCCGACCATCTCCGCGCAGGGGTAGGCACGTCCGGAGGGGGCGACAGTCAGCTGCCGCGCACCCAATCTGCAGCGCCCCGGAATGGGCAGAGTCTCGGTGAGGTGTGCAAGCAGCTTCGAGTGCAGGGGCTCGATCTCGATGGCGCGACCGCTGCGGAACTCCTGCTCCCAAATCTGCGCCGCGGCGAGCGTGCCCTGGCGGAACGCCGCGAGCGCGGAGTCGCTCCATTCGCTCCGCAGGTCCGCCTGAAGAGCGATTCGTGAAGCGCCGAGGCCGAGCAGGTGGCTCAGACTCGCCGGAAGCTGGGCGGCTGTGCTGGGGGAAACCACGGCAACGAGCTGGAAGTCGATCCGTCTCTTGCGAAGGCCTTCCAGCCCCGCCATTACCGCAGCATGGCTTCCATGCCCTCGCGCGTCCACGCGGTGTAGGTTGTGAACCTCGGCAGGCCCGTCGAGGGACGCGATGACGCTTGCATTTTCGTGGGCAGCGAGCCAATCGAGCGCATCCCCGTCGAGGAGCGTCGCGTTCGTGTCTATCAACCAGCGCAGGCTTGGCCTTCGCTCGAGGCATGCGAGGACGCTTTCGACAGCCGCCTCGACGCGGGAGAGAACGCCCTCGGCTAGCAGGGGTTCTCCGCCGAAGAGGCTGACGCTCAGCCAATCCCTGTCGTAGCTCAGCGCCAGCTCTGCGGCCTTGACCACCGTCGCGGCGCTCATCGTTCGCGAGAACTTCTCCCCCGTATAGCAGTAGCGACAACGGAGATTGCAGGCGTGATCAACGACGAGGCAAAGCTCCACGGAGGCCGCCTTCAGTCGCTCGCCCTGCCTGCCGCGCTGCCGACCTTGCCGTTCGCGGCCGCGGCTCCTGCGGCAGCGGCATCATCACGGGAACCGAGGGCGCCGGACGCGCCGGAGCTACCAGCTTCCGCAGAGCTATCAGCTCGATCCGAGCCACCTACCTCGGCCGACGGCGCGCCGGCCCTGGAGTCCGCTGCGCCACCTGTAGCCTGCGAAGCTTGGCTGGCCTGGTTCCCTCCGCCTGCAGCCCCTGAATCACTGCCGCCCAGGCCCGCGCTTGGCGTTCCTTCCGGCACGAAGTAGGTGCCGTCGGGGCCCCTCCGATAGGAACCGTCGTTGCTCCCGCACGATGTCGCCGCGCCCATCCCGACGAGGACGGCTACCCCGGAGGCCAGCCGCGGGTAGTTGGGTCGCGACCTCGTCACCGGGGGCCTTGGGGCACGATTGCGGAGCGAAGCCATAGCGGAGATACTAGCAAAGCTCCCCGCTTCCAGCCATGCCACGCATCCATCTGTCCTCGGTCGGCTTCTCCCGTCCTCCCTCAAGGTCGCTCGCCGTCCTCAGCCTCTGCTCGATGGCTGCCGCTGGCTGCGGGGACCCGATTGAAGATCTTTTCGGCCCGAGCTCGGAGGCCTGCCCCGAGCCCGATGTGCGTCCACTCGAGGCAGGGGAGGAGTTCTCCACCTCCGCCGGGGTGGCCTTCGATGAAGCCGACCTCCATGATGCTGCCACGTTCGAGCTCATTGGCGACATCGAATAGCAGAGGACGGGCCAAGCTACGGTGATCCACCTCCGTTTGGAGGCGCGCGAGGACGAGGACGTGACGGTGTGGGACTACTGCGGCAAGGTGGAGGGATACGAGGTGCCGGCGCGCCTGACGGTGGAGACGGAAGACGGGGTCCTCGCCGAGACCTTCGAGGGCAGCATCGCGCTGGACGAGGACCTTCAATACGCCTTCAATAGCTACGTGCGCCTTGTCGTGGAGCCCCGCGAGAGCCTCCGCGATCGGTTCGAAGGAATCGCGGAGTCCTGCGCCGAGCCACGCAGCTATTGGCTTGCCCTGTACGACCCCGACGGCAACCCCGTTCTCTTCCACTTCCACCCCAAATGTGATGTCGCGAAGGTCTTCGAATGCCCAAGTCAGATGGTACACTCCGTCCTCGTCGCGACCCGCTCTCGGATAGCGCAGGTGGTCTCTTGGTTCTTTCGGGATCGAGCGACCGATGTCACCGATGGCACCGAGGAGGAGGGCGAGGAGTCCCTGCCTGAACTGGCGTACGCCTACTTGGAGCGCTTTCGGCGATGACCAATCCCGAAGACGGGCAGCTCGTCCCTGAAGCGAGCACGCTGCTGAGGCTTCCTCGTCGCTCTTCTGACTTCGAGCGCCGGGGCGAGAGGATTTCCAACCGTCTTCGCAGGACGAGGCGCAGGCCAAGGCACGAGGTGTCCCCGTGAGGCTTTCGGTGTGGGACCAGAACCTGACAACCGTTAGCCAGGCGAAGGCGTTCCGTACTGTACGCACCACAACTATTGCTATCGAGAATCACGAGCTGATAGGGCTCGCCCGAGAACGGAGCTACCCGAGCCTGCGAGCTGTCTACGACAGCTTGCCGTGGCCGGATACGGCCAAACCCGGGGCCGCAGGCCATGCTGGTATTGAAGGATTGGGTAGGGGTGGTGGGTTGAACAAGGCACAGCGGGCAGCGCTTCGGGATCCGGGAAGGCTACCCGGGACATGACGCCTCCACGTACCCAGCGGTAAAGCCACGAAACACCCTTCAGTGTGCTCGTCGAGGTCGAGTTCAGGTTGCACCTCGACCTGCGCAAAAACCTGCTCGCGGTGGTGGGTCACTTTTGCCGAGCGGAACTGGCTGGGTCAGTTCTGCCGAGCGCCGAAGATGACGTGTCGAAAGCGTAGGAACGACGTCAGAACCGGGACGAAGTCGTTGGCCCGGGATGAACCCAGAAGGAACCTGCCTACTGGTTGGGTGGCGTCCGGCATGAAGGTGGCGTGAGCGTGGTCCAGGCTCTTGTGTGGAACGTGGGAACCTGTCGCCTCGACGCGAAGGGAGAAATCCACGCGGAGATCCCGCGAGGATGAGAGTACCGATGCGAGGTGAAGACTGTTCGAAAGCACACGCAGTGCCGATGGGTCCTCCTGTATGTGCAGCGATGCCGAAGGATGCAGTGCTGGCTCCGAGCGAGAAGTATTGCTGGCGTCCGAGCAGCGCACGTTCGGAGGTAGGTCGGCCGCCGCCCGAATCGGATCGACATTCACTGGCACGGCGGCGCGGGAGGCTTCTACTCGGTAGGGGGCCGTTGGCGCGCGGCGCTATCCTGAGCGCCCGTGGCAAAGGCCGCGATCTCTCTCACGAGGGGGTCCCCACCTACGAGGAAGAGATCGTTGTGCCTCGCATGCGCCAGCTCCAGGAAGCGAGCCCTCGGAAGTCGAGCCGCGAGCTCCCGCCCCATTCGGACAGGGATGATCTCGTCGGCAGCTCCGTGGATGACGAGTACCGGTTGCCTCACCTCGTGGGACTTCGCCAAGCTGTCGTATCGATCGCGGATGAGCAGCGAGACGGGCAACAGGGGCACTACGAGACCTGCCATGTCCGCCATCGAGGTGTACGCTGAAATGAGCACCACGCGTCCACCGAAGCCGCGCCGAGCCATTTCAACGGCCACCCCCGTGCCCAGGGAGCGCCCCACCAGCACCATGTCCTCCGATGCGACGCCGAGGTGGCTCGTGGCATGGTCCAAGATCGCGGATGCATCGGCGAAGATGCGCGCTTCGGTCGTCTTGCTGCCCGCAGCAAGCCCGTAGCCGGGGTACTCGACGGCGAGGAAACCGAGCCCGCTCGTTGCGAACCGCTGCCCCAGCGGGACCGCGTCGGCGAGCTGTTCGGCATTGCCATGGAAGTAGACGATGGTCGGGCTCCCGCCTGAAGCGGCGTTGTAGAGGGCAATATTGGTTCGCCCGCTGGGCCCCTCGACCCGCAGCAGGGTGGCCCCCGGAAACCTTGGTTGGATGGCTATCGGTGGCGCCGGGTACATCATGGCGCGCTGGAGCGTCAGCACGACGATGCCCACGATACCGCAGAGAATGACGAGGAAGACCGTCGTAGCCACCGCGAGCCTCCTGAACCTCGACTGAGCCATGGACGAGCAGGGTAGCAGGCTCCCTCGGCTCAGGTAGCGGCCGGAACGCCGACGGCGTTCGCTGCGCATCCAATCCTAGACACCCATCCTTTGGGCCTGCCACCTCTGCGAGACGCTCCCGGGGAGTCGATAGGATGTCGAGTTTCGTGGTGATAAGGTTTTGGTGTAACTGAAATGGGTGCGGCTCCATTGGATCCCCGCCTAACCGTGTAGAATCGCAGAGGAACGAGCGAATGGGGGCGCACAGGTCGGGTCATCCGCGGTAGGTAAGGGTTGCTAAACACGTTACCCCCGCAGGAG
>JAEWRL010000038.1 GCA_023398955.1 Pseudomonadota bacterium
GCAGAGCGGGTGACCCGCTCGCGGCACCATTTCCGGGCCACCGACACCGGGTGACCCGCCTTCGGGGTCGTTCGCTGCGCCGTCTGTCGGGCCGGGCCGGGCCACCTCGCGCAACCGCAGTAGCGACCTCGGGCACCGACCTCGCGCGCCGACCTCGAGCACCGACCTCGCGCACCGACCTCGAGCACCGACCTCGAGCACCGACCTCGGGCACCGACCTCGGGCACCGACCTCGCGCACCGACCTCGCGCACCGACCTCGAGCACCGACCTCGAGCACCGACCTCGCGCCCCGCCCTCGCGCACCGACCTTCGAGCAGCGATATCGCGCACCGACCGCAGTAGCGACATCGAGTAGCCCGTTAATGACCGTCAGCTTTCTGGAAGCAAAGTTACGTTCCGTAACGCTTACCCTCTCGTGCCGCCAGAAAAGCTCAAGAAAGATACCATGGAATTCCATCAGCCAGGTGTCACGTCCATGAATGGGGACGGCTCCGGCACGTCTCACCAGTAGGGAAGGAAGAAAAACAAACGGAGGAAGTATGTCTCTAGTGAACGAGCAACTCAAGGATATTGCCAGCGCCGAGCAGGCCTACCTGCGTGTCCAAAGCGAGGTAGAATCGATGAGCGCCGCGGACGTCGGCCCCATGAACGTCGACGTGGTCACCGCAACCTCCACTGTACTGGGGGTCGCCGATCGCATCATGCCCTATCGCGATCAGATGGCTCAGCTGCCGGACTTCGATGTCAAGTACGTCGACAATCTCGTCAGCTATGCCCTGGCTGCCTGGTATACGTACGTCACCAACCTCCCACAGCCCGCCCCGACTGATGCCTCGCAGCTCCTTGATGAGGCTGCCACGCTTCGTGGCAAGCTCCTGCTCTGGGCCCACCCCTTGGTCCAGTCGGGGATCTTCGATGCCGCCGCCTACGCGAAGATCAAGCAAGGCTCTGGGAACAAAGACATGGCCAGCGACGTCGTCGCGCTCGAGCGACTGTATAGGGATCACTGGCCGGAGGTACAAGGCCAGTGCGGGGTCACCGAGGCAGACCTGGACCGCGCCGCCCACGTGGGCGTCACCGCATTCGCCCTCATCAGCAGCCGCGAGCATCAGCTCTCTGCGGGCGCCTCGGGGGACACCCTGCGCGTGCGGGCCGCGTGGACCCTCTTGGATCGCGCCTATTCTCAGTGTCGTCGTGCCTTGGGGTACCTCCTTTACGCCGATGGGGACGTCGACGACATCGCACCAAGCCTGCGCCACAATCCGGGCAAGCGCGCCTCTCGGCGCAACGACGCACCCGAGGAAACGGGTGACCCGGATACGACAGAGACGACGGATCGCCTCCCGGGCACGGCTGGGGAATTGGACTATCCCCCTGTCGCACAGCCTCAGGTGGCAGCGATTGGAGACGGAGCCTCACCGTTCGCAAGGAACGTCTGAGCCGAGACTCGAGCAAGCCTTCGGGCCTTGGTGGCCCACCAGGCAGCTGACGTCGCTGGCGTAGCCGACCCATCCGGTAGCTGACGTCGCCGACGTGGCCAACCCAGCGGGTTCCCGGCGTGGATGGCGGTTCCTCGCCGGGGACCGGCGCGCCTAGCCAGCGTCAGCTGCTCGGGGGGCATCACGGCTCGACAGCAACACGGAAGGGAGATCCACTATGCGGCCGTCGATTTCAGATCTTCAGGGACGCCTAGAAGCGTTCCTCGCTCAGTCCGGTACCGAGCCGAGCCTTGCCAGGTCCGGTACCGAGCCGAGCCTCGCCAGACCCGGTACCGAGCCGAGCCTTGCCAGACCCGGTACCGAGCCCAGCCCTGCCGGGCCAGCACCAGCACCAGCACCAGCACCAGCAGCATCAACGCCAGCGCCGAGACCGTCGACTCTCGCCTTGGGCGGGATTCGTCCCCTGAATGGATCGGGGCCGACCCGCGCCTTCACCCTTCCTGGCGACGACCTCGTCACCCATGGCGTCATCCTCGGGATGACGGGCAGCGGCAAGACGGGCCTGCTCGTCGTGCTTGTGGAAGAAGCCCTGCGCGCCGGGGTGCCGGTCCTCATGATCGATATCAAGGGCGACATGCCCAACCTGTTCCTCACCTTTCCTGGGCTTTGTGCAGCGGAGTTCGAGCCCTGGCTCGACAGGAGCGCGTTGGCCCACGGCAGCGGGTCGCGGCAGGAGGCAGCTCGAGCCGCCGCTGAGCGGTGGCGGAGCTACCTTGCCCCCTGGGGCCTCGGGCCGCCGCAGGTGGCGGCCCTGCGCGCCGCCGTCGCGCCGCGGCTCTTCACGCCGGGCAGCATGGCAGCAGAGCCGTTGCACGTGCTCTCGTCCCTGGAGCACCCTCACCCGCTCTGGGCCACGGATGTCGAGGCGGCGCGGGAGGCGCTGAGTGCCTCCGTCTCGCTCTTGCTCCGCTTGATCGGCCGGGATCCGGATCCCACGCGCAGTCGAGACCACGTCCTGCTCTCGCTGCTGGCGGAGCGGCGCCTCCGCGACGGCCTCGGGGCAGACGTCGCGTCGCTTCTGGAGGACGTGCGCCATCCGCCCTTGGAGAGGATTGGGGCGATGGCGGTGCACGAGTTCGTGAGCAAGCGCGAGCGGCTCGCCCTGGCGAAGGCGCTGAACACGCTGCTCGCCTCGCCGACCTTCGAGTCGTGGCGCACGGGAGCCACTCTCGACGTCGCGAGTTGGCTTGCCCCGCGAGCGGATGGGCGCGCCGCGGCGACAATCGTCAGCGTCGCGCACCTCGACGACGCCGAACGCACCCTGGTCCTGGGCATCGTGCTCGATCAGGTGCTGGCCTGGGTGCGCACCCAACCGGGCACGCAACACCTGCGCGCGCTCCTCGTCTTCGATGAGGTCTACGGCTTCGTGCCGCCACACCCCGCCAATCCCCCGACCAAGCGTCCCCTCGTCTCGCTGATGAAGCAGGCCCGGGCCTACGGTCTCAGTGTCCTGCTGGCCACGCAGAACCCCATGGATCTCGACTACCGCGCCCTCTCCAACGCCGGCTTCTGGTGCGCCGGGCGCCTCGCCACCGATGCCGATCGCGAGCGGGTCGTGAGCGCGATGGCCACGAACAGCGGGCCCTGCGCCGTCGAGCCGTCGGAGCTCGCGCAGGTGCTCAAGGGCCTGACCCCGCGCTGGTTCCTGATGCGCAACGTGCACCGAAGCCCGGGCCTCGCGCTCTTGCAGTCGCGCACAACGCTATGCTGGCTGCGGGGGCCGATGACGCGAGCCGACTTGCAGCGACTCGCAGGGGGGATTCGGGGCGGAGGGGGGGCGGGATAGGGGGCGCTGCTTGCACGTGGTGCTCTCGCACGACGAGGTGCTCCGAGTCTTCGCGGAGTTGAGCGGGGTTCCGCTGTTGATGGCTCAGCTGCTCTACGGCGGCGCGCCGCGGTCGACAGAACTACGGAGCCCCGGCCACCTGGACCCTTGTCTGGCACCATGGGTTGATGGCGACCACTCCCCGGGGCATGCCCGTGTCGGAAGCGTATGCAAGCTTTCGCAAAGGGCATTTCACTGTCAATCGCACCTATCAACGAAAACTCGTTTGGACGCTTGAGGAGAAAAAGTCGCTCATCGACAGCATGCGGAAGGGCTACCCGGTGCCGTTGGTGCTCCTCCTGAACAACGACCGCGGAGGCTACGACATCATCGATGGAATGCAGCGGCTGAATGCTATTTTCTCCTTCATAGAGAACGGGTTCTCCCTGGAGGATGGCAGATACTTCAACGTCAGTGAGTACCCGACGGCCAAGGAGCATGCCGATGTCGGCCTTTTTGAAGCCTATCGTGGAGGTGAACTTCTCTCGCGCGGTGAATGTGCGGAGCTACTGAACTACCAGCTCGCCGTAACCATCTTCTCGGTAAGCGACGCCGCAGACGTTACCGACATCTTCGGTCGCATCAACTCTGGGGGTCGCCAGCTCAGTCCTCAGGAGCGACGCCAGGCGGGCGTCACATCCCAGTTCGCGACCTTTGTTCGGCGTCTCGGCACCGAGTTGCGCGGTGACGTCTCGGCTGAAGTAGTGAATCTTTCCGACATGCCCGTAGTCAGCGTGGACGCGACGTCGTTCAAGCTAGGCTACGGTATCAAAGCCGAGGACACGTTTTGGTGTCGTCAGGGTATCCTGCTTGTGCGAGAGCTTCGGGACAGCGAAGACGAGCAGCTCGTCGCAGATCTGAGTGCATCCATTCTGCTCGACGAGCCGTTCGCAGTGAGCCGGGAGCATCTCGACGAAGCGTATGACTCCGGCACGACCATGTTCAAGGACCTGAACGACCGGATCGCAAGCTATGGCGTTGTGCGCTTGGAACGCGAGATCAAGACAACTCTGTCGGTTCTCCAGGGGCTGGTTGGGGCTGTCGACCCGTCTTCAAACGTCCTGCGAAGAATGACGAACGGGCCGACTCGATGTCGCCTTGGCGCTGGCGTCATCCGTCGTCGACGCGTCGGCGAAAAGGGTCTACCCGAAGAAGGGAGTGGACGACCGCTGCAAGCAGTTCCTTCAGCAGAACCTTTCAGTCGTCACTCAAGTTGGCTTTCCTGGAATCGCTGCCACGTCGCTGCGAATCAAGTGTGGACCGAACGCAGACTCGAGTCTCCGGCCGGACGCCAATGGCTACGCGGGAATCGAGTCGATTCTCCATCACACGGTGCGTTGCGGGCTTGTGCACGAGTGCGACATCGCCGAGCGAATTAGGTTCACTCCCCAGACGCGCATCGGCGACTTCGATGACGTATTTGAGGTGCCGACGGCATTGCCGATCGGACTGTTAGCGGCAGCCGTGCTCCACCCGACCAATGCAGGCGAGACTGCGAGTTCGGACGCCTCCATTGAACTGAATGGAAGGATAGTGCTACTGAACGACCTGTGGGGGAAGGGGCAAGTGGTCGTGGGATCCCGTAACCTGCCATGACGACACCGTCCTTCCGCATGGTCCGGACACCGATTATGTCGTTCTAATTGTGCATGACCACGGTAGGCGGGACGAGGGCGCTCGCCACGATGCGGGGCTCGATTTGAACAAGGGACCGGCGGAGTTCTGCCCTTTCGACAAGCGTAGTCTCCCCGCCATGTCGCCGGAATCGGTACAGGCGTGCCCAACAACGCGTTGCTGACCGATGTGCCCCCTCGCTACGCTCGGGTCCACGCGGCTGAGGCGCGAAGCCGTTGGGCAGGCCAGCGATCTTTTCCGACCTCGTGTTGTAAGTGCTCGGGCAGCACGCTCTATCGCTAGTCGTTCGGTCACCTTGGCGTCCGCCCTGGGGGCCGCTCTTGTGCCGAGGTACGCCGTGTGGCATGCTTTCGTCCAATTCGGTGAAGAGAGCCCATGCGCAAGCACACCTTTGACCTGCTCGACACGGCACTTGACGCAGTTCGCGAAGACCTGGTCCCACGCGTCGAAGAGCTGGCCCGCAAGAGTGCTGCCGGCACGCTGACCGACGAGGAGCAGACCGAGTATTCCGAGATCATTAGGCTCAATGACACCCTCAGCTTGCTCAAGCTGCAAGCCGAGGATCTCTTGGTGCGCGCGGCCTCGTGAGCCTGCCCGGCGAGACTCGCGAGTTCGTCCGGCAGCGTGCAGCAGGTGCGTGCGAGTATTGCGCTCTGCCCGAGTATGCGTCCGTGCTGCCTCATCAGATCGATCACATCGTTGGTCGCCAGCACCGCGGCTCCGACGAGGTCGATAATCTCTGCTTGAACGATCTAGCGTTTTCACGTCGACGGGGGTCGAGTGAGCGCAGCGAGCGAGGCCCTCGGCCGTCGTGAATGCGCCTGTTGAACGAGCCCGAGCGGGGCGCCGTGGTCGCCTATGGACTTTTCACGCGCTCGCCCCTTGATGATCGCGTCCGCGGTGGGCCACCGCTGCGGAGCTCGGGCCGCTCAACAGCGCCGTGCCCGTTGTTCGAGGCAGCCTCAATCGGCGTTGTTGCCGACGCGGCGCCGCGAAGACAAAGTCGCCCATCAGCGCGCGATTATCGAGCACTGGGATGCGCGGCATAACCTGGCTCACGCGCATCGGCAGACCTCCGCGGCGGGGGGCGGGCCGCGAGCAACGCCTGGTGACTGCGCCGTTGGCGCGCCAACCCGCTGGACACACTCGTCGGCCGTGAGCCGACGTCCCAGTTGCAGCTCGCCGTTCTTGCACGATGGGCAACGGCGCTTCGGCTTCATGGGCCTCGACTCCGTCACGTCGCGTTCGCTCACCGCGCCCAGCAGCAGCTGCACTCGCCGCAACTCGATCCGATGCGATGGGTGCAAGAGCCCAAACGCCCTGACCCGATGCATGCCCTTGGCGGGCACGTGTTGCAGAAACCGCCTCAGGAACTCCATCGCCGGCAGCGTCATCACCTTGCGCTCGTTGGTGCTGCTCGACCAATAGGCGAAGCTCACCGTCGCGTCATCATAACTGAGGATCGCCTTGTCGCTCAGCGCCGTGCGGTGGACATAGCGCCCCAGGTACTCCAGCACACGCTCAGCGCCTTGCACGGTAGGCTTGCAGTACACGACCCAGCGTTTACGCGTGGGCACAACTGGCAGCGCATCCCCCACGGCTCGCCGGGCTAGTTCGAGAAACCTCGCCCGGAACCGCGCCGACAGCAGCTTCACCGGTACCAGGAACTGCACGCGCCTCTTGCGCGGCTCGAGCCATGTGCGCCCATCCTCGCCAAGCCCGCCCGCGGGCACGAGCATGTGCACATGGGGGTGCCACTCGAGCGTACGCGTCCACGTGTGCAGTACTGCCAACGCCCCGATACGCCCACCAACCCACCGCGGGTCCCGGCACAGTGTTGCGAGCGAGTCGAACGCTGCCCGAAACAGCACCGGTAGCAGAGCGCGTTGCTGACTACGTACCACGAGTCGCAGCTCGTCCGGCAACGTGAACACGACGTGGAAGTAGCGCACCGGCAACAGCAGGTCTCGTTGGCGCTGGAGCCAACGTGTCGTCGTATCGAGACCACAGCGTGGACACGCCCGATTCCGGCACGAGTGGTACAGCACGTGCTCTTTGCCGCAGCCTGTGCAAGACGCAACATGCCCGCCGAGTGCGGGCGTGCGGCACCGCACCACGTCGCGAATCGCGCGGGCATGACTCGGCAATACCGCGCTGCCGTAGCGACGCAGGTACTCCTCGCCGTGCCGACGCAGCACGTCAGCCAGGCTCGGCACGCGGGCTCTACAGGTTGGCCATCAACCGGTCGAGCACGTCTTGCAGCCGCTCCGTCCCAGGCCGCGTCACGTGCAGGTACACCTCCGTCGTCCTCATCGACTTGTGGCCCATCAGCGCCTGGATTGTACGCACCGAGATCCCGTGCTCGATGAGGTGAGTCGCGTAGCTGTGCCGCAGCGTGTGGATCGTCGCGTGCTTGTTCGGCAACACCTCCTGCTGCGCCACCATGAAGGTCTTCTGCAGCGTCGTCTCGTGCAGCGGAGCATCACCACGACCGGCCACGAATAGGTACGCCCCCGGTACCTTCGGGCGCTCGACCTTCCAATACTGCCGGAGGCGCCCCAACAAGGGCCGGGGGAGCGGCACGCTGCGATCCTTCGCGCCCTTGCCGTTGCGCACCGACACGATCATGCGATCGCTGTCGATGTGTTCAGTCTGCAGGCGCAGTCCCTCTCCGAGGCGCAAACCCAAGGCGTAGATGGTCGTCAGCGCCACCCGCCGCACCGGGTGCCGGATGCTCGCGAGGACGGAGCGCACCTCGGTCGTGCTGAGCACCACCGGCAGCTTGCTCGGATGCTTGACCCTCAACAGGTCGAACACGCCCCAGTCACGCTGCAGCGTGTAAGTCACGAAGAAGCGCAACGCGCACACCGCGATGTTGATGCTCGACGGGGCCTGGCCCTTCTGCCGCAGGTACAGCACGTACGCTCGAATCTGCGCCTCTTCGAGCTGGTCGGGCTCGGTGTCCGCCCAGCGCAGGAATAGCTTCACCGCCAGTGCATAGCCGCCTTGGGTCCGCTCGCTGAAATCCCGCAGTCGCATGTCTTCGCCCAGTCGCTCCGCCCAATTCTCCAATGTGACCATCTGGTCCTCCTCGGTTTCGGGCTCGCGAAACTGCGAACCCACCGGGACCAGGGTCGAGCCGCTGGCGTTACGGGGCCAAGTCGGGTACCCTCGCCAGGCGTCGAGTCGATTGGGTCGCGCTGCCGGGTCAGGTGGCGCGAGCTCGTGTTCACTCACCGCGCACAGCGCGGTTTCGTTCAACAACGCGTTGCTGACCGACGGGGCCTTGGCTACGCTCAGGACCCCGCGGCAGAACGCCAGCCGTTAGGCAGACTTGTAGTGAAAGTTGCGAAGTCAGCGTTCGAGGCCTGGATCGAAGCAGAAGAGCTGCCGAGGATTCGGAAAGCGATTCGGGCTTGGGGAAAACCGGCCGACGTGGCGGAGGCCTACGGCGGCCCGCGTCTTCACGATCATCTCGAGCAATGGCGCCAGTTCGTCGAAACAGATTGGGAAGAATCTGAGCCGCTGGATGATTTGAGTTCCGACGAAGACCACGGAGAGCACGGAGCGCCTTCGTTCGGTGTTCGCCTGAAAGTGCCGAGAGAGACCGTGGCGTCGTCCGTGCAGCCCAAACAGCCACTGGAGCAGCAGAGCGGGCGCGCCGATCAACAGGAGAATCTCCAGCCGTTTTCCATCCCTCGAACCTGCATACCGAAGGCTCAGTCCCCAGCGGTGGCATTTCGTATCACGGAGAGTCTGCTCAATCTGCATACGTGTGGCGTACAGCTGCTTGACCCTGCGTCGCGTGAGGCGGCTATGGTGGAGCGAGGTTGCCAGCACCCAAGGAGCCTTGTGCAGTTTCCGGTAGAGAGAGGAGTTGCCCTGCTTCTTGCACTTTCGCTTCGCCGGGCGCCCGACACACGGCTTGTAGGCTCGGACCAGATACAAGCGGGCACGATACTTCTTGCGCCGCGAGAGAGTGAGGTCACCAACGTATTGAGTTCCTGGAGTCGCCTGCTTGGTAACCCCTCGGCCAACGACGTGACCGAAAGCGTTTGACACGGCGGGAGATCAGCGGGGTGTTGCGTCACCGGTTCGGGTTGGGCAACGCCTTGGGGGCGTCTGCGACGGGCTCGCTGACGTCGTCGTTGACCGCCTCGCGGATTACGCGGGTGGTCAGCTCGTCGAGGTGAGCGTGGAGTTCCTCAGCGAGGGCAAGAAACTCGGGCCAGAGCGTCTTGTTCTGGAATGCCTCTGGGGCGCGGACCTGCACCGTGCTGCTTCGTCGTCCGGCATCGCGGAAGGGCGTCAGGTTGTAGCGGCGGCACAAGGCGACGAAGAGCCTTCGCTTCCACGGATCCGGCAGACTGTAGTGGAGCTGGACGTCCACTTCGCGACTGCGGAGCTCGGCGAGCCGAGCTCGGATCCGCTCAGCGGCGCGCCGTGCAGCCTCGCGCTCGCCGCTGATCTTCGTTCCAGCGTGGAGCGCTTCGATCTTGCGGAGCTTCTCGAGCAACGTACCTTCCAGCGGCAGCATGGCGGTAATCAAGCACGACCACGGTCTGGCGTCACGCTCGTTGAAGCGAAGCTACGCAGCCGCGCTCGCAGGAGGCGCGCGCTCAGCGTGAGGCGGCGCACGTTTCCGGGACGAGCGCCGCGAGGTTCTTCTCCCCGGCGAGGATCTTCGCCAACGTGTCGCGAAGGAAAGAGCGCGGATCGATGCCCATCTTCTTGCCGTGGTGAGGAGCGTGAGCGCATCGGCGGTACGCCTGGCGCTGACTTCATGCCCGACGAAGAGCCATCTCTTGCGGTCGAGGACCCAGGGGCGCAAACCCGACTCGACCTCGTTGTTGGTCAGCTCCATGTGCGGGTCGCGCAGGAACGCAGTGAGACGAGGCCACTGGCGATCGAGATAGCGAAGAGCCTTACCGAGGGTGCTCTTCGGCTCGACGTCACCGAGACGCTGATCGACCCACTCGCGAAGCTCTTGCCCGAGGGGGGGCGCAGTCGCGCAGACGTCTCTCGAAGCACTGCTCGGTGGACTCGCCAGCGCGCTTCGACTCGGCATCGGAGTGCAAGAGCTTGGCGTCGATGGTGAGACCTGCCACTGCGCGCGCGTCGGCCCGACGGAGCGCCTCGACGAGCCCGCGGCGGCCATGCGAATTGCACCCACCGCGCTTTCCGCCCGAGTCCTCCTCGACGCAGGTGTTGGTGGGAGACCCGTCGCACATCACGCTTTGAAGCCTGCGACCGTCGAAGAAGCGCTTGAGGTGTTTGGCATGACCGCTCGGTGCGTACAAGAAGCATGCGTGCTTGTGGTCACCTTCGATGAGCCAGAGCGCACCGCTCTTGATTCCGATCTCGATGGAAGGCTCCTTCTTGCTTCATCGCGAATAATGATCTAACGAAGTGGGTGGTGCGTTCACCCGTGAGCTCCGCACGGTTGGTGCCCATCGCGACCGGCGCTTCGCTCCGCGCAGCTCGATCCCCTCCAGCACCAAGAGTAGCTCCGCCGCTTCGATCGCCACTCGTCCCTGCTCTATGGACCACGGCAGGCAGTACCTTCCCTTCTCGAGACGTTTCGTGGTCAGCACGTAGCCGTCGCCCTCCCAGTGCAAGACACGCACACGGTCAGCGCGTCGCGTGAAGAACACGAACAGCGTTCCCGACAGGGGATCCTCGGAGAATCGTGATCGCACGAGAGGCGACAGCCCGTCGATTCCCTTCCGACCGTCCACGAACTCTGTTGCGACGAACACACGTGCGCCGGGTGGCAGCAGCAACATGCGCGCACCATCCGGCGTCCGATGGCCTCGACGAGATGCGCCACCCGATCGGCACCGAGATCTTCGCGCACCCGAACCACTACCCCGAAAGCCACGATCTCCAGCTGCCTCGCACCCACCCCAGCGAGATCGACCGCGACGTAATTTGTCGGGGTCGCCTCGGGAAGCGAAACTCGCTTACGCCAATACGCCAGCCGCGCGAGTGAAACGCCTGTCCTGCGTGAGAACGCCATCAGCGTCTCCCCGCTCGCGGCCAACTCTGCCAGCGCCTTCCGCGCGTCGTCCCCTTTCCATTGCCGCCATCCCCCGCTTCTTGTCGTCTGTGGTTTTGCCCTTCGCATGGGGAAAATCGTACCCGACGAACTGCCCCTCGAGCGGGCGCCTGATCACGCCAGTCACCGATGGGTTACGCCTGATTCAGCTCCTCTGCAAGAACGGCATGACTCCACCCCTCGACGACGGAATCCTCGTGAAGCGAGCGCATGGAGGCCTCGCCCACGGAACGCTCATGGAGGCCGTCACAAGTCGCCTCTCTGCATTACCGAGCCGCTACCGCATTGCGGGAGGCGTGCTGAGACGCTCCACGGTGGTTTCCGTCATGGACGTCGATCGACGGTTCGCCAGGTCCTGGAAGGACCACCGCATCCCGCTACGCCTCACCGCGCCTGTCCTCGACCCCTGGCGGCGAGAACCGTCGCCGACGGCCTTCGGCGTGAGCCAAGCGCTCACGAGCGCTTCCCAACGCCAATCGCCCGAGCTTCGATTCGAGCTTGAACGTGCCGCCGGCACCTACCTCGCCCGTGTCACGCCACACGCATCCCTCGTTCACTGAAACCAACAGCAAGGAGTCCCGACAAAGGAGAGCGGTCCTTCTGGACCAAGGTCGGCGTCGCCTACGTGAACCGTGACGGCTCACTGACGTGCCGCCTCGACGCGCTGCCCGTTTCCGGAACGCTCCAGATCCGGACCGATGAGCCTCGGAGCGACAACGCGAGGTGAAGCAAACCTCAGCCCCCCGCGACGGACGACGTCGCGGGGGCTCCTTCCTTATCCACGCCCAGCATCGGTGCTGTCCTGTTGGTACTAGTCCGACCGCTCCTGATGCGCTTCGACGACCCCACCATGACGGAGCTCCCTGCGTTTCTCGCGCTCGCCGAGGAATGCGGGCGCCTGGCCGCCGTAGTGCGCCAGTCTGCTGCTCTGTCGCCGCTGCTGGCGAAGCCAGAGGTGCTCCTCTTCGTGAACCTTCATGCGAGCGACTTAGCCGATCCAACGCTCACACCTCCCGATGCGCCGCTCTCGAAACTGGCGTCGCGCGCATCCTCGAGATTCCGGAGCGCGCGAGTCTCGAGTCCGTTCCGAACGTTCGCATGGTGGCGAGCCTCATTGCCCCGGCGCGAGAACTCGGGATGACCGTCGTGAGCGAAGGCGTAGAAACCGCGGCGGAGCGCAACATGCTTCCTGAGTTGGGGTCGACGCTGCAGCAGGGACGCTATCTCCGCAGACCGAAACGGATCGCGACTTAGCGCAAGCACAAAGGCGGGGTCGGGGGGCTCACACCAGGCGTTCAGGTTCGTCGCAGGACGACACGAGCCACCTACATTACAATCGATTACGGCCGTACCCCGGTCGCGCCGACGCGGGCTTCCCGCCGGCAAATCCTTCGTGGTTTTCAGACTGAAATTCCCAGGCCTGCGACTTGACGGAGGACGCATTTGGCTCGGGTCGTAATAAAGGGCGGCTGGGTGCCGCAGCACCGGGAACCCTTGAGGGGCAGGTTGCAAACGCGGCGCCGCAAGATCTGCGTGAGCTCAGATCCGTCACCGAAAATTGTGGAAAAGATCTCACGTCGAGTCTGGAGAACGTCGTTTGGGGGATTGTAGAGCGTCGCGGCCTGTGCTCCCATACGGATCCTGATAGGCGGCATCGCGAAGGCATTCGCCGTTTTAGAGGTTCTGGTGGGTTCGCGTTACGGCAAGCGTCAGCGGAGCATGCGCTTGGCTCGCAATTGCGCAGAGCTAGGGTCACTGCAGTTCCCGGGCGCACCGGTCGAGGGTCGCATGAACATGGTCGACAGAGAGAATAGGGCGAAGGCCTCGTGCAGACGCTGCGCGGAGCGCACGCACGTGCGCGACGTGGGCTGCGAAATGGGAGGCAGCAGCGGATATGCGATGTCTCGCTGGTCGTGGCTCGCTCTGGCGGGTTTCCTCCTTCTGGGGGGCGTTTTTTGCTGCGATGGGGATCATCCCGCGCTGGGTCGCGCCGACCGAGTTGCTGGCAATCCTTCCGCGCGTTGCTGCGTATCGTCTGCGTGCAGTGCACCAAGGGCAGGCCGATGGCGCTTCGCATTCGGCGCAAGCTCAGCCACGCGGCGCATCACCTCGAGAGCAAGCGGCACTTCGGACTGGGGTTGAACCTGGATCCAGACTCATGAGTACCTGCTACAGGCGGTTTGCGACTGTAGTAACCCTGGAACGCCTCCGATCCCCGACACCGCGCCAGCTCTACCGCCCGTCTCAGCCGTGATCTGTTCTTATGCCGGCGGCAGGGTTACTGCTACCCGCTCCACTTTTCAACTACTCCAGCGACACCAGTCGCCTCGACATGGGTGACCTAGTATTCGTTATACACAATTGCGTCATAATAACTGACCCCACACCAACAGCCGCCTTAGACTTGCCCTGAGTTGAGACAAATTACCCCTAGTCGAGCCATTCCAGCACACTTTAGCACTCGCGCACTAGGCCAGGAAGGCTATCGACAAGGAAACTTGGAACACTGTTAGAATCGCTGCGACGGCAGCAACTGAGCAACAACTGGAAAGGTAACATCATGATTATTCACAAGTATTGTTTATGTCTACTAGCACTATCGTCGTTCGTAAGCTGCGGAGGAGTTGCAGGAGATGGCGTGGGCGATCTCGAGGAGGGACGGGAACCCCTGTTGGTCGAAAACGGGACGACGATGTGGAATGGAGCTGTAGCTGGAAGCCCCGATCACTTGGGAGACTCCGCGGTCATTGAGCTATGCTTTACAGTGCGCCCGATACTAGTCCAAGGGTCTACGATCTGCCCAAACCAAGGGACTTATACAGATTGTGACGGAAATGCCCTATCAGGAACTCTCCCCGGGTCGACTCCTTGGGTTACCGGGTCATCGTCGAATGTGCGGAGTGCCCTTCGCAACTACTTTCGTGAAACTATCGAACGCACCTGGCTAACCCATGCCAATATCGAAGTAATTGGCTGGGGAAACTGCCCGATCGATGCTGGCACGAACAAGCATGACGCCGCAGATCTTACCAATAGGGTGGTGGTCACTTTCGATGAAGGTGATACATCAGGCTGGGGCGCTAGCTCAACGCAGCCAACATACATAACCCTTAATTGGAGGGCCATGAACAGCGTGGAAATTCGCGATGCTCATCGACCCAATCTATTTCATGAGTTCGGTCACACCCTTGGGTTTCGCCATGAGTGGCAGAGGACGGACTGGACTCTTCCAGAGGATCCGGCATATGCCGCCCAGCCGAATCTCACCGGGGAATGGCTGGGAACTGCGAAAAATGACACTGACTCCATAATGGACTATTCTGATGGTCCGACTGTATTCGAGCTGTCTGCATGGGACATTATAGGTGTTCAGAATGCCTACGGTCGCAAGCCCACTGGCTCACTGGTCGGCGATTGGGGCCAATGTGCAAACGTGCAAGGAGCGAGCTACACAAATGGGATGCCGATTATCAGCTACCCCTGTCGTGGCCAATCAAATGACCGCTTCGTTCGACCGTGGAGTAGTTGGAAGCTCAAGAGCTACATGAATAATCGGTGCATGAGAATCCCGAATGTGGTAGCCGGGGGACCGGTAGAAAGCTGGGATTGCTCAAGCGGGTCAGCCCTCGGCTTCTATGGCGTGGAATGGCGGGTTATGGGAAATATGTGCATTGAGCGGGTCGTTGCAGGGGACATTACTATATTGGAACTGCGCACCTGCAACGGTAGCGCCTCACAGAAGTGGGATTTCTTCACCGAGCAAGGGGGGACAGCGAACGGCCAAGACTACTTTGACATCAGGAAGCCAGGCACTACTAAGTGCGTAAAGGCTGGGACAGTCGACGGCGCCATGGGTGAGCTACTCAGAATGGGCACTTGCAGTACGACCGCCACGCGCCAACGGTTCGGATTTCCTGGCGGAGGTGTCATCTCGTACAACAACAATCAATCGCTCTGCATGAACGCGAGTGGCGGAGTTCCTGAGTCCGGTCGACGCATTATTCTGTGGGACGGCTGCGGCGGCAACGGTACCTACAACAACCGATTCCATCTCCACGGCCCAGTTCGTGAGCGTCACGATGCTTATTGTCTCGAGGCGCAGGGTCGGGGCTCGCAGGTCCTGGTCAACAACTGCTCCTCGGCGAATCCTCAGCAGGTTTGGGACTACTACCTTTGAGACGATCTGGGGAGCTACCTAGCTGACCGAGCAAAGCGCCCCGCTCTGGCCGATTGGCGGCCGTCGTTGCTCTCGCGATGCATTCTGTCTGCGTTGCCATCGGCTCGATCGAGCGCATTGCAACTCGGGCTGACTAGAGATCGACGATGGTCGCCGGTTGACTGTGGTGTGATCGGCTGACATGTTGAGCACTTGAGACGCCTTTCGGTACAGCTGGGTCATGGGCGAAGCCGTGTTGGAGGCGAGGGGCTATGCTGCTCCGGGCATCGGAGTACGGCAGGCGCCGGACGAGCCATTGTGAATGGCGGGAGTCGGATCCCGTCATTCGACGGACGGGACTGCTTGCTAGCGCGATAGCGAAGCGTGCACACTGCGACCCGAAGCCTTGATTGCATCGAGGCTTCGGGTGGTGGACCATGGCGCCATCGACAATAGCTCGAACTGACATTGCAGCCTGACGACCACCGGGTGCCACGCATCCAAGAGAACCCGCCGCGTCGCCAAGCGCTTTCACGGCTGGGCTCAATGCGGCACCGCGGCTCGGTGCGGATGCCATCTTCAACACGGGGACTGACAAACCGGTGCCGCCCCGCAGGACATTCCGCGCCTCATCGCGTTGGTCCCGGAGGGGTGCGCGGACGTGATCGTAGAAGACCCCTGCTGGGGCCACGAGGCAAGCATAACCGCGATAACCATGAATGAGGCATCCTGTTCTGATCGTGCCAGACCACAAGACGCTTCCCACCCATTCCTTTGCGGCCGCACCCAATTCGCCCCCTCCCGTGCATCGTCGACAGAGAAGCGAGCCATAGGCGACCACCACCCCTGAACCTGACGGATGGCCAGGAATACACTGCCTCGCCGGGGTGTTTTCAGGTGGAGACCGGCTGGAATACCGCGCCTCGAAGGCCGCCGATGCCGTGACCGGGGAGTGGGGACCTAGTCTCAGCAGCGCTACAGGAAGACAATTGGCTTGCGATACGCAACCCGCCATGGCGGAGCACCCATCCTTCGTGTAGCCTTCCCGTTGCAATGAGCGATCCTGCTTCCAAGCACGAATACCAGTCCGATTTTTTCGAGTACATCAACTCAGGTTCGACAGCGTCGGCGCGACTCATCTGTCCCTTGATAGTGGATTGGCTGCGGCCCCGATCTTTGCTCGACGTCGGTTGCGGAGCCGGGGCTTGGTGTCGTGTGTGGAAGGAACAGGGTCTCACCGAGGTGATCGGTGTCGACGGAGCTTACGTGGACCGCACCCGCCTACTCCTGCCGGAAGCGGACTTTCACGCACGCGACCTCGCTCAAGGATTCGACTTGGGGCGCCGGTTCGATGTTGTCACTTCGCTGGAGGTTGCGGAGCACGTCCCGGGAACAAGCTCGAGAGTATTCGTTGAGAACCTGGTTAGGCACGGGGACACTGTTCTGTTCTCCGCAGCCGTACCCGGCCAGGGAGGCGAATTCCATGTCAACGAGCAGCCCCTCAGCTACTGGCGTGACATCTTCCGGGAACACGGGTTTCGGTGTTTCGATCCCCTACGACGGCTCATCGGGAGGCAGAGACAAGTCGAGCCATGGTACCGATACAATACTCTCATGTATGTCCGAGATGCCGCCACTTCGGCCCTGCCGGAGGCCGTTCGTCAATGGGAGATAGCGAGCGACGCAGCCATCCCGGACCTGTCTCCAGCGAGCTGGCGCGCGCGCAACGCAGTACTGCGAAATCTACCCAAGCCCGCCGTCGAGGTATTGGTCCGCCTCAAGCACGCTTTGGTTCGGCGGCTTCGCGAGCCCGCCCCGTAGCTGGGCTGCGTCACGTCGGGCGTCGACCCCGACATCACGGGCGGAGCCCAGGAAACCGAGTACACCTTCTTCGACCTGCCGCGCCGCATCGTGACGGGCTTGGGCACCTAACTCATGACGACCGAGTACGTCTACACGGCAGGCGGCCAACGGGTCCTCGAACGCAACGGCACCGAAGCCCGCTACTCCACGGGCATTCTTCGACGGCAAGAACTCCTACAGCGGATGGCGATACCGAGGGAAGGGGCGCAGCATCGATTTTGTCGCGCTGTCCCAATAGCTCGTTGGGCGCGTTAACGGCTCGGCGCTCTGGGAAGCGTACTACTTCATCGGCGTGGACGACGATCCGGTTGGTGCACCCAACCGCCTATCGGGCTTCCTTGACACGCTAGAGAGGAAGCCGGGGTTCTTCGTCCAGCGATTCCCCCGAAAGCTGCGTGTTGCGTTGCACGCCCGGGGACGGACCTCGTTGCACGTATGATGGCACGGCGGGTGCGCGGGCGGGGTTCCGTTCCGCGTTCTGCGTGAGCCCGTGGGGCGCGCGTTCTGGAACAGTTAGTTGCCGTCGCCGCGCCCAAGTGGGGCTCGGGCGGAAGACGACGCGACAGCGGGCGCGGTGCTCGCCACGGAGGAGGGAGCAGCCTGGCGCGCCCATGGCGCTCGCGGTCCCGCTGCGGTGGGGGTACCGCAAGACCTGCGAGCAGCTCCCCCCTCCGCGGCCAAGCGCGATCAGGCGCTTGGAAGTGGGAGTTGCCGCGTTGGCTGGAGGACAGCTGCTGGGCTCAGGCTTGGTTGCTTGCAGGCGAGCCAACCGTTGCTTGAGCGCCGGACCAGGCCATCGCGCTCGAGGCGCAGAAGAGCGTCGCCGAGGCGCTGGTTGTTGACGCGCAGCTCGCGGCGCAGAGCGACTCGCGAGACTACCGCTCCCGCAACTGTGACCCACACGGCTGGTAGAAGCGTGTAGCCTCTGCTCACAACCGACGGCGACAGTCCGTCAGGAGGAGCGAGCAATGGACGGCGAATCGTAAGCATCCGGTAGAGCCCATCTTTTCGGGCGCGGAGTGGGTGTGCAGAGTGGGTGCCGGAGACGAAAGCGATGGCAATACCCAGACAGGACGCGACCCGAGACCGGTGGACCGCACCGCGGGGTC
>JAEWRL010000259.1 GCA_023398955.1 Pseudomonadota bacterium
CGCGCCAATGGACTCCAAACGTCGAACCTCGACTGAGCGTTACTCGCTCCATCTGGCGTAGCTCGTCAACGGTTGTCTGCCGAGAATGTGAGCTCTCGTCCATCGCGTGGTTCGCTTCTGCCAAGCACGCGCCAAGCCTGGGTCATTTCTCCCGAGCGCTGAAGATCCTAGATCGGACGATCGATCGACAACTCCGGCGGGTAGCCGCTACTTCACCTCATGGATGAAGCCACGCGCGCCAGACCGCGGCATGAACAGCCGAGAATTCCGCAGGATTCAGCGTCCATCTGCCGGGGGGCGCGCGGAATCTAGGTTCATTGGCTGACGCAGTCGGTGATCACGCTGACGTACATGGACTGCAAGCGCTGGATCGCGTCGGCGTCTGCGAGGCAGTCGATGGGGTTACCTCGAACGTCGAGCCGTGCCCACGCGCTCTCGGTCGCTGTGGCCTGCAGGCCAAGGAAGTCGAGGAATGGCGACACCGAGGTGAGTTGGTTCCCCGTTAGCTCGATGTAGCGTAGCGCGGGAGCATTGCGCAGGACCGCAATGTCTTCTAGTGCGTTATAGTTCGCATTCAGCTGGCGCAGCCCCGTCAGTGACTCGAGACCCCGCAGATCCGTCAATGCGCACCCCGAGACGTTGAGGCTCTGGAGCGCGCTCTGACCTATGATGCGTAGTTGTGCCAGGGGGTTGCTCGACACGTCGAGCGATTGTAGGGATGGCGCGTCGATCACCTCGAGCGTTCGTAGCTGGTTGCCTGCCGCGTCGAATGAGAGCAGGACCTCGGCGTGGTCGAGCCGGACCGTCTCCAAGCCGTTGTCGCTAACAGCGAGGTGTAGGGTACGAGGTAGCTCTCCGACTTCGAGCTCGGTGATGCCGCAGGCGAGGGCCGTGAGGGTCTGCAGAGTCCCTACGAGGTCCTTCAAGCCGGCGAGCGTGGCCGCGGTGGAGGCACCCAAAGTGCTCGCCTGGACCTCCAGGCGCTGCAGAGCAGGCAAAGGGCCGGCGATGACCTCCGGTAAGACGCTGTCCGTGATCGTGAGCCCGTCCAAGCTGGGTAGCTCGGCCAGCACCAGCCTGCCCGCGATCAAGGTGCTCGCATCGACGCGCTCCAGCCGAGCCAAGGCGACGAGGTCGACGGCTGGAACGGCGACACCCCGGAGCTCGAGACTCTCGAGCGAAGGCAGGTTCGATAGCTCGAAGGAGTTCGCCGCGACGTTGACTACGGTGAGGCTCCCCAGCCTATCCAGGCCGGCGATTCGCCATGAATCCATGGAATGGTCATCGAGGAGCAGAAACCGTAGGCTGTCGAGGTTATCCAAGGATCTGGCATCGCGGAGGGCTGTCCGCGAAAGCGCCAGGTGTCGTAGGTTCGAAGTGGCGAATGGCTCCAGGGTGTCGATGGGCTGCTCGGACACGGCAAGCTCGACCAGGGAAGGCAGGGAGGCAAGCGGCGCCAGGTCGCTGGCCTGGGTGCCGACGAGCGTAACCCGACTGACTCCCTGCAAACATTCCAACCCTTGCAGGGAGCCCACTCCGGCGCCATCGATATGTACACTGTTCACGAAACAGGCTCCGGCGCAGGTGCGGGCCATGGGTGGCAGCTGCGCGGCTAGGTCTCCGTCCGTATAGGGAATGGTACCGCTGCAGTGAGGCAGCGCGGCACAGCAGTTGGGGAGCTCTGTTATAAATGAGACGTCATCGATCCAGAAGTCGAACGGCAGGTACTGGTTCGGGTAGAACTGGATATTCGTCAGCCTATCCCACTCGTCGTTGGGGGTACCAAGGAAGTCGAGGTAGCTCAGCTGGTACTCTCGCCACTCCGGTGTGAGCGCGACGACGCTTTCCAGCGGCGGACAATGGGAAGCCGAGCAGCTCCCACCGAACTCAGGCATTGTCGTCGATTGGGTGCCGATTCGGACGGTCACGGAATCCCCGGTATCGCTACGCGCCCAGAACCGAATACCGCCGTAGCGCGAGGCGTCATATAGCCAGTAGCGCGTGCCATCGAAGGCGAGGTCGACGCCGATGCCCACGCCCCAACCAGTGAATGGGGTGCCCCAGCTGTGCATCGCGTATTGGCTGGTGCCGCGGGGGAGCGGCAGCCGCTCCGGCAGAATCGGAACGCCAGGGGTCGTGGGCTCCGGCCATTGAGTACCGGAGCCGTCATTACAGGCGTACCACATGCCCCTACGATCGGAGGGCGAGCAAATCTCCCCATCGCCGCCCTCAAGGTCATCGATGAGGGGCCCGCAGGCGGCACCGGCATCCGAGCCCGCGGTGCCCCCCGGGGCAGCTCCTCCGGATGGTCCGCCGTTGCCCGGCACGAACGGAGACCCACCCCAGCTCGTGATCCCACCTGAGCCGAAGACGATGGTTCCTCCCACAGCAGCCTGGTTGGTGCCGCCCACCGCGTTCGTATGGGTCGAGCCGCCGCTGCCCCAGCTGCCGCTGCCCATGGCCCCGCCGACGTGGACCACGGTGGCACTCCCCCCGTCCCCGATTGGCTCACGCGAGCCTGCGGCGCCGGCTGGCACGACCAGCGCGCTTTCGTCTCCCCAAGGTCCGCCGAGCCCGCTCCGCGAGCCGCAGGCGGATGCCATGAGCACCGGGGCGAGAGCGGCGATCCCCGCGAGCGCACCGCGCGTGAAGTACCCAGTCTGAAACGCCAAGGAACGGCGACGCCCCAACCCCACGATCCACATCATGATCGGCCTTTCTCGGACGGATTCTTTCTTCGAGCCCCACGCTACGCGACCAGCGCGCAACAGCCATGGTACCCTCCAGTCGCTCGTGGGCACAACCAGCCCGGGTGCTCGAATAGAAGGCCGCCTCCGCGACTCGTCAGGACGCAGCTGGCTCCGACCCGGTGCTGGAAGGAGGCCGATCGCGAGCGTCCGAGCAGCGGGAGTCGACGTCCCGGGGGCATTTCACGGGCTCAGGGACGCGGGGGTGAGACCATTCTGCTCATTTTGTGCGACCAGCCTACTGCGAAGGGGCGGCGAGAACGTTGATTTGGCTCCCTGGGTGACTGACACTGCTGTGATGAGAAACGGGACGCCTGGAGTCTCGGCCGTGCTCTTCTGCATCGGAGTGTCTGGTGGTGCGCAGGCGGCCTCGGACACCCCGGTCGACGCAGCCGGCAGCCAGCTCGGCGTCGTGTACGATGCGCCGAACGAGTGCCCGGACCGTACCGCATTTCTTCGGGAATGGCTTACCTTGAGAGGCTCGGCTGGGCTTGCCGTACCAGAACTGGGGGAGGGGGTAGTGAGGATCGGCGTGCGGCGAGCCGGAGAGGAGTATGTCGCCCGCGTGGTCATGGTGGACGGCGCGGGCCAGTGCGGCGCGCAACGCAGCCTCGTGGCGCCCAACTGCAAGGAGCTCGCCGCGGACGTGGCAGCCAGCTTGGATCTGGCCATTAGCGACTGGACCTGTCCGCCACGGGCTGAAAAGGCCTGCCCTCCGGCGGCCCCTGTGCCGGATTGTCCTTCGCTTCCGCCCATAGACCCTCCTGGTGAGGTGTCCCAGCCGCGGCGGGGCGAGCTCGGGCTCGCAACGGGGCTCCTGTGGTTCGTTCCCAAACAGCGAAGGGGCGCGTGGGGACACGCGGTACTCCTTGGGTACCGGTCGCCGCAGTCCCTCTGGGGCGCCGCGGCCGGCCCGGCTTGGAGTGGACAGCTCCAGGTCGGGTACTGGGCTCCCGAAGCGCTGTCCGCCGAGGTGCCAGAGACGAACGTAGAGCTTGGGCTTCGTCTAACGAGGGCGCGCCTCTCCGCGTGTCCGGCGGAGCTCCGGGTCGTGGGCCCGCTCGCGGTGGCGCTCTGTGCAACGGTTGAGGCAGGCCTGGTCGCTGTTCGCGTCGGAGGGGAAAACCAAGGGAACCGGTTCTGGGGGGCTATGGGTTTCGCCCCTCGCCTGAGGCTCGCCAGCGATACTTTGTTTGCAGAGATCGAGCCGTCCGTCGCCTTTCCGGCCATGCGTTACCGCATTGAGGGCGGCCGGGAGGTCATCAGCTGGGTCGCCCCGGAAGCGCAGGCGCGTCTGGGTGCTCGGTTTTGAGGGATCAGAATGGCAACCTGCGGGGTTAGGCGTCGTCGAGAGCAGGCAAGGACCCGAATGAAGCTACTCACCGCGCTGCTTGCTACAGCGCTCATGATCGCGGGTTGCCGCGGCGCGGATCTTGCGGTTCCCGCCGAGCACAGGCTGGAGTGCCCAACGCAGCCGGACCCGGAGAACCTCGTGGCCTTCTGGAGGTTCGACGATGGCAGCACAGGTGAAGAGGGTTCGAGGAATGTGCAAGGCGAGATGCTCCTGATTGGCCCCAAGGGCATGCTTGTCGAGGACCGGCTCGGTGGAAAGGGACACGGTGCGCTCTTCCAAGGTGAGGACTCTGCCGCCGGGCGGATTGTGCCCGGAACCCTCGACGTCTCGAGCGACCTCACGCTGGCCGCGTGGGTGTCCCTCCCGGAAGACTGGCTGGCGGCACCGGCTGAGTGCGAGGAGCAGGCAAGGGCTTTGGAAGTAGTCTCCGTATTCGCGGAAGCCCACGGACAGGTGCGTCTCGAGATCCTCCACACCGTCGGTGCAGTGCCATTGCTCCGCATCTCGCGCGAGGTCGGCTCCGACAGCCGGGAGCGCTGCGCCGTACTCCCCTCGGAGTTCGGGCATTGGGGTCGAGGCCGCTGGTATCACGTCGCGGGGACGACCGGCACCTCTTCCACCTTGCATGTCGACGGTGAGTCGATGGCGGAGGTGCGGTGTCCCGAGCTGGAGGCAGCGTACGCCAGTCGCCCGGTGTCCGTCGGACAGCTCGTTGCGCCGGGAGGCTGTGGCTTTGGTCGCCTCTTCGACGACGTTGCGGTGTTTCAGCCGCCCCTCGCCACCAGCGAGCTCCCGCAGTTCCTGAGAGCGTCGCACGCGGTGCTGAGGCCTGATGGGCGCTGGTGGTCCGTGCAGGGAGTGGAGGGCAGCGTTGCAGAGTGGCAGTGCGGCGACGCCTACTCGCCTGAGGACGGAGGACTGCAGGTGTACTTCGACAACAAGTCGTGGAGCGCTCCCCGATTGCTTGTCGAGGTGGAGCCCGCCCCCATCGAGGGTTTTCGTCGCGCGGTGGTCCGCGCCGACATCCCCGCCGGGGAGCCCTTCGAGCTCGAGCTGGAGGGACAGGACCGAAACCACTACTGCGTGTGGCCGGCAGTGGGCAGGGGAGACGACGACTACGAATTTTTCGCCGAAGACGTGGGGTGGTGCGAGTGCCCTGGGCAGTGCCCTTGCGATTTCACAGTGCGGCGAGCTGCCATCGAGTCTCGCTGGGATACGAGCTCGCGGTACAAGGTTTCAGTGGCTGCGATCGACCTTGATTTCCAGCCGCCATCGGAGTCCGGTTCGACGACAAGCGTTGAGCCTCCCCCTCGCTCCCTGGACGTATTCGACTGGTGCTGGCGGCCTGTCGCCTACGATCCGACCTCCCGGGCGCGCCTGGGGTCGAGTGACGCGGAGAACACCTTCCAGGCTCATCTGGGCGCTTATCCTTCGGAGCAGGTACTGGGCACGCTGGAAGCGGAGCGCGGACTGACGACCTTCCTCGCGGCGGACTTCGTCGGGATGGGAGCCTTCCTGAATATCGAGGGATGCGATCGGGTGCGCCTGCAGACCACTGTCGAACCAGCGGGCAGGTATTCTCTCCGGCTCGTGGATGCCTACGGTATCGTGCGCGAGCTCAAGACCGAAGGGGAGCCGCTCGTCGAGATCGATCTGACCACGGGGGAAACGTGGAGCCCGCCGCAGGTGCGGGAGCTGGGCGAACTCGACGCGAGCGCCGCGGAGTTCACGCCCTCCATGGTGAGGTTCGTCGGGGTTCAGAAGCGCTGGGAAGACGAGTGGCCCGCAACGACGGTCCAGGTGGAGAGTATCGTGTTCGAGACGGTGGACGGTCAGAATTGTGCAGAGCTCACGGACGCGAAGCTCACCGCTCCGCTCGTTATCATCGATGAGGTGTACTGAGTGGCAGCGGGATGGTCAGAGCTGTTTGTCCAGTCCGCTTCGATGACGGGCCGGGGCGAGCGGGCGGGGGGTGCGCGAGGCGGGTGGTGTGGGGGCCAGTACGGGGCTGCTGTGCAGGGGGGCCTCGTGCTAGAAAGCGTCGTGAGTCTGCCGCGACCATCAAGGGAATTGGCGGGTGTGCCGTGCCAGGAGCCGCGTGCCGAGTCGGAGCCGCGCATGGAGCAGTTGGAAGACTTCGTGCGGCAACACATTCGCTTCGTGTGGCGCCTGGCCCGCCACTCTGGGTTGTCCCACCAGGATGCGGACGACGTCACGCAGAAGGTAATGCTGACGGTGATGCAGCGCTTTGAGGCCATCGAACCGGGACGCGAACGGGGCTACCTTTACCATGTGACGCGCAATCACGCGCGCAAAGCGCAGCGGGCGCGGACCCGGCGCCGAGAAGACGTCACGGAGGACTTCTCCTCGCGAGCGTCACCGGGGCCGCACTTGGATTCGCTCTTGGAGCGCCGTCGGGCCCACGACGAGCTCTGTCGGATCCTTGGGCGCCTTCCCGAGAAGCTTCGTGAGGTCTTCGTGCTGTTCGAATTCGAAGGTTGGACTCAGTCAGAGATCAGTGCGGCCTTGGGCGTGGCTCAAGGTACGGTGGCATCTCGGCTTCGCCGAGCACGGGAGGGTTTCCAGAGATTGGCCGGGCACCTGACGGGTACGCAGGACGGAGGACGCGATGGGTGATCCCTTGAGAATGCTGGACAGTGACGTTCCTCCTCAGCTTCGAGCGCTGCTAGAGGCCGGTCGCGGTGCCGAGCCCGATCCCTCGCTCGTCGAGGCGACGCTGCATTCGCTGCGGGCCGCGGACCTAGGGATCGCCTCGAGCAGTCTGTCACGGGTGAGCTCCTCGGTGGCGGCTCCAGTGGCGGCCGGAATCCTGGCCATTGGAGCGCTGGCGGTAGTGACGTGGATGATGATGGAGCCAGCACCTTGGGAGAGCCCTCCTCCAGCTGTCCTGGCGCTACCACAGACGACCGCGCCGTCCGAAGAGCAACCTACCGGGGCGGCTGATGTCACCGAGGCATCCCCCGTTGAACCCTTGGCGCGGGCTGAGAGGGAGCCAGCCAGCAGCGCGGAACCCATGGCAGGGGCGGGCAACGGGGTGCCGAACCAGCGAGTTGTGTCGCTGGGCACGACAGAGCCCAAGGTGTCGAGCCCTTCCAGGGCGGGGGAAGCCGCGGCCAAGCTTTCCCGTTCGTCCACCTTGGCACAAAGAGATCTCGTGCTCCGGGCGCGGGCAGCGCTGGACGGCGGGGCTCCTCACCAAACCCTGAGGATTCTCACGGGGTACGAGAGCTCCTTCCAGGACCTGCGCTTCGTTCCGGAGGTGCTCAGCTTGCGCATGCAGGCTCAAGAGCGGCTCGGCCGCGTTGCAGCAGCAAAGGAGCTGGCCCGGCGCATCGTGGCGGCATACCCACGGTCGTCTCAGGCGGGGCGGGCCCGACAGGTGCTCGCGGAGGGCGAGCCGAACTAGGGCCCCAAGCAGAAGAAAGCGAGTTCGCGTATCGGCCAATGGGCAGACTCGCCGCGCGGGTCCACCCGGCGCGGCCCAGCCTCGTGGTGGAACACTGACCGTCGAAGCCCTGTCAGTGGTACCATTCCGGTTCGTGAATGCTCCGAAGGAACCATCCGATGGTGCGACGTGGCGCGGCCTAGCGGTCGCCGCGAGGAACCAAGCCATCGACGTGCTGAAGCAGCGGGGAAGGCAGGCCTGGGGCGCTACCTACTACAGCCAGATGGCGCCGCTCGAGCTCTGCAAGCTGGCGGGGCGCCCGCGGGAAGTCCAGTACGGCGCGCTGATCAGTTGGCTCAAGCGACTTGGGAACGAAAGCCGCTCCGACCCGGCGCACGCCATCGAGTTCGTGGCCCATCTCCTCGGCGTCTCTCCCGACGAGGAAGAGTTGACCACGACCGATCCCACCGCCCAGCATGGCGCAGCGCCAGAGCGTCGCAATCAACAACGCACCGAGGCTACGGATGGAGCCCTGGAGGTAAACTGTCCGAGCCTCGTCCACGACCACCGATTCGTCGTCCTCGGTGAGCTCCCGAAGGAGAGGTTGCACGTCGCGGTTCTCCTGCAGCCGCAGGACGGTACCGACCTTTGGTATCCGCAGGTTGCCGGACATAACCCACTGAGAGCGGGTCGTGCCTTCTGCTGCTTTGTGCGGCTAGGTAATCCGGGCGGCATCTGGCATACGAAGAAGCTTCCACTGGACGCGAGGATCCGTGTGCTCGCGCTGAGAAACGAGTGGAGGGCTGATTGGTCCGGGAGGTTGGTCGAGGCGGACCTGACCCGGCGACTGAGGGAGCTCGGGGTGGTGGCGGAGAAGGAAGCGTTCGTCAGCCGAGCATGCATCGAGTTGACAGAGCCGACGCTACATGATCACGGGAGATTCGAGGCGAGCGCACTCGTGTTCGACGAACCCAGGTCCGAGTCCTGTGTTGCTCCCGTGACGCTTCGTTGGAAGGGGGGCGCTGCCTATATCGAGGTTCGTGAGGGGGCTGGTGACCGGCTGCTACACAGGGGAACGGCAGCCTCGGGCGCGACGTTGGTGGTAGCTGGCGGAAAGCCAGCTCCTCCTGGCGCTACGGCAGTCTTCGAGCTGGATGGGCCCGGTCAGTATCGCTTGCGCCTGTATCCCGCTGCGTGGAGCTTCGTGGACCCCCAGTACGAGTGGTGGCTGGACATCACCGAGTGACGTCTGAGACGCGTCTCAGATGTCTCGTGCCGGCGCTCGTTCACGAACGGGTGTCCGCGTCGGGCTCCTTTGTGGAGCTGCCTCGACGCCTGCTAATCTCGTATGCTACGTACTTGGGACGTTGACCAGGTAACGAGTCCACGCACCAAGCGTTACGGACGGGCTCGCAGGAACACCCCACCAGCCATTGCGGGCTGGCTCTTAGCGCCGGAGTAGGAATGTCCAGGCTACCCTATCTATTCGTATTGCCGCTGACCTTAACGTTCGCGTCCGCTGCTGGCGCCGTGACGAGCGCCGAGCTCTACCGGACGACCCCACACACCTACGGAAAGTTCGAGGCCCGGATCCAGTTTGCACCGGGAGGCGGCGTAATCAGCTCTTTCTTCCTCTGGAAGGCGGACTCGGAGCAGTCGACGGTGTACTGGAACGAGCTCGATTTCGAGAAGGTCGGCGCCGAGTGTGAGTTGCAGACGAACTCGATCTTTGGTTTGCCCCAGACGAACCACGAAGGGGATGGTTATGCCCTCGCTGGCCTCTGTGAGGGCTACCACACGTACGCCTACGAGTGGACACCGGAGTACATTGCCTGGTTCGTCGATGGCGCCGAGATCCGCAGGGAAACGGGCGCTGGTGCTGCTGCGTATGCCGAGAACGCGACGGAGGGGATGCAGTTCCGCTTCAATGTTTGGCCGGGTAATGCGAGCTTCGGAGGCAGTTTCAGCGATGCCATTCTCCCTGTGTATCAGTACATCGCATGGGCCCAGTACTCCGAATACACGCCCGGCGCAGGTGATCAAGGGTCCGACTTCACCTTCGCCTGGCGCGAGGAGTTCGATACCCGCCCTGCCGGATGGCAGATGGGTTCCTGGGCCTCGCCGCTGAACGGTTCCACCCACAGTGCGCAGAACGTGGTCTTCGTCGACGGCGTTGCGGTGCTCGCGCTCACGGCAGACGACGCCGTCGGTTATGCTGGCACTCCTCCGCCTGACGATGGGGGTGAGACGCCGTCCGCGGGCGGCGCCGGCGGGGAGCTGCCAACAGCGACGGGCGGGCTCGGTTCGTCCGGAGCCGCAGCGGGGGACGACCAGGGGGACGGGGGAGAAGGATGTAGCTGCCGGTTGACGCCCAGCGGCTCACGTCGTGCGGGCGCTCCGGTGCTGTTGGCCCTTGCCGCGTTCGGCTGGTTCGCTCGCCGACGGTCTCTCGGCCATGGTTCGGGGGCGAGGGCGCGCAACCCGCAAGAAGCAAGCTGACTCGAGACGCGGAGCGTGTAATGCAACGGATGTCGCTGATCTCCCTCCTGCTGGGCGTCGGAGCCGCTTGCCTGGTGCTCGGCGCCCCAGGTGTCGTCAATGGCAAGCCCTACAAAGGGGGCGAGCTCTACTCGTCCCAGGCGTACCACTACGGACGCATGGAGATGCGGATGCGGATGGCTCGGGGCAGCGGCCTCCTGTCCACCTTTTTCACGTACAAGAATGGCTCGGAGGTCGACGATACCTTCTGGGAAGAGATAGACATCGAGGTACTCGGCAAGGACAACGCCACTGCCTGGCAGTCCAACATCATCACGGGACTTGGGTCTCGCACGACCTCCGAAGAGGTGCACCCCCATCCCTTCTCGCTCGCGGATGACTACCACACCTATGCGCTCGAATGGGCGCCCGACTACGTTGCCTGGGAACTCGATGGAGTGGAGCTGCGACGCACGACGGGAGCCCAGGTCAACGATCTCACCAATCCGCAATCGTTGCGCTTCAATATCTGGGCCGCCAATATCGCTGAGTGGGTTGGGCCCTTCGACGAAAGCGCCCTCCCAGCGTACCAGTACGTGAACTGGATCGGCTACTATCGCTACGAGGGCGGGCAATTCATCCATGAGTGGACGGACGATTTCGACACCTTCGACAGCACGCGCTGGGCGCGCGCGGATTGGACCTTTGGTGAGAACCTCGCGGACTTCGATCCCGCCAACGTGGTGGTGCAGGATGGCACGCTGATCCTGGCTTTGACGCGGGAGGGACAGACAGGATTCCGCGGAACGGTCCCACCAGATACCCAAGGAAACACGGGCGGAACAGGTGGCGCTGGCGGGCCCGGGACCGGCGGAGCCGGTGACGGCGTGGGCGGCAGCGCGATGGGAGGCATTGGCGGGAGCGACGTGGGCGGCGTGGGCGGCAGCGCGATGGGAGGCATTGGCGGGACCGGCGTGGGCGGCAGCTCCATGGGAGGGCTAGGCGGGAGCGACGTGGGCGGCGTAGGCGGGAGCGACGTCGGCAGCGTAGGCGGTGGTTCCGTGCAGAGCGGTGGCTCTGGCTTCGGTGGTAGCGGCGTGGGCGGCGACACGGGGAGCGGCGGCTCCGGACTGAGCGCTGGCGGCAATCCCAGCAGTCTTGGCGGAGGTCCGAGCGGTGGCACCATGGGGAGCGGTGGCGCCAGCATTGGCGGCAGCGGTCCAGTTGGCGGGTTGGGCTCAGGCGGCTACCCCCTGAGTGTTGGCGGCGGCGTTGCGGCGGAGGGACTGGGTGGGGCGAGCGCTGCTGGAGCGTGCGACGGTCCCTGTGCGCCTCCCAGCTTGGAGAGCGACGACGGCTCTGGATGTGGGTGCAGGTTGGGCACACAGCAGAGCGACGTTCCCGTCGGCTGGTGGCTGGTGGCCCTCGGATCCCTGGGCCTGATGCGGCGAAGGATGCGCGCCGCCGCAGCCGGGTGCCGCGCCGCACGTTGCGTCAAACAGGCGCTTGCACGCCCAGGGAGCACGGCAGAGCCCCGTTGATAGCCGTCCTACGGGACCCGAGCGACAAGGCGCTCAGCGTTCGAATGCGCACCGTCCAGGCGGGCCGCACTACCCAAACAGGGCCCAAACCGGCCGGCACTCGGCTTGGTGGCGGCCTGGCCTCGCTGTGCCGTTTCGGTAAGGTAGCTCCCAGGACGGAGTCCTTCGAATGCGCGTGCTGGTTGTTGACGACGATCGTGAGCTTCTCGAGCTCGTTCAGCGTGCGCTGATCCGGGACGGACAGGAGGTCGACACCGCCACGTCGGGCGAGGAGGCCCTCCAAAGGATCGATCAGCGTTCTCCGGACATCCTCGTGCTCGATCTGGGCCTCCCGGATCTGTCTGGCGAAGAGCTTTGCAACCGGCTGCGGGCCGAGGAGTCGCCCCTGGCCATCCTCATCCTGACGGCGCAGAACGCGGTCGCATCACGTGTCCGCTGTCTCGACGCTGGCGCCGATGATTACCTCACGAAGCCCTTCGCCGTGGCGGAGCTGCGCGCCCGGGTGAGAGCGCTGGCTCGGCGCGCCGCGTACGCCCCGCGGCCCAGGCGTTGGAGGGCAGGAGGCGTGGAGCTCGACTTCTCGATGAGGCGTGCGTTCCTCAATGGACGGGAAGCGCCGGTGACCTCGGGAGAATGGGCCATCCTGGAGGCGCTCGTCCTACGACAGGGCGAAGTCGTTTCTAGGAGTGAGCTGCTGCACCGCGCCGGCGCGCAGCCGGGCCGCGCCGCTGGGGCCAGCCTCGAGGTTCTCGTCGGAAGGATCCGGCGCAAGCTCGGGGATGGTCTGGTGCGAACGGTGCGGGGGGAGGGATACGCGCTCGTCGCACCAGCCCGAGAGGAGGAACGAGCGTAGGCATGGGCACCACAATCTCAGCGCGAGTCCTCATCGTTGCCGTCGTGAGCGCAGCGCTGGGCGCCCTGGGTGCTGCGGTCCTCGCGATCGTCGCGGTGGACCGGCTCCTCTCTGTGCAGGCGGACCAGCGGCTGGTGGGTGCAGCGATTGAACTCGCGGGGGAGCTGGATGAGGAACACGGGGGGGTGGATGACGAACGGCTCGTTCAGGAGCTCGATGACGAGAACCAGGAGATCGCTCCGAGCGGGATCCGGTTGGGGGTGTTCCGTCAGGGGCTCCTCGTTGCAGGAGAAGCCCCCGACGTGCGTCCCGAGATGGAAGGCTGTGTCACCACGGGCGGTTTGGGTGAGCGCGTGCGTGCGTGCGCCCAGCGCCACGGAGGTGTCGTCTTGGTGGCGGCCGTGCCCACAGACGAGCGGAGACTTCGCCTCATCTACTTGGCCGCTTGCGTTGGTGCGCTGCTCGTCGGGGCTGGCTCCGGCGCGGCGATGAGTGCTCCGCTCGGGCGATGGGCCGTCGCGCCGCTGCGAAAGCTCGCCGACACCCTGCGCGCATCCCGACCGGAGCGGGGAGCGTCCATCGATCTCGGTCCACCGAGCCCTTGCGAGGACGTCGAGGCGATCCGAAAGGCGCTGTCAGCGTTGATGCTGCATGTCGACGAGCTGCTCGACCACGCGCATCGCTTCGCTGCCAATGCGGCACACGAGCTCCGAACTCCCCTCACGACCTTGCGGGCGGAGCTGGAGCTTCTCATCGAGGAGGCGGCCGGCGACGACCGAGAGGCCCTTCAGCGGGCGACCGAGAAGGTGACGCGGCTGTCGCTGCTGATGGAGCGGCTCCTCGTCTTGGCTCTCCCGACCCAGAAGGTCGAAGGGGGATTCGAGACCGTCGCGCTCGAGGACGTGGTGGAACGCGTCGTCGGCGGGGTGGCGGCACGAGACCGGCGGCGCCTGGAGGTCGTCTGCGAAGGCGAAGGCCTCGTTTGGGGAGACGCTTACCTGCTCGGGATCCTCGTCTCGAACGCCATGGAGAATGCCCTGAAGCACGGGGGCGACGGGACGGTCTCCATCCGCGTGTCGCCATCGGAAGACTCGCTGGAGTCGGTCATGGAAGTGGTCGATCGGGGGCCCGGGCTCGGCGAGCTCGACGCGACGCGAGTCTTCGAGGCCTTCTACAGAGGTCCGAAGAGCGGTGTCAGGGGTCATGGGCTGGGTCTGGCACTCGTGGGACACATCGCAGGGGTCCATGGCGGGCGTGCGGAGTTCCGCGAGTCCCCCCGGGGAGCGCACCTCGTCGTATCCCTTCCGGCATGGTCCCCCCGCGCCAGGTCCGCTGCTGGCGAAGGGGCCAAGCCGGTCTGAGCCACCAAGGGCGGCCGGATCGAGCTCATGTCCGCGTCGATCCAAACGTAGAACGAGGTGCAACAAGATGAATGGAACGAACGTCAAGAGAAACCCGAGTCCCGGTGGCCTCCTCGGCCGCGGCACTTCTTCGCGCCTCGACCGAAGAGCGACCCGGCGCCAGCTCCTGATCCTTCTCACCTGTTTGGCCAGCGTAGGGTGTCCCGAGAGGGGAGGCGAGCCCGAAGCGCGCACCAGCCGCGGCGCTTCCCCTGCCATCGCCGCGGCGGGCCCGCAGTCGCTCGCGCCGCCCGCAGGCCCGGGACCCTCCTCGCTCGAGAGGGGAGCCTCCGACGCGGCACGGCGCGCGGCGATGGAGGGCTATGGACTCGATTATCCCACCCAGGTAAACGAACTACCCCCGATGCTCGACGAGGCCTCGGGATTGACGGACGTCTCGTCGACTGAAGTGGCGCTCGTGCAAGACGAGAAAGGGGTGATCTTCGTGTATGACCTCCTCAGCGGCGCTGTCACCCAGAAGATTCGCTTCGGTCCACCCGGCGACTACGAAGGATTGACGAGGGTTGGGGACACGATGCTCGTCCTGCGCAGTGACGGGACCCTCTACGAGGTGAGAAACTGGCGTGCTGCGGCCAACGTGCGGGTGCGCTCCCTCGGGCTGCCGACCTCCGACAACGAGGGGCTCGGATACCATCCCGGGCTAAAGCGCGTGCTAATCGCCCCGAAGAGCCGGTGGCAACGTGGGAAGGCCGGCAAGCACGTGCGCCCCGTATTCTCCTTCGACCTCGGCAGTGGCAGGGTCGATCCCGAGCCCCACGTGGTGCTCGACCTGCGGGACCTCGTCCGGTTCGGCGAGGAACGCGACCGGGAGCTCCCCGTCAAGGCGACAAAAAGCGGCAGTGAGAAGCTCGCACTTCGCTTCATGCCCGCGTCACTCGCGATACATCCCAGCACCCGAGAGCTGTTCGTGCTCTCGGCGCAGGACAGAGTCCTCGCGTCCTTCGAACAGCCGGGCAACGTCACTGGCTACCACAGGCTTGCTGCTCCTCTGTTCCCGCAGGCGGAAGGCCTGACCTTCCTTCCCGATGCGACGCTCGTCATCGTCAGCGAGGCTGCCGGACAGCGCGCCAAGCTCGTCCAGTTCCGGTGGTCGGGCGCTGCGCCATGACGGTACTTGACGTCCAATAAGCCGTTGCTTATTCATCTCGGATGCCGAGCGCCGTCGCCGAGGACAAGGTTTTCCATGCGCTGGCGGATCCCAGCCGGCGGGCGATCCTTGAGTCGCTGATGCGCGGCGAAGCGGCGGTGAAGGATCTAACGGATCGCTTTGCCATCTCGCAGCCGGCCGTCTCGCAGCACCTCGCCACTTTGAGGGACGCGGGTCTGGTAAACGGTCGTCGCGCGGGGCGTCGCGTCTACTATCGGGTCGAGCCGCGCGGGATGAAGCCGCTCATCGACTGGATCGCGCACTATCGCGCCTTCTGGACGGAGCACGTCGAGCGCCTAGAAAGGCTGCTGGAGAGAATGGACGAATGAAGCCCATCGACACGACTGTCCCAACGCAGACAGAGTCCATCTCGTTCGAGTTCGATCTGCGTCATCCGCCGGAGAAGGTGTGGCGCGCCCTCACCAACCCTACCTTGCTGGCCGAGTGGCTCCTGCCGGTGACCGGCTTCGAGCCCACGCCGGGGGTCGCCTTCTCTTTCAAGACCCAGCCGTTCCCAGGGTGGGACGGCACGGTGAACTGCCGCATCCTCGAGATCGAAGCCCACAAGAGGATCAGCTACACGTGGACCGTCGGCGACATGGAACTCGATACGGTCGTGACCTTCACGCTCGCGCCCACGGGCTCGGGAACCCGGCTCAACCTCGTCCAATCCGGCTTCAAGCGACACCAGAAGCAAAACTTTGGTGGTGCGCGCTACGGCTGGAGGATGATGGGCGGCAGGCTCATCGAGCTGCTCGCGAGGGCTTCATGAGACGGCGCGCCGCCGCGCGGGGCAGCGCGCCGCCACCCTCCGCTCACAGCACTTCGGCTAACTCTTTCCGGCACGCGCTGCTGCAGCCGTCCCGGTTCTCGTTATTGCCGTCGTCGCACTCCTCGTGCTCGGGTTGCAGGCCGCCGTCGCCGCAGAAGGGCCCAAGGACGCATCCGGGAGCGCACTCGCCGTAGCCGCCGTCGTTGATACCATCGTCGCACGCTTCTCCATTGGAGGTGAGACCGTCACCGCAGTAGGGGCCGAGCTGACAGCTGGCTGCGCACCCGCCGTACTCGCCCGTGTTGCCGTCCGTGCCGTAGTCACAGGCCTCTTCTTCCTGCCTGATGGCATCGCCACAGTGGGGGCCCAGGGTGCAGTCGGCCGCGCATTGGTTGTACCCACCCAGGTTGTTTGCCGCGCCGTCGTCGCACTCTTCACCCGGCCCGATCTCGCCATCGCCGCAGTTGGTGACACAGTCACTTGCCCCGGCATTGAACCCCGTCAGCGTCAGCTTGTAGGTAGAACCCGTCTTCTTTCTTTCGGCCTGGAAGACCTTCACCTCGTAGACGTTGCCGGGCTGAAGCCCGAAATCCGCCACCGTGCTCCTGGCCGGCTCGTTCTCGTCCGCCGTGCCGCCGCTTCCGTGGATCTGGTCGATGGTCCCGTCCGCATTCAGGGTGAACCTCCCCTCGACGGGAACGTGGAGACCCCCGAGATCGACGGCCAAGCGACCGTTGACGAAGACCCACATGTCGTCGTCACCAATGAAGGAAAGCTCTGCCGTCATTCCCTCCGTGTACTCGAACCAGTAAGCAATCTCGGACGTGAAATAGAAGTTGCGGAGGGTGCCGCTGGGGTCCTCTTTCCACATGCCGCCGTAGACTTCGTCCGGGATGGCGGCCACATCCATGTCGGCGCTGGAAGCCATCAGGTTCTCCACGGGGAAGAAGAGGGGATTGCCGTCGAGGGAGACCTCCTCACCCCCGATGCACCACTGCTCCTCATTGAAGCTACACGGCCCGCACAGCCCCTGGCACGCCGCCTCTCGCTCCGCGAACTCCGCCGCGCAGTCAGCGTCGCAGGCAGCGGCGACTGCCTCGAGCGCCTCGATCTCCGCTTCCAGCTCGGCGATGAGCTCTTCGTCGGGTACTTCGGCGTCCTGCTCTTGCTCGAGCTCCCGCGTCGTCTGAGCCACGTCGTCGTGTTCGGGGCGGCAAACATTCTCGCACTGCAGGCTGTCGCGTGTCCTCTGGGTGCAAGTAGCCTCGCAGCTCGCTCTATCCGTGCCGTAGCCGCCCTGTTCGTTCCCCGTATCGATCGTCGTGGTGTAAGGTTCGCCGTTCTCTCCGTAGCGGTTGACGTAGCCGCCTGCCTCGCTGGAGTAGAGCCTGATGCGGCCAATGACCTCCGCATTGCTGCTCGTGCTCGTGTACCACTCCGCGTAGCTGGCGGGCGAAGCGATGCAAGCTGCCTCGATGCTTGGCGCGGACAGCTCGGGCTTCCCTAGCTCCGTCAATAGGTTCTTCGGGATCCCGCGCTCGATGGTGCTGCACTGCACGCCAAAGTCGGAATGGGTCTCGGCGAAGTCGCGATAGATGATGGGCAGCTCGAGGAAACAGGTTTCGCCCTGACACTCCTGCTCCGCCTGACTGCACAGGAAGCCCGTTTCCACCTGGCAGGTGCTCGAACATCCGTCGCCGTCCCGCAGGTTGCCATCATCGCATTCTTCGTTGTTGAACGTGATCCCGTCGCCGCATCGGGAAGAGCAGGCCTGGCCGGTCTCACAAACTGGTTCAGCCTGACAGGTCGCTGAGCAGCCATCGAAGGGCGCCAAGTTGCCGTCGTCACAGCTCTCCGCTCCTTCGCGGTTGCCATCCCCGCAAGTCGTCGGAGAACAGACGCTCGGGTTGCCCTCGCACTTGAAGCCATTCTCCATTCGGCAGCGGGTGTCGCAGCCATCTCCGACCGCCTGGTTGGCGTCGTCGCACCCTTCGTTCGGATCGACGATCCCGTCTCCGCAAGCGTACGCGCGAACACATGGCGCACCTGCGGTTCTACAGCTGAACCCCCTTTCGACACGGCGACAGTCGGCGGTGCAGCCATCAGAGTCCACCAGATTTCCATCGTCACAGGCCTCTCCGGGGCCCACGACTCCATCGCCGCAAACGATTGTCGAGACGCACGGCTGTCCAGGAACCGGGCACTCGAAGTAAGGCTCGATGACGCAGGCGCCCGAACAGCCATCACCGGGAAGGCTGTTGCCGTCGTCGCAGGCCTCCGGCGGGTCGAGATTGATTTCTCCATCGCCGCAAGCCGGCGGTGCCACGACGACGCACTCGGGCGGCGCATCCTCCTGCTCACACGGGTTCGTCGTGGGACCTGGCTCGATAGTCAGGACGCTGCCGCCGGTGGCGACACTACCATTACCGCCACCAGTCCCGTCGGAGCCCCCAGTGTTCGACGCCGAGGCGAAGGATCCGTCGACGTCCGGACCACCATCAGAAGCATCCGGCGCACACATAACGGACCCAAGAGCGACAATGAGCAGGGCGGGAGTCGCCCAGCGCGGGTAAGGAGGCTGACGCATGGCACAAAGGTCCCAGGGGAAACCGCTGGCGGCAAGCCCGATCTCTCCCTGGCAGGCAGGGAGCTCCCGGCGCAGTTCCTCAGACGTCAGAAGACGCTGTCCTTCGATGACCTCGTGGTGCGGGGCCCTTGTGCGCGGTGATGCGCCAGTAGTCCGTTCATGGTGAAGTGGTCCGTTCATGGTGGATTGGTGCGCGGCATGAGGTCCTGAGTTGGCGGACACCTCGTGGCGAGCAGCGACGGTGCTCGCGTTCGCTGCAGTGGTCTCCGCGTAGCGAAGGTCTGTCGTCACGGGATCGCCCGAGGCAGCGGGAGCGGTGGTTGAACGTGCGGCTGGTGCTCATCGGTCGGCTCTGGCAGGACGGCACCCCCCGGGGCTCACCTCCGAGCTCGAGCCAAGGTCGAGTCGGGCTGCACCCGCGAGACAGCGACCGCCCCGTCACTGGGATATGCTGCCGTCCCTTGCCAGCCGAGGGTGCTACCCACACAGTCCGCCCATGGCCATGGCTCGCAGCGATAGCGTTCGTAGCAGACAAGCTCCCCCCAGGACCGAGCAGGGGAGCCGCACTTCGAAGGGCCGCTTCTCGAGGGGGCGGCGGCCACGCTGGAGCCGAGCCAGTCCGCGCCGCTCGACCGTTGGGCGTGCGAAGTCGCTGCTGAGTCGCTTTCGACGGAGCTCGCTGCTGGCAGTCGTGGTCACATCGCTCTTGCTGCTCATCGTCGACGCAGACGCCTCGAGCGGGTATCGGCTAGCCCAGGACGCCGCGAGCACCAACGCCCCCGGGGTCGCGCAGCTGGCCAATGACGTAGCTTCTTCCGAGCCAAGCGAAGGGATTCCCAGCGCCGATAGGGTGGCCGAAGCAACCGGCGACGAGGCGAAGCGCGCCATCGCGGGATTCCGAGACGCGGTGGGCCGCAACTTACCCAGGTTCACCCTCGTTCTGGCCGTCCTGATCGCTGCCTGGCTGGTGGTGAGAATCCTTCGCTTCATCTTTCGTCGTGCCCTGCGCCAGTGGCCGCGATCGAGCGCTATCATCGCCCTTTCCGGGGTGGCCGTGTGGACGCTAGCGCTCGGAGTTTCGGTCACAGTGATCGCAGGTGACGTGAGGGCGTTCCTGGGCTCAGTGGGTCTGCTGGGCCTGGCTGCCTCTTGGGCGCTGCAAACGCCGATAGAGAGCTTCACAGGCTGGCTGCTCAACGCCTTCCGCGGTTACTACCGGGTCGGCGATCGGATCGAAGTGGGGGAGGTCTTCGGTGACGTTCATCGGATCGACGTGCTGACGACGACTGTATGGGAAATAGGCAGTCCGTTTCGGCCGGGCTTCGTACGCGCCGAGCAGCCAACGGGCAAGCTCATCACGTTCCCCAACAATCAGATCCTCAACGGATCCGTGATGAACCTCACCCGCGACTTCCCCTTCCTGTGGGACGAGCTCACCGTCGCCGTCGCCAATGAGTCGGACCTGCGCTACGCAGCGGGCGTGCTGGAGTCCACGGCGGCCGACCTCCTGGGAGAGCGCATGCGGGCTGCCGCACCCCGATACGAGCAGATCCTGCAGCGATCGGGCCTCGATAATTCCGTGCCCGCAGTCCCGGAAGTGTTCGTCTCGGTGGAAGATGCCTGGACGAGCCTTACCATCCGCTACTTGGTCCACGCCCGTCAGCGCCGCCGCGCGAAGAGCGAGCTCGTGTTGCGGCTCGCCGACGTCTTGAATCGACCCGAGCACGCCCGCCGCATCATCCCGGTCATCCCCCGCCAGCAGCTGCAACTCATCGACGACCAGGGCCTGGCGCGCAACGCAGCGTGGTTCGAGCCACTGGAGCTCGAGAAATCCGCTATGTGAGGAGACTACCGAGCTGCTCCTCGTGGCAATCGCAATGAACCTGGGGAGCCCGCGTAGCGCACGAACAGCGCACCAGCTTGGATTTGTGCAGTCGCAGCGGCGGGAGTCGCAAAAAAAACGTCACCAGGTGGGGGCCGCGATGGTCGGCCGCGCCATGGGTGTCATGGTTACGTCACCAATTCTCCACCGTGGCTCGAGGGGCGCCGCGGTGGTTTGGCCATCCCCCCGCAACCGGATTGTCGGAAACATGAAATCACGTATCAGCCTCGCGCTCCTTGGATCACTCGCAGTCCTTGCTCCGATCACTGCTTGTTCGGACCCGTCGAGCAAGGAGCAGCCGGGGGAGGCAGGTGGCCCAACGGGAGGACTCGACTCAGTGGGGGCAGGTGGCGCTGCTGACGGGCTCGGTGGCGACGGCTTGGGAGTGGGTGGGACGAGTGGCGGTGGGACCTCCGCCTCTGGCGGTGCCGCGAGCGCCCCACTGTCTGGCGGTGGACCAGCTGTCGGGGGAAGCGGTGATGCCATGGGTGGCGCCGACCCGGTCTCGCTCGGGGGAAGCGGCGGCTCCATCGTTGGCAGCGGCGGAACCGCAACGACCGGCACGGGGGGCGCAGCATCGCCGAACACCGGCGGTGCTGATCCCGTTGGTGCTGGAGGCGCCGATCCGGGTGGCGTGGGAGGTACCGATCCTGGCAGCTCCAGCGGTGGAGCAGCGCAGGCCACCGGCGGCTCGGAACCGGGTCCCGACGACGACGACGAGATCCCGAGCCTGATAGGGGCTGTCTCCTTCACGGTGCCGAGCCAGACGTTCGTGGGGGAGCTCGCCGTAGGCATGAGCGCGGCGAACGCCAATGCCGAGATCCGCTATACCCTCGACGGCACCCTGCCAGTGACGACCTCGACGCTCTATGATGGAACACCCCTCGCGCTGACAGAAACAGCCGAGCTCCGAGCCCAGTCGTTCCTCGCCGGCCTGCCCCTCGGCAAGCCTTCGACGGCGCTCTACATTCGCCGTACCTTCGAGTACTCGTCGGACATCCCCCTCGTCATCATGGAAGGGTACGGAGCTGGGAAGCCGGCGAACAAGGAAGATTGGGTCGACCTTGCCTTCATGACCTTCGAACCCGTCAACGGGGCCGCCGAGCTCGCGCAACTGCCAACCCTGGCGGTGCGGGCCGGCTATCACCTCCGTGGGCAGTCCTCGATGAACTTCCCGAAGACTCCGTATCGGATCGAGCTCTGGGACAACGAGGATGACGACGAAGACTATCCGCTCCTTGGCATGCCGGCGGAATCCGATTGGGCAATGATCGGGCCCTGTTCGGACAGCAGCCTGATCCGCAACGCTTTCGTTTACGACATCGCTGCCGCGATGGGGCTAGCGTCAATGCGCCTACGCTTCGCAGAGGTTTTCATCAATCAAGACGGTGGGCCACTCGAGGAGACGGACTACGAGGGGGTCTACGCAGTGACGGAGACGATCAAGAACCAGAAGCACCGGCTTGATCTGAAGCAGCTCGAGCCAGAAGACACGGAGCTTCCCGACATAACGGGAGGATACATCTTTAAGTTCGATCAAATGGCCGTCGAGGAGGGCGAGACGGAGATCTTCTGTACGCTCCCGGACGGTACCATTCCGCAAGAGTCCACCGGTGGCATGGGCATGGGCATGGGAGGCTCGATGGTCGATGGTTGCTGGACGGACCTGGAGCTCGTGGATCCAGACCCCACCAACGACGTGCAGATGCAGTGGATCGCCGCCCACCTCCAGACCTTCCATGACCTCATGCACCAGGAGCCTCTTGGCGACTACAAGTCGATGATGAACGTGGCAAGCTTCGTGGACCTCTTCATCATCAACGAGGTTACCCGTGACGTGGACGCCAACATCCGCAGCCACTTCATGCACAAGGATCGTGAAGGCCTCATCACCGCGGGTCCAGTTTGGGACTACAACTTCTCCCTAGGAAATATCGGGAACGACCTCGAAGGGTGGCAATGGGAGGAAGGGCGCGCTGGAAGCACGGACTGGCACCTCGTCATGGCTCAAGATCCCGAGTTCATGGCAGCAGTCCAGGTACGTTGGCAGGAGCTCCGCGCCGGGATGCTTTCGGACGCGGATGTCGTCGCCCGCATCGATGCCCTGAGTGCACCGCTCATGACGGCCGGACCACGTGATAACCAGCGCTGGCCCGTTGGCGAATGCTTCTCATGGAACTTCCCGGGCGGCGGCTTCGGTGATCAAGGCGTGGTCACCTTGGATTTCACGGGCGACGGCACCTGGCCGGGAGAAGTTGAAGTGCTCAAGCGCTGGACGCTGGAGCGGATGGCCTGGCTCGATCAGCAGCTACTCTGACACTCCGTCCTACCGCTCTGCCGTGCGCCATCCGTGGGGGCTGGGGCACGGTGGAGCAGGGGTGAATGGCTGGTTCGGAAGAATGGTCTAGCGGCGCCGCTGCCGGCGCAGTGCGGCCGCTATACCCACGAGGACGAACGCGGCCAATGTTCCACCCGACTTGCGACCGTGGTGACCCACGCGGCAGGCACATCCGCCGTCGTCGGACGTTGATGCGGTGCTTCCCGGGGGCGTAGCAGCGTCGGAGCCTCCCGTAGCGGGAGCGGCGCTCCCTCCGGTGCTCACCGCCGAGGCGCCGCCGATGCCTACCCCTGTCGACCCGCCGGAGGGGTACGCCGCCGCTCCACCTGTCGTGGCCCCACCGCTGGCGCTCTGCGCACCCCCGAAGGCGATGTTGGTGCCGCCAGCGTTCTGCGTGCCTCCGGAGGTGGAGCTTGTGCCGCCAGCGTTCTGCGTGCCCCCGGAGCTTTGCGCACCCCCGGACGCGCTATTGGCGCCGCCAGCGCTCGGCATGCCACCGGCACTCTGCGCGCCACCGGCGCTCTGCGCGCCACCGGCGCTCTGCGTGCCGCCGGCGCTCTGCGTGCCGCCCGCATTTTGCCCGCCACTCGATGATCCCGCGCCACCCTGAGTGCCTTCGCCGGCTGCGCCCGTCGCCCCGCCGGCCCCTCCAGCCCCGGGATCTGCGGTTGGATCCTCGTCCAGCCCGAAGAAGCGCACGACATCGGGCCAAAGGCCCTTCCCCGTCAGGTCGTGTCCCTGCCCCTGCGTCCCGATATTGGCTTCTACGAGAACGGTCCCGCTGTCGTCGGCATAAGACGTCCGATCCCAGCCGCTCGGACCGCCCCCTTCGGTCGCGTCGTCGTCCCCCAGGCCGTGAACGTTGGTCCACTGCGCGACCTCTGCCGCCAGGTTCGGGTAGTTGAGCGTGGTATCGTTCTGAGCGTGCCAGAGTTGGACCCGGGGCCACGCCCCGCTGAAACCGCTGGCTGCGTTTCGCACCAGGTCTCCCCATTGCTGGGCGCTATTGTTTGGCGGGTTCTGGCTACACACGGTGCATTCTCCGCCGCCCGTCCACATCCCGGCGGGCACTCCAGCTAGAGCCGAGCCAGCAGCGAACACCTCCGGATACGACGCGAGGAGCGCATTCGTCATGCAGGCGCCCGATGACGCTCCCGTCGCGTACACCCTCGTCGGGTCGGCACCCTCCTGGTCGATCACGTACTCGACCATCTGCACGATGGCTGCCCTTTCGCCACTGCGACCGAGTCCCGCGTCGAAACAGTTGCCAGGCGCGTCCGGCGTGATGAGGATGAAACCGTACTGGTCGGCCTGCGATTGGAGCCACGGGTGAGCACTCGACGCGCTGCCGGTGCAGTAGTGGAGCACGACGACGATCCCGGGCGACGGATCGGGATTGTCCGGCACGTAAAGGTCCATGGGGACGCTGCCCCCATAGCCAACGCGCGTTTGCCACGAAGCGGCGAACGCTTGCTGAACGAGCAGGAGCCCGGTGCCGAGGGAGAAAAGGGCGGGGAGCCCGTGCCGAAGTCTGATCATGGGATGCGAGCCTCTAGGGGAATGGATCGCTCGCACGCCCGCCGAAAGGTGACGTGCGGTGCGGAGGGGAACCGTAGGAGCGTAACTCAGACGACCGCTCCACTCTTCGCATCCATGGCGAGCACCTCTCTTCCTTGGCGTTAGCGGGGGAGCCTCGCTGGTTCCGACGCGTTCGCCGCGCTGCGCAGCCATGGAGCGCTGGTCACGGTGAAGAGCGGAGCGTCGCGGATCGAGCCGAGTAGCAGAGCTGCGTAGCGCCCGTAATCATGCCTGGTTCCCTAGGGTGAGGTGAGGGAACGTCGTGCGCTAATCCATGGAAACCCGGACATCCGCCGTTCCGCTGCTCTGATACCCTTCGACGCACATGGAGACTTCATACAAGCTTCCCATATTCATTCCAGCGCTCTCCCAAGCTCCAAAGTGATTGGAGACGGTAATGGTGCCGTTAGTGCGTTTATCGGTGCGAACGCTCCAGTACTGGTAAAATGTCGTGTTGTCACCATCGATGGACGGTCCGGTCCTCTGCACGCGATACAGATCATAGGTGCCCCCGTCGGAAGTGACGGTGCCCATGTGACCCTCTCCCCCAGGTGGGCGCCAGTCCCCCCAGCTGTCTACGATATAGTACTCAACGAGCGGATTCCTAGTCCACCCATATATACACAGGTAGGAGTTGCCATTGGGTCGATAATCGGCCTCATAAGTGACTACTTGATTGCGGGAGCCGGGTCTCAGTCCCTTGCGTCCCAACAGGTTGTTGATGTTGTTCCACTCGACGCTGAAACCGTCCGCCTTGTTGACCATGCACCCGGTTCCCTGGTCCTTCCAGTACTCGTAGGTATAGCCGCAGTGGGTGCCGCTCTCGTTGTCGCAGACCGTCTTCTCGGATTCCGTGCACGAGCCAACGACCGCGCCGCCTCCCCCCGTGCCGACGGAGCCGCCACTGCCGCTGGAGCTGCAGCGCCCGCAGCTCTGATTGCAGTAGTCGTTGTCGATCATCCAAGCGTTGTTGCATTCGGTCGTTTCGCTGGCCCATTGGTCGCACGTGGCTTCGTCCCACTCGGTCCCGGTCGGTCGAACGTTGGTGCAAGCCGTGTTGGTGCTGCCACCGCTGGAACTGCGGCCTCCGCTCCCGATCGGGCCTCCTCCAAGACCGCCGGGCGGATTGCCGTCGCGTCCGCCGCTCGCGGTGGAACCGCCGGAGTCAGTCTCCGCGCTGCCGCCGCCCAAGGCATCGTTCGGCGAGGTTTCGGAGGCACTACAGGCTCCCAATGCAACGAGGGCGCTGAGGGTGGCGGCGGGAAGCTTAAGTTTGCGCATGATCACACACTCCTTGGGGGAGTCAAAGGCGTCGACGTTGAAACGGCTTGCAACGCTATCAGCCATGGTCGCATAGGGCGTCGAAAATGCCAGGTGACGTCACGTTCTTCAGTGCCATCTGGCACATTTTTGCCGGACGGCCCTCCTTCGGCCGCCCTCGCTCGGAGCGCGAGGTCCGGCGTGTGGGGTTGCCTGGGGTTGAGGGTGGGCATGCGTGTGCTGCTCACCCCCCGCCGTACTCTCTGAGGAGGCGGTCCAGGGCGTCGAGGTTCGGAGGCTTGGCCAGGTGAGCATCGAACCCCGCTTCGCGAGAGACAGAGCGCGCTTGCGCATCCGCGTACCCTGAGAGCGCAATGAGGTAGGCGCGGCCGAGCCGCGGGTGCTCCCGCAAGCGCCTACATAGGGTGTAGCCGTTCAGGGCTCCAGGCAGTCCAATGTCGGAAATGACGACGTCCGGGACGAACTCGGCGGCGAGCGCGAGGGCGGCGGCGGCGTCGAGAGCCAACTCGACCCGGTGCCCCTTCAGCACGAGCAGGTCGCGTAGGGACTCAGCGGCGTCTTGGTTGTCCTCGACGACGAGGATGCGGAGGGTGCCTCCCACCGATGGCACGTCGGCGTCACCATCGTCAGGTTGCCGCCCTGCGCGGCTCAGAGGGATACGCAGGGTGAACGTGGAACCTCGCCCGGTACCCGCGCTCTCGGCGTGGACGTCCCCACCATGGAGCTCCGCGAGTCCCTTGGTGAGCGCTAGCCCGACGCCCAGCCCTCCCTTGGAGCGAGCGAGATCCTGCTCGGCTTGGCTGAACGGATCGAAGAGCCGCGACAGGAGGGCCGGATCGATGCCCGCGCCCGTGTCCTTGACGCGGACGAGCGCTGCGCGGCGGTCAGCGTCGGGCTCGGCGCAAACATCGACACTACCGCCGGGATCGGTGAAGCGGCAAGCGTTATGGAGCAGGTTACCGATCATCTGGCAAAGCCGCACGTGATCGCCCTCTACCCATAATGCCTCCGGCCCGGACGCAATGTTCAGCTTCACGCCCTTTGCGTCGAAGGTCGAGCGGTAGTCGTCGGCGGACCGGGCAGCGATGGCGGCGAGGTCGCAGGGCGTTTTGACGGGCGCCACCTTGCCGCGCGCGAGGCGCGAGACGTCGAGAAGATCATCAATGAGGCGGGCCATATGCGTTACCTGCCGGTCGATGATGTCGCGCGCTCGCTGGAGGCGTGGCTCCGCAGGCCCGAGGATCCTGAGGATCTCGACCGCATTGCGGACCGGGGCGAGCGGGTTCCTGAGCTCATGCGCTAGGACGGCGATGAACTCGTCCTTGCGGCGGTCGGCTTCGCGCAGCGCCTCCTCGGCTTCGCGCTGCGCGGTGACGTCCGTGTTCGTGCCGAACCAGCTCACGATCCGTGAAGACGCATCACGCAGCGGAACTGCGCGCGACAGGAACCAGCGGTACTCCCCGTCGTGGCGTCGCAGGGGAAACAAATCCTCCCACGGCTCCCCACTGGAGAGGTGCTCTCGGAATCGTTCGACGACCGACGGAAGGTAGTCCGGGTGGTGAACCTGCTGCCAGCCCCACCCCCTGGTCTCATCGAGGGTCGTACCGGTGAACTCGAACCAGCGCCGATTGTACCAATGAATGTAGCCGGTATCGTCGGTCATCCAGGCGAGCTGCGCGATATTGTCGGCGATTGCACGGAACCGTGCTTCGCTATCGCGACGCTCGGCTTCGGCTGTCACCCGGGCGGAGATATCCATCTGTGCGACGACCGCGCCTCGGATGCCGCCCTCGCTGTCGAGGACCGGCGCGGCGCTGTTGACGAGCGTGCGACGGGTGCCGGGCTCGTCAAAAGGCTCGATGTCGATGATGTCGTCCCGGACCGTCTCTCCTCGGAGGGCGCGCGCCAGCGCCCATTCGTGTGGCTCGAGTCGCTGACCGCGTCGGTCTGAGTCCTCTACCCACCATCCCTTCCTGTCCGCGTACTCCTTGGTGTTCGCCGACAGCGCCGCCGGGCCCCAAAGGAGCGCGTGCGCGCTGTTGGACATCAGGAACTTGCCCTCTGCGTCGGTGACGACGATGCCCGCCTGGGCTGCCTCCAGGACGGCATCCAAAAGCTGTCGTTCCCGCACGGCCCGCTCTGCTGCTTCGCGTGCTTGCGCCTCGCTGGCGCGTAGCGCTACCTCGCTCGCCTTCGCCCTCGAGATGTCGAGCACGAACGCGACCCCGACCCCACGTTCGCTATCGAGCATCGCCGATCCGACGAGGACCCACGTGCGCGTGTCGTCCTTCCTGATGAACTCTTTCTCGACTGGTTGATGCTTGCCCGTCGTCCTCAACTCCTCGACAGCGGCCTGATCCTGGGCCTTGTACTCAGCGGGCGTCATCTGGACCCAATCGATGGCGCCGGTTTCGAGCTCCGCGCGCGAGTAGCCCACGATCCGCAACAGCTCATCGTTGGCGCCGTGAATGCGGCCCTCCAGGTCCCAGAAGAGAATGCCGAGGAGGTTCGTCTCGAAGAGGTGGCGAAAGCGCCGTTCGCTCTCGGCAAGCGCGCGCTCGGCGAGATGCCTCTCGGTGACGTCCACGTTCGCGCCCACCATGCTGCGGGCGCGGCCTGTTTCGTCTCTGCGGACCAGCGCTCGCGTCTCGAGCCAGCGAACCGTGCCGTCGGGGAGTACGATCCGCAGTTCGGATTGGAGGGAGCCCGTCTCGAGCGCCGTCAGCACGCTGGCCTCGGCGCGAGGACGGTCCTCGGGGTGGATGCAGCGGGTCCATGCCTCGTGAGTGCCATCGAAGGTCCCGGGCTCGAGCCCGTGGAGGCGCTCGAGCTCTGGCGACCAGCGATGGACGTTCGCGACGATGTCCCACTCGAAGGTACCGACCCGCGCGACCTCTGAAGCAACCCTGCGTCGCTCCTCGGCCTGCAAGAGCTCCTGCTGCACGCGGAAGCGTTCGGTGATGTCGACAGCCGACGCGATGAGGTATGCGACGCTTCCCCCATCGTCACACAACGGCGCGATCTGAAAATCGATCGTCATCCTCGTATCGCCGGCCATGCGCACGACCGCGTCGTACCTGACGGTCTCGCCCTCCGCTGCCCGCCGACAAGCCTCGCGAACCCTCTGGCGCGGGTCGTCGGAGTAGTTCCACCAGAAGCAGTCCCAGAAGCTCTTTCCGCGGACGTCGTTGATGCCGAGCCCCGCGGCCTCCAGCGGAGCGCTGTTCGCGTCGAGTAGTGTGCCTGACGGATCGAGCACACCGACGAAGGCGAACAGGTTCTCGATTAGGCGCGCAGCGAAGGGCTCGACGCGCGGCCGCTCGTGCGCTCCGGGGGGCGCGGGATGGGATCGCGGGCCCGGGCTGTCAGCGACCTGGTGCCTGAGCGCTGTGAGGCGGGACCGCGCATCAGCGGGATCCTGAGCGGCCTGGCGAACAACGGCAAACCGCACGTAGGCATCCTCAACGGCTTCCCTCAGCGTTCCCGGATCCGGGGCCGTTGGGGACAAGACCTCCATCGCCCCCGCCGCGAGCGCCGAGCGACGGAACGCCCCTGAGTCTTCACTCGTCAGGACAACGACTGGGGCGGGCGGCAGCCGCTTCGGTCCGCGCATCCGTTCCAGCACTGCGATGGCGTCCACCGCTGGCGGCTCGTGGACCAGTATAATGCAGCGAGGGGCGGCACGTGGCTCCGCGCTACCGAGGCACTCGAGTGGTGTCTCGGCGAGGAGTGCGCGCAAGGTCCGCTCCGCGCTCGGGTCCGCGATGAACTGGACCTTGGCTTTCACGCCGATCGCCCCAGACTCTCCGGGACGGCGCCAGTTCTTGATTCAACGTCGAGCAGCTTCACCGCAAGTCTCAATGACCACCCTCAAGCAAGCCACGGTCGTCCGTACAGCACGGCAAAAACATAGCGGGGGAAACTGTGCGAGCAAACGCTACGGCGCAGGGCCGCTACCCGGACGGAAGCCACACGGCGCGCCGAAGCCGACCCGGGATGAACCGCAACGGGCGTCAGTGAATATCGAGGCAGAAGTCGTCGAGTGTCAGGTTGGTGACAGGGCCTTCCCAGATCTCGAAGCCGATGGCCACCGCCAAGACATCCGCGCCGGGTAGCTCGAACCCTCGATCATGGGAGTCGCGAATGAAGTCCATGATGTCGAAGGCGATGGCGCTCGTGTCGTCCCCTTCGGCGCGCACATAGTTGACAATCGGGAGGTTGTTGACTTGGCCGGCAATGATGTCCCAGACGCCTGGGGCGCCAGCGACCACGACCCCCTCTGTCTGGAGAGTACCGGCGGGCTGCTCTCCCGGAGGATCCCGCAGCCACACCATGAAGTAGCTTTGCAATCCGCGGAACATGGCATTCCCGTCACCGAGCCACACGTCGTATGCAACATTATAGGTTCCATTGCCATCTGGATGGCTCCAGCTAGCCGCCGTATTCAACGCCGTGACATCTGCAAGACGCCGGGGCAACCCGCACTCTTGTGAGGTGTCCGAGTATCTTCCACAGAACACTGAGGGATACCCAGCGGGGGCTCCATTGCTTTGCCGACTACCCTGGTAGTCGTGGATGGTCATGGTGCTTCCAAGCCAGGAAATGTCGTGGCTCACCCAGTTTTGTCCCCATCCGTTGGTGATCATCCGGTAGTTCTGGCCATCACGCAGGACATCCACGCCGAGGTACTGCTCGCTGGTCCGCCCAGACTCCGTGTGCGTCCCTGCTCCGACCGTGCAGGCTCCCGCTGTGAGTTGAGCCGCGCCACCGGTCGCCCCGCCTCCTCCTGCGCCATTGCCAGCTGAACCGCCGATGCCGTCCACCGTGCCCCCGGCGCCATCGACAGTGCCGCCAGTGTTTACGGTGCCGCCAGCGCCATCGACAGTGCCGCCCGTGTTCACCGTGCCCCCAGCGCCATCGACAGTGCCGCCAGTGTTGAGCGCGCCACCCGACACGCCACCGCCGAGTGCATTTCCTCCCGTTCCCATGCCTCCCATCGGGCTTCCGCCGGCGCCGATGCCGCCGCTGGCAGTGCCACCTCCGAAGCCCACCGCTCCCCCTGCGGAGGCGGTATCATTCGAAGAGCCTGTCTCGGAAGACGAACAGGCTGCCGCGAGAGCGAGCGAAAGAGGGCCGAGGATAGGTGAGTAAGGAAAACGCATATTGAGGGTACGAGTAGCAGATGGGAATCGGCCTGCCGGGGATCCGCGCGGCTCTTGAGCGCGATTTCGATGACGCTTCGACCGTTCGGTTCTAGGTCAAACGGAAAGCTCTAGTGAAGGCAGGTGCTGATGCAGTGCCGCTGCGGGATTGCTTCGTGGCTGAACCGCGCGTTTTTTCGCGCGTCGCGGCGCCTGCCCTGTGCAAGTGACTGACCGCGCCGGGTGGCGGATGCGCTGCGATGAGGCCATCCGCCTGGGTACCATCGCAGTCGAGCGTGCTGGACGAAGCGGGCATGGGCGATTGGCTGAGGCCCTCGGAGCTAGGCAGCTCCGGCTCTTATGCAACTTGCATCATGCTGCCGAGACCATGGTTTAACGTAGATTTCGCGCGCCCCCGGCACGTGGACGCTGAATCCTGCGGAACTCTCGGCTGTTCATCCCGCGGTCTGGCGCGCGTGGCTTCATCCATGAGGTGAAGTAGCGGGTACCCGCCGGAGCTGTCGCTCGATCGTCCGATCTAGGGTCTTCAGCGCTCGGGAGAAATGACCCGGGTATGCTCGCAAGAAATGACCCAGGCTTGGCAGCGTTGACGAGCTATGTTCAGTCGAGGTTCGACGTTTGGAGTCCAGTGGCGCGTTGGCGCGCGCCAACAGCCCGCTACCCGGTGAGGCGGCTGTGGATAGCGCACAACCAGGGACCGAGTTCGGGCGCCCCAGAGGAACGGGCACGCTCGAGAGTCAAAGCGCGGCCCTGGCGCAGACGCTCAACGGACAGAACCGTCGCGGCACCGCGCCTGCGCCTGCGCCTGCGCCTGCGGGTACGAAGCGTCGTGGATTGGTGCTCGGGACGTCGATTTCGGTTGACGGCTCCTGGGAGCAAAGCGCCGTCACTCGGCGCACTCGCCGAGAAAGTAGCCCGCGGCGGCCGCCAATCAGCACGGAGAGCCGCCCTGGTCGTGCGTTGGGCTCGTCACGTGATCGACGAGAGATCCGCCCCTCTGCGAGGCACTGAGGGGGGCGAAATGTGACAGGTTATAATCACCCTCATGGAGAAAGGGAACATCGAGGGATTGCTCCTTGGTCAGGCTCCGCACCATCTATCAGATCACGCCTTGCTCGCTCGCGTTCAGGAGCTCGTGCGCTGCGACAGGCA
>JAEWRL010000128.1 GCA_023398955.1 Pseudomonadota bacterium
CGCTTTTCTCCCACTCGCGGACCAACCGCTTCCATTCTGCCGCGTTTCGCGACTTCGTCCTAGCCATGCCGGCAGGCTAGCTGGAAGCCGCGCCAGTCGGGGAACGGGCGCGACCGAACGGGTACGCAACAAGGCCGAGCGGGCCGAGGAAGCTGCAGCGAAGAGGCGTCTCGAAGAGAAGGTCGACGGGGCGCTGTTGATGTTCGAACGAGGGGACCACGACGAGGGCTAGGTTCACCCCTCCAGAATGTAAGCTCTCTGAGCGGCAGCAGCTTTGCAGGTCACGGCAGCGGAGCCGCGTGTGACTGTGCGCCTGAATCTCCCTACTGAGCGGACGCAATGAAGGGAAACGGACCACCGGCGCTTGGCCGTCGCGAAGGCGAGGAGACGTGAGGGGAGTCGGAGCCGAGCGGAAGCGGGCGGCTCCGCGTGTAGGGAATGGGACGACGGCGAGAAGGTGCGGTCTGTGGGAGTGGCCGTTCATCCACTCTCAGCGGAGCGGAACACGAAGTGTTGACGGCTCCCAGGTGTTTCCGTCTACTGTCGGGGTTCGACTGGTGATTGCTGAAAAGGAATCCACGATGGGAATTGCTCTGCCTATGCGTACCATACCTCTCCCGCTCATTGGGCTGCTCCTCTTGGGTTGTGGTAGCAGCGAGGGAGGGGAGTCCTCTTCTAATACGGTCGAGCTGGCAATGATCCCCAAGACGAGCAATAACCTCGTGTTTGCGATGGGTAACGATGGCGCTCAGTTCGCGGCTCGCTTCCTGAGCCGGGGCGCAGACGTCGACATCGAGGTCGAGTACATCGCTTCTCCAGAGCTCGATCCCCGGGTTCAGCGCGGGTTGATTCGAGATGCGATCGCCGCGGAGAAGCACGGGCTGATCGTCTCATGTATCGACGAATCGATCAGTGAGCCCATCGATGAAGCCGTGGATGCTGGAATCCCGGTCATCACCTACGACTCGGACTGCCCAGATTCCGAGAGGCTCGGCTTCTACAGCATGCACAGCGAGGACACCGGAGCCAAAGCGGCAGATCTCTTGGCGGCAGCGATGGGTGAAGGAGAGAAGAACGTGGCGATCCTCACGGGTCGCGCGGGCGCTGACAATCTGGAGCGACGCGCCGCTGCGTTCGAGGCTCGGATCGCCGACGAGTATCCCGACGTCACCGTCGTGACGACGGTCAACTGCATGGAGACGGCCGACAGCTGCGGCCCCGCCGTGGAAGAAGAAATCGTCGCAGCGTATCCCGATCTCGACGGCTTGTTCGTGGTGGGGCTCTGGGGGCTCGAGGCGGCCTGCTCGTGCAGCGAGTCCGGCCTGACCTGCATCTGCGAGGATGACCAGATGCCAAACTGGAAAGCTGCAGCGAGAGGCAAGCTGAAGACCGTCGCTTATGATGCCTTGCCCTTCCAGCTGGAGCTGATGTCACAGGGCTACGTCGCTGCACTCGTGGGGCAGAAGTACTTCGGTTGGGGGTACGATACCGTCTCAATTCTGCATGGGCACCTGACCGAGGGCCGTCAGGTCGAAGATTTCATTGATTCCGGGTTCGACCTGGTCTGTCCGAACAATGTCGAGGACATGAAAGCCAAGTGGCGGGCGGCCGACTTCACCGTGCCCTTGTCGCCCGAGTGTGATCTATAGGCCACGGTTGGCGAAATCAGAACCCGGCGAGCGGCGAACCGCTCAACCGCTGATCCCGAGCGAATCGAGGAAGTCGTTGAACTCGTCGAACTCGTCGAACTCGTCGAACTCGTCGATCTGGTCGGCGGCCACGACGTCGATACCGGTATCGACGCGATCGTTGCCAATCATCTGATCGGAGCGGATGTCCGTCGTAGCCTCGAGGCCAAGCACGGAGATCGAGTAGATGGCATAGGGGAGCAGGTAGCCATGTAGTATTCGCGCTGAGCGTGAGTCGCTTGGAAGTAACCTCTTTCGATGTACTCGAGCGTTTGCGGTTCGAAGGGGACCAACGGAATGCACGTGAAGCCGGTTCTTCGCGTCATGGGCGTATCCGCGAGGGGCCTCGAGTTGGAGGTGGCGGCGAGTAGGGCAGCCAGATGTATGGCGGTGCCGGCAGACAACCACCACCTTTGGCTCTGATGGTGTCCGCGACGATCGACATAGAGCTACCAGACGGGAGGCTGCGCCCAGAGTCAAGCGTCGCTGCGCCGCAACGCCGTCGTGCGAAGTGGGAGGTTACTGACAGCTCGCGCTCGGAGGGAGCGCCGCGGTTCGCGCGAGCGGCTGCCGCTGCGCCTCGGGAAGAGGAGGCGCCCTTTCGGCACCAGCCCCGCGGCCACCATTGACGCGCGCGCGAATTAGTGTAGGCTCCGCGGTGGATGCCGGTCCTTGTCTGAATCGCAGAGCTGTTAGTTCCGCCTCGCTGCCCCCGCACCCGGATGTGCCGGGCGGGTTTTGAGCAAGCGTCGAGCCGATGCCCATTGAGTCGCGCCAGAGCGATTCGACAATGGTCGCGTGCTCCGCTCCTGCTCCGGCCTCGAGGTGCTCGAACCATGCATTCGGACGAGGTCGACTGTGACTTACCTGGAAGAGATCGGATATTCTCCGTTTTTTGCGGCTCAACTCGAGCTGTTGGAGCAGAAGGAGTGGCTCCCGGCGCGTCTAGCCGCCGACGCACGCGACGTGTTCCCCATCCTCGGCAGCGGTCCCGCATGGGCCAAGCCGAGCGGGCGTTTGCAGCACGCCATTCGGGCTGGAGGGGCGGAACCGCCCATCGTCGGGGATTGGCTTGCCGTCTCGGTGGAGGGTGAGAGTGCCGTGATCCACCACGTGCTCGATAGGCGAACCTGTCTGCGGCGGCGTGCAGCAGGAAGCCCCGTCCGAGCGCAGGCCTTGGCGGCGAATGTCGACGTGTACTTCGTCGTCACGGCCGTCGGGCGCGACTTCAATCCGCGCCGTTTGGAGCGCTACTTGACGGCTGTTTGGGACAGCGGCGCGTCGCCCGTCATCGTCATCAACAAGGTCGACCTGGTGGACTCCGTCGAGCCCCTTGTTGCAAGCTTGGGCGACGTGGCCTTGGCCGTGCCCATCCTCGGCGTCAGCGCACAAGGCGGTGCTGGGGTCGACGTCCTGCTGGGGCACCTGGGGCCAGGCATCACCGCGGCCTTCATTGGCTCCTCGGGCGTGGGCAAGTCGACCCTGGTCAATCAGCTGTGTGCTCGGCAGCGGCAAGCGACGGGCCACCTGGACGCTATCGGCAGGGGACGCCACACGACGAGCCGCCGTGAGCTCGTCTCCTTGCCGGGCGGCGGCATGCTGCTCGATACCCCGGGCCTGCGCGAGCTGGGGCTCGTCGAGCTCGGCGAGGGACTCGACGTCGCCTTCGCGGACATCGCCGACCTGGCCATCGCTTGCCATTACACGGATTGCACGCACGGCGAAGAGCCGGGCTGCGCCGTCAAGGCCGCTGTCGGTAGCGGAGCCTTGTCCGAGGCCCGCTGGGCGAGTTATCGGCGCCTCCGCGCCGAAGCCGAGGCTGCCGCGGCGCGGCGCGGGGGGGCCCGGGCGGCCAACAGCAAGAAGCGCTGGAAGGCTATCCACAAGGGTGTGAAGTCCCTCTACAGGCGATCAGACAAGTACAGGTGAGACGGATGCTTCTCATTTTTAGGCACGGCCAGCGCTTGGAGAGTCACCCCAGCTGCTGCCGACGTTCCAACGAATCGCTGCGCAAAATGCAGTCGGTCAGGAAGCCAAGTGGTCGGTGCTGTCGCCACTCCACAGCACTACGATGGAGTATGCGAGCTTCAGGACACCAAGCGCGCAGGGCTGGGGGTTGCCAGCGTCGCCACGCACGCTTGCTGGTCCAACGTTCTCGGCGCACCTTAGGAACTCCTGGAAACCGGCCGGCACCGGGGCTACGCCCTTATCTAGCGCATCTGAGAGGTCCCGAGCCTGCCCGTCCCCCGCTCCGGTCGGGGGTGCCTCACTCCCTGTTCGTGCTGCAGGGAACACAGGCCCAGAGAGAGTCTCTTCACCGACGGATTGGATCAATGATGACGACCCCCCCGCGCAGCGTAGCTGCGCTCTTAGCGTTGATGATAGCGGTTGGATGCTCCGACGACGGCTCCAATGAGGATGGCGCACCGAGCGGTGGTGCTGGTGGTGCTGGTGCGGCTGGTGGTGCGGCTGGTGGTGCGGCTGGTGCCCCCGTCGATGACGATGGACCCACAGGGCAAGTCGCCATCGACGAAGACTTCGACGACTGGGACGGTGGTCGAGGCTTCATGATCGCCAAGGGCGATGGAACGCCTTACGAAGACAACAACACCGCGGTCGAACGCGCCGGTCAACGGTGCTTGATGGTCCACGGCAACGTCGTGGACAACGACGGGTATGGCTTCAGCGTCGAGGTCCAGCTCGACCTCGACGAACGCACGGACATGAGCGGCGAGGATTATCAGATCAGCTACGACATCTATATACCGGAGGAAACCTACGAGAAGGGGGCTAACGTCCAGTTTGCTCTCTACCAGCTCCCCGGCTACACGCCCATCTACTCCGAGTGGTACTCGAGCTCGTTGAAGTCGGGGGAGTGGGTGACGCTCACCACGCCCATCGACACGACGAGCGGCCTCATCTCTTATAGCGGGTTCGAGAACGACCCCGAAGACTGGGCGTTCGACGCGGTGCGCATCCAGACGATCATCAATGGGGAAGGCGCAGCGACGGGCGATGAGATCTCCTTCTGCATCGACAACCTCCGCATCGAGCAGGTCCAAGCGCCAGGCGATGACGACGACGACGATGAGCCGGACGAGACGGCGCCGAGCCCCTATACTGTCACTATCGACGGTGACGCAGTGCCGGTCGAGCGTGTTGGAAAGTTCGCCGTTCCGGTCAGCTACGTGCACCTCGGGCACCCCGGGACACCGGTGACCGTGCAGGTCGAGCTGGAGGAAGGCATCGAGGAATACTCGCTCAGCCCGGCGAGCAGGAACATAGCCGCTGATCTCGATGGTGGCGTGCTATCCTTCACTGTCGACGAACCGGCATACCTGATCCTAGAAGTTCCCGAGCAGGAGCGCCTCTTCCTGCTGCTCGATCCCGCTGAGGAAGGCGCACCGGCGCCAGACGACGCGAACGTCGTCAACCTCCTGGACGACGCGAGCGTCGACGCCACGGGACAAGAGGAGAGCACGGAAGCCATCCAGGCGGCCATCGACGCCGCGTCGGCTGCCGAGCGGAACATCGTGTACGTACCCGCCGGGAAATACCTCACGGACTCGCTCTTCCTCCGGGACGACATGACGCTGTACCTCGAGCGCGGAGCGGTCTTGGTCAACGCGACGCCGCAAGCGGATCTCATCTCCAACGCCCAGGACTTGACGGTGATCGAGGGCTCCAGTCATGGCTTCATCGTCATGGACGGCGTGCAGAACGCGCGGCTCATGGGGCGTGGGACGATTGACGGCAACGGGACCGAGCTCCAATCCTACGGTCGCAAGATGTTCTTGGTGAAGATCGAGAATAGCTCAGGCTGTCTGGTAGACGGCATCCTCTCGCGAGACTCGGCCTTCTGGAACACGCTCATCTACCGCAGCGAGGACATCACCATTCAGAACTATAAGGTGATCAACAACCGCCTCGACGGAGAATGGAACGAGACGGATGGCGTCGACTTCGATAACTGTGTCGACTCGACCCTGACCAACGCCTTCCTCTACACCGGGGACGATTGCATGGCGGTCAAGAGCGACGACATCCCGGATGACTTCGAGATCGAGGGTATTCTCGATCCGACAGCGGGCGAGTACATGAATGTCAGCAACATCACCCACGAGCGGATCGTCTGTTTCAGTGGATCGTCTGCTTGCAAGGTGGGGACCAAGACCTTCGGTGAATCGATGAGCGCCATTACCTTTACGGACGTCGACGTGGTCGCCGCCAATCGCGCCCTCGTCATCGACGCGGTCGACACGGCGACCATCAGCGGCACCGTGTTCGAAGACATCCGGATTGAATCGGTCACGGGAAGGCTCGTCGACTTCAACATGGATCCGAAGGCGATCGAGTGGCGCACCAACCCGGGGATCTGCACGGTCAACGACACCAGCGTCGCGAACGTCTCGAGCGCCGTCAGCGCCGAGATCCTCATCAAAGGCAACATCCACGACTACAACGAAGCGAGCGACCCCTATCACGGCAATGAGTACTACATTGACGGCGTCCACTTTTCGTCCCTGACCATCCAGGGTGAGCCGGTCACCTCCATTGACGACGAGGATGCCTCGTTCAACCTGAACGAGTACGCTACCGACATCACCTTCGAGCCCTGAAGACCTGAGTCACACGGTCCGGGAGGGGGGACAGCGCTGTCCCCCCCCAGGAGCCCCGCCAATGGGCTAGGTTACGGGATCCAGCTCTAATTCGGTCAGCGGGACGCCATGAACGTCAATCTGCTCATCCACACCATCGTCCGGCAGACCACGATCCTCATCGCAGAGCTCGCCACCTCCCGTGGCATCCGCGCCCCGCTGGCTCACATCGCGAACCAGGTCTTCTTGGATCTGGTCGGAGAGCTCGAGCGCCAGCACGTCAGCCGCAAGGTGAGCGCGGACATGTTCGGCCTGGGCCTTCGCACCTATCGGCGCAAGATCCAGCGCCTGAACGAGAGCGCGATGCACGGGGGCTGCTCGCTTTGGGAGGCGGTGCTCGAATACCTGAGGGCGCGCAATACGGCCACGCGCAGCGAGATCCTGGAGCGGTTCTCTGGCGACGACGAGGCGCAGGTGAAGGCCGTGCTGCACGACCTCTGCGAGAGCCAGCTCGTCACTGCTGCCGGATCGGGCTGCAACGTGACCTACCGGGCCGTCGCTGGCGAGGAGCTCATCGCTGTCCAGCAGGGGCGAGGTGCTGCTGGCCTGGACGAGCTCGTGCTTGCGATCATCTACCGCGAGCCGCCCCTCCCGGCGGATGAAATCGCCAGGCGCGCAAGGATGGGCAGCGAGCAGGTGGAGCCCATCCTGACCCGCCTCGTCCAGGAGGGCAGGCTGGAGCGGACGGAGCGGGATGGCGTGGCCCACTACCAGGCCAATACGCTCCTGGTTCCCGTCGGGGCAACGGCCGGCTGGGAGGCGGCGATGTTCGACCACTTCAAAGCCCTCGTGACGACAATGATCTGCCGGCTTCGCGGCGAGTCGGTGACCCCACGCCTCAGTGATAGGATCGGGGGAAGCACGTACACACTCAGCGTCTGGCCGGGCCATCCGCTCGCCGAGGAGGTGTACGGAACCCTGGCGCGGCTGCGCAGGGAGCTCACCGATCTTCGGCAGCGCGTCGCCCAGGTGAGCGAGGGGGAAGCCATCCCGGAGGCCCACACCCGGGTCGTCATCTACTTCGGACAATGTCTCACCGATGAAGCAAACGAAGCGAACGAAGGCAATGATCGCGGCTAGTCACGGCCGTTGGCGCCGGCTCCTCGGGCTATGGGGTCTCACCCTCCTGGCGCACGGCTGCAATGACGATCCGGTGGTGCTCGATGGAGAGACGCATTTCTTGAGCGTCTGCGATCCCTCCGTCGACAGCTGCGGCGCTGGCCTGGCCTGTCTGTGCGGAGTGTGCTCGCTGCCCTGCGCGGAGAGCACCGATTGTCAGGCACTGGACTCCCGCGCGGAGTGCACCGCCGTCGTCGATCGGCCCGAAGGTGCCGAGTGCACCCTCGCCGCCGCCACTGCCTTCTGCGACATTCCCTGTGAAACGAGGGCAGACTGTGGTGTTGTCTCTGCTTCGACCGTTTGCTCGAGCGGGTTCTGTCGCGCGGGGTTCGAGATGGGAGCTGGCGGGACCGGGGGTAACTCGGGCGGCGGCGCTGCGGGGGCTTCGAACGGGGGCGCCGCGGGGGAGGCAGGCGCATCGGGCAGTGCTGGCGGTGGGGCGGCAGGCGCTGGTGGCGCAGCTGGCGCAGAGACTTGCTCGAACGGGGAGGTCCCGGGAAACGAGGTCGTGGTGCTCGGTGATGCCTTCATCGCCCAAACCCACGAGATAACGGCCTTCTTGGAGGTGCGGGCGCGTGAAGCCGGGGCCATCGCCGCTGGTGAACGCTACCGGGACTACTCGTCCGTCGTCGCCAACTCCCTGGCCCTGAACGGGCGCATGATCGCCGAGCAGTACACCACCGGCCAAGGCGAAGGGGCGGTCCGAGTCGTCATCATGGCTGCTGGTGGCGCCGATCTGCTCCTCGGGACGTGCGACGGGCCTCTGGACGCGGCTTGCCCCATCATCGCTGACGCGGTGGTGGCTGCGGACGAGCTATTGGTCCAAATGGCGCAAGACGGCGTCGAGGACGTCGTCTGGTTCTACTATCCCGATCCGAGCGCGCCCGACCTCCGCGCCAAGGTGGACGTCCTCCGCCCCCTGCTCCAGGACGTCTGTGAGACGAGCGCGGCGTCCTGCCACTGGGTGGACCTTCGCGCGACCTTTGCCGGTCGCGAGAGCGAGTACCTGCTCACGGACACCCTGCCGACGGCTGCGGGTGCCGAAGCCGCTGCAACGGCGATCTGGTCGATGATGGCGCTCCAGTGCATCGCTCAGTGACGACCCCGTGCTGAGTCGGTACATCCAGCCGCCACGGAGCAGGGGGGACGAAACTGTCCCTTGTAGGTAGGAAATGTCGTCGCTTATCGTCCTCGGGTATGAGGAACGGTACTCAGCACTGCGCGCTCATCGTCGCCTGTTTCGCCCTTGCCTGCTCGGATGACGGCGGCTCGGCCGATCCCTCGGGGGCAGGTGGCTCCGCGTTGAATACGGGGGGGACCGTCGAGACGGGCTCGGGTGGGAACAGCCTGGGTGGCAATTACGACGCAGCGGGGGGCCAGCCAGGAACTGGCGGTCAGTCGGCGCTGGGAGGGCAACCCGGAAGCGGCGGCACCCCAACAACGGGCGGCTCCTCCGCGATGGGCGGCGCTCCCTCGCTCGGCGGGGCTCCGGGGTTGGGTGGCAGCTCGCCGTCGGGCGGGGCGCCCTCCTTGGGCGGCGCACCCGGAACGGGTGGCGTTTCGACTGGGGGCGGGCAGGGCGAGACCGGCGGCACGTCGGGGAGCAGCGGCGGTGGCGAGAGTACCGGTGGCGCCGCGGGCGCTGCGGGAGGCACCCAGAGCAGCGGCGGGTCCACGAGTACGGGCGGCGTGGACAACCTTGGCGGCGCGGCAGGCGATGACGGGCCCGGTGGCGCTGCGGGCGCCGGCACCGGGGGCCAGACAGTCAGTTGTCCGTCGACAGTCCTGTCACCCGGTGACACGAATGAGACCGTGATGGTGGGCTCGCAGAGCCGCAGCTATGTGCTCCACGTGCCCGCGGCCTATGATGGCAGCTCAGCCGTGCCACTCGTCGTGGATTTCCATCCGCTCGGCGGCTCGGGTCCCTCGGAGCGGTCGAGCTCCCCGTACCCTGCGCAGACGGACCCGGAAGGCGTCATCATGGCCTTCCCCTCCGGACAGTCGGGGCCCATGGGTGGCGCTTGGAACGTCGGACCTTGTTGCGTTGCGAACGTCGACGACGTGGCCTTTGCTAGGGCTCTCGTCGAGCAGGTTCAAGGGAAGGCCTGCATCGATCCCAAGCGCATCTATGCCGTCGGCTTCTCGATGGGCGGAGGGATGTCCCACTATCTCGCTTGTCATGCAGCGGACGTGTTCGCGGCGGTGGCCCCCGCCGCCTTCGACCTTCTCGAGGAAAACGTGGGGAGCTGCGCGCCATCGCGACCCATCACTGTGGTCTCCTTCCGAGGTACCTCGGATCCCGTCGTCTCTTACGCTGGTGGGTACTCCGACGTCGTGTCGGGGATGCCCATTACCTTCCTTGGGGCTCCGGGGACCTTCGAGGCGTGGGCGGGCATCAACGAGTGCACCGGCTCGCCCTCTGCCGAGGATGCTCAGGGCTGCTCCACCTACTCGAACTGTCAGGACGGGGTACAAGTGACGCTGTGCACCAAGCAGGGCGGCGGTCATGAAGCAGGGAATGCCAGCGTCGGTTGGCCCATCCTGAAGCAGTACACCATGCCGTAGCACTCGTCATTTCGTGGCTTCCTTTGCCGCGGGCTGCGGCGAGCCCGAGCCGTCAGCGGGAAGCTTCGCCGCGGCGTCTTCGTTCGGCGTAGGCGCCAGGCGATGGCGCGCGTCGCTCGCGAGCAATCTCAACCCGCGGGCTATCGGCGCGCCCTCGCGGGGCGGGCGGGAGTCCTTCGAGCTAGGAGAGAGGAGCGCTTTGCGGGCCGCGGCGGCTGCCTCACTCTCACCCTCGGGTGAATCGGGCGCCAGCGGCTCGTCTGGTAGATAAGTGTCAGCGATGACGAGCTCCGTGCTCGACTCGTCCTTGACGAAGGTACCTTCCGCGAGAGCTGCAGTGGCCCGCTCCACGGTCCCGGGCACCGGCTTCGACCGCCCGCGACCTGCAGCGATGCTCGCCGGTGGAGCCGGCTCGCGGTAGGTTTCCCGTGCTCTCGCCGTCTGGGGCGAAGCCTTCGCTGTCGGGGCACTGCCGTCTGTGCGCGGCGTAGGATGCTGATCGGGAGTCAGCCGTTCCACCAGCCAGACCATCAGCAGCGCCTGCGCGCCCGCGATGCAACAGCCCGCCGCTGCGTAGCGCCACAGGGACGACCGCGGGGACCGCTTGGGCATAGGATGCTGGGACATCGGTCTGGCCTTTCAAGGGACGGGTGCGCCCTCCCGGGATTGCTTCGCGCCTCCCTCGAGGCAGGCGACTTGCGGGGGAGAGCTCTTCAGCAGGTCACAGCGCGCGTCCACACCGCAGTCGATCTCGCAAGCGCGCTGGGAGGTGACGCATACGGGTTCGGCGCAGCGGGTCAAGCGGAAGCACTCGGTGCCGACAGGGCACGGCCCGGATGAGCACGACACGATCCCGCTGCAGGCCGAGGTTGCGGTGGCGAGGCTTGCGGGAGCCTCGTCGGAGCGACGGGTGCCAGGAGAGCCCTGCGGGCCCGGGGACACGGTGGCTCGAGGCGCCGAGGTCGCTGCCTGCGACGTCGAGCTCGGCGACGAACGGCTGCTGCAGGCGAGGAAGCCCAGAGCCGCCGCGAGGATGCCCGCCCAGACAGCGATGCCGAGTGCGGCGCCTGGGGCGCAGGTCGAGCCATTCTGAGAAAGCCAGTAGTCGTTCATGGTAGCGAGGATTCTAGCGCTCGCGGCCGGTGCTAGGAGCATCGAGATCGAACACCCCCAGCACCTGGCCACTCGGTACGGCTAAATGGCCTTACTGTTCGCGGTACGCTACCGTCCCGCTGCAGCTGCTCGAGCCGAAGCAGCCGCTCCGGATCTCGTAGGAGCCTTCACGGCCGGCGGGAACCGTGAACAGAACGTTCGACAGGGCGCCGCCGCAGGCGTCGTCGTTCGCTGCGGCCTGCATCGAATCGGGCCCGAACAGACGCAAGTAGGTGTCGCCGCTGCCAGAGGCTCCTGGTACGCCGCAGGTTCCAAGGTTGATCACCTGGCCCGCCTTGAGGAACAGAGCCTCGTTCACAGTATTCTGGTTGGCGCTAGCAGTGTCCGTCGCGCTGTAGGCGTAGGCGCCGCTGCCGCTGCCCTTGCGCACGATGGAGTAGACGACCGTGCCCGTGCAGCTGCCGGCCGAGTAGCACCCGGAGCGTAGCTCGTGCGTACCCGCTGTCGTGGCAACGTAGGTGAACTGGGATCCCGAACCGCCGCAGGAATCGTCGTTGTACGCCACCTGTGTGGCGCCGGAGAACAAGCGCAGGTACGTGTCGCCGGTGAAGGCGGCTCCAGGGAGTCCGCAGGTGCCGACGGTGATTGTGTCGCCGACTCCGAGCTGTATCGACCTGTTCGCAGTGTTCTGTTGCGCGAAGCTTGTGTTCGTTGCCGAGTACTCGAACGATGCACCGGGTACAATCGTGTACGCGACCGTTCCCGAGCAGGAGTGGGAGCCGAAGCACCCCGCGCGGAGCTCGAGAGCCGCGGTGGCGGTAGCCGTGTAGCTGATCCTGGAGCCGACTCCGCCACAGTCGTCATCGCTCAACGCGACCAGGGTCCCACCCGAGAAGAGGCGCAGGAACGTATCTCCGGAGAAGGCGGCGTGCTCGACGCCGCAGGTCCCTGCGACGAGGGTGTCGCCCTGATGCACCGTCACGGTGGTCACGTTGCGCGTGTTCTGTTCCGCACTGTTGGTGTTCGTCGCATCGAAGGTGAACTTGCCGCCCCCGGAACCATTCAAGGTGTAGGAGAGCGTGCCCGAGCAGCTGCCAGAGGAGTAGCAACCAGCCCGCACCTCGTACAAGGCACCGGTCAGTGCTGGGGCAGTGAAGGTCGTGTGGGAGAGCGCTCCGCAGGTGCCGCCAGCGTCGTCGGTGGCAGAGACCTGCACTCCCCATGGCGTCAAGACGCGCAGGTAGGTGTCCCCCGTGCCTGCGCTGCCAGGGACCGCGCAGGTGCCGTAGTCGAGGGTTTGCCCTGGCTCCACGAAGACGAAATGGTTGTAGGTGTTCTGCTGAGCGCTATTCGTGTTACTCGCACTGAACGTGAAGTCCTTGCGAGGGTTGCAGAGCCGGTGTCCTGGCTCGGCGGCACAGAGGCCAGCTATGGCCCGGTGGACGTACGTGATGTCTTCGCCGCGGCAGCCTTCCTCCGTGCACACCTTGACGATGTTGCAGGTGCCGTTCGCGACGTAGTCGACTTCGCCCCGCACGAGGATGCCGGAGAGCTGGTAGGAGTCGTTCTCATAGACGCCCGAGCCGGAGTTTCCTCCGAAGGTGTCCGTGTTCGCGACGAAGTAGTCGAGGGTTCCCGCGCGTGCATCGCGCACGGCGCCGCCGGAGTCGATCTTGTGGGGGATCCCCGACGGTGAGCCGATCACCGAGATGCGTTGGCCCGCGTCGAGGGCGCTGGCTTGGCTCCGTACTGGCGCAGGCGTAAAGCGTGGCGTCGCCGCGCGGTCGAGGCGCACGACTGCATAGTCCACCGTGCTCGTGTACTCTCGGGCGACGATGCTCTGGCACTGGAAGACGTCCGCGCTAGTGATGGTGTGCAGGTCGCCGTTGGCGTCGCGCCGGTAGTTGAAGACGAACCGATTGCTCGCGCAGCTAGACGTGTCGATGCAGTGGCCAGCCGTCAGCACAAGATCGTCGGCGATGAGCGTTCCCGAGCAGTTACCGGCCGTGGGATCGCTCCGGAAGCGCTCGCTGGTGCACAGGCTCCTGCGATCCCCAAGGTTCTGCACGGGGAACGTGATGTCGTTCGGATCGGACTCGTCGATGTTTCCCGTCAGCACGAGGGTTACCGTGGCTGCCTCCGCCAACCTGCGCAGGGACGCGTCCGAATGCTGCGGTACGTCCTGGCGATTGTCGGTGCCATAGACGACTCGTTGCTCCACCTGCGCGACCTCGTCCGTGCTGAGCTCCGCCGTGTCCGTTCCACATGCGGAGGCCAGCAGCAACGAGCCGGCTCCGATCCAACGAACGACGCAATACATCGTCTCGGTGACGCACCTGGGATGAATCAACCTCTGCATAGAGTGCCTCCTGGTTTGGATGCAAGCGGGCACGCTGCGCGCCATTCGCGCGCGAGCGACTACCCAACCTGCCGCCGCAGAGTGCTGTCGGCTCCCGATCTCGTCAACGGGGCTCCTCCCGTTGGACCCGTCAGATGAGCGTCAGATCGACAGACGAGGCGTCGGTTCGATCATGCGGCGTCACCGAGGAGTCCCGGTGCCCGCTCCGGATGCGTGGCGCCGCGGCTGAATGGGGCTATAGGTGCTGGCCAGACGTGGATTCCGCGAAGCAACATCGGACCATCCGGCCCGTTGCCGGCCTGGCGGCGTGGGTGCCGCGCAGGGCCATGATCGTAAGTGCGTGTGAATCGCTGCCCGCCGCGCCGCGATGGAGTAATTCCAGCCCGCCCCACCCATGGCGCTCCGTCGAGTAGACTGGCCGCTTCTCGTCGGAGACGACCTGCCGGCCCCCCGGGTGTCCCGCGCGAGCGGCGCGGGAGGTGTAGTCTCGGTGCTCGCGATGGCAGAGGAGCTCGCGACCTACCCCGATCCCGACACTGTGTGCCGCCGGGCTGTCGAGCTCGCGCGGGATCGCATTGGTCTGGAGCGCACCGCCATCTTCATCGAGGACGACTCCATGATGCGCGGCACATGGGGCACCGGCGCGCGCGGCGAGACGACCGACGAGCACGATCTCGCATTTCCATTGGGCGCCTACGAGCTCCAGGCACACGAGCTGGCAGAGGGGGGGGCGGAGCGCTGGCTCCTGCTCGAGGATGCTCCCCAGATTGCTCACGTGGCGCAAGAGACGGTCGTCCTCGGCTACGGGTGGCTCGCTCTGACGCCCGTTCGCGCCGCGGGCCAGCGCATCGGGATCATGTTCAGCGACGGCGCCCTGTCGCGTGCACCGTTCTCGGCGTCTCAACACGTCCGTCTGGCAGTCCTCTGCTCGCTCTTGGGCGGGATCCTCGAGACCCACCGGTCGTCGTCTGGCCACGCAGCAATCCCAGTGCGTCTCGGTGGTCCCGTGCACGCAACGGTACGCAGGGCCCTGACAGCCCTCGACGCCGATCTGACCCAGACGACAGAGCAGCTCGCGCGGGTCGTCGGCACGAGCCCAGGGCAGCTGGGCCGTCTCTTTCGCCAGGACATGGGTGAGTCGCTGGTCACGTACCGGAACCGACGACGCATCGAGCGATTCTTCACCCTGACCGACGGGAGCTCGGAGAACCTCCTGCGGGCGGCGCTGGCCGCTGGATTCGGGAGCTACGCCCAATTCCATCGCGTGTTCCGGGCATTCGTCGGAGCGACGCCCAGCGAGTACCTGACCGGCAAGAATTCCGAATCTCAGAAGAAATGAGATGCCCTTGTGAGAGGCGGGCTAAAGCCTCCGGTAGTAGCGCCGAAGACTCGTTGTCAGCCCGTCGAGCGCGGCGGCCACGATTACGTGAACGGACGCCTGCGACCCTTCTGTGGCAGGTAGTCTCCCCATCTGTCCAGCAGTGGGCAGCCACACAAGAGAGCTTGACATGCTTCGTCGGACGTCCCTCAGAGTCGCTTGTTGTTGCACCCTCGCTGTCGCCTTCCTGGCATGTGGCAGCGATTCGAACACGCCCGAGACGGCTGAAGCGACAGGGGGCCTGGGAGGGAGCACAGACCCGGGCGCTTCCAGCGGGACGGGGGGCAACGCCGGCCAGCAAGGCGGCACCACCACGTCGATTGTCGAAGACGTCGAAGATGGCGACACCGCCATCTTGGTGGCCGAGGGTCGCTCGGGTTCTTGGTACGGATACTCTGAAGCGGGTTCGGTCAATCTGGACCCAGCGGCGGCGGGTCATGCGGGCAGCGCCATGGGCATCTCCTTCGATGCCGTGGACGAGGGGTGGTCCGGCTTCGGCTTCAATTTTGCCGGATCAGGGGCCAAGGTCCCCTATGACGCTTCTGCCTACGACGGGATCTCGTTCTGGATACGTGCGGATTCCGATATCACTCTCAGCTTTGCCGTGGCCGACGCGACCACGGACCCAGCCGGTGACGTGTGCACCGAGTGCCACGATCACTGGGCGACCTCCGTCCAGGTTACGACCGAATGGACTCAGGTGCTCCTCCACTGGAGCGACCTTGCGCGCGGCGGGTGGGGATTGCCGGCAACCAACGCAATCGTCATCACGCAGCTGATTGGTCTCGCTTGGAACGTCGAGGCCCCCGGCACGGTCACAGTGCTCGTCGATGATATCGAGCTGGTCAGCGACGGAGTAGAGAGCAGCAACGTCACGACGACGAACGAACTCCCCAACGGTGGTGCCGGCGGTGCCGCGGGCGAGGATACGGGAGGCTTGGATTGGGTGGACGGAGGGCCTCCCAGCGGGTCATCCCCTGTCGAGGTGCACGGTCAGCTCCATGTCGCGGAGGGCCAGCTTCGCAATGAACACGACCAGCCCGCGGTGTTGCGCGGTCAGGCGTTGGGATGGGACAACTGGTGGCCGCAATACCACAACGCCGAGGTCGTCACATGGCTGCGCAACGATTGGTGTGTCGATGTGGTTCGGCCTGCCATGGGCATCGAGCCCGAGGGGGCGTACCTGGACGATCCGGACGCTTCCAAGGCGCGGATGCGGGCCGTCGTGGACGCCGCCATCGCCAACGGCATTTACGTGATCATCGACTGGCATGCGCACGACGTGCACGAAAGTGAGGCCGTCGCTTTCTTCGCCGAGATGGCCGAGGCGTACGGAGACTCGCCGAACGTCATCTACGAGGTGTTCAACGAGCCGGAGAATGACGAGACCTGGCCTCAGGTGAAAGCCTACGCCGAGGCGGTCATCGCGGCGATCCGCGCGCACGACCCCGACAACGTCGTCATCGTGGGTACACCCGAATGGGACCAGCGGATCGACGTCGTCGTCGACGACCCTATCACGACGGATCCGAACGTCGTGTACGCAGTTCACTTCTACGCCGGAACGCACGGAAGCTGGCTGCGCTCCCGAGTCGCCGACGCCCTCGATGCGAATGTCCCCGTGATCGTCAGTGAGTCCGGTGGGAGCGAGGCGGACGGCATGGGCGCCAACGACTATGAGGAGTGGGAGGCTTGGTTCGGTTTCCTGGACGAGAACCAGATCAGCTGGGTGAACTGGGCTATCTCGGACAAGGCCGGAGAGACCGTCTCCATGCTACAGCCTGGCGCGTCGACGACCGGTGGTTGGACGGAGGCAGATTTGACGCGGACCGGCGTTCACGTCCGCAGTGTCCTACGGGGCTACAACTGCCCCTAGTGGCAGCCGGATCCTGCCTGGGGGGGGATGCCGTCAACACCCTGACAGCTGCAGCTCCGCCGAACGATACCCTGAATACGAATTGTGCGCGCCGAGCGCAGGGCGCGAAGATTTCGGGGTCGGATGTAGTGTATTGCGTCTATTCCGACGCAAGGCCTGGCCGCTCGGGTACCAAGTGTGAGACCCGCTTCGGATCCCGGTCAACTACTCGGTGGGACGCCATCCATGACTCGATTGGTAGAATTCTTCAGGCACTCGGCCCTCGTCGTTCCAGTCCTTTGTGCGTGCGGTGCCGAGCCGTCTCGCGCCTCCGGGAACACCGGTGGCACCCGGACTGACAACCTCGGAGGGGGGCTGACTGGTCAAGGAGGCGCCGGTGCCACGGCAATCGCTGACGCCAACGCGGCTCGGCTGGCCCTGACCGGCGATATCGTCTTCTCGGTGCCGGGCGGGACGTTCGTCGACCAGGTGTCCGTGGAGCTGTCCAGTGGAGTCCAAGGAGCCGTTGTTCGTTACACGACGGATGGGGAGCCCCCAACTGCCGACTCACCGCTCTACTCCGGACCCATCGTCCTTGCTGCGACCACCCAGCTGCGGGCTCAGAGCTTCCTCGGTGAGGAACCATCAGGCCGCCCCGGTGCGGCGGTCTATGTGGCGCGGAGCTTCGACGTCGACCTGGATCTCCCTATTGTCGTGCTGGATTCTTACGGCTCGGGCGCGCTCGATCCCGAGAGCCGTGAGTACGTCGACGTCGCGTTCCTAGCGATCGCTCCGACGGGTGGTGTCGCTTCCTTGTCGGCGCCGCCAGCAGTCGCCACCCCAGCCGGCTTCCACGTTCGAGGACAATCCACGGCCACCTTCGAGAAGACGCCGTATCGCGTCGAGCTTCGGTCCGCAGACGGAGAAGACCTGGACTGGCCCCTCCTGGGCATGCCAAGCGAGGCGGATTGGGCGCTTCGTGGGCCCTTCGCCGACAAGGCGCTGATCCGTGACGCATTCTTCTATGGCTTGGGACGGGACATGGGCCTCCAGGCGCCGCGGTTCGCCTATTGCGAGCTTTACCGGAACCTCGCTGATCGTCCCCTCGACAGCGACGACTACATGGGTGTCTATCTGATGGTTGAGACCATCAAGAACCAGAGGAACCGGCTCGACCTCCGGCAGCTCGATGAGAACGACCGGGCGCTGCCGGAGATAGCGGGGGGGTATATCATGAAGTTCGACTGGCTTGCCGCCGAGGCGCCGACCCTGGCGTGCAGCGGCGGGACAGCGAGCTGCTGGAGTGACCTGGAAGTTGTCGATCCCAAGTCTCCGGTCACCGAACAGCTTGCCTGGTTGACCTCGCACGTCCAGGAGTTCCACGACGTGCTGCACTCTGACGGGTTCGCCGACCCGGTGAGCGGCTATGCTGCGTACATCGAAGTAGACTCATTCGTGGACCATCTCATCATCAATGAGCTTGGACGAGAGATGGATGCATACATCCGGAGCACATACTTCTATAAGGATCGTGATACCAAGCTGATTGCGGGGCCCCTCTGGGATTATAACCTGGTCTTCGGTGTGGGGGGCTTCTTCGAGAGCGACCGGGCTGCGGGTTGGCAGTACGAGCAGCAGCGGAGCCCGGTGAACACGGATTGGTACCTGCGGTTGACTCAGGACCCAGCCTTCCTCGAGCGAGTTGCCTCGCGCTGGCGTGAGCTCCGCCAGGGGCTGCTTTCGGATGCCGCGCTGGAGGGTCGCATCATCGAGTTGGCGACTCCTCTTGCCAACGCGGCGGCTCGGAACTTCGCGCGCTGGCCCAACCTTTCCACGCGCCAGGTCGGGTTCTTCACGACCCCGACGGAATCCACTTGGGTCGGCCAGTTGCAGTTCGTTCGAGATTGGCTGCAAGAGCGCGTGGCGTGGCTCGATTCTCAGTGGGGATAGCGCGAGGCGCTGCCTGGGCTCGCCAGCGGGTCTGGTCGAGGCACGGGCGTCCCTAGTCGGCCAGGATCTGCACACCGAGGACCGCTCCTGGCCACAGGTGGACCCAGGGATCCTCCGAGGAGCCCGCCCGCTTGCCGTGGTCTGGAGCTTCGAACTCCGAACCGCGCTCCGACAGGAGTACATTGTAGGTCGGACCAGCAAAGACGGCGAGCTCGGGCAGGAGGCGGTAGCCGAAGACGACGCGAGCTTGGGTCAGGAACGCGAGCTCGTCAAAATCGTCGACGGTGGGCAGCCACTCTCCAAGACCATCGATGTCCAAGAAGAATCGTTCTCGGATTGGGATGTGCCCACCCAGCCCCAACACGACTGCGGCCCCTCCCTCGGTGACGGTGAGACCCACACCATAGATCGAGTGCCAGTAGGTTCCCCCGTGTTTGACCCCTGCAGCCACGAGGGCAGATTCTGGCTGGGCCCAAACGTCAATGTGCGTCCTCCCCCGCGTGTTGATGTTGACCAAACCGAGTGAGAAGTCGCTGCTCTCCGCAACATTGACGACGCCGACCTGAACCCCACGCACCTCGCCGGTCACGATGTTGACGGGAGCCAAGGTCAACCCTCGGAGACTCCCTCGAGTCAGGTTCATCGCCCCAGCCACCTGGGCCCCCTCGACATCACCCAGGGCGAGATTGGCTCCCCCTGCCAGCTGCGCGCCAGTGGCTCCAGCGCTCGCCAGATTGGCGGCGCCCCCGAGCTGAAACCCCGCCACCGTGCCGCGGGACATGTTGAACGCGCCCGCGAGCTGCATGCCATCCGTGGAGCCGCGCACGAGGTTGGTGGCACCAGCAATCTGCGCCCCATGGACCGAGCCACGAACCCAGTTGAAGGCGCCTGCAATCTGCGCTCCGTCCACAGTGCCTGTCTGGAGATTGAATGCGGTTCCGAGCTCGAATCCCTCCACGCCCCCGGCGAGCCCGCCCACGAGGTTGAACGACATGTGCCGGATGGAGCCTCGGGCCTCCTCACTGCTGCTCGTCCCCAGGTAGGGCACGAAGTCTGCTCCGAATAGGAGTCTTCGCGATTGTGAGGGGGCATCGGGTGGCGCGGGGGCATCGGGTGGCGCGGGGGCATCGGGTGGCGGCGCTTCGATGGCCGGGGCGTCTGCGGCGCTCGCCGGAGCTCCTTCCTCCCCGGGAGCGGCGTGGGCGACGGATGCTCCGAGGAGGCCTGAAATGGCAACTCCGGCCAAGAGGACGCGGCGAGGAGGGTTCGACATGGCTCCAAGTTCCCGCTCACGACCGGATCGTTCAACAAAAAGCGAGCAGCGTCGTGCTACTTTGGCAGCCGATCGGTAAACGAGACGCCAGCGTGGGCCAGCGCCAGGGTTCGTGCGGAACGTCAGTGGTCCAAGGATGCCTTCATTCGAATCCACGATAGACCCTCCGGAAGACAACCTGCCGCGACCCGTTTGTCGCGTCGAGCCCGCCAAGACGCTCATCCGTTCGAGTGAGTGTGTCGACCCCTGGTTCCTGGGGCGCTACGGGATGAACCTGTACCGCGGATGCGAACACGCTTGTGTCTACTGCGACGGCCGCGCCGAACGTTACTTCGTCTCGGGTGTGTTCGACCGCGACATCCTCGTCAAGGGGAATGCCGTCGAGCTCTTCCAACGGGAGATAGCGCGCCGCAAGGAACCTGGCTTCGTGTTCCTCGGCGGAGGGGTCTGCGACGCCTACCAGCCGGTAGAAGGCCGGTTCCGTCTGGCTCGCGGTGTCCTCGAGGTGGTGGCAAGCTCCGGTCTTCCCGTTCACGTCCTCACCAAGTCGAGCCTCGTCGAGCGGGATTTCGACCTCCTGGCGCGGATTCATGCTTCGGCGCACGTGATTCTCTCCATGAGCTTGCAGAGCGTCGATGAGGCTGTACGTCGGACGTTCGAGCCTCGAGCATCGCCCGTAGCGCGCCGCTTGGAGACCCTGCGTCGCGCCAAGTCCAGGGGGTTCACCGTCGGTGTGATGGCGCTGCCGGTGCTCCCGGGCATTTCGGATCGAGCAGAGGACATCGAGGCACTCGTGGGGGCGGCCTCGGAGGTCGGAGCCGATTTCCTATGTGGTGGGAGTCTCACTCTCCGGGCCGGTACGCAGAAAGATGCCTACCTCGCGGTCATCCGGCGCGAGTACCCTGCGCTCCTCCCGGGCTACGGCGCAGCCTATCGCGACGAGAAGGCCTCCGGCGTGGCGGCAGCGCGCTACGTAGAGCGCGTCGATGCGCGGTTTGCGGCAGCGAGCGTGCTGCATGGGATGGCGGGGCGCGTCCCTTACTCCGCTTTTGCAGGGCGCATCCCGCTCTACGCTGAGGTCGGAGTGCTGATCGAGCACCGGGCTTTCGAACGCGCTTCGGTTGCCCGGAGCGATGACGACGTAGGGACCTCCGACATCTCTGCCCGAGCGCTGGCTGCGGCGGGTTGGGCCGTGCAGCGATGGGCCCGAGCCCGGTTGGTGCGCGTGACTCGGCAGCGTGGTTCCACGTACCGCCAGGTCGAAGGAGAGTTCCGAACCCTCTGCAGGAGCGGTGACCTGGCGCGGGTCATCCCGATGCCCGAAAGGGCGGTGCAGGAGGTCCTGGCAGTGCTGGCACGAGTCGACGAGCACCGGAACGGGTGAGCTAGGGTGCCTTCGGTTCGACTCGAGGATTGTTTGCGGCATCTACCGCTGGCGCAAAGCCTGGCTGCTGGTCACTTGTCGCTGCAGGCGCGCCCACCCGATTCAGGATGAGCTCCACGCAGCGCTCCGAGAAGGGCGCCATCAGTGTGGAGTGGAAGAGCTTTCTCTGCAGGGGATAGTCCTGCTGCGCATCCGCCTGCGACAGCTGCGTGGCGAGCCAGGCTGCGAGCGGCTCTGCGCTCGCGAAGAAAGGCCCGGGGAATACCTCGTCGAGGTCGTAGATGAAGCCTCTCTCCTCTGAACGGTATCGCTCGCGGTCAGGGGCGAGCCCGGCAATGGGGCGCGAGAGCAAGAGGTAGTCGATCCAGAGGCTCGAGAAATCGGTGATGAGCACGCTCGCATGCCGCAGAACGAGGTTTGTCTCCGGATACTCTCGCGCGGTGAACCTGAGGATTGCGGGGTGTTCCGTGGGGCAGGTGGCCGCGTCATAGGGGTGCGTCCTTACTCCCAGGACGGCGCCGTGGTTCGCGAGGGTGTCGCCAAGCAGGCGCCAGCCTTCTTCTGGAATGAGCGACAACGGAGAGGGGCCTGATTCTCGAAAGGTCGGGGCGTAGAGCACCAGCTTCCTTCCCTGAAGCTTCGTCAGTAGGGAGTGCTCTTGTTCGACGAGGTCATCTTCGAGCGGGGGCTTCGCGTCGAGGAGGTCGTAGCGCGGGAGGCCGGCAACGTGGACGCGGCTAGGGGGAACACCGAACGCCGACGCGATCGCTCGGCGGTCGTGTTCGCTGCTGGCGATCATCAGATCATAGAGCTTGGCGTTCTGCTCGACGATGCGTCGCTGTGAGGCAGTGAGCCGCCGCGCCCCTAGCTCGATGTTCTTTATCGGCACGCCGTGCCACAGGTTCACGATGCTGCGGCGGCGGGATTTCCGGCTGATGTAAGCATCGCGGATGCTGTGGTCGACGACGATGATCCCGGATGAGACGAGCAGCAGAACGCTTCCAAGAGAGAAGCGCGGGAGCAGGGTAACTCCGCTGCGCTCGAGGACCGTCCTGGTCCTCTCCGGCAGCTCGGCTTCGCACCAAACGTAGACCTCGTGGTCCCTCCTTCGGGCGAACGCAAGACAAACAGCACGGAGGTTCCCCGAGAACCCGAAGCGTCGCTTGCAGACGAAGGTGACGCGGCGAGGCTGCTTGGGTACCAGCGCGTCGAGAAGCCAGGTAAGGGCGAAGCGCCGTCGTGTCTGAGTCAACCGGATGTGTTTCGCAGCATGGGTCATCGAGGAGTTCCTCGACCCGCGACAAGCGCAGCAGGAATCCCCTTACCGCCGGCTCGAAGCAGCTCTTTTCCTGCCATTCTTGTGCTCGAGAACCGTCCCCCGCCCATTTATCACCGGTCGAGGGGCATGCAATCGCCGAATTGGCTTCGATGAAGCGGTGTTCGGGGGTTGGTCACCGGGTCGGCCCTCTCGGCTGTGGATCGAGGTACCTACCCTTGCGCCGGCTGACGCCGGAGAACAGCGCCCGGCGCTCCGGTCAGTGAGTCGCTCCGGGTGCAGCCGCGGCGTGCTTGCCAGGGCGCGTCACTAGCCGGTGCAGGTCATCGAAGATGAGATAGAGGCTCGGTACCAGCAGAAGTACGATGGCCGTCGCGAACAGGATGCCAAAGCCGAGCGAGATAGCCATGGGAATGAGGTGATTGGCTTGGTTCGACGTCTCGAGGATGATGGGCGAAAGCCCGCCAAAGGTAGTGAGTGTCGTGAGCAAGATGGGGCGAAAGCGGCGAATTCCTGCTTGGTGGATGACTTCGAACGCGCTGTGCCCGCTCCGCCGGCGGTTGGCGTAGTCGATCATGATCAGCGCATCGTTGAGCACGACGCCCGAGAGCGCGACGGTTCCCATGAGGCTGACGAGCGACAGGTCGTATCCGAGCAGGATGTGCCCGATGACCGCCCCAATCACGCCGAACGGAATCGCGATCAAGACGATCAGCGGCTGCATGTAGCTGCGAAATGCGATGGCCAGGAGTGAATAGATGACGCCAAGGACAAGGGCGAACCCGCCCCAAAGAGCCTGCGTCGATTCCCTCATCTCTGCCTGGGTGCCCTCGAAGCTCCAGGTGAGCCCCGGGAAGCTCGCGCGAAGCTCAGGAAGCTCGTCGCGCTCGATCGCTTCCAGCAAGCGAGTCATCGCACTGGTTGGCTCCGCGTCCATGCTGACCGCCACCACTCGGCGACCGTTGCGCCGCGTGATGCTCGTGAAGGCCTCCGTCTGCTCCACCTTCGCGACGGACAGTAGTGGGACCTCCGTGCCGTCGGGAGTCCGAACCACGAAGTCCTCGAGGTAGCGGATGTCCTCACGTTCCGCTTCGGGTAGCTTCACCCGTACCTCTATCTCGCTGGTGCCCCGCAGCTGCCGCAGCGCAAGGGCGCCGAAGAACGCATCCCGAACCTGCTGCCCCACGTCCTGCGGGGTCAGACCCAGATGGTGACCCTCGGGGAGCAGCTCGAGGTTGAGCTGGAGCTTTCCCTTGTTGTAGTTGTCGGTCACGTCGCGAGTCGATTCGTACCGTTTCATCCGTTCCAGGAAGGTGCGGCTGGCCTCCTCGAGGACGTCGATGTCCGAGTGGCTCAGGTCGACGCTGATGTCCTGAGCGTAGCCGCCGGGGCCACGCTCCGCTTCGAAGGTAATCTGGTCGACTCCTTCGATGTCCCCAATCTCGCTGCGCCAAAGCGCGATGACCTCCCTTGCCGTCATCGCACGTTGGTCCGGTGGCTTCATGACTATCTCGACGTCGATGAAGTTCTGGCGCCGCACGTTCGTCTTGACACCCTCGGCAACCCGATAGAGATCGTGCTCTTCGAACATGCGGAGCGTCGATTCCGTGATCGCATTCGCCACCTTCGCCGCCTGCTTGGGTGTCGTGCCCACGGGTAGCGAGACCCCCGCCTCGATCTCGTCCGCGGCCACTTCGGGCAGCATGATCATGCCCATGTGTCCGCTGTACCCATATCCGCCGACGATCATCAGTGTTGCGATGCCTGCGCTCAGGGTGAGGTAGCGGTGGCGGAGGGCACGGGCGAGCAGCGGGCCGTAGTAGCTGTCGATGACGCGCGTTACCGCCTGAGAGAACGCTGCTTGGTGACGCCTCAGCCACCTTTCTGCGGCGAGCCGAGGTCGCCTAGAGGTGTGTCCGAGGTGCGCGGGCAAGATGAACAGAGCCTCGAGGAGGGAGACGACGAGCACCGCGATGACGACCACCGGCAACGGCCACCAGTACTTTCCCGTCGGGCCCGGGATGAGCAGGAGCGGCACGAAGGCCATGATGCTCGTCAGAATGCTGAACGTGACCGGGCGAGCCATTTCCGTCGCGCCGAGCACGGCCGCGCGCAGAGGCGCCATCCCGCGCTCGCGGTGCTCGAACGCATTTTCTCCGACGACGATGGCGTCGTCCACGACGATGCCCATCGCGACGAGAAAACCGAACATCGAGATCATGTTGATGCTGACCCCGAGGAAAGGCAGGAACACCAAGCCCCCGAGGAACGAGATGCTCATGCCCATCATGACCCAAAAGGCGAGCCTCAACTCCAGGAATAGTGCCAGAATGCCGAGAACGATGACGATGGCCAAGAAGCCATTCTCGACGAGGAGGGAGAGGCGATCCTGGTAGTCGCGTGCGGCGTTGTTGTCGATGCGGATCTCGACCCCCGCGGGGAGACTCTGCTGAAACTCGTCAATGACCTCGCGGACTGCGTCCGCAATCTCGAGCGGCGACTGCTCGCCCAAGCGGTATACCTGCAGCTCAATCGAGGGTTGTTGGTTGAATTGGGAGTGAAACCCGACTTCCTCGAACCCATCCGTGATGGTCGCGAGCTCGGCGAGCGTGACCGGTGCGCCCGAGTCGGCAGTAAGTACGGTGATTCTACCAAACTCCTCCGCCCATTGCTTCCGCTCCTTCATGCGAAGCAGAATCTCACCGGCGTGAGTGGAGACGGCGCCGGCTGGGATATCTTTGCTAGACTCGGCGATGACGCGTGCCACGTCTCCAAGGGTCAGCTCGTACTTCCGAAGGCGGCTCAGTGGGATCTCGACATGCGTGACGTACTCCGGCACGCTGCCGAGCTCGACCTGAGTGATGGACCCTTGGCCAAGCAGGCGATCGCGCAGGCGCTCCGCGAGCTGGCGCAAGGTCCAGACGTCCACGTCTCCATAAAGCCCCAGCTCCATCACCTCCCGTTGCTGTGCCTCGAGGGTGACTTCAGGCTCTTCGGTGTCTTCAGGGAAGGTGCGAATCCGGCTGACGGCCTGGTCCACGTCCTGGAAGGCACGCATGTGGTCCGTGCCCGCCAGCAGCTCGACGGACACGCTGCCGGAACCCTCCTGAGCCGTCGAAGTAATCTCCTTGATCCCTCGAACCCCGCGGATCGCCTCCTCCAGCGGAAGGAGGATGCCCTTCTCGACCTCGGCGGGCGACGCGCCCGGGTACTGGACGCTGATGGCGACGACGTCCAGCTGGAATTGGGGAAAGACCTCCTTCTGGATCCGCAATGCCGTCCAGATGCCTGCGCCCAGGAGCAGTAGCATGAGCAGGTTGGCGGCGATCGTGTTCCGCGCCATCCACCCGATGACGCCGCGCTCGGTGTCGTGTTCGTCGGAGCCCTCGTTCCGCTCGGCCGCGACCTCCGGGTCGTTGTCGCTCATTCCTTGAGCCCGGGCTTCTCCACGCGTAGCCGCGCCCCTTCGGTGACTGTCGCCAGGTTCGTGGTGACCACCTGGTGTTGCTCATCCAGGCCTCTCGAGAGGTAGGCGTAGACTGGATCACGCACGACCACTTCGACCTTACGAATGCGCAGCCTTCCGCCTTCCATTGTCCAAACGGTGTCCCCCTTTCGCAGGAAGTCGCGGTCGAGCCGGACGACGTCGACGAGCTCCTTCCCGTGGATGCTCGCCTCCAGAAACTCGCCGATCATGAGCGGGGGCCCTTCGGGGCTCGGCGTCGTACGTCGCGCCAGGGGATCTGGGACCTCGATGAGAATGCGAGCCATGCGGGTGCGCTCGCCGAGCGCCGCGATGAGTCGGTAGACGTGGCCACGACGGACTGCGCCCTCGGGCCAAGCGGTCCGGTTGCGAAGCTCGACCCGCGAGCCCTCGCCCTTGGGGCTCTCTGGCAACGAAACCCAGCGAAGCTTGTCGAGGGGCACGGCCACCGCGACCCAGAACACATCCACCCCCACTAGGTGCGCCAGCGTATCGCTCACGGACACCTGCGATCCAACGTTGACATCGCGACTCAAGATGTGGGCGTTGAACGGCGCCTTGATGGTGGTCCGCCGTAGATCGAGCTCCGCCTGTGCGACGGACGCCTCCGCTGCGCGGATGCGGCCTCTGACTGCTTCGAGCTGCGGCTCCCGCAGGACCAGCGCCGCGTTCTCTCGCGAGAGCTCTCGATCGAGCAGCGCGTACTCCTCCTCGGCAATGTCCTGGCGCCCCATCTCGAGCTCGAGGTCTGCCATCACCTGGCGCAGGGCGCCCTGTCGCTGCTTCAGGGTGTTGCGGTAGTCGGTGGGGTCGATGCGCAACAGGGTCTGACCCTCCTCAACGTAGCCACCGGGCACGAACTCCGGCGCGTGTTCGACGACGCGGCCGCTCACCTGAGGGTTCAGGAGCACCTCCTGCGCGGCTTGGACGGTCCCAGCAGCTACGATCGTCGGCTGGAAGGAGTCCCTCGTTGCGTGAACGACCTCCACGAGCATGGCGGTCTCCTTGACTGCTGCGCTGCGTGTGGCAGCCGGTTCGCTGAGCAAGATGAGGGTTGTTACGCCTGCGGCCCCCAACAGCACGGTGCAGCAGAGAAGCAGGGTCTTTACAGTCGCTGATGGTTTCATGCGCGCCGGAGAAGCGGGGAGAGCAGCTTCCAGATAGGGATAGACGCGAAGACCGCGGCCCGGGAGGGGTGTCCGGGATCAGAAGCTGCCTTTCGAGCTTTTGGTCGCAGGTCGCGAGGCCAGCTCACCTCTGGGTGCGGTCCCGCCCGTCCGCCATTCAGAACGTGGTGCGGCAATCCCGTAACACCCGCTGCATCGCGCTGGCGTCGCGGCGTGGTAACTTCGGCGCTCCGTGGCCTTTGGCAACTCGACATCCCTCGAAGACGATCCTTCGGGTACCGCGGCGGCGGGCCAGCGCCGAAGCCGCGGTCGGCTCCTGGTGCTACTAGCTGCGGGGCTGGCGGCGCTCTTCATGATTCCGTTCAAGATTGCGGCGTCAGCGGGACATGGGCGCGGCGCCGCGTTGGGGCTGTTGCTCGGGGCGGCACTTTGGTTCGCCGCGCCAGCGCTGTATCGATGGCGGAGCTTGGAACCCGTCCAGAAGTCTGCGTCGCTGCGCCTTGCTCTGCTCTTGACCGTGGCGGCTGCTGCCGGCAACGTCGCCCAAGGGCTCGCGCTGGCTCGACTGCACGCGGGGGTGGCCTCCGTGATCCTTCAGACCCAGCTGCTCTGGGTTGCACTGCTCGGGTGGATATGGCTGCGTGAGCGGGTCCGACCCATGCTTGGCATCGGATTGGTGTTGTGCCTCGCTGGGCTCTCGGTGATGCGAGGGACCGACCTCTACGGGCTTCGCTTGGAGGGTGGTGTCCTTTGGGCTTTGCTGGCGGCGCTGGGCTTCGCCATGATGGACATCACATCCCGAAAGCACGCCGCCCGCGCGGACAGCCTGGTGGCCAACGCCCTGCGAGCTCTCTTGGCTGCGTGTCTCGTAGCACTGGTTCCGGGCTCCATCGGCGAGCTCATGGAGATGACCCCGGTGCAGCTCGGTGCGCTCGCTCTGGCGGCACTGCTCGGCCCGGGCGCCGCACGGCAGCTCCTGATCATGGCTGCCCGAGACCTTCCTGCTAGCGAGAGCTCGCTCCTTCAGCAGCTCCGGCCGCTCATTGCGCTTCCCCTCGCGAGCCTCTGGTTCGGAGTCTGGCCTCGGCCGCAGGAGTGGACTGGCTGCGTGCTCATCTTGATCGGACTGGGGCTTCCTCTCCTCTCCCCTCCGCGCTCGTGATTGGCGGAGAGCGCGAGCCCGCAGCATGCTGTCGCGAAGGGATAGCGCAGGCGGTTATTCGGACGCAGGGAGCCAAGGCCCCGTTCTCCCGAACAAAATCCAGGCAATGGTCGTCGCCTTTCATTCGTGAAAGCGCAAACCCTGCGCATGAGAACTATTCTGCTCATGGGATGCGCCAATAATAAAACACCAATTGTCTCAACTTGGGTCTTAACAATATCGCGAGTCGGCCGTTGTCGCGCACGCTGCGGCGCGGGGGGGCTCCGGAGCATCGCAATCCCTTGTCCATCATCCATTCCGCCTCGTGGAGGTTTGTCGTGTTGCGCGAACATTCTGCACTTTCGTTGCGCGCCGAGCGGTTCGTACCGCGGCGTGATAGCTCCGTTCTTATCAAGTTGTCCGGTAACCGTTGCGGTCTGCTTCAAAACATCTCGAGCTCTGGGCTGGGCGCCATTTTTGCGGGCACGGTCGCGGACTGGTCTGCCGAAGCCAGGGTTCAAGACCTCGACGTCATGGCCGACGGGCAGACGTTGCCCTGCGGCGAGGCCGACGTGGTGCGCACAGAGGCCGTCGAGGGCGCTCCAGCACCCAGCGTTTACGTCGGGTTTCGCTTCACGAACAGCCAGACCGCGTTGGTGGACGAGCTTGGGAGCGTGACCCGGTCGCAGCACCGCGTCAACGACGAAGTCAAGCATCGCAGTCTGGTGCCGGTACGGTCGGTTGATGCGTATAAATCATCTCTCGATCGATTCTATAGTCGTCCTGGAGCAAGTGATGTATTTTCAAAGTGCGATACATTCAGAGGTTGGATCGACAACATGATAGAGAAAGATATCTATCAGCGTCTCTACCGCGTCACGGTGACTGGGCCTCTCGATCATCGCATTTCGGTCTACGATCCGGGCCTTCGCGGCGAACGCGAGCTGGTGTGCTTCGATTCCAACAGCTACCTCGGTCTTCATCGCCATCCGCAGGTGATAGAGAAGGTCGTGGCGGTGACCCGTCGGGTTGGGTACGGGACCGCCAGCGCGCAGCTGCTGTGTGGGACCAATCGCTATCTCTGTGAGCTGGAAGAAGCGCTGAGCGAGTTCCATGGTCGCGAATCGACGATAGTCTTTCCCTCCGGGTACGCTGCCAACACGGGAACCATCGCGGCCCTCGTCCGTCGACGTGACGCGCTGATCTGTGATCAGCTCTCTCACGCGAGCATCCACGACGGATGTCGAGCCTCCGCTGCTCAATACAACAAGCAGTTCGCTCACAACGATCTGTGCGACCTCGGGCGCCTGCTGCATGGCGCCGCCGGGCAGGACACCAAGGGCAAGCTGGTCGTGACGGACGGTGTCTTCAGCATGCACGGCGTACTCGCGCCCCTGCCTGGACTACTGGACGTCTGCCGGGCCCATGGCGCCCGCCTGATGGTCGACGACGCCCACGGGGTTGGCGTCCTGGGTGCGAGTGGCCGCGGCATCGAGGAACACTTCGGGGTGCGGGGCGAGGTCGACGTCCTCATGGGGACTCTGAGCAAGGCGCTGGGTGCAGTCGGCGGCTATGTCACCGGACCGCGTGAGGTCATCAACTACCTGAGGTTCTTCGCGGGGAGTGGGATGTTCACGACGGCCTTGCCCGCGCCGATCTGCGCGGGAGTCACGGAGGCGCTGCGCCTGATGATCGACGAGCCCGTTCATCGCGAGAGCCTTTGGGCCAACATTCGCACCTTCGTCCCTGCCGTGAAGGATCTCGGCTTCATCGTCTCCGAGCCGGTCAGCCCCATCGTCACGGTCTTTGCTGGTGATCAGGGCTTCATGTACCGCCTGAGCCAGGACCTCTCTGCCGCCGGGGTTAAGTGCGGGAATGTGGCGTACCCCGCCGTTCCAAAGGGTGACAGCATCTTGCGCTTCACACTCAATGCTCGTCACACCCCGGAAGACTTGGCTCATGCCGTGGAGGCCCTCGAGCGGATAGGGCGCAAGTACGGGATGCTGTACCGGTCTCGCGAAGAGATTCGGGCGATCGGCAAGTCCGTGATTACGTCCACCGCAGCATGAACGTACAGCCCGGGTAGCCCCGGCAGACGCAAGCCGGGTGGTCGACGCGCACGTGCTTTCCGCCCGTGAACTCGATCACCTTTGCCAAGTATCCGGCCAGCTCGATACAGAGCGCCTCGTCAGCCTCCCAGCCCTCCAGGGTGGCTTCCATGCCGCCCGGGATCGAGTGCCAGCGCCAGGAGCCGGAGTCCTGAAAGTGCTTCCAGAGACGCGCCTCGGCGGCGAAGAATGCCGCCGGCTTCAGCGTGCGAAGGAAGACCCGGTAGACGCGGTTGAAGTCTTGTTCGGCTTCGGCCGCGCCAACCCTCCTGAGAAGATTGAAGTCGCCCCTGCCACACTCGAGGTCGACCATGCGGAGTAGTCGGGCGAACAGCAGCGTCGGATACCATCCGACGGCCAACGCATGAGCGACCTGCTCGCGTTCCTCACGCCCCAGTCGTCCGAGTACTGCCGCCCAAGCCTCGTCCCCGTAGTCCTTCTGGACGAACGTGCGCACATTCACGAATCCCACACCCTTCATGCGCTTAACGGGGGCGGTCGAGACCAGTAATGCTGCTGCGGACGCGTTCATTGCATCCCGGCAAACGGCCGCACCTGCAGGATTCTAAGAGACTGCCGCACGCGTTCTTTCAGAACGCATCTGGAGCTCTGCTCCAGGTTTGCGACCGCCACTGTCGAGCGGTGCGAGGTGGCGGCCCTGTGTGCGGAGGCCATCCATGGGTGCCGGAGCCTGCGGGTGGGGCTCGGCTTCGAAGACACTCCCTACCTGCAGCTCCCGCTCACCGTTCTGCCGCTGAGCCCGGAGAGGTTGGTCAGCGCCGAGGGACAAGTGACCTCCTTGTAGTTGAGGTTGGGATTGTCTGCAGCCTCGAACCAGTCGACGAACCACTCGCACCCCTCCTGAAGCTCACTGAGGCCGCGAGTTCCGAAGACACTCTGGCACCGCTGGGCCACGCACTCCTTGTAGTCCTCGAGCCCAGCATTGTAGCCGAGCTGCTCCTGGCAGGTCGTGAGAAAGCCTCCGTACTGGGCGCCGAGCTCGCTGGTGGACACCCCCCATTGGCTCGAGCAGGCGTTGAACTGGCCGACGCCGCCGCCCGGAATCATCAGATCGAACTGTCCGCTTCCGACATCCCCACCAATGTTGATGGCTTGGACGATCATCGTCTTGCCGGCGAGAGCCGCTGCGCCCGGATTACTGCCATAGTGGCCCGTCCCAGTGAAATCGAGCTGATAGCAGCGGCCGCAGATGTCCCCGTTTGCCTCCGAAGGATTCGTTGCCACGAAGCCATAGGCCAGGTTCGAGCTCACCGCCCACGGCGCCATATCGTGGCATACGTGGGCGTTTCCGCCGTTGCAGCTGCTCTGTTCGTCAGGGTTATTGAGGAGCGAGTCCGAGGCGTTGCACGTCTTCATGGGGCTACCCCCCTGCACGTTGTCCCGCCAGCCACAGTGCGGCTTGCAGCAGTCGAAGAAGCGCGTGGCGTAGCCACTGCAGCGGCCCAGATTCCCACCGTTGCTGCCTCCGGACGCGTTGCCGCTACCGCCGGTGGTATTGCCAGGGTTCGTACGGCCGCCCGTGTTCGAGCTGCCCCCCATGTCGGTTCCGCTGGTCCCTGGAAACAGCGCGCCGCCGCTGCCGTCCGGCCGTTGAACGCCGCTGTCGCTGCAGCTCGCCATGACGAGCGTGACTATCGGGATTGCAAGGAGAGTGGGTAAGCTAGTTTGCATGAAGGGCTCCGCAGAATCGATGACCAGAGGAGAAAGGGACCGCTACTTTAGCTGCCGCGTGCTCGATGGCCAACGAAGGTAGGGGGCGGCACCCGGCACGCGGCGCGATGCCGTGGCCGGGGCCTTTGGAGTGGCCCGGAAGGCCAGCTCCGCCGACAAGGCTACTGCGCTGCGGGTGGCGGGCTGGATAGGTAGTCGCCGGTTCTCGTGCTAGACAGCTGCCATGGCACAGCGAATGAGAGCATCACGAAGCCAGCGATTTCACGGTTGCTCCGTCATGTGGGTGGCGGCAGGGCTGGTAGGTCTCAGTGCGTCCTGCAAGCAAGAGGGGAGCTCGGCGGACGCTTCCCCTACCGCCTCGGCCGTCGCAGCAGCCAGTGCGGCATCTGATCTCCGTCACGCGGAAGAACCGGGGGCGCTGGCGCCAGGTGAGCTGGATCCCTGCATTGTTGGCAAGTGGAAGACCGTCCGCGTCGCCTTGGAGAACGCCCAGGTGGATGGCAGCGGAGGTGCCAATCTCTCCCTCGACGTGCTGGCGAACGGGCAAGCGACGATTGACTTCGATCCGATGACCCCCATCAGCGCGACGGCTGCACCGACGACCTTCGATTTCAGTTACAGCGGTCAATCGACGGCACACCTGGCGACCCCCCGGCGCGGCACTCTCGAGGTCACGCGCCCCGACTACTCGAAGGTGAAGGTCACCGCCAAGGTCAGTATTCCTGGTGCCGGCTCGATCCAGCTCTTCAAGGACACCCCCATTCGCGAGTTGCTGCAGGCAACGAAATCGGCGGCAGAGGCGGACGACGATTTGCCGCTCCCCGAGCCCAGTGGACCGCCACCGACCACCATCGACCCCTCACCGGTATTCTCCGCGTCTGCCTACGAGTGCGCGGGGAATGCCCTTGCTTTCAAAGGTCCAGCGCCTGGCGCTGCGTGGTACTTGGAGCGCGCGAAATAGTCGCGTGTTGGGCTACACGAAGGAGCACCCCATGACGGACGGTATCGCACCCGAGGTTCAGGTCCGACTCGAGACGAAGATCGCGTATCAAGAGAAGGCGCTCTCCGAGCTCAACGAGGCGCTTGTCGATCACGCCAAGGCGTTGATTGACCAGCAGCGCCGCATCGAGGTGCTCGAAAAGGTGGTGGGAAGCCTGAGCCAGCAGTTCCAGCTCGCCGCGGAGCGCCCCCATCAAGAGAAGCCGCCCCACTACTGATGCTCCCACGGCCCGGGTGCGCCGGGCCATCAGGCGCGCGCCAGCCGTCCGCTCGTCCGTTGCCGTTCCTGTCAGGAGGGTTGAAGACCTGGGTCCGCCAGGAGACTACCAGATGGCCTTGCTCTTGGGCGGCGGCGGCCGCGCATCGACGATGATGCGTGGAAGCCTTGCCCGATTCTTGCGGCCGAGCACGTCCTGTACCTCTACCACAATCTCATTGGGGCCGTCGACGAGCGCCACCGAGCTAGCAAAGCGCCCCTCTTCGTCGGCGGCGGTCACACCGGAGCCAATCGACACCTGCGCACCCGGCGCTGTCTCGCCGGCGATCTCGACGGTGGAACCGCGCAGGCGCGAGGGCGGTATTCTCGCCAGCTTCAGTACGAGCGACGCCGGCAGCTTCATCGGAGGGGAAGGCGGGGCTCCCGGCCTCACGATGGTCTGCTCGCCCTGCTCCAGCTGGATGCGCTTGCCAGCGGCCGAGACGGCGACAGTGCCGTGCTCGACCGCGACGACGGCGCGGCTCTCGTCAGCACGCAGCACGGCGAAGCGGCCCGAGCCGCTCTCCGCCTCTGCATCGCTCCCCTGGACCTGCACTCGGAAGCGAACCCCGCGGTCCGGTTCTACTTCAGAGACGAGCCGCCCGTCTTGCAGGCGCACTCGCGACAGAGTCGCCGACAGCTGTGCGATGTTGATGCTCGTGTCGCTGGCCAGCTCGACGGTCACCGCCGGGCCGAGTCGGATTCGGGCCATGGAATCGCGCCCTGTTCGGACTTCCGTGTCGAGGTCGAGCTCTACACCAGTACCGAGCCGGTGCCAGCTCTCCGTCCCACGACGGTATTCGACGCTTCCTCTGACCTCAATGGGTATCCCGCGGTCTGCACGCGCCCCCGAGCCGGCAGGTGGAGAACTCGCTGGAGAGCTACTGGCGGCCGAAATGTTCGCGGGCTCGAGCGACCCATCCGACCACAGCATCCACTGCAGCACGAACCCGAGACACACAAGGAGCGTCGTCAGCAGTGCGGCAATCCCAAGTCGCTTACCCATGAATCCTCATACTGACCTTGTCACGGACTGCTGGATTCGGGTAGGTGAATGTGGAACGTGGCACCTGAGCCCTTGTTGCGCGTCGCCCGAATCGTCCCACCGTGCTCCTCGAAGACGTGCCGGGCAACGGTTAGACCCAAGCCCGTTCCAGTCTTTTCTCCTAGGGTGACGAACGGTTCGAAAATCCTCTCGAGGTCTTCCTCCTGCAAGCCAATGCCGTTGTCTCGAACGACGATCTCGACCATGTGCAGCGGGCCCGAGCGTGCCATGACGATCAGACGAGGTAATGGGCCACGCGCCTCTTCGGGCGGACCAGCGGAGCCGGATGGGGGAGCAGCGGGCGGGTCATCGTTCCCTCCGCTCCCGTCTTCCAACCTCACCGCGATGCTCGCACCCGCTTCGGACGTTGGCTCGCCTCGTCCGCTCGAGGGCGCGCTCGAAGAAGACACCGCCAGACTGCAGGCGGTGATCGCGTTGGAAATGACTTGAACGAGCGCCTGCTCGAGCTGCGTGAAGTTCCCTGCTACGTCGGCGAGGCGCGGCTCATAGCTTTGCACGACTTCGATGCGGGCCAGCTCCAGCTCGTGCCGTAGCGAGTTCAGCGCGCTCGTGATCAAGTCCCTGACGCGCACTGGGCGCAACTGGGACCGCGGCTGACGTTGCGACAAGTCCTGCATTCTCCTGACGAGCCTCCGGATTTCCTGCGCGCCAGCCTCGGCGTTGCTCAGCAGGCGCGCCTCTTGGGCTCTGCCCGGCTCTTGACGGGTCCTGGTGACCAGCAACTGTAGCGCTCCAAGGACACCGGTGAGGGGGTCGTTGATCTGGCTTGCCACTCCAGCGCTCAGGTTCGCCATGATGCCTGACTTCTCCATGTGCAGCACCCGTTGATGATACACCTCGATGGCTCGCGTCCGCTCTTTGACCCTTTGTTGCAGCTCCTCGTTGAAGGTGCGGATCTCCTGGTCTCTGGACTTGAGCTCCATCGCCATGTGGTTGAAGGCCCTGCCGAGTTCGCCTAGCTCGTCACGCTCCGGCATCTCCAGGCGGTAGTTCAGGTCTCCTCGACCCAGCGCAGCGGCGCCCGCGAGGAGGCGCCGCACCGGGACGAGTATTCCCCGTGCGAGCAGCCAACCCGAGGCGAGGGCAATCACCACACTGATGGTTATCCAGAGCAGCGCCTGACGCGCTATGCTCATGCCAGCCGCGTAGGCGAGGTCTCGTGATTGTCTTGCCGCGACCCACCAACCACGATCCAACTGTCTCAGTGAGATGAGCTGCAGCAGACCAGCGTCGTCGAGGTAGGATCGCTCGGCGTGCGGTGCTTTCAGCAGCGCTGATAGACCCTGGTCCGCTGGCGCCAGAGCGAGCCCTCCTTGGAGGGGGCAGGCATGGCGCAGTTGCCTGTCGAACAGGAGAATCCTCGGGGCACCGTCGCGGTGCGCATCAGCGCGACACAACGAGCGCAGGGAGACGGCGATGGCCAGGAGGAGGTTCTCTTCCCTCAACTCTCCAGGGATCGTCAGGACCAGGGGCAGCAGCGGAATCGGAGTCGCGGCGTCGGTAAACGGATCGCCGAAAGAGACATCGCCGACTCGTCGTGCCCTCGGCGCCGGCAAGCTCTGCAGCAGCGTGGAAACCAGACGGGGTGAACCAAGGAGGCGTTGGGGGTCCTCCTGAGCGTCTTCCTCGGTGAGATAAGCGGGTTCGCTGACGAGATCGAGGGATTGCGTCACGAGGGCCACAGCGACGATGTCCGGGTTCTCCCGGTAGACCAACCACAAAGCAGCCTGCCTTTCGTGCGCCGTGAGAGCGTCCCACTGAATGGATTCAGAGCCCAGGCGTCGGATCCCGTCACGAAGCGCGGCGAAGTGAGAGTTGGCGCGCTCTGCGAAATGCGACGCGGTCGCCAGGAGGCTCTCAGCGACGGCACGTTCCTGGGCCCGTCGATGGATCTGGAGGGTCGTCCAAGCAGAGACGGTGATCGGGACCAGGCCGACGAACAGCACGATGACGAGCAGTTTGATGCGAAGCTTCAACGGTGCCTTCCTCCACTAACGTCACGCCCCAAGCCCAGCCACGTCGCGCTCGAGCTCCGAGCCGTTTGGTACCAGTCATTGGCCATCGAGGGTACTCCGAACTACCTCGAGCAATCGTGCCCTGGAGAACGGCTTCGGCAGCACCGTGCGCTCGGCGGCGGGCGCCGAGGCGTCGACGAACGCTGTCGCTGCGTATCCCGTTACGAATACTGTCTTCAGGTGCGGCCGAGTCTTGCGTAACTGCGTAACCAGCTCGTCGCCGCGCAGTCCAGCCATCAGCACGTCCGTGACGACCAGGTTGATGTGTGGCCCGCCCTCGCCGAATAGCTGGACGGCCTCGTTGCTGCTGCTGGCCGAAAGAACGAGGTATCCGGCTGCGTCGAGGATGCGGACCGTCGCACGACGCACCGCTGGTTCGTCATCCACGACCAAGATTGTCTCGCTGCGCGATGGCTCCGCGGTTCTGCGCTTCAGTTGAGGCTTTCTCTCGGGTTGCTGGCTCGTTGCTGGCAGTTGGAGGCGGAACGACGTGCCGCGGCCCAGGGCCGTTTGCACGGTGACCGTTCCCCCTGCCTGCTCGACGATACCTTTGACCGTCGCGAGCCCGAGGCCCGTGCCCTTGTCCCGCGACTTGGTAGTGAAGAACGGATCGAAGATGTGGTCGAGGATGTCGCTGGCTATGCCGACCCCCGTATCCTCGATCTCGATCTCGACGATTGGTTCGCTGGGGGCACCGGAATCCCGGCTGGTGCCTTGGCGGGTCGAGATGGTGAGCCGGCCCCCGAGGGGCATCGCGTCGCGCGCATTGACAGCCAGGTTGACGATGGACGCTTCCAGCTGTCCCCGGTCGATGCGGACCCGCCTCAGGCGCTTGCCGAGCTTCGTGCACAGCTCCACCTCGGGCCCCAGGGTCCGTCTCAACAGCGATTCCAAGGAGGTGATCACGGTGTTCACGTCGAGGACGTCGGGCTGGATGAGCTCGCGCCGGCTGAATGCCAGCAGCTGCCGGGTGAGGGACGCCGCACTGGTCGCGGCTTTCAGCAGCTCAGAGACGTCGGCTTCGAGCTCCGCGTCCCCCTCCGGAGAGCGTTCTCGCTTGAGCCCGCGTGCGACGAAGTCGCCGTAGTTGAGGATGATGGCCAGTAGATTGTTGAAATCGTGGGCGATGCCGCCGGCGAGTTGCCCCAGCGCTTCCATCTTCTGTGCTTGCAGGAGCTGTTCTTCGAGCTTGCGTTGCGCCTCCTGGGCGCGCAACCGTTCGCCGATTTCGCGCACGATCTCGACGCGCACGTCGCCGCCCTGTGAGTGGAATGCGCCTACAACGAGCTCGACGTCCAGCGAGACCCCATCGCGGCGCCGATCCTTTCGTCGGAGGACTCCGGGAAGCTCGCTTACCGACAGAGCCTCGCTCGTTGGCGTGCTATGGGGCGGCTCGAGTAGCCGCTCGGCTGCCAGCCCGATGAGCTCCTCCCGCGAGTAGCCATACATCGTGCAGGCTGCGAAATTCGCGTCTACGATGCGCCCCGCACTCGTATCGACGACGAGGACAGCGTCGGGGATGGCTTCGAAGAGCTTCCGATAACGCTCTTCGCTCTCGACCAGCTCATTGTGCAGCCACTTCCCGTCGCGCCGCAACCGAGCTCGTTCCTCGGCGGCACCAACGCGTATGGCGAGTTGATTGATGTCGTCGAATGGCTTGGCGACGAAGTCGGTGGCGCCCGCTTCGACCGCTTCGATGACGGCTTCGAGCGAGGGCGCGGCGCTCATCACGAGGACTTCCGTGTTGGAGTCCTGCTGCTTGAGATTCCCTGTGAGAACGAGGCCGCAACCGTCGGGCAATACGCGCTCCACGAGAGCCACGTCCACGGCCGGCCCAGCCGCCGCGAGCGACAGGGCCTCGTGGCAGTTCGTTGCCGCGTCTATCCTCCGACCCACGGCCTCGAGTGCGGCCTCGAGCAACTCGCGCACGATGCGATCCTTCTCCACGATGAGAACGCGGGTTCCTACGACTGGAGGCACTTCAGTTGTGACAAACGGCTCCGTACAGACAGCCATTACCGGTAGACCCATGCACTCCGAAGGGAAAACACCCGTCGCTTGGCCGAAACCGTCACCGGAGTGGCGCTGGACACCCTTTCCACCAGTGGGAGTGCTGATACTCCTGATTCCAGTGCTGTGGGCTCTTCCTTCGGTGGCGCTGGGCTCCTGGTGGCTCGAGGCTACCCGCCCGCCCGAGGCGCAAGAGGCTGGGCAATTAGCTCGAGTGCTGGTGCGCGAGCCGCCAACGGGGCTTCGCTCCGCGAGCGTGGCAGTCGACGTCTCGGCGGGGCGGCTGGTCGCCCGTCGGCAGCTCGAGGACGGCAGCATGGCCATCGATGTGCAGCTCCCGCGCCTCGTCGAGCCCGGTGCGGTGAAGGTATCTGTGGAGATTGCCGGCCACGGGCGGCGAACGATCGAGCTGCTCGTCGAACCGACCATCGCGCCATCGGCGACCTTCGTGTCCGACGGGCCCGTCTCCTTGACGGTTCCCCAGCGTTTCATCCTCGGGCACGACGAGAGCGCTCGCGTCAGCTTTCGGCAACGGCGCATCAGCCCGGTGCGACTCTACGCGAACGTGGGGACGCTCACGGCGCCGAAGCGTCGTGGCTCGCAGCACTCCGCAGAGTACCGTCCGCCCGAGACCAAGTACCCGACGGTGGCTATCATCGTGGCGGCGTCGGATGATGGCACCGTCGTTGACTGGGCTCCCATCCAGCTCTACGGGCGGCCCTTGGTGACCACACGCAGCGAAGCGCGAGCCGAGGTGCGCGTTCGCGTCGGGGAAGACGAGTTCGGTCCGATCCGCGCGGATACCCGCGGGAACGGCAGCCTACGGGTGCTGGTGCCTCCCGGCGTCGAGCAGGCGCGCACCATCGCTAGAGACCGTGCCGGAAACGAGAGTCAGACGGATTGGCCCCTGGGGGTGACTGCACGGACGGAGGCGTATGTAATCTGTCCCCCGGAGAGCGAGCGACTCTACTACTTCGCATTGGACGGCACAGGAAAGCCGCGGAGCGACGCCAGACTCCAAGTCACCACGGACGCGGGCAACCTATCGGAGCCCGAGCCGAGGGATGGCTACTTCGTGTCGACCCTCGACTTGCCTGACGACGCCACGATGGGCGATACCATCACGCTGAGCGGGAGCATCGAGGGAGAGCCGAACTCCGCGAGAACCTGCACGTCGAATGTCGTCGGTGAGGCCCCGTCGGCCATGGAAATAGCAACGGAGCCTCGGCGATGGAACGCAGCCATGGGTGCTGTCGTGAAGGTTCATCTGCACATGGCGTTCGAAGGGCACCGCAAGCCCCGCGTGGTCCCGATCCTCGCCGAGGCGGACTTTGGCGAGCTGTCGGCCTTCTCGGCTATCGACGCCCATCGGTATGAGGCCATATGGCGCTTGCCCAGGCAAGTGGCTGCTCGGCACGAGGCAACGCTGCGAGTCCGGACCGGGACCGCTCGAAGCGTCTCCCAGACCCACGTGCTGCACCTCGAGCGAGGTCCGGCACGGCACCTGGAGCTCACCTGCAGTCCTCAGCGCCTGGTCGCGGACGGGCGCGCTCGCGGTCGGATCCACGCGGTCGTGCTCGACGCCCATGGCAACACGATTGCTTCACCCGTGCTCGCGGCATCGGCAAAGGGGCATGTCACCGCGTTCGCGGCGCGGAAAGAAGGGCACGTTGCGACGTACGTGGCCCCGCGTGCCATGCTGCCGATGGTCGACGAGGTGGAGGTTCGCCTCTCCGGTGCCCAGGTCGTTGGGCGCTGTCGGATTGAACTTGCACCAGTTCCCGCAGGGTTGCGTTGGCACGCCGGGGTTGGATACTGGGCCACCTTCGGTAAGCTGGCGGGGCCCGCAGCGGCTGCGGGGGCCATCTATCGTCTGCCTGCGCCCGGCGGCGGTCTCTTCGCCGGCGTGAGTGCGGCGGCTGCGCGAGGAGAATCGTTCCAGCTCGATGCGACGCAGTCGGAGGCTGTGCGGCTGCGGTCGCTCCTTTTTCCCTTGGGGTTGCGCGTGCTCTACGAGCTGCGACTGCCCTTGGCTGCACCCTATGTGACGCTCGGACCCGAGCTCGGGCTCGTCAAGCTTGGCGTGAGCTCGGAGAGCGCTGGCGACAGGGAGGCCTGGTCCACGATTCCCGGCGCGGCAGTGGGGGTTGGCTTGCTGGTACCCCTGGGGCCTGGGGCGGCGACCTTCGATGTGCTCTACCGCTACATGCCCGTAGATTCCATCGGACTCACTGGCAACGTGGGCGGCGCCTTCATTGGGGTAGGCTTCGCGCAGGACTTGTGAGGGCAGAGGGCGCGCTAGTCGACGGGAGCTTCATCATCGGCGCCGTCGCTCGGTTCGTCGTCGGGCGGCGGTTCGTCGAGGACCGATGGATCCGCGTACGCCGTTCTCGAGGACACCCGGTGGGCAGCGCCGCGGACGGACTGCGGAAGGTTCATGCGAGCGCTCGTTGAAGTGCGGGACACGCGCGAGGCAAGTCCCCCCGCACGATCACTCAACGCCGGTGCCTGGGATTCAGCGCTTCGGGAAAAGCCTGACGCGCGGCGACTCTCCATAGCGGCAGCGTCGCCCGGCTCGCCCGCCTCGCCCAAGGAGTCGGGCACGAGAAGGACAGCTGCCGCCACGAAGAACAGCGTGAACGCGACGGGCAGGAAGAAGGGCAGCCACCGCCACTGGAGCATTTGACTCGACCATTCCGGGACGCGCATGACGGCACCTCCAAGAGCAGAGTCGTAGCGTCGGACGCTCAGGGCGACAAGGTGCCACGCCGTCGAGTTGGGCCTTGCGCTAGCCGGGTCCGCCACGGCAGGAGGCGAGTATGGCACTCGCGTACTGGGCCGGGCCGGAGGCCCTCCGACTGATTCAGAGCGCAGGCGGGCTGATGCCCGGCATGATCCGCGCCGTTATAGGGCCGGCCACGGGCCCGCGTTGGCTCGCTTTCGCGGCGCTCGACGAGGCGCTTCAGGACTCCGGACTCTTGTCCGCTCCGGCACCACCGGGGCGCACGCTCCTCGTCGGCGCCTCGGCAGGTGCCTGGCGCATGGCCGCTCATGCCACTCCCGACCCCCTGGGTACTCTGGCTCGCCTGCGCGAAAGCTACATCACGCGACGGCTGGCGCGCGGCGCAACCCCAACCCAGGTCAGCGCCGCCTACAAGCTGCTCATCAGTGACGTCTTCTCGGGAGATGCCGCTCGCCATGCAGTGTGCCACCCGCACCTGCGCCTTGGCATCATCACGGCGCGAGTTCGCGGCGCCTGGAGCCAGCATCCCTGGATGCAGCGCTTCCGGCTGGGTGCGGCCCTCGCCAGCCATGTTTGTGGGGGTGCCGGAGTGGCCAAACTCGTGGAGAGAGTACTGCTGCTGGGAGAGGGGGAGGACACGGTGGACGTCCCACACGGTCAGGTGGCGCGGCTCACGACAGGGAACTTCAGGGCAGCGTTGTTGGCGAGCGGCTCCGTGCCGGGCTACCTGGACGCCGTGTGCATCCCCGATGCTCCCGCTGGCGACTACGTGGATGGCGGGATCACCGACTACCACTTGGCGGCATCCTTCGGGTCGGGGGGCATCACGTTGATCCTGCACCACACGAGCACCCTGAAGGCGCAGTGGTTCGACAAACACTTGCCCTGGCGGCGCACGGCCAAAGTATTCCTCGACAATGTGCTCGTGCTCTGTCCTGATGAGCGACACATCGCGAGTCTGCCAGGGGCCAAATGCCCGGACCGTGCCGATTTCCTCCGCTTCGCAAGCGAGCCGGAGGAGCGCTTCCACCGCTGGAGGGAGGCTGCGGCGCGTAGCGAGATCCTCGCGCGACAATTCCTGAACGACCTTGCCCGAGGTGATCTGAGCTCGCTCGTTCAGCCCCTGCGTCCATCCTCGGCCCGCGTCGGCGACTGTCTATAGTAAGCCTGGGATGAAGCGGTGCTTGACCTTACGGCAGTAGTCCGCGTACCGCGGGTCGGCCGCGAGGTGTCGCTCCTCGGTCATGGCTCGCAGGTAGTAGACCGAGGTCATCGCCACGAGGCCGATGACGGGTCCCGCGACTGAGGCTCCACCTCCGCCCGCTGCTCCGTAGAGGACCGCCGGGAACATCACGCACCACCACGCAATGTTCTTCGAGGCGTAGGCGGGGTGGCGCACGAACGCGTAAGGCCCCGCACGAATGATTCCGCGATGGGTGAGGTTGGAGAACCGTACGCCAAACACCAGGGTTGCCCAAACGTACACTGCATAGCAGCACACCATGGCGAACGCGAACGCGGATACCGCCCACTGGTTCTCTATCCCCAGGAACGCGCGCTCGCTCGGCGCGGCGTAGTAGACGCCGAGCAGACGCTGAAAGGGCGGATAACACACCAGGCAGACGACCCATCCAAGGACCGTCGGTTCGACGGATGTGACGTGATTGTCCACCCAACGCGACGTGAAGACGTAGCCACAGAAGGCCAGGGCTACGTCGACCGAGAAGAAGAGGGCGATGGCGACGTTGAAGAGGTCTTGGTTGAATGTTTGGTGACCGTAGCCATGCGCCGCGATCCTTTCAGGAATCGTGCTGGAGACATAGCCCACATTGCGGACCAGGTGCGGAAACTGTTCCACGAAGAAGACAGTCATCAGAGGCGCGAAGAACAGCTTCACCAGGAGTGACCGCGCCGTCTTCTTGTCTTGCTCGTCCAGCGGGATGTGGATGGACCTCAGCGGCTCGAGGCGTGAGAAGGGCAGCGTCAAGAGCTTGCTGAAAAAGTGGGCCGGATCACGCTGGTCCGCGTGGGGATCGTGCTTGAGGGCACGCGTGCCCAGCACGTAGGGTAGGCCGCCCCAAAGATAGGCGGTCCACATCAGCTCCAAGAGGCGGAACCAGCTACGGTAGTGGCGCGCATGACGCTCATAGCCGTACTCGCCAGCCGTGTAATAGAAGCGCACCGCCACCCAGAAAAGCCCGAGATGGAGCAGGTAGACAAGGAGGCTGTCGGCGCAGAAGCGCGCCACCTTCCCGTCGAGGAGGAGCGGATCGATGTGGACGACCTGCCCTGGGGCGCGCCGCCACAATCGAAGAAGCTCCGTCCCGAGCATGACGCCTGCGGTGATGAGGAGGGCGGCCAGGACGGTGTCCAAGCGACTGCCGGTGACGCGCGCGCCAAAGACGACGATTCCATGCTCCAGCGCGTCCGCGGCATGAAACAGGATCGCCAGCAGCACCACCGATGCCGCGCCGGAGACGCCGCAGACCCAGGCGCGGTCAGTGACCCAGCCGCGCTCTCCCGATGCCGCGACCTGCCCTTCGCGCTCCGAAAGGCCTCGAGAGCCTTCCGTTTGAGCGGGGGCGAGCGCACCACGGACCGTCACCCGGCAGTCTTAGCAGATTGTCAAAGCCGGCTTCCGACCTTTCGACCACTGGCGCCGACTGCCTCGACCGTCGTCGACGCCAATTCTGCGGTAGCTCGAGCGTCCGCGAGACCGCGCCTAGTTCTGCGACACTTGGTCAGAATCCCGTCGGCGAGGGAATCGACGAGCGAGCGCAACTCTCGGACGCTTCTTGCCCAAACGCTAACGGGGCGAGGGCTGGGCAAAAGACTCGAAGGCCGTCGCCCTGCTCGGACCCGTTCCTGTTACCTACCCATTTAGGGTTGAGCGAGGGTGAGGGAACCGGTGTCGAGGGCGATGTGATAATAGCCGTGCTCATCCCACTCTAACGGCGCGCCGCCCTGGGTCAAGGTGCCCCCATCGACCCTGACGCGAAGGCACGTGTTGGGCGGGAAGTGCTCCGGGAGGGTCCACGACCAGGTCGTTTCTCCGCCCGACGTCGTGGGAGCGGCCGCCTCGAACGCCTTCTGTCCCAGCCAGTAGGCTCCAATGCGCATAACCGTATCCAACCACACGTCGTTCAAGGCCTTTGCATATTCGACGCTGCTGACGAACTCCTCGATCGCGATCGGCTGGTAGGCGGCGTCGCTGCCGCCCGTAAAGCCGTGCACGAGGACGATCTGCCAAGCCCCTGCCGCGTGAGCGGTATCCGTGACGCCATTCATGGCACTCGCCTCTGCGCCTTCGGCGGGTATATGGCACGGCAGATTGAAGGGGTTGGAGTTGCCGTTCGGTACGATTCTGCCGCCGCCCACACCGCGATTGATGAAGAAACGCTCCTCCGCGAGGCTCACGTAGCTCAAGTCCCCGTAGGGTGCGGCCATGGTGTAGGGGGTGACACCAAAGCGTTCCTCGATGAAGGTCGTCGCGAGATCCACGTCGTCGCCCGTACCCGCTTGCATGTGCCGCTGAGTGTGGTTGCCGAGCTCGTGACCGTCGCGTAGGGCCTGCTCCCAGATCTCGTTACCTGCCGACGACTTCCCAGTCTGAAGGTAGAAGGTCAACGGGACGCCCAGTCCTTGCAGCTCGGCGTAGTGCTCAATCTGCGAGGAGTTGGCGTCGTCAAAGGTGTAGGAGACCGCGGCGCTGAAGCCGGCCCAGTCCAATACCTCCAGGTTGGCAGCATCTCCCGAGGGCTGCGCGACGCCCGCGTTCCCCGCAGCAGGGAGTCCGCAGGTCGCGGCGTTGGGAGTGGCAGTCGAACCACTGCCCCCGCTGCCGCTGAGCCCCGCCGCGCCGCTAGCACCGGTCGAGTGAGAATCTCCGGCCTGATTCGCCTCGGAACCGTTGGAGTTGGTCGCGCCGCAGGCGAGGGAGGTGGAACACAACAGAAGAGCGAGGAATCGGACGTCGGTCTGCATCGCGCGAGGAAGCCTTGCTCAGAAGTGGACCGACGTCATCACATTCGTGGTCCAAAGCTCTCGTCCTTGGCGCACTCTGTGCGAGCCTCTCTTCTGCCCGCAGGTGCCGAGACGACGCACGCTGTGGTGATAATCGAGAGCATTCGGCGCGGCACTCGCCCGGGCGGTGTGCGTCGAGGTGGTGTACGTGGCGCCACAGATGCGAGTACGGCGCCACAAATGCGAGGTTTGGGCGCAAGCTGTCTGCGCCGGAGGGCTAAATTCCCCGGAAGCCGCTGGAAAAGGCCCCCGTCGATGATAACGCGACCCTTTTCGCCTTGGCGTTCGTATCACTCCTGGCGCGACCAGCGCGCGCGGGCACCCACGGTCACCGTGTCAACGGGGCCATTCTCCCGCGCTAGCCTGGTCCGAATACAAATTCGGGGCGCGGCCCTTTGCGCCCTGCTCCGCAGCGAAACCCGAGCAACCAACCTATGAACTCGATTCGATTCTTCCTTGGCTCCCTGTCTACCTACCGGCTCTACGGCTTGATACTGACGCTGCCCACGATCACGACGGCTTGTCTCGATTCCGGGGTATCCCGCGCCCCCGAGTCAGAGGCGGGGGCGCCGATCGACGAAGCCGTCTCCACCCCCGAGGCACCTGATGCTGCCTGTCGCCAGCGCAGGGATCTGCAGCCCGATGCTCCAGAGCGCGGCGAGAGCCAGGTAGCGTGGGTCGGCAACATCACCCAAGGGGGAGTCTTGCCCTCCGATTTCGATTCGTTCTGGGACCAGCTGACACCGGAAAACGAAGCAAAGTGGAGCGCGGTCGAGCCGTCTCGGGACGCTATGGATTGGAGCCGGCTCGACGAGTACTACGAGTATACGCGCACCCATGGGTTTCCCCTGAAGGCCCACACCTTCGTCTGGGGAAAGCAGGAGCCCAGCTGGGTCGCGACGCTCGACCCCGAGGAGCAGGCCCAGGAGGTCGAGGAGTGGATTCAGCTCTACTGCGAGCGTTACCCGGAGACGGAACTGATTGACGTCGTCAACGAACCCGTGCACGAGAAGCCGAGCTATCTCGACGCGCTCGGTGGAGGTGATGGCACGACCTGGCAGTGGGTCATCCGAGCCTTCGAAATGGCGCGCGAGCACTGCCCGAACGCCACCTTGATCCTCAATGACTACAATGTTCTAGCCTGGGATACTGCTGGGTTCTTGAGCGTCGCGAGGGCACTCAGCGCGCAAGGGCTCGTCGACGGTCTTGGGGCGCAGGCGCACGGCCTCGAAAGGCTGCCCATGAGCCAGCTCGAGAGGGGCCTCACCGAGGTGGCCGCCCTCGGCTTGCCCATCTACATCTCCGAATACGACCTCGACATCGCAGACGATGATTGCCAAAAACTCGTCTTGCAGAACCAGTTCCCGCTCTTCTACCATCACCCGGCGGTGGTCGGCATCACGCTGTGGGGCTACGAGTACGGCAGGCATTGGAAACGTAACGCTTACCTGTTAAACGAAGACGGCTCGCCCCGGCCCGCGCTGAGCTGGCTAGTCGATTTCCTCGAGCGATAACCGATCAGTGAGGTATCCATGAAGTTCCGAATCACGCTGCCCATCCTCGCCTTGGGATCCGCGGTGTTGGTGGCGCCCAGCTGCGTTCCGCGTCAGGACGCTCCCGCACAGCAGCCGCAACAGCAACAGCAGCAGCAAGCGCCGGCCGTACCAGAGCCCGAGCCTCTCGGTCCTCCGCTGCAGCCACCTGCAAAGGGCGCCTTCCACACGGGCGAATACCGCAACCTCTTTGAACAGCTCGGCAATCCGCTCGACGAGATCCAGGCGAAGGTGGATGCGGCCTACCAGCACCTCTTCCACGGCGATCCGGAGCAGGAGGCCGTCATGTTTGCCGCTGGGGAGAATGATAGCGGCGCCCTTGCCTACATCAAAGACGTTGCGAACGACGACATCCGCTCCGAGGGGATGTCGTATGGCATGATGGTCGCCGTCCAGATGGACCAGAAGCAAGACTTCGATGCCCTCTGGAACTGGGCGAGGACCTACATGTACCTGGACGATCCGAGCCACCCCGTCTACGGGTACTTCTCTTGGCAGATGCGGCCCGACGGTACTGCGATCGATGAGATGCCAGCTCCGGACGGGGAGGAGTACTTTGCCATGGCGCTCCTCTTCGCCTCCCACCGCTGGGGGAATGGCAAGGGCATCTACGATTATGGGGCAGAGGCGCAGCGGCTGCTGGACGCCATGAAGAACCGCAAAGAGATTACCGGTATCGTCAACGGGAAGCGCAAGACGACTGGGGTGGCGCTCTTCAACCCCGAGCACAAAATGGTGCGGTTCACACCCGACACCGACAATTTCCGGACGAACGGCGACCATACGGATCCGTCCTATCACCTGCCGGCGTTCTATGACCTGTGGGCGCTCTGGGGCCCGGAGGCAGACCGAAAGTTCTGGGCCGAGGCTGCCACGGCGAGCCGCGAATTCTTCATCAAGGCAGCTCACCCCGCGACGGCCTTGACCCCCGATTACGCCAATTTCGATGGCACGCCCAAGGCTGCATCCTGGGATGCTCACACTGCCGATTTCCGCTACGACGCGTGGCGCACGGCGATGAACTGGTCCGTCGACTACGCCTGGTGGGCCAAGGACCCTCGTCAGATTGCGCTCAGCAACCGCTTGCTCGAGTTCTTTGCCCGGCAGGGGCCTAACTATAAGGCTACCTTCACGCTCGACGGGAAGCCCACGGCCGAGCACGACTCCCTGGGACTGGTGGCAACGAACGCGGTGGCGGCGCTGGCGGCCACGCACCCCCGGGCTTGGCACTTTGTCGATACTCTGTACAAGTGGCGCGCTCCGAAGGGGAAGTGGCGTTACTACGACGGGCTACTCTACATGATGGCCATGCTCCACACGAGCGGCCAGTTCCGGATCCATCGACCCGACAGCGCCACGCCACCGGAGTCTTCGGCGAGCCCCGCGGCCTTCCTCCCGCCGCCGCTTTCGGCTACAAGGCTGGTGAGTCGGTGAGCGGTCGCTTCGCGCGCTGACTCACGTCCCCGTCCCCCAAACACAGTCGCCACACAGCGGCGCTCTGGGAAAGCCTCTTCGCGATGAAGCCCCTCACACAGCGAAAGATCTTCGGCTATGCCATTGGCGACCTTGGCATCAACCTGAACTTTCAGCTGATCGGATTCTACCTCGCCTACTTCTACACGGACGTATTCGGTATTCCAGCGTGGCACGTAGGAACCCTGTTCCTCGCTGCACGGGTCTGGGACGCCGTGAACGACCCGCTGATGGGCTTCATCGCGGACCACACGAAGACGAAGCGGGGGCGCTTCCGCCCTTACTTGCTCTTCGGTGCCCTACCGCTGAACCTGGTCCTGCTCGCGTGCTACTTCACCCCCGAGCTCTCCGAGACAGGCAAGATCGCCTACGCTTACGTGACGTACATCCTTCATGGGATGCTCTTCACCCTTGTCGGTTTGCCCTATTCCTCCATCAGCGCGGTGATGACCCAGGACCAGCAGGAGCGCGCTGTCATCTCGACCTACCGGATGTTCTTCGCCGTGATCGTGGCATTGGGTATCGTATCCATTGCGGTGAAGCCTTTCGTGGCTCTCTTCGCCACCGAGCAGCAAGGCTTCGCCGTGGCGGCTGCGGTGTTCGGCGTCGTCTCCACGTCGCTCTTGTGGCTGTCGTACACGCAGGCCGAGGAGCGCGTCCCGCCGCCCAGGGATACCTACGCGCTGCGTGACTTCGGGCGGGTCCTCGGCGCCAATCGCATGCTCTTCGTCCTGGCGATCGCCATGTTCCTCAACACCGGGGTGTGGGTGGTTGGCAATGCAGTCGCTGCCTACTACTTCAAGTACGTGATGGGGAACGAGGCGTTTCTTTCCACCTTCTTCCTCTTCATGCTCCCCGCGAACCTCCTCGGTGTGCTCGCTACGCCGTGGCTGACGAAGCGCTATGGAAAGCGCCGAGTGTTCATGGTGGGAAGCATCATCGTGGCGGTCCTCTACGGGTCCCGCTACTTCCTGCCGGGCCCTGCGGTGACTGCTTTCGTGATCATCTCCATGATGGGGACGGCGGGACAGATGATGTGCTCCATCACCCAGTGGGGCATGCTGCCCGACACGGTCGAATACGGCCAATGGAAGACAGGTGTCCGCTCCGAGGGGATCCCGTTTGCGTTCTTCTCCTTCATGCAGAAGCTGGGAATGGCCGTGGCCGGGGCCATCGCCGCATATTCTCTCGATTGGATAGACTATCAGCCGAATCAAGAGCAGCCCGCTGAGGTGCTGACTGGGCTCAACAGCCTGTTCAACCTCGTCCCCGCTGGCTTCTCCTTGCTGTGCCTCGGTATCCTGTTCTTCTACAAGCTGGACGGCGAACTCTATGGCAGGATTCTCGAGGAGCTCAGGCAGCGGGAGGAAGCCGCCGCCGCCTTGGAAAAGGGTTGAGGCCCCCCACCACCGTCGGGGGTCGGGGTTGAGCCGACTCTACCAAACGCCGCAGGGCGCCACGATGGCCGAGGCCGGCCGACGTGGCGCGTGCTGCTGCTGTTGCTGTTGATTTCAGAGGTGGGCGAGGATGCGTTCCGCGACTTGGGGGCCCAGAAGACCCAGGCGCTCGGCGAGCAGCTCAGCCGGCGCGGAGCACGCGAAATCGTCGACTCCCACGGTAATGCCATCTAGCCCCACCTGGGCGCGCCAGAAGAGCGTATGTCCGGCCTCCACCGCCGCACGCCGCACCCCAGCCGGCAGGAGCGCCGCGCGATAGTCCTCGGGTTGGCGCTCGAAGAGCTCCCAGCAGGGAGCGGAGATCACGCGCACCGCGATGTGCCGCGATTCTGCCAAGATGCTTGCCGCCTCCAGGGCAACGGCGACCTCACTGCCCGTCGCGATGATGACGAGATCCGGGGCCTCCGCATTCCTTACTACATAGGCTCCGCGCAGCATGTCGGAGCCCTTGAACCCGCTCGGACGCTCCAGGGCAGGGACGGTTTGGCGCGTCGTCACGAGGACCGTGGGACCATCCTTGCGCTGAATGGCGTGCGCCCAGGCAGCGGCTGCCTCCAAGGCGTCCGCCGGGCGGAATACGTCCAGGTGTGGAATGGCGCGCAGTGAGCCGAGCTGCTCGAGAGGCTGGTGGGTTGGTCCGTCCTCTCCCACGAAGATGGAGTCGTGCGAGAAGACGTGAAGGACTCGAAGCTTCATGAGGGACGCGAGGCGCAGCGTCGGCCGCATGTAGTCGCTGAAGATGAGGAACGTGCTGCCGAACGGAATGAAGAAGCCTGACAGCGCCAGACCGTTGCAGATGGCGCCCATCGCGTGCTCGCGGATCCCGAAGTAGATGTTGCGCCCCTGGTAATCGGGAGGCATTGCCGGCTGTGCATCCTCGATCTTCGACTTCACGGAGGCGAAGAGATCCGCCGAGCCGCCGATCAGGGAAGGCACCAGCGCCGCCGCCTTTTGGAGCAGCTTCGAGGTGGAGCTTCGCGTCGCATCCGCCTTGGCGGGAGCGGCGGCGACGAGCTGTTCCAGCAGGTCCTCCGGGACCCGCTGCTCGACGAGCTCTCCCCAGCACTGCCGCTGGCGGGGGGAGGCGTTCTCCAGGGCGCGCTGCCACTGGGCGTAAACTTCGCGATTCTGCGCTGCTCGGTCCGCGAAGAGCTGGCGAGCTTCCTGTGGGACATGAAAGCTTGGCTCTTCGGGCCAGTCCCGCGCGCGCTTGGTGGCGGCGGCTTCCGCGGCGCCCAGGGGGGCGCCGTGCACGGAGGCTTTGCCGGCCTTGTTCGGTGAGCCATAGCCGATTTGGGTGCGCGTGATGATGAGCGACGGCCGCCCGGCTTCCGCAACGGCCGCATCCAACGCCGCGCGGAACTCCTGGGGAGAGTGCCCGTCCACGCGTTGGGCGAACCAACCCATGGCCTCGAAACGCTTCGCCACGTCCTCGCGGAAGCTGAGGTTGGTGCCCCCGTCGATGGTGATCCCGTTGTCGTCGTAGATGACGACGAGGTTGCCCAGCTCCCACAACCCCGCGAGGCTGGCGGCTTCCGAGGAGATACCTTCCATGAGGTCCCCGTCCGACGCGATAGCGAAAACGCGATAGTCGACGAGGGTGGACCCGGGCTCGTTGACGCGGGCGCCCGCCAGCTTGGCGGCCATGGCCAAACCCACTGCATTGGCCAGCCCCTGTCCCAGCGGCCCGGTCGTCGTCTCCACACCGGGCGTGAGATGGAGCTCCGGGTGCCCTGGTGCCCGGGAGCCCCACTGGCGGAAGTTCTTGATGTCCTCGATGGGAAGGTCGTAGCCCGCCAGGTGCAGCAGGCCATAGAGAAGCATGGAAGCGTGCCCGCAGGAGAGCACGAAGCGATCGCGGTTTGGCCACGCTGGGTCCTGCGGATTATATCGGAGATGGCGCGTGAAGAGGTCGACCCCTGCACCGGCCAACCCCATCACGGCACCGGGGTGTCCGCTCTGGGACGCCTCGATGGCGTCCACCCCGAGAAACTGAACCGCTCGCACTGCTTGCTCGTAAGAGTCCATGGCTCCTCTGCTGGCGCGCCGCGGGCGCCCAATTCCGCCCCATCGGCCAGCGCGCCCTCCTTGCCACGCCCCCTCCGCCGATGTCATCGCATCCGTGGCCCGAAGCTATCGTCTGTGGTGCATTCGGCGCACCGCGGCTGTCGTGGTGCCGACTACGTGCCGTTCAGCCCGAAGGCCTCCCGGTACTCGGGGATCAGAGTGCCGTCCTCGCTCAGGATCATGAACCAGATCTGCCAGGGGATCTCGAGCTCATCGAAGACCCCAATGAGGTCGCCGTAGTAGCGCACCTTGTCCTCGAGCTGGCTCCTCGTCTCGTAGACACCGAACTCGTTGCAGATCACGGGTACGTCGTTCTCGACGGCCCATTGCTTGGCCTGGGCGATGCGGTTGTAGATGGCCTCGCGACTGCCGTCTCGGTAGTAGGTCCTGACTTGTCCCAGGATCCATGACTCCATCGCTTTGTTGAAGCCCAGCTCCGAGTAGTACTCGGACCACCTATCGGGGTCGTAGGGGTAGGGCAGGTCGTGGGTGCTGCCCATGTTGGCCCAGGATGCTCCTTGGTGCGTGAAAATGAACGGGTCGTAGAAGTGGAAGACGTAGATGACGTTGGGGTCCGAGAGGGGCTCGCGCTGGCTCAGGGGCGTGATGCCGTACCATTCCACGTCGCCGAAGAGGATGATCCGCTGCTCGTCGTGGACGCGGATGGCCGCGATCATGGCCTCGGCAATCTCCGTCCACTCCGCCTGCGTGGGGCCTTCGGCGGCTGCGGAGAGCTCGGGTTCATTGAGCAGCTCGAAGAAGAGGTCTTCCCGTTCGTTCTCCGCGAAGTGTTCTGCCACAAGGCCCCACAGGGCCACTGCCTGGCTGATGGAGTCCGGGTCGTCGAAATCGAACGAGTTGTCGTACTGGTGGTAGTCGATGGTGAGGGACAGACCATGCGCAGCCGTCCAGGCCTCGAAAGAGTCGAGGACCAGGAAGAGATCGTCACTCAACACGAGCTGCATGTCCTCGCCCGAGCCAGTCTGCTCCTCGATATAAAGATCCAGATCGATGGGCAGGCGCAGGCTGCGGAAGCCGGCGTCCGCGAGCGACTCGACGAACGACTCGTCGTAGTCGAAGGACTCGAAGCGGCCTTGCTCGAGCCAGTTGGTGATGTTGTAGCCGCGGCTCAGGTGCTCCATCGCCAGCGCTTGCAGGGGGTTTTCCACCGCCACGCTTTCCATCTCGACCTGCTCTGGAGGTGCTGGGTCCCTCACCTCCATGTCCGGACCATCATTGGCGAGTTGGGCGATAACCTTCAGGTCGTCGATCTCGAGGCTGCCGGAGTCGCCGGTAGTACCCCGCAGGTGGAAGCTGATGGCTCCGACGTTGCTCGGATCGAATTCGACGGGGATCCCCCAGTTCTCCTGGACGAGATCCCTCAGTGGGATCTCGACGGTTTTCCAAGTCGATGAGGCCGTCATCGCCATCCCGTGCACGTCGTAGTCCGTCACGTCGTAGGTTTCGACGCGCACGGTGTGAGCGAGGCCCCTGTAGGTGTAGGCGATCCCCCGATAGCCGCTGAGATCGAGGGGAGCCTCCTCGGACGCGAGCCATGCGCCGAATCCGACATAGGGGTCGTACTCGTAGCCTCCCTGATCGAAGGTCACCTCTGCCAACAGGGAGCGCTCCGACTCGTAGCCTTCACCGACCATGGAGATCTGCGAGGAGCCCTCCACGCCGATCTGGAGCGTGGAACCGCCCTCATTGGCGCTATCGGTGAAGGAGTACCAGCCACCGGGCACGATCAGGGGCTCGGCATCGCCGTCCTCGAAGTCGTCGACGAGCAGGTCGTCCGCCTCCCCGGAGTCGCCGGCTGCCCCTGCCGCGTTCGGGTCGCCCGCAGCACCACCGTTTCTCGCTCCGCCCGCTCCCCCCTCCCCGAGCCCCGTGTCTCCCGCGTCGCCGTCGTTTGGTCCGGGTTCCGAGCCGTCATCACAAGCGATAAGAGCGACCGCTGTCAGGAGGAGAGAAGCCGTGGAAGCCAGGGAGCGAAGGGCACGAAGGGTCATCGACGTTACTCGTTGGTTCAGGGGTCGAGTGGACTCTGGAGGGCGCATGCCGCTGAGAGCCGGGAACGGAAGCGCCTGCCAGTGATTGGGTTCTACGCCTCCTACGGGCTGAGCGGAAGCCTGGGCCAGTGTTTCGCGCCGGTGGCGCGCCGGCCGAGGTCGAGCCGCGAACCAGGAGTGTTGTGCGCAAAGGGCAGGGTTCCTGCCCAAGACGCCACCATTCTCTCGCACAGCAGTCCCTCCCCGTGTAGACCGCCAAGGTGCCCCGCTCGACTGGACCCGGCGTCATGCTCCTCGGTTTCCTCTTGCTCGGGTGTATGCCGGTCCTCGTCAAGCTGGCTCCCCAGCGCGGGCTCCATGCGGCGGATGTCGTACTTTGGCGCTTCCTGATAGGCTGCTTCCTCGTTGCCATCACGGTGGCGCTCACCCGAGCCCGCTTGCGCACCGAACAGCTCGGCATGTTGCTGTTGCGAGGCGTCCTTGGCGCAGTCGCCGTCCAGCTCTACTTCGCCTCCATCCAGCTCGCCGGGGCGGGTCTAGGGACGCTGCTCAACTACACGTACCCCGTGTGGGCCAACGCCATCGCGGCGCTCGTCGGCCATCGTGCGCCGCGGGGCTTCTGGCCCCTCCTCGGCGTTGCGATAGCGGGGGTCGTCCTAGTGGTCGACCCCGTGTTCTCCAGCGTCGGGCTGGGGGAGATCCTGGGGCTCGCCTCGGCTGTAGTGGCTGGAGGCGCCGTGCTCACTATCAAGAAGCTTCGCGAGACGGATGGCGAGCTCGCCATTCTATTGAGCTTCAGCGCTCTCGGAGCCCTGCTGGCCCTGCCCACGGCTCTCGTGACTGGCTTCGCAGGCCGTGCCGACCGTCTCACCAGTGATGGCCTGGCATGGCTGCTGCTGATCGGTGTGGGGGTGCTCTCTTACTTTGGGCAGCTGCTCTTCACTCGCGGCTACAAGGACACTTCCATCGAGCTTGGCACGGTGCTCTCCCTGACGGTCCCCGTCGTCGCTTCCCTGACGGGCTTCCTCTTCGCAAACGAAACCCTGTCGGTAGGCTACTTCGTCGGGGGAGGGATGATCCTCCTGGCCTGTGCTCTGCTCGGGCGTCAGAGCTCGCGGCGCGAGCGCCCGGGCGTCCGCTGAGCCAGCCAGGGGCCAAGATTCATTGTCGGAGTTACGCTCCTTCTGCTGACTTCAGGAAGACCTCGTGCACCTCGAGCACGCTGGGTCCCGAGAACATCTCGCGCGGTGCCCGGTTCTTGTGCGCTTCGGCGAAGGCGGGGCTCTTCGTCCACGCCTCGAAGTCCTCCATGCTGCGCCACCATGTCTTCACCTCGTAATAGCCTTCCCGGTCCGGATCTGGCACGAAGCCCCCTGCCTCGTGGTCGAAACGAACCGGGCGCGGCCGGTGCACCTCGTTGCGGATGAAGCCCGGCGCGCTGTCGACGAGATGGGCCCGATTGCGGAAGCGATCCTCAAAGTCAGCCTCGTGACCCATGGCTACGGGGATACGATTCGTCACGACGATCATGGCAGATTACCTAACCCGGCGGAGCCGGAAGCAAAGAGGATGCAGGCGATCAGCGGTCGGCAGTCAGCAGTCAGGCGAACGGGGGCTTGGCGGCGCTGGGGAGGGGTCCTCTGTTCAAGCGCCGTACTTCACGCCACAGCCGTAGGCCTTGGTCGTGGGCACGCTCACGGGCTTGCCCTGGGAGAGCTCGTCAAGGGCCTGATTGGCGTAGTTCACGAGCTTGCCGCCCCGGGGTGACTTGCCCTCGCCATCGGGAGAGTTGTCGATGGCGCCTGAGTAGCGGAGCACCCCTTCGGCGTCGATGACGAAAAGATGTGGCGTGTTCGTCGCGCCGTAGGCTTTCCCGACGCTGCCGCTCTCGTCCCTCAGCACGGGGTAATCGATGCCCCACTCCCGCGCTTTCGCCCTGTTCTCGTCGACGTCGTGCCCCTGCTTGCCCGCCGCACCGGAGTTGATCGCCAACCAAACGACATTGCCTCCTTCAGCGTGCTTCTTGGCAAGCCCTTTGAGCGATCCGGCGGTGTGCGAGAGGCGAACGAAGGGACACCCCGGATTGAACCACTCGAGGACAACGACCTTGCCCTTGAAGTCGCTCAGCTTCACCTCGTTGTTCTCCAGGTCCTTCAGGGCAAACTGCGGTGCTGGCTGCCCCACCGCGGCGCGTCGCGAGGCTTGCGTGCTTGGCGCCTGGAGCACCTGCTCCGCCTGCCGGACGGTGGCCTTCACCTTCGCCTCAGCCCTTGCAGTCTCGTCCTGCGGCAGTGCTGGCGACGCCTCTCCGGGACGTACTGCCGGATCCTCCGTCTCGCAGCTGGCTGTCCCCAGGACGGCACAAAGGGCGGTCAAGCCGAGAACGGCGGTCCACGTTTGGCGTTTCATGTCGCGTGCGTATGTGGTCGGTGAGTCGCGGCGTCAACGTGACGGGGCTTGGGCGTTCCCCGGCCTCGACCGAGAGAGCCCATGCCCGGTGAAAGGCGTGAACACGTTCCACGAGGCGATCGGCGGGAGCGCTCGCCCCCGGCGCGGAGGTGATGCCTGAGTCTGAGGGAGCTACCGACCAGCGAGTCAGGTTCAGCGGCCCATGCGACGTGTTGGCCGTGGGAGAAGGTGGTTGCGCCCCCTCGGAGCCGTCGTGAGCAGGGCGAGGCCGGGTCGCGGTGACTGCCCCTCGTCTCTGCTCCGCGTTCGGCCATACTGTATGTTTGGCCCGTCGCGGCCTCGCCTCGAAATCCCGCCGGCCATGTGGAAGACTACCAGCTTCCCGGCATGACAGGCCGGTCTAGCTTCAGCGAGTTTGACTATGCGTCCCTACTTCTTCCTTACTCGGTATTCGGTTCTCATTTTTTCCTGCTGCGCTTTGGCGGCCAGTTGCTCCGCGGGGGGTGGCGCCGAAGGACCAGCGAACAACGGAGGCAACGGCTCCTCGAACACGGCGGGGGCCGGCTCCCAGCCGGATGGGGACGGCACCGGAGGCCTCATGGACTTCGACTTCGATGAGGATGCTCTGCCGACCCCCGGTTGCGGCAACGGCGAGCTCACCGAGGACGAAGCTTGCGACGACGGAAACAAGGAGGGCGGGGACGGCTGCGCAGCCGACTGCCGCTCCCAGGAGCCAGGCTGGTCCTGCGCAACGTCGGGGCAGCCGTGCATCCGCATCGCCCGCTGTGGGGATGCGTTCGTGGCCTTCCCGGAGCTCTGCGACGACGGCAATACCACGCCTGGCGACGGCTGCTCCGCCACGTGCAAGGTCGAGATTGGCTACAAGTGTGACAACTCCGTGAGCCCCAGCGCGTGCACGACGACCGTCTGCGGCGACGGCGTCCAGGAAGGCGCGGAGAGCTGCGAGGACGACGACGCCGTCCCCTTCGACGGCTGCTCGGCGCTTTGCCAGGCAGAGCCGAACTGTGGAGACGGGGCCTGCACGTCCGAGTGCGGCGACGGCCTCGTCTTGGGCGAGGAGTGCGACGATGGGAACAACAACGACGGTGATGGCTGCTCGGCGGACTGCCGCAGCGAGCCGGGCTACGAATGCAGCGTGCCTCAACCCTCGGGCTTCATGACGGTCCCGGCCGTCTATCGTGACTTCCGTCAGGACCATCAGGACTTCCAGCCCAGCGTGACGGGTAGCTACGTGCCGGCTTTCGGCATGGTAGAGGCCACCCTCGACGCCGATGGCAAGCCCGCCTACCTCGCTGTTGCTGGTGGACACGTCGGCAGTGCCCAGAGCTTCTCCCAGTGGTACCGCGACGTGCCCGGCACCAACAGCACGACGGTCTCCACCCTCACCCTCTGGGACCTCGGCGACGGACGCTTCGTGAACCGCTACGGCGCGAACGGCGAGCAGTTCCAGGACATCTCCGAGCCCTCCACCTGCTGGTGCGGCAGCGCAACCCAGCCTGACTACGACGCCGACGGGAACCCCATTCCATGCACCTACTGCCCCTTCGACGCGGATCCCACGACGCCCCAGTGCAGCGAGCCCAACACGACGGACTGCTCGCCTGGCGGCAGGTGCGCTGACTACTTCGAGTGCGTCGAGGTGGATGGCGTGTTCCACGGCCTCATCATCGAAGGCGCGTACGATGGCAATCCGGTGTTCTTCCCCGTGGACGGCGACCCCTTCACCCCGAATGCCGAGCGCACGGCGGCTGCCATCGCCACCTACTATGGCGGCAACTGGGCCGAGGAGGCGGGCTCACCGCTCCACAACTTCCACTTCACCAGCGAGATCCGTTATTGGTTCCAGTACACGGCCGGAAAGACCTACGTCCTCGACTTCACCGGTGACGACGACGTCTGGGTGTTCATCAACAACCGGCTCGCAGTGGACATTGGCGGCATCCACACGGCGGTCAACGGCTATCTCACCATCAATGAGTCGGGCGTGGCCAATGTGACTTATGGTGTGACCGAGGGCACCGCGGTGATCCCGCCGCAAACCGTCGACCTGGGTTTGCAGGACGGCAACGTCTACGAGATTGCGGTCTTCCACGCCGAGCGGCAGACAAATGCCTCCACCTTCCAGCTGACGCTGCAAGGCTTCGCGACCGCGCGCAGCGAATGTACCCCTGTCTGCGGCGATGGCATCGTCAGCCTCGGCGAGGAATGCGACGACGGCGTGAACGACGGTGGCTACGGCGAGTGCGGCATCGGCTGCACCCTGGGCTCCTTCTGCGGAGACGGCGTCGTCGACGAGAACGAGGAGTGCGACGACGGCAACAACATCGACGGCGACGGTTGCGGCAGCGGTTGCCGTAACATCGTCGTGTACTGACGAGGCTCAGCGGCTGCCGCGCGTCGTCCTGCAGGGACCCGGGCGGCAGCCCGGGAGGGAGCGCCCCCGGCGCGGCTGTCGGCCCAGCGCGGCCCGAGAAGCTTCGGGGCACCCCCTCCGTCGTCGACTCGGGCCCCGATGGTCCGAGCAGAGTCGCTTGCTCACGGAAGTGCGCCAGTCCACGCTCCCGGCCCATGGCGCTCGCGCTCAGTACCCTCTACCACGACGAATCCCTGCTCGTCGTGGACAAGCCCGCAGGGCTGCTCGTCCACAACGGCTGGGCGCGCGAGCGTGTCACGGCGTTGTCCCTGGCGCGGGAGGTGGCGGCGAAGCACGTCTATCCGCTGCACCGGCTCGATCGCGCGACGAGCGGGGTACTCGTGTTCGCCCTGGCTCCAGAGGTGGCGCGTGCCGCCCAAGGTAGGCTCCGTGCGCCGGAGACGAGGAAGGGCTACCTCGCCCTGGTGCGCGGTGTCCCTTCCGAGGCGGGGGTCGTCGATCACCCGTTGGCGAAGGAGGGCTCGACGGAGCGACGGCCCGCGCGGACGGAGTTCGAGCGTTGGGGCACCTTCGAGCGGTACTCCTTGGTTCGCCTGCTTCTGCTGACAGGACGCCAGCACCAGGCGCGGCGGCACATGAAGCATCTCAGTCACCCACTCGTCGGTGACGTGAAGTACGGCAAGGGGGAGCACAACCGCGCCATGCGTGCGCGTTTCGGGCTCTTCCGGCTGGCCCTGCACGCCTTCGAGCTGGCTTGGTACCATCCCATCACGGGCGAGCCCCTCTTGCACCGCGCGCCGCTGCCTCGAGATCTGGCCGAACCACTACGCGGCATGGGGCTGCTCGGGCTTGCCAAGGCCGCCATGGAGAGCCCGCCGCGCCGCAGTTCGAATCTCGGGGGCCCTGCCTCCGGCTCCGGCCATGACCGAGCCCCCGCGAACCTCGACGACGCCACTGTCGACAGCCCATAGCGGCATGCTCCCGCGCATGCCTTCCTGCGGCACGTCGCGGTAGCCGACCCTTTGGCGGTCGACGCCGCTCCTAATGTGGAGTAAATCGGAGGACGACTAAAGATCAGCAACAACCCGTCTCTGACGAGCTTGCGCAGGTTTGGTCACTTGGTCGACGGTGAGGAGCCCTGTGATGGTGTCAAGGAGGAGCTGCATATATCCGGAAATGAGAATCTCGAGGCCATAGAGCTGCCTCCTGTCACCAATCGGTGCATCAGCGTTGAGCGCAATCCGAAACTCTCGAGCCTTCGGCTTTTGGATGAGCCCTCCGTTGATCCTAGATTTCGCGCGCTCCCCCCCATGAAAGGTTTGGATGGGCGGAGTTGAGGTTTTCGAGCGCATGGGGGGCCACTATCGTGGGTTGATCGGCCCCGTGGATAGACCTCCCCCTTTCCCCCACGGA
>JAEWRL010000030.1 GCA_023398955.1 Pseudomonadota bacterium
GGCTGCACTGATCCACGCGCTCGCTTCCGCGGTGAGCACCGCGTCGCCCCACTACGTGACTTACACCACCGCGCTCCTGCGGCGCGGAGCGCGTCGACGCCACTACCCGTATTCCGACGAAGAGCCGCAAATCCGCGCCCGGATCGCCGCCGCGCGACAGCACCATACTGCACCCCACGCAGCGCACCTGGGACGATACGCCCCCATGACCATGCGGTAAAGTTAATTCGTAGCGTCATGAATATGTCACACCAATCCAGAAACCTTGACGGGTACGACGACGGACTGAGGCAACTCTGAGCATCAGATGGTCCCCCAAGCACTGCTGCCGGCAGCTCAACGTCCCTCGACATAAGCAAACGCCTCGCGTCATCGACCGGGGCGAGATCGAAGAGACAGGGGCCCGCGCCAGCTACGGGAACATCATCTACCTCGCGCTAGGTAACGTCATCTATGCCATCGATTTGACGGCCCCCTACGAGCCGCTCCACCTCGGACGCGTGGGTGGCTCGGCACGGTAGTAGGTGGCTCGTCGGCTACCGCAGCCTGACCGTCCGGGAGCAGTTGTGCAGGGCTCCTCGTGAGGCAGTGATGGCAAGCATCCCCTGGCAGAGTTGGACCTGCGCTTGTTGGAGGCAGACATCGTCCAAGCAGTCGTTGGTGGGCGCACTCGAGAAAGCGCCTTGCCGCAACGACCACCACACCAAGGCTCGAACCCAAGCCCCCCTGCCCTCTCACGGGTCGAGGCGAACCACCAGCCCCAGCGCAGCAGCCGCCGTCACAGCGGCGACCTCGTGGAACGCCTCGTCGTCGAAGGCGTACTCGTCTCGTCGCAGGGGCGCCACGGCGCCGAGCTCGAGCTCGATCCCGAGGCGTCCCAACACCATCCAACGAGCATGGGCCGAGCCACCCACGCCAACGAAGGCGCGCCGCTCCGACTGGGGCAGGTCGATGTCGCTGCCCGAGGCCTCGATGAAGCCCGCCTCCACGTCGCCGCATAGCCCGAGGCTCGCGCTCGGGAGTGGTGAACCCGACAGTGGGCACAGCGAGAGGCGGGCCGTCGTCAGGGAGAAGTCTGCCTGCGCCGCGGATACCCGATGGCCACTCCGTAGTGTGCGGCGAGCCCCCAGCCGCAGCTCGGGCTCGCCAGGGGCGCTGAGCCAGCGCAGGGCCAGCGAGGCGCCCGCGCCGTAGCCCGGCTCGGGAAAGACGCCCACCACAGCGATACCGTGGACCCCGGCGAACCACGATGTCGGACGCGCCCAAGCGGAGGCTCCTCCGGGGCCGCTCGTTCCCCCACCAGCGCCCTCGGCGGCCCGCGCCGAGGCGGGGCCAGGCGCAGGGGGCGCGACGTTCTGGTCCCGCTGGGCGGCTCCGGGACTGTCGCCGGGGGATGACCCTTCGCCTGCCGCGGCTTCGTCGCCCGCGCGTGACGCCTCGGCCAGCACCAGGGCGGCGATGAGCGCCAGCCCTTCGACGAGCTCGTCGCAGTTGGGCGCCTCGATCTCTCGCGTGGAGCGCTCACCGGGGGCGGCAGTGGCTGGGCGCTCACCGGGGGCGGCGGTGACGGGGCGCTCACCGGGGGCGGCAGTGACGTGGAGCTCGCCGACGGCCCCATCACCTTTCGGCCGAGTTCGGACCTGGATGAATTTGATGGCCTCTCGCGCTGTGGCGCGACGCGCCCCGGGCCACCTTGCCTCGAGCTCCTCGCGGAAGGCCGCCTCCGTGCCACAAGCGTCCTCCGCCTCGAAGAGGAGGTGGTAAGCCCGCTGCTCCTCCGCGCGAGCGCGTGTCGCCGCTAGCAACACGAGCAACCACGGCGCCCACCGCTTCATCTTGCCAAGCGGAGCGCGAGGTCCGTGGGTGCAGTAGACGACAGGCCGTACATGTTGCTGAGCCTACTGCCTGCACGACACGACCACAATGCGCGACGACCGTTCCCGCTGCCCTCCTCACCGCACGGCGTCCCTTGTGAGCCGCCCGGTAGGATCGGCTTGCCCGCTAGGGAACCAGGCACACTACGGAGGCCCGGATCCCGCACGGATCGCTGCGGCAAGGTCCGCTGTGGCCTCGGAAGCCGCGTACTCGTAGTAGGCCGAGGGCTCAAAAACGGCGGCCGGCTCGTTCTCGATCATGATCGTGCCATTCAGCAAGAGATCGCCAGTGGAGCGCAGCGCACCGGGCTCGGGATCGTCGGCGATCTGGATGATGGAACCCTCCGTGTTGCCGTCCGCCGCGAACACGTTGGCCTCTGACGCGACCTGTCCGAGCATGCTGCTGCCGATGGCGTAGTCTCCCCAAGCTTCGAAGAGGTTGTTGAAGGCATGGACCCACCCGAACCTGAGACGAGGATGGTAGGTGTAAGTCCCATCGAACCAGTTATGGTGCAGGGTCACCCGGATCGCCTCGTCGGCAGTCGCCGTGGCAGTCTGCCCGATGAGCATCACCTTGCTGTGGTCGAAGAAGTGGGACCAGGAGACCGTCACGTTCGTGGAGGCCGTCGTGATATCAATCAAGCCATCGCCGTAGCGCGCGAACGCACAATGATCGATCCACACGTCCCGTGCGCCGGACTCCAACACGATCGCGTCCTCCGGGGCCTCCGAGAGCCCGTCGAAGGCGACGCCAGCGACAATGACGTTATGGACCCCGGGCAGCACCAGTCCATCGCCGCGCACCGTAACGGACTGGCCGCGACCGTCGATTGTCTTGTCTGCCGCCACGGCGATGGGCGACGCCAAGTCGATGGCGCCGGACACATCGAAGACGATCCAGCGAGGCCCCGCCAAGCCGGCCCCTTCGCGGAGGCTCCCAGGCCCCGAATCGTCGAGGGTCGTGACGCGATACAGGCAGCCCTCTGCCCCGCCCGTGACGGCAGCGCCGAAGCCCAGGGCGTCCCGGAGCAGGGCACGCAAGTCCTCACCGACTGGCGCCTCGCCCGAGCAATCATCGTTCGGACCGCCGCTTGCTCCCCCGGCAACGGCGCTGCCTCCCGCGGCTCCGCCCCTGCCCCCGGACCCGCTCGCGGAACTGCCACCGGACCCGCCCACCGAGTCTCCCCCAGACCCGCTCCCGGAACCGCCACCGGACGAAACAACACCGTTCTGCGGTAGTGAGTTCCCGAGTGAGACCTGGCGTCCGTCACCACAAGCGATGGCGACAGCGGCGCCGAGGGTCAGGTGCAGCTGCCTAGCGGGCGTCACGCTCGCCGACCAACGCGCGCAAGCGCTTCAGGTGAGGGCTACTGGGGTTCGAGCGCTCGAACTGCTGCGCCGCAGACCTCGCCTTCCCCACCTGCCCCGCTCCCACAAGGGCCTCGATCCGGAGCACCGTTGCTTCCTGGCCAAAGGGCGTCCTCGGGTACATCTTGCGGAACGCTTGCAGCTGAGCCAGGGCCTGAGCGGAGCGCCCCGACGCAAGGGCGCCGCGGACCTCGTCGAGCCGCCGGATCTGGTCGGCGATGGATGCCGCAGGGGCGTTCGCTCCGCGTTGAGACGTCCCTTCCGTGCGGGCCTGCCCCTCTGGGACGGCCGTGTCGGCGGCACCCGAGGTCGGTCCGACGCCCTCGGCGGAGGGCGGCTCGGCGACGGGCGTGGGCTCCGACGGCGCGGCGGCTGCACCGGGCCGAGCGGGCTCCACGGCTGGGGCGCTCACAGCGGCAGGAGGCGCCGCCGTTTCGCGTCCGGAGAACGACACGTAGTGCGCCGTGACGAGAGCCCCCCCACCGACGGCACCGAGGACGATCCACTTCGCGCTGCTGACGACGCCCGCCTTCGCAGCGTGGAGCGCCGCTGCCGCCGTCGACGAGGGCGCCAACCAGCCCAGCCCGAGCCAGCCCAGTCCGCCGATGCCAAGTGCGACGGCAGCACGACGCTTCGCAGCGCGGCCTGGCCTCTCGGCTCTGCCTGCGTCGAGAAGGAATCTCTCGAGCGACACCTCGTGATCCTCTTCGAATCGGGTCGGTGTGGCCATGATTATCGCTCCTTCCCTTCCCGCGGTAGCAGGCGCCGCAGCGCCCCCTGGAAAGCCTGACGCGCCCTTCGCAGGCGCGATGCCGCGGTTCCCACGGGAAGTCCGGCGGCCTCGGCGATCTCGGGCACTGTGAGTCCCTCGATCTCGTACAGGACGAAGGCGGTCCTCAAGCTCTCATCCATGCCATCGAGGATCCCATCGAGGATGACCCGCGCTCGCTTCTGATCGGTGAGCTCATCCGCATGGGGGATGTCGGCGCGCTGGTAATCGCCTTCGCTCGACGGGGTCTCGCGACGGCTCTTGCGACGCCAGGTGGATGCCAACCTCATGGCCGTGCCGTACATGAACGAGCGCTCGCTTCCGATTTTGACGTCCGGTAAGCGCTCGGCCAGGATGACGAAGACCTCCTGGGCGGCATCGTCGGCGGCCTGAGGCGGCATCCCAAAGCGTCGTAGCAGCCTCCACACCGAATCGTAGTACTCGCTGAAGAGCGGACGCAGGCGCGCATTCGTCTCGCGACGTCCGGCGGCTGGCTGCGTGGACTCTTGGACCAACGCGATGGCTTCTGGGGCGGTGGACACCAATCAGTTGTATCTAATGCAAACGGCATCGGATTCGATCACTCGAGTCACAGCCTCACCGGCCCGCGCGACGGCAGTCCGAGGCAGCGGCTAACGCCGCGACGGGGAACCGAGACCCCGAGGAAACCGCTGACTCATCCGCCTTCGACAGGGCCAACCGACCTAGGCCTCCCGACCAGGGAGCACTTGTATCATTGGGGGCCGGCGCAGCGACGTACCAAGTCCGGGACGTCCCCAGCGGCGTCAGGCTCGTAGGGATAGCCGGGAGCTGTGAACGGAGTGCCGCCTCCCCAGCTGCCATCCTCACCGTCCGCGGCGCTGTAGGTGTTGTGGCGGGCGGTGATGTGCGCCGTCCCCTCATCGGCGCTGTTGTTGAACTCGTGCGGGGCGCGCACGCCGTCGAAGTAGTTGTGCTCGGAGAGGATGTGGGCGCTCCGGCCTGCGCGAATGCAGTAGTTGTTTCCCGCTGACGAGAAGTAGTTGTTGAAGGAGTGGACCTGCCCGAAACGCGCCCTCGGCATGCGCTCCGTGACGCCCTCGGCCCACCAGTCATGGTGGAGCGTGACCTTGAGGCGACCCTCGTCCTCGCCAGCGTTGCTGTCGGAATGACCAATGAGGGTAGAGAATTTGTGGCTCGGGTCCGGCGCCGCGGGGGTGTACCGGAACTTTGTCCAAGAGATTGTGACCCAGTTCGAGCCATGCACGACGTCGAGATTCCCGTCGGGGGCGTCCCAGATCTCGCAGTGATCGATCCACACGTGGTGCGCGAAGTGGATCTGCACGGCATCACCGTCCACGTCACTGCTGGCGCCGTTCACCTTCAGGTTTCGCACGATCACGTTGCGCACGAAGTCTCCGGAGGAGCCCCGAATGCGGAGACCCCCGTTGAGCTGAGCGTCCGGGCCGAGGCCCAGGATCGTCTTGTTCGAAGCGACATCCAGGCGTCCATCGAGATCCCAGGTGCCGTCGATCTCGATGACCCTGGGCGCCTCGTCCCTCGCGTAGGCCTCGAGCTCTCCAAGCGTTGCTGGCCGCACGGGCGCCGCCTCCCCGCCGCCCGTCGTGGTCCCTACGCCGTCGCCGCTCACCGCAGCCCAACCCACGAGCTCCACCGGGCAGGCGCCCACTGCACCACCCACTGCTGATGCCCCACCGCTCGTTGCTCCGCCGCTCGACGCGCCGCCACTTGGTGCCCCGCCGCTCGACGCGCCGCCACTTGGTGCCCCGCCGCTCGAGGTTCCGCCACTCGAGGTTCCGCCACTCGAGGTTCCGCCACTCGGTGCCCCGCCGCTCGAGGTTCCGCCACTCGGTGCCCCGCCGCTCGACGCGCCGCCGCTCGACGCGCCGCCGCTCGACGCTCCGCCAGCGTCTGTTCCTCCGAAAGCCGGCTCGGTGCCTCCCCCACTGCCGCCAGCCGACTCGAAGGAGCCCCCACTGTCACCGCCCGGGGCGCCGCCCGATTCGCTGACCCCTCCGCTGCCGCCACCCGGCGCCCCCCCCGACTCGAGCGAGCCGCCCGTTGCTGGCGAGCCGCCGTACCCCTGCGCGACAGAGCCGCCGCTGGCAGCGCCGCCGGTCGACACCTGGGTACCGGCCTGGCCATCCGCCGAAGGGTCCCCTGTGGCATCCGAGTGCTGACTGCCACAACCGGGAGTCGCAGCGAGGAGCGCGAAAACCAGGACGAACGCTGAAGGGGACCGCGGGAGCTGCTTTGTCACGAGGGGTTGATGCGCGAGTCGCGGGATTCGATCACGTCCGGGGGACGAGCCAGTCGCGCCCCTCGACGCGACCAAGCGCTGTGGCATGACTCGGCAGCTTTCGTGTCCTGGCTCCTGCTCGCAACCCTCTCTGCCGCCTGCCTCGGGCTCTACGACGTCTCGAAGAAGGCGGCCCTCCAAGGCAACGCGGTGTTGCCTGTGCTCTTCTTCTCCAGTCTGACAGGAAGCGTCGTCGTCGTGCTGGGGCTGCTGTTGGGGCGGCTGGCACCAGAAACCGCTCGCTCGCTCGGCTTGGTGCTGGTGCCGCTGACGCCTTCGGACCACGGGCTCGTCCTCGTGAAAGCGGGGATCGTCACCACGTCCTGGATGCTGTCGTTCTTCGCCATCAAGCACCTTCCCATCTCCATCGCGGCCCCCGTTCGCGCCAGCGCGCCCCTCTTCACCCTGGCTGGGGCGGTGCTCCTCTTCCAGGAGCAGCCCACCCAGCGGCAGTGGCTCGGCATCGCCGCCATTTTGATGGCCTACTGGGCATTCTCCGTGATCGGGCGCGCGGAGGGAATCCGCTTCGAGCGAAACCGCTGGATCGCACTACTCCTCGCCGGGACTGTCGTGGGTGCCATCAGCGGGCTTTACGACAAACACCTGCTGCAAGGAGCCCAGCTGCCTCCCACGACGCTCCAGTGTTGGTTCACTCTGTACAACACGGCCCTCCAGGGAGCCGTCGTGCTGCTGCTCTGGCGCCCCAGACGCCTCCGCACCACGTCGCTCGAGTGGCGTCTCTCGATCCCGCTCGTCGGGCTCTTGCTCCTCGTCGCCGACAACCTCTACTTCCGAGCCTTGTCTCAGCAAGGCTCCCTCGTCAGCGTCGTCTCCATGGTGCGCCGCACGAACGTCGTCGTGGCCTTCCTCGTCGGCGCCTTCGCCTTCAAGGAACGGCTGCTCGCCCCCAAGGCCGGCGTCCTCGTGGCCGTGCTCGGGGGGCTTTGGCTGCTGCTCGGCTAGCGCGACTTCGAGTCGGAACCGGCAGGAGCACCACGGCGCCTCGAGCCGAGGGCTTGGCCCTCACCATCCGCGATGCGTGCCGTGTGGTGATGTGCCCGCGTCAAGGGCCAGGCGCTCCAGGTTCGCGGCTTGCCCTGAATCGCCTGCGCCTCACCCCCCGTGACCGCTCAACGGCCCATTGTCTCCCGAATCGACGAAAAGATAGATGTCTGCCGTCCTGCTGCCGTCTGGGTTGTCGGCGTAGGCGACCTCCGCTGCGGGCAGCACCTCCCCGACCTCCGAGAGGAACTCGGGCAAACCCTTCTCGAGATCGGCCTCACCGCGATCGACGAGTTCCACGCGGCACATGGTGGACCGGCACTCGACTTGCTGAACCGCTCGCCGGAGGGCCTCGCGGCCGTCGATTTTGTCATTGAGTACCTGCGCCGTGCTCGCCGCCCAATCACTGGTGAGCGGCTCTCTATGGAAGCGCCCGCTGACCTCGGCCATGTGAAGCCTCCATGCGGCCTCGGCCTCTTCGATCTGTTCGGGCGTTGGATGTCCCCGCTGCGGCACGGTCTCCTCGACGGGGCGCTGCGGGCTCGCTGCCGCGGACGCCTTCAGTCGCTGGACCTCTGCGTTCAATGCCTGAAGCTGCTGCCGCAGCGCGACCGCTTCCATCCCGGAGTCGCCGGTTTGGGAACCGCGGATCGCCGCCTCGGCACGCGCCCTGGGCAGGCGAGCCACCTCGGAGCGCGTCGCGCTCGATTGAACGAACCATAGTCCGACGATTCCAAGCGTGATGGCCCCGATAACAGCGAAGACGGAGCCCACGAAGAACCTCGACATGTTTGCCTCCTTCCCTTGATCACACGGAAACTGTGGCTGGGAATGTCTGGGCGCCCAACCGCTTACGAGATTGCACCAATGGCAACCAATGGGTGCTGTGGAATGGACGAACACGACCACCCCACAGCCACCTCACACATTCAAGACAGATTCATGGGCAATGGCATTAGCAACCAACCTATCGCCAGCGCCCTCAACAGCTAGATATTGTACACCCCAACGCCATAGATCATTCCATTGTAGCTCGCAGGAACAACCGCCAACACTGACATGTACCCGTAGTAGGTCTGCTCAGCAGCCGTGAAGGACATCAACCTTGCCCAGTTGCCACTCACGCTCGTCGCGTTGCTAGCCCTGGAAGCACGCAAGACACCGTTATAGCTATAGGCATAGGTAGTCAGACTCGTCGTTTGCGTACCCGAGTGCGATCCATCGACCCACACATCGACAGCCGTTGTACTATCGAGCTTGATCAAACCAAGCATAAGGGAAGTATTGAAGCTACAATTGGTCCTGATACCGTTCACATACCTCTCGGGACAGGTGGACTGATTGCCATTATAGTTATCAAACTGACTCCCATGAATCTGAACACCAGTCGCCTGAGCACCTCCCGCCACCAACAAGGAACCAAAAACCAATCCTACCAGCCTGATACGCTTGTTCATGTGGACCTCCATGGTTCTTTGATTGGCGAAGCCAAGGCACAGGAACGCAAGGTACCGCCAGCGCAACGCTGAAACACGGCCCCCTTCCATATAGGAGAAACCCCCAATCGGCCCTACCGGAATTGGTAGCGCACGTTGCGAGCCAATCCACCCTATACCCCGAAGCCTCGCGACCTCACGTTACCACTAGCACCTACGTCGTCAATCGCTTTTTTATTGGGCAAGCAAATGGACGGGCGGACTACTCAGAGCATTGTCCGTATCCGATGTCCTCTAGTCCATGCTTCATGATGGTTGTAGCGCGCCAAAAGGAACGCCTACTGGCATGGCCTTCTCCAGCATTCGAAAACCCGGGCGCTGCGCCATCGTCGCAATTGGAAGTGACACGACCTCGCGCATCGGTGTCAAAGACGTGACTGCTCCGTGAGGCAGGTGGCGCACTCGAACACGAGGTCACTGCTCCGGGCTGTCGTGGCCCTCGAGCACGGCAGCAAGCCCGACCGCGAAGCGAAACGTCGCTCGCTCACTACTTGTTCTGTGCGACAGCACTCTAACCCGGCGGAGCCGGAACCAAACAGGGGAACTGGCAACGCCAAATGCAACCGGAGGGCAGGCTATGAGGTGTCAGCCGTCAGGCGTCAGCTTCTGCATGAAGCTGGCGAGCATCCTGCGCACTTCGCGGACCTGGGCATCGAGCTGACGATGAGCATCGGGACTGAGACAGCCCAGGTCACGAGCCAGGAGTAGCTGGTACTCGGTCTCGCTGGCCGAGCCAGCGGCGATGCTGAGGAAGCGTGCTAGCTCGCGCTCGAGCTATCCTTGCCGGCCTGCACATCCGCACAATGGTGCTCCCGCAGATGCTGACGGCTGAGAACTGAAAGCTGATTGCCTGCACCAGTCGGCAACGGCCATCCAAGTCTTGCCAACCCCGCCATCAATCTGCCCGGTAAGGGACTATTGTTTTCGAGGGTCATGGGCCACTGGCCATCCCATGGGTACGCTTCCTCGAGCTCGGCCCCCAGGGCCAGCAGGTGGTCCTCCCGCCCCCAGGGTGCCAAGACGTGCACCCCTACGGGAAGACCCTGCGGAGTGCGGTGCAGCGGCAGGCTCAAGGCTGGAAGGCCCGTGGTGTTCGCGACGTGCGTCGTGCCCAGGTACGTGAAGAGCTCGCGCTTGACGACCTCGTCCGACCAGCCCGGGTCGAAGCGACCGATGGGCCAGGGAGGCTCTCCTAGGACGGGGCTCAGGGACACGTCGAAGCGTTCGAAGAAACGTGCCAGCTCCGCATCGGCGCGGCGCATCGTTGCCCAGGCAATCCACAGATCGCTGGGGGAGTTTTGGGCGTCGATGCGCGCCAGGCGGCGCGTGAAGGGTTCTATGGGGGACGACCCCAGATGGCGAGGCCCTTGCGCGGCCCGCGTGAGCAGCTCGAAGGACGCGCGACTGTCGCTGAGGAACTGCAGCCGCCGTGGCAACCGCTCCTTCATCCCCTGGCGAACGCGAGCGACGAAGTAGCCCGCCGACATGGCCCAGAGGACGAGGAAGGCTTCATTGAAGGACTCCAAGTCCAGCGCCGGCCGAGCCTCCTCGACGATGTGCCCGAGGTCCTCGCAGTACCGCGCTGCCTTCTCCACCGCTGCTCGGCACTCCGCGTGGAGCGGCGCGCCCGCGGCGTCGACAGTCGAGAAGGCGACACGCAGTCGCGGAGGCTTGCGGGCTATCACCGCGCTGTACGGCTCGGACGGCCTCGGTGCCCACCAGCGGTCGCTCGCACGCGGGCCTGCCACGAGGTCGAGATAGGCCGCCGTGTCACGGACGGTGCGCGAGAGACAGCCGCGCGTGATGAAGCCGTCGGGATCGTCATCGAGCATGCCAGGGTTCCGGCCACGGCTCGGTTTCAAGCCGACGAGGCCACAAGCCGACGCTGGGATGCGAATGGAGCCCCCCCCGTCGGATGCTTGCGCCATCGGCACGATGCCCGCCGCGACGGCAGCTGCCGCGCCGCCGCTCGAGCCACCCGGTGAATGCGCGAGGTTCCACGGGTTATGAGCGGGACCATAGACGCGGGGCTCCGTGAAGGGGAGGAGCCCCAGCTCCGACATATTGGTACGTCCGAGGATCGAGAAGCCCGCGGCCTCCAAGCGCTCGACGACGACGTGCGTAGTGGGACAAAGATACCCCTTCAGCACCGCCGACCCCAGCGTCATGGGCGTCCCTTCGAGCTCGATATCGTCCTTCAGGAGCAGGGGCACCCCGTGGAAGGGGCCGTGTGGAAGCCCGCGCTGGAGCTTCTCTCTCGCGCGCGCCTCCAGGGAATGGACGATGGCGTTGAGGATCGGATCTTTGGCACGCGCCTGGGCGAGCGCCGCCTCCAGGAGCTCGGCGGGCGTCACCTCACGCCTCCTCACCAGCTCTGCCAAGGCCACGGCGTCGTGTTTCTGATACTCTGCAGGGTCCACGGCTTTGGGGGATAGCGGAGCCCTCGCAGGCGCGCCAGGCGCGAAGCATCCGCTGCCAAGCCGCCACACATTGGTCACCGACCGGAGCGCCCGTCCGGCTCGTCCTCAGGCTTTCGCTGGCGTTCTCGAGGCTCCACCCGCGACTGGCACGAACCTCGCGGCGCGGTAGCCTCTAGCCGCGAGAAGGGTGTGCAGGGCATGGTTCTAGCCAAAGGAGGACGAGGACGCGATGACGGACGATAGAGGAACGACGGCGCGGTGCTACGCGGCGCTGTGGGTCAGCGGCTTGGGGTTCGTCCTGGCGGCGTGCTCCGGGGATTCGAGCCCAGGTGGTGCCGAAGGGGGCGCCGCGGAGCCGGCCGGAGGCGCGGCGACGAGCTCGAGCGGAGGCGCCCCCGTGGTCGGCAGTGGGGGAGCGAGCGCGTCGAGCGGAGGCGCCCCCGTGGTCGGCAGCGGGGGAGCGAGCGCGTCGAGCGGAGGCGCCCCCGTGGGCGATCCAAGCGATGGCTGCCTCGCACCCGCGACGCTCCAGAGCGGCCGCCACTCCCTCGACGTCGATGGCACTGCGCGGGAGTTCATCCTCCAGCTCCCGACGGACTACGATCCGGGGCGCGGCCCCTATCCCCTGATTTTCGCCTGGCACGGCGGGCGCTACTCGGCGGACTGGGTCGCGGAGGGCGGCGAGCCGCAGAGCGGTCCGTATTTTGGGATTCAAAGCCAGGCCGGCAGCGACGTCATCCTCGTTGCCCCCCAGGCTCTCCCGAGTTGGACGGAGCAGGATCTCGGCTTCCTCGACGCCATGGTGGCGACCCTCGAAGGAGCCCTCTGCGTGGATCGGCGGCGCCTGTTCTCGACTGGCTTCAGCATGGGCGGCATCATGACGCTGGATATCGGTTGCCAGCGTGCGGACGTCTTCCGCGCCATCGCTCCAATGTCGGGCTCCCTCTCCGGCGGCTGCCCCGGCGGCTCTCCCGTCGCTTACTTCTCCTCTCACGGGAACCAGGACACCACCATCCCTCCTTCTGAGGGTGAGGCCGCCCGCGACGAGTTCGCGCGCAACAACGGTTGCACCCTCGAAACGCCCGTCGCGGGAGCGCTGGGTTTCGAATACCAAGGCTGCGCTGAAGGCTACCCAGTCATCTGGTATCCCTTCGACGGCATCCATGAGCCCCCACCCGACGAGGGAGAACGGATTTGGGCCTTCTTCTCCCAGTTCTGAGGCCAGTAATGGGCCGCCCCGTGTAACGTGGCGCGCCTGCGCCCGTGCTTGCGTCACGAGCGCAGACGCTCCACGGAGCGGTCCCCCCTGCACCGCGCCGCTCCGACGCGTTGACGTCGGTGCTTCGCGCCATTGTCAGCGCCAGCCTCGGCGTCAGCGCCAGCGTCAGCCTCGGCGTCAGCGTCAGCGTCAGCGCCAGCGTCGGTGTGAGCGTCGGCGTCAGCATCGGGGTCAGCATCGGGGTCAGCATCGGGGTCAGCATCGGG
>JAEWRL010000192.1 GCA_023398955.1 Pseudomonadota bacterium
ATGCCTTCTCGATGCCGCTGATTCACGTCGCGACCAAGTATGGCCTGAGCTGGCACACTGTGCGCCGCGCGGAGGTGTGTGCGATCGCTCGGTGGGACGCGACTCGTCCGCCGGAGGTCCTGCAGCAAGTCGGAGTCGACGAGAAATGGCTGGGTCGACGGCACCGACGCTCGGAGAAGTTCGTCACCATCGTCAGTAACCTGGAAACCGGCACACCTCTGTGGATTGGGTACGGCCGCGGCGAGGACACCCTCGCCGGTTGGCTCGGGACCCTTTCGACCGCGCAGAAGCTCGCCATCCGGCTCTTCGCGATGGACATGCACGCTCCCTTTCGCAAGGCTGTGGAGAACGATCCGGACTTGAAACACGTGGCTATCGTCCACGATCCCTTCCACGTCATGAAGCGCGCTGGCGAGGCTCTGAACGAGCTACGGCGACAAACCTTCTTCCGTGCAGGACCCGAGATGCGAGCGATTGGGCGAGGCACTCGGTGGCTCGTGCTCAAGGCGTGGGAGAAGACCTCCGACGACGAACGAGCGACGATGCGTCGCCTCTTCTCGTACAACGGGAGGCTCGCCCGCGCATATCAGGTCGTCGAGGAACTACGTACCACTCTCCGGGCACCCAACGACCTGGCGATGTCCGAGGGCCTGTGGCACGTGCTGTGCCGAACTCGCCGCCGGGACAACGTCCCCATGCGCAAGCTCCACGACTCGCTTTGCAGACACATGCCGGGCATCCTCGCCTTGGGCGAGCACCACCCACCGACAGGCCGCATCGAGGCGCTGAACAACAACTGGGAAACCCTGGTTCGACGAGGACGGGGCTACCGCGACCACCAGTACCTCCTCATGAAGCTCCGCTTCGTTACGGCAAACCCTGTGCGCAGTTCCGACGGCGTGAAACGGTTTGTGGCGCTCGGTCTCCCCGCTCCTCTCAACCCCAAGGCTGCCGCCTGACACCGGCGTCGTCCTAAGTTGGCTCGACCGCGGAAGAGAGCGCTGAGTCCACATCACCTGTTTCCTCTATGCGCCTGGAACCGTCCCGGCGTCGCTGCACTGATCCACGCGCTCTCTTCCGCGGTGAGCACCGCGTCGCCCCACTACGTGACTTACGCCACCGCGCTCCTGCGGCGCGGAGCGCGCAGACACCACGGCCCGTATTCCGACGAAGAGCCTGAAAAACCCCGTCAAGCAGAAACTTCCTCTCCTTGACTTGCTCTACTCGTATCAGCACACTAATATTCTCACAAGCCCGGAGCCAGCGATTTGCATATCGACCCGTACACTGACTTCGTGCCACGGATTCCCAAACGCCCTCGAGGACCACGGCCCAAGCAAGGTGCTCGCCTGTTCGCTCTGCGCAAAGCCGCTGGGCTCACTCAGATTGAGCTCGCTCGCTCACTCGATGTCCCCCAGCCCAATATCACCTTCTGGGAATGGAGCGATAAACCTCCCCGTTCCGATGTCCTGCCCAACATGGCCAAAGTCCTCGGCGTCTCCGTCGAAGACTTGCTCGTCGACGCTCACTGCGACAACGAGTCCCTCGCCAAACGACCTGGACCCGTCGGTGAGGTGCAACGTGCCTTCGAAGAAGTGCGTAGGCTCCCTCGAAAGCAACAACGCAAAGTCGTAGAGTTCGTCTTCGCCTTCGTCAACGAGTACAAGCGCAAGGCTAGCTGACTCGTCACACAGGAGTCCACCATGGCATCTTCCTCAACCGCCCAAACCATCATCGACAAACTTCGTGATCTCCCCCACGACAAACTTGCCGAGGTCGAGGACTTCGTCGACTTCCTGCGAGACAGGCAGCTCCGCTCGCCCCAGTCTCCCCAGCAACTCCTCCGGGACGCCGTTGCCCGGGGCTACCTCACAGCCCCCGACCCCAACTGCAAGCGCTCCTCCGTCAGTGATGTGCCCCCCGCGATCGTGCCCGGTACACCCCCCTCCGAAATCGTGCTCCAAGACCGACGATGATCGTCTACTTCGACACCTCGGCCCTCGTGAAACGATACCTCGCTGAGGCCGACTCAGACGCCATCCTCGAGCTCTGGAAAAATGCTTGGCTCATCGCCTCCTCGCAGCTCCTCTACTCCGAAATGAGCGCCACCTTCGCTCGCAAGCGACGCGAGCAGCCTGCGTCCTCTGCTCTCATCGACTCGATGCAGAAAACGTTCCGCGACGATTGGAACACTCTGTATCGCATCTCCCTCAACTCCGAGCTCAACCAGAGAGTCGATTCTCTCCTCACTCGCCACGCTCTCCGGGGAGCCGATGCCGTTCATCTCGCATCCGCCTTGCACTTGCGCGATCTCGCTCAAGACGATGTCACCTTTGCCTGTGCCGACCACGCGCTCACCAACGCCGCTCGTCTGGAAGGGCTCACCATCGCGGCTTGACTGGCCCTGTTCTCCTTTGCCCCGGAGTTCGACCACTACCGCCTGCTCGCTCCTCTTCTCACCCCGCCCGCAGGGACCGACGCCTATAGGCCCGGCTGGGGCGGGGCCAGCCGGGCCGTTCCCTCATCGACGGGGGTGGGTGGGAGACGTTCCCCGTCGGACCCGCGACGCCACAGGCCCGCGTGGGAGGGCCAGGGGCCCGCGCGGGCCGTAGCCGCTCACCGTGTCCGAGCCGCGCCCCGATGCGTCCCGCCAGGAGCGGAGCCCGCCCGCCGAGGAAACATAATACTCCTGTTATGTTTAGCGGAGCGAGGGCACCCGCAGGGCGCGGGGCTTGCCAGTCGCCGAGCGCCCTGGCCTTCGCCGGAGCAACGACGTTTTGCAAGCCCCGCGACCGGAGGGCGCTGCGCATAAGGCGCCTTATGCGCGGCGCCGAGCGGAGCGACTCGGCGGGTGGGTGGAGCGACCAGCGACGCGATGGGACGCTCCGTCTTCAACCGACGGCGGACGGACGTCAACGCCGACTCAACGTCAACTTCCCGTCTTGCCGTCGCGCGCCCGCACGCACTTTCCTCGCGCGATGCAGGGCGGCAAGCCCTTCCCAGCACGCTCCTAGGCAACTCAGAGCGAACAACACCGCCCCAACAATCGTCGCGACATATGGCTGGGCACAACGAAAACCAGAAAACGGGGGACTCAGCGAGCCACACGTGCTTAACAACAGCGCTCCAAGCGCAAGTCCATAAAAGTAGATCACTGCACCCGCGAGCCCAAGTACGGCCAGGGCGATCCACCTACGGCTCTTCCTTCGTCGCATGCCTATCCTCCGCAAAAGCCGGGCGCTCCCTCGCTACCGCTGAAGGTTCCTCCGCACGGTGGGACTCCGGTCCTGCACTGCAGGAGAACGTCCGACGCGAAGCTCTGACACTGATTCCACGGAGCCCACGCCCCCAGAGGCCTGCCTATCTCGAGAAGGTCATTCACGCACGACTCATCAACATCCGATATCAGCTCGCACTGAAGGCCCCCTGGTTCGCTGGATGACTCATTCTCTGACGAGTGGTCATTCACGCACACATCCGTGATGTACGGCAGGTCGATGCCCCCGTGACCAGGAACTCCACCACCACACGGCCCCATCCCCGCAGCCGTCGAATCGGTGAGGATGAAGTGATGTTCCATCCCGAAAAACTGATTCCCGGGAAGGTCCGCCACTCGGTGGCATAGATAGACTGCAAGGCCGCTTGGATCTCGCCGATTCACCGGATCGTTGCCAACGTACACGTAGATGTTGGCCTGCCCCCCATCCCACCGAATCGGATCCTTACTCACCCACCGTCCAACCTGGGCATCGTAATCTCTCGCCCCAAACCGCACGAGCCCCGTCTCCGCATCGTACAGCCCACCCGCGAAGCCCTGCGGCACGACACCCACGCCAATCCCACTGACCTCGCCAAAGGCCCCGTAATCCAGCCGTACCGGCGCGTCCGTCACGTCATCGACGTTCACGAGAGCCCTGACGGACCCGAGGTGATCCGAGAGCACCCGGTACACCGCCGACCCTTGCACCACCAGCTCGGGCGTCGTCGGCTTGTTCCCGTAGACGAAACG